>LVAO01000011.1 GCA_001604065.1 Clostridiales bacterium Firm_09
CAAAGCGCTCATTTCTGGGCGCTTTTTGTTTCGGGAGCCGATCTCTTGACCAACATGTTTGCCGTCCGACGGCATGATCGCATCTGAAGATGCAAATGCGAAAATATGTGAAGTTTGTCCTTAAGGGACCACAGAGTTCGCAGAGATTGCCGCACAAGAAAAGACTGCTTGACAACATTCGCATTTTTTGCTAATATAATAATGCAAACATCAATAATAAAGGTAAAACTATCGTGAGATAGTGTCACAAAGCTATAGGGTCTCGCCGAGACAGCCAGTTGCCATTTCCCCTATGTTAAAGGGTCCGTCCTTTTTGAAATAAAAAGGTTCAAGGAGGTATTGTTGCATCCTATACAATGGCATGTATAAAAAAGGCTGAAACAATGGGCGAAAATAAATTCTTTTTCATATTCATCATCGCGATTGTACCGTTGCAAAGACTCCCGGTTCTTATCGGTGTCTTTTTTATTGCGTGCAGAATGACCTGCGCCATTCATATGATTCCGAATAATCCGGTTTTAACGCTCGCGGAGAAGCTTTCATACAGGGAATGTGCATGCGTATGAATCGGAGTTCAGAAAAATTCATCGCCAGTCTTGTTATGGCCATCGTTGCGGGCGTAGTCTGTCTTGCGACCTGTGCCGCGTATCTTTTTGCCTGGTTTTCTTCCGGTCCCGCAAAAAGCAATATCGAGGTTGATACCAGAGAAGAAAGAAATCTGGATATTTTTTTGAGTACCGATGGCCAGATCTGGAGTGATGAGCTTTATGATATCCTGTTTGATGATATCTTCTGCGGCAGTCTGAACCGGAAGATATTGTATGTGAAATGCGTCAATAATGACACAAAAGACCTTCTGGTTTCGCTCTTTTTCTGGCCGCCGGACGGTGTGAACGGAGCCGAAGTTCCATACATAAGCGACAATCTGTATTATTATCTGGGTTCACAGCTCCAGATTTCTGATATCCGGGCCACCACAGAAGGCCAGACAATCGATCTGACGGAATATGCCGTCGGAAAGGATAAGTATCTTGTTGCAACCAGTTCTCAAGGAGTCCTCAAAGGGCAGGCAAACAGCGTTGATGCTGCCATCGAATCGATTCCACGTCTGGATCTGTTGACGAATCTGACGCTTCCCGTTGGCACTACAACGATTATTGAGATCGAAATTACCTTTGTCGACAACGGGACCAATCAGAACATATTTCTGAATTCAGAAAACTATGTATGCATCCGGAAGCTGACATTAAGATAGAAGGAGAAAGGAAGAATATGAAAACATCCTCTTCAAAGCTTACTCTTTTTCTCTCCTTGCTGCTGCTTGCCGCTGTTTTCGCGCTTACAGCCGGAACAGTATACGCCTGGTTTTCCACATCGCGTTTTGTCTCGGACAATACCTTTACTACGGGTCAGTTGGATACGTCTTTGGTGCTGTATTATTGGAATAAAGAATCTTCGGACGAAAACAAATGGACCATCGTACCCTCTACAGGTATGAGCAGCTCATTTTATCCTTATTTCGGCTCATTGGACAACATGATCGAAATGCCTGAAGATTGCAATGTTTTTCTTAAAATGAAAGTCCATGATCCCCTATGCGCCAATTATTATTATAACGTTATGGTTGATGAAATCATCATTCATGTATACCGTTTTATCAATCAGACCTATACGCCGGTGACGGATAACGCCCTCGACTATTATTCTGCCGAAGTACCTCAATCCTGCATTCAGAATTATTTCTGCCACTCCGCTGCCGACAATCTGACACCATCCGCACTTTCCTCCTATCTGCCATCAACGGGAGATACGATTGACACTCCCGGCCAGTCATTCTCGGACGGCGTATACATCGGCAACGGAGAATGGATTTATATAAAATTAGAACTCCGTTATGAAGAATTCATGAATATCATCCGGAGAGTACCTGCAGAATACATGCCATACAGCATCGAATTCGTATTAAATCTGAACAGCGAAACAAGGACGGCAGACAATGAATAGATTATCAGAAAATCATCTAATCGGACGAAATCTTATTCTGTTTGCCATCGGTCTGTTTTGCATCATGATGCTGTTCATGAAACCGGCAGCCGCCTATTTTTCGGATACCGCCCAGGATACAGCCGGCGCAGTCGTTGATGTCGACAACCTGTTCGGCCACCTTACCAATCCCCCCAATCCGACCGCGCCATGGGGAACCGAAGGCAATCCTTTTCTTATTTACGAAAACAGGCATCTGCTCAACCTGTATTCCCTCCAGAACCAAAAGGACATCACCGCTATCAACGAAAATACCGTGTTTCAGGTCTCAACCCCCGAAGGCAATCCCTGCTATGTCGGCGGCAGTTCGATCAACGATTTATTGGAGATACCCTCGATAGGAAGTGAAGATTTCCCCTTCATCAGTACCATTCGCGGCGTAACAACCAGCAATCCCGTCTTTTATGCCACTCTTCCGGGCAACCAGATTTCCGACACTTCCACCCTCGGCAACCTCCGCGTCCTTGCATATGAAGGACAGATTGACATCGGCCTGTTCGGCAATGTCGGACGTCCCGACCCCAACGACCCGGACGGCACCAATGAAGAAATCGTTACGACAGGCTACATCGGCAATCTTCTGCTGAGCAACATTCAGATATCATCGGATACAACGGGCGCCGTCCCGAAACCGGAGCATACGGATTATTTTTCTACGACAGAAGATTTGGAGTCCAACCATGTCGGCATCCTTGCCGGGCACGCGCAGTACTGCAGAATAGAGAATATCAGTGTGCATTACACCACGACAATCGTTTCGGGCAAGCCTGTCGCAGCGCTCAATGCGTTCGAAATCCTTGCAGACCAGCCCACAACCCAATATACAACGGCGGGCGGCATTCTGGGTTTTTATAAACAAATCATGGTGGCCGAATCCACTTTGCCGGTAAATTACAATGGTGTCAACACCTCGGGCGGACTGTACAGCGGTTTTGGACTAGGTATTCTGTATTCGGAAGATATCTGGGAGTATATGGAAGAAATCTATGGCGCGCCCATGACGAACAGCAGCTACGGATTACAGCAGACACAGGAACTCAACAACCTTTATGCCGACACGGTAATCCTGGACGGACTGGAAAAAACGTATTTCAAGATCGGTGTATTTACTTTTGTACACTCCCGGCAGTCGTTGAGCGAGGACAGAATCGCCAAGCTTTGGGAAGTTCAGGACAGCAATTTATGGAGCATTTCCAGCACCGGCACCTACAACACGCCTTCTTCCCAGACTCTGTACACCAACGGAAAAAAATATCTCTGTACAGAACTGAACGCAAGCAATCTGACCGCCGCATCCGGATATTACACTCCTTCCACCAGCGTATTCGGCACCAATTATACCGCATACAGGTTTATGGTTGTATATGAAAAGGATGGAATCCAGTATGCCCTCATGAAATACGGCGAAACCGTAGCCGCCCAAAAAATCGATACTTCAAATTTTATCATACCCGAAGACCAGCTAGTCTATTATACGTTCCGAGTGGGCACCACAAGAAGCGTAATCGGCACGACTCCGGATGGTCTGACCAGATATTCCTATGGTTCATACGCTCCTTTACGGCTGAACGGAAGCGGTTACACATCTTATAATCTGCAATATCTGTGTTACGGACAAACGATAACCAATTCTTCCGGACTGATTGTAGAAGAAGAGCGTCCGCTGCGCATATATGATACCCTGAGTTATATGTATTCTTCCTCTTCGACGAACTTTCCCGAAGGCGTAAGATTGTATAAATACTCAAGCAACTATACATTTTATATGCGAAGGTCTTATTCAAGCTCTTCCACGCTTTCAAATTATCTGCAGTTCACGGTCGGCAGGGGCTACATCACAACGACGTCTTCTTCAAGCGCCACCTATGTCAAGATTTATGCCGTCAAAGTCGCTCCCGAAACCAATCCTTCGGGAGGCGGAACCGATTTTGATTATGCTAAGGAAATCTACACTCCCACCTCGGCGACATCGGTGACCTATGATATGAGCCAGAATGTCCTTTTCTACAGCGGAACCTATAATTCGGATACTCCAAGCTTAAAATACCGGTATCAGCTCAAATCATTGGAGTCGCTCAACTGGCCGAACAACAAGGACTTTCCCATCGATTCTGTAGACTCTGTGTTAAAAATGGCCGACCCAAGTTCATTTTATTATCTGAACAATACCTTTTATGGGATATTGCGCAATATACCGATGCCGGATAACAAAGTATTGTATGCGCCGCGCGCCAGCGTCGCCTTTACGGTAAACGGAACAGGCATCGCAAACGATATGGCCCGAATCAACGTCATCGTTGCGACGGACCCGTCCCAATTGGTCGATCAGATGATTGAAGTCAGTTATTTCAATACCAATACAAGCGGAGTACCCTCGGAAAACAGAATCATTTACGAAAGCGCAACCTTTGTTTTGCCGCCTGTGCCGGGTTCTCCGGTTTCGGGGGGATTGACCTCACGCACCACTCCGATCATGGTATCGACCGACGGAGGTTCCAGTTACATAACCGCTTATCCCAATCTGAATACCCTTCTCATCGCCTATACGGTTTCTGTGCCCTGCACCACTTCAAGAAGTTATTTTCTCTATTCTGCCAAAGGCTCCGCAAACTTCGTTTATTGCTCCGTCGAAAAGACAGCGTCCAATCTGAGCAACCCGAAGCATAAAAATGATGCTTTCTTTGAAGTCCCCAACGGTATCGACTATGTGTTTGATATCGAGAGCGGCTCCGACAGAAAGATCGTCACCATAAATGACAGCGCCTATGTACAATCCCTGATCCTGCCGTCTTTCGGAATCGTCAATACGTCCTCTACGGATACTTCTCTTGTCATTGTCAATGCAAGGAATTTTACCTACAGCATCCTTCGTGTCTATGACACGACAGAATCAAATTACAAATTGTATATCGATATCATTGCCCCGGGAGAAAGCCCGCCGAATACTTACCAGGAAATCATCGAACAGATGAACTTCAATTTTTATGACGCAACGTATTATGACACGACCCTGGGACTACGAGTCTTTTCGGATATTGTCATCATGACAATCAACAACGTCGAAGTAGACTGGAACACGATTTATACGTAGAATGATAGTGCCTCAGACTACGCCTCTGCGGACCTTGTAAGTTGCGAAGGCCGACAAGAGCGACAGTCTGTCGAATCATGAAGTTGTCTTAGTTAAAAGAGCACAGGCTGTCGGCCTGTGCTCTTCAATTTTTTCGGCTTTTTTCTAAAAACGCTTGCATCATTATCCCGGCGCTTTGCCGGTTCTTCCTGCAATCGCTTTTTGCATTCCTTTTTATCCCGCAGATAATTTCATTTCTTATCATGATATGGTAGAATAGAGAAAATCACAATAACGGAGGAAATAGATATGCCGCATATTGCCATCAAAATGCTCAAAGGGAGAACCGAGGAACAGAAAAAGAAAGCCGCCGAGGCGGTCTCGGAAGCCCTGAGAATTTCCCTGGGCGTACCACAAGCGTATATCTCTGTTTCTGTCGAGGATTACACCGCCGCGGAATGGCAGAAGGTGTTTCGGGACGAAGTGACGGGAAAGTCCTCTGACCTCTACGTCAAACCCGATTACGACCCGAAGAGCCTGCTGTAATATGGAAAGTATCCCGGCGCAAAACATTGACAGAAGAATCGGCGCTTCGTATGCAAAGCTTGCCGCAGAAAGGGCACTGAAGAGCACAGCGCTGAATGCCTCTTATCTGGGAGGAGGCTCCTTCGGCATGGCGTACAAGGTTGAACTGGAAGGCAAGCCTTACGTTGCGGTCGTCAAATTATGCAAATCTGAAGGAATGTGCGAAGAAGAAGCGCTCGGTTTGCGGACCTTGAAAAAAAATACCTCCATGCATATTCCTGAGGTTTATTTTACCCGCCTTGCGGATGCCGATATTCCGGCAGACTGCCTGTGCATGGAATTCATTGAGGGTGTCAATGCCCTAAAACCGTCTTTTTTATTTTATCCCAAAAGAAAAAAACAAGCCTTCGCGAATTCCGTTATCGATTCTATGCTTGAATATCATACCTGCACCAACGCAAAATTCGGCCCGCTTGTCCATCCCGTTTACGACACATGGATGGATTTCTATCGCCCCTTTGCCAAAGACGTGTTCTTTACCGCGCAAAAATTGCGCGGCGAAAAGAAGCTGGACAGCTTTATTGCGGATACTATGGAAGCGGCTTGGGCAAAATTTGACGCCATATTTGCCGAGCCTGTGCTGCGCCCAGCGCTTCTTCACGGCGATCTGAATGTGATGAATATTATGGTCGAACAAAAATCCTTTACCCCGGTTGCATTTATCGATCCTTTGAATGCAATGTACGGCGACAGGGAGTTCGATCTGTTCCAGCTCAACAATCTGACTGGCAAGGCTTACGGTTTATATGATTTATACAAATCAAAATATCCCGTCAGCAAGAATTGCGACATCAAATGCGCCTTTTATGGCTTATGGAATGAAATTTCCGTCTTTATCAAAACGGGAAAAATGTTCAAACTTATCCTGTATCCCCTTGTCAGAAACATGCTTCTGCAGCTTGCTTCTCCAAACAGCATCACGATTCCTTGACATATCGCATTTTTTCTGTTATGATTCTCTTGTCCCAGAAAGAGGGAAGACCGGTGCAAGTCCGGCGCAACCACCATTACCGTAATCGGCAGGCAACTGCCCTAAGTCGGGTCGCTCATCGGGGACAACATGGCATACTCGCTTCTGGGCAAGGAGAGGCGGCGGCCAAACCGAGATTGCGTCTGTATAAGCCGCTTCGTTTTGGATTTCCCGGCACCCTTTGCAAGAAGAGGGTGCCGGGTTTTTTATTCGCAACACTTCCAACGGAGGAAATCCAATGAAAAAAAACAAATATCTGCTGATTCTCATGATCGCAACCTTTACTGCAGCCGCGCTTCTCTTGACTGCCTGTGCAGAACCTGCGCCCGAAGCAAAAAGCTATACCGTCATTTTTCAAACAAACGGAGGCAGCGAAGTCGCTCCTGTCCTGGTCGCAGAAGGTACTACCCTCAGCGTGCCTGCCGCGCCGGCCAAACCGAACGCTGCTTTTGAAGGATGGTACAAGGATGCCGCGCTCACGCAGGCGTGGAACTTTTTAACGGATACCGTTACGGCCGATGTTACCCTTTTTGCAAAATGGGTGGATGCAGCCTATGTCATCATTGCCGATGCAGAAGGCTCCCTCGTTCTTGTCCGGCAGCCGGTCGGACTGTCTGACAGAAATTCCAACGGAAGCTTTTCGATTGACGAAGTCCTTTTCAGCGCGCACGAGAGCTATTATCCGGGAGGCGCCGAAGCCGGATACGCGACTTCTTCAACGCAGTGGGGCCTCGGCATTACCAAGCTGTGGGGCGATGTGAGCGGAAATTACGGATATTATGTGAACAACCGCATGGCATGGTCGCTTGATGATGAAGTTGCGGCGGGAGACTGCCTGTATGCCTATGTGATATCCGATGCTGTATACTGGTCTGATGCCTATTCTTATTTCAATACGAATACCGCCGAAGTCTCTGCGGGAGAAAATATTTCCCTCAGGCTTACGTATATCGGATTTGATTCGGATTGGAATCCAACGCCCCTTCCTGCCGAAGGCGCAACGATAACCATAAACGGCGCATCCTCTTCCTACGCAACCGACGCCCAAGGCGAAGTCGTGCTGACCTTTACGGAAGCGGGAAACTATATCATCAGCGCCCGGTCGGACACCCTAGTGTTGGTTCCGCCGGTATGCATCGTTAAGGTAACCTGAACGATAAAGCAGATCGCAATGCTCAAAAAAATCATTTTGCTATTTTTCATCCTTTTTACCGCTGTTTTTTCAACAGGCGTGAATTCCTCCGCCCCAGCCGCAGCGCAGGAGTGTCCCGAAGCTGCGATTGAGGAGATTCTTGCTTATTATAAAACTGAAAACCATGCGGAAGATGTGCAGACTCTTATCGACGGTTATTTTTCGGATACCGCGGGAGAAACCGCAGAATGGTTTATATGGGCTTTGAGACAGTATGAAGGAAGTTACTCTTTTTCTTCCTATTCCGCCGCGCTGTTGCGATTTCTGAATAACAACCATATCACCAATGCTTCGACAAGAGAAAAATACGCGCTCGCACTGCTTGCATCCGGCTCAGACCATGACTACATTGCAGAAACCGCCGAGAACGCGATCGGCGGAATGGGAATTATGAGCTATCTGTTCGGTCTGCACCTTATCAATAACGGGGTGACAGGCAAAACCCGTACGGCACAGTCTGTGATTGCGGCGATTCTTGCTTTGGCACATGAGGACGGAGGCTGGTCGGTGCGTGCGGATCCTTCTCTGCCCTCCGACGTCGATGTCACCGCAATGGCTTTGCAAGCGCTTGCCCCCTATAAAGAAGAGCCCGAAATTGCGGAAGCTGTTGAAAAAGCGTTGGATTATCTGTCCGAGAAGCAGACAGCGGAAGGCGACTACGCCGCCTTTGGCGGAAGAAATGCCGAAAGCTGCGCCCAGGTAATCATCGCGCTGTGCGCCCTCGGGAGGGACCCTTTGACGGATGCGCGCTTTCAAAAAAACGGCAGGACTGTCTTGGACGGCCTGCGGCTATACCGCCTGACAGACGGCACGTATTCGCACTTTTCGGGAGAGAATTACAGTCTGAGCGCAACCCAGCAAGCTCTGACCGCATATGTCGCTCTTTGGCGATACCGTACGGGCAAGACACCTTTTTATCTGCTTGACGATTATACATTTGCTCCGTCCGGAGAACAGCCGGAAGAAATTCCGCCGTCTTCAGGCGGCGTTTTTGCCGCATGGAAGCTCTGGACTGCCTTCGGCATTGCCGCGGGCACTGTCATCGCAATCGTATGCCTATTTCTTTTTAAGCGAGGAGGACCGAAAGAGAGTGTCGCCTGCGCATTGCTTGCATTAGCATGCATGGCAATCGTCGCCGGCGTCGATATCCAAAGCAAGGATACCTATTACAGCAAAAGAAATATATATGAAAATCCGATTTCGGTTACCGTATCTATCCGTTGCGATGCCCTGATTGGTCATAACAATCCATATATTCCTTCAGACGGCGTGATTCTTGCTTCTTCCGAAATACAGATAGAAGAAGGCGGAACCGTATTTGATGCCGTTAAGGAAGCGACAAGACGCCATATCATACCGATGGAATACAAAGGCGAAACATCCGGTGCAACCTATATCTCGGGTTTGAATTATTTATATGAGTTTGATTATGGCGACCTTTCGGGCTGGATGTATGCCGTAAACGGCATGACGCCCGGCTTGGGCTGCGCAGAATACACACTCGAAGAGGGCGATACCGTTTTGTGGTATTATACCCTGGAGTCCGGCAACGATGCCGCCGTCTATGGTGTGGAGTGCGAATTATGAAGCATCTGGAGAACAACGCATTTTCCCGCTTCCATCCCATTTCTCTTGCCGTCTATTTTGTTGCGGTGATGCTGATCACCATGTTCTGCCCCCATCCCGTCATCCTTCTGCTGTCGCTCGCAGGAGGCATATTGTTTTCTATCCGTTTGACAGGAACGGACGCCTTTGCAAAGGATTGCAGATTTTATCTGCCTCTGTTCTTCCTTGTCACGTTCACCAATCCTCTGTTTTCTCACAACGGAGTGACGGTGCTGTTTTTTCTCAACGGCAAGCCGATCACACTGGAAGCGCTCATGTATGGAGCAGACCTCGCCTTGATGCTGTTTGGCGTCGTTTTTTGGAGCAAATGCTGGGGAGCAGTGATGACATCGGATAAGCTGCTGTTTCTGTTCGGAAAGCCTTTTCCCAGATTATCGCTTGTATTATCCATGTCATTGCGCTATATCCCGCTTTTCAAAAAAAAGTGGCAGGAGATCAAAGACGCGCAGACCGCGCTCGGCTGTTTTTCCGAAGGCGGTTTCCTATCCGGGATAAGGAGTTCGACCCGAATTTTCTCCGCCCTTGTGACCTGGTCCTTTGAAAACACGATCGATACCGGCATGTCGATGTCGGCGAGGGGATACGGCCTCAAGAACCGCACCAGTTATTCTCTGTTCCGCCTAAAAAGGCGCGATGTGTTTTTCATCCTGCTGACTCTCGCACTTGCGGCGTCTGCTGTGGTTGGAATTGCAACGGGTGCGCTCGCTTACATTTTTTACCCCGCCGCATCCGTGCCGCAAGACGGAAGCGCCATTCTGTTTTATGTCCTTTTCGGCGTGCTGGCTCTGCTGCCGTTTGCAGAAGAAACAAGGGAGGCTCTTACATGGAGATACTTGCTCTCAAACATCTGACTTTTTCTTATCCCGGACAGGAGCAGAAAGCCATTGAGGACATCTCGATGCGCATTCGAAGCGGTGATTTTGTTGTATTGTGCGGGCAATCGGGTTGCGGCAAAACCACGCTGCTCAAGCTTATCAAAAAAGAACTTGCTCCCCATGGCAATCTTGAAGGAGAAATTCTTTATTGCAACAAGCCACTGTACAAAACGGATGACCGGGTTTCCGCTTCCGAAATCGGCTTTGTCGCACAAAATCCGGAAGGACAGATTGTCACAGACAAGGTTTGGCACGAGTTGTCTTTTGCAATGGAGAATCTGGGTTATGAGAACAGTGCGATATCCTTGCGCGTCGGAGAGCTTGCCAATTATTTCGGGATTACCCCATGGTTCCGCAAGCAGACGCAAACGCTATCCGGCGGCCAGAAGCAGCTTCTCAATCTGGCGGCCGTAATGACCGTTTCACCCAAAATTCTTCTCCTTGACGAGCCCACCTCACAGCTGGATCCTATCGCCGCGGCAGACTTTATCGCCACCCTCCAGAAAATCAACCGCGAACTGGGCACCACCATTCTCCTTGCCGAACACCGCCTCGAAGAGCTGTTCCCCGCAGCCGATAAGGTAGCGGTAATGGAGAACGGCAGATTGATTGCCTATGATTCCCCCAGACAGGTCTGCATGACGTTAAAGAACAATCCGATTTCTGCGGGCTTCCCTTCTGCGGTGCGCATCTGGCAGAGCCTTGAGGGCAAAAACGAATGTCCTCTTACCGTAAAGGAAGGCAGGGAATACTTGGAAGAGAATTTTGAACCTTCATTATGCAATCATGTATCCCGCAAAAGCGATTTCGGTATCCCTTTTATCCAAATGTCCGATATATGGTTCCGGTACGCAAAAGAAGAGGAGGATATATTGCGGGGTGCGGATGTCACGATTCATGGAGGTGAAATCTTCTGTATCCTGGGTGGCAATGCCTCCGGAAAATCCACCCTCCTCAAGCTGATTGCGGGACTAAGAAAGGCCTATCGCGGCAAAATAGAAATCCTAGGAAAATCCATTCAAAAATATAAAAACGGCGGGCTGTACCGTCATATGGTATCCATGCTGCCGCAGGACCCGCAGACTGTTTTTGTCGCGGGTACCGTTAAAGAAGACCTTCTGGATATCTGCGGAATCATGGGATTCTCCAAAAAAGAATCCGAAAACAAGATAAACGAACTTTCTGACAGGCTTTCTATCGGAAGACTGCTCGATCGGCATCCGCATGATTTGTCGGGCGGAGAGCAGCAGAAATGTGCTCTTGCAAAGGTGCTTCTTACCGAACCGAAAATACTTCTGCTGGATGAGCCTACCAAGGGTATTGACGCTTACGCAAAGCTTTCGCTCAAAAGCGTGCTTGCGGGACTCAGGGACGACGGACTGTGTGTCGTCCTTGTCACACACGATGTGGAATTCGCGGCAGAAAACGCAGACCGCTGCAGCCTCCTTTTTGACGGGGAGCTTCTGGAGGCTTTGAGTCCAGAGCAGTTTTTCTCCTCCAACAACTTCTATACAACCTCGGCAAGCAGAATGTCAAGAGGAATCTTTCAAGATACCATTACTGCAGAAGCCGTGATTGCAGCGGGCAGGGCGCAATGGAAAGATTGACGCCCAAAAAAGCGATAGGCTATTCCATTATCCTGGTGCTGATTCCGCTTTTTATTGCGGGCGGAGCGTTTTTGCTGGAAAACAGGCAATATGTATGGATATCCCTTTGTATTGCCGTACTTGCATGCGTGCCTTTTTTTGCCGTATTTGAAAAGAAAACCGCCGACGTGCGTCGGATGGTTGTGCTTGCGGTATTGGTCGCTTTGTCGGTGCTGGGGAGATTCGCATTTTCCTTTGTTCCCCATTTTAAGCCGGTAACGGCGATTGTCATCCTTGCAGGATTGTATCTCGGTGCAGAATCCGGTTTTTTGTGCGGTGCGCTCTCTGCATTTCTCTCCAACTTCTTTTTCGGACAAGGTCCTTGGACGCCTTTTCAGATGCTCGGCTGGGGAATCATCGGCTTCTTTGCAGGTCTCTTTTCCAAACCGCTCCGCAAGCATCTGTCTCTGCTGTTGCTTTACGGCGGGTTTGCCGGCGCGATTTTTTCGCTTCTCATGGACGTTTGGACAGTGCTTTGGTTGGACGGAAGCTTCCTCTTTGCGCGCTATGCCGCATTGGTAGCCGCCGCATTGCCCGTTACGGCAATCTACGCCGCTTCCAACCTCATTTTTCTGCTTCTCTTAGCTCGTCCATTGGGGAAAAAGCTGGACAGAATTGAAAGAAAATATGGTTTATAGCTCTTCTTTAAAAAATCCGCAGAATGAATCTGCGGAATCGCTATTATTTATAAAAATTATATGCCCTTGCATCAGAATTCTGCCTTTTATTGTATGTTCATGTCCGTATCGGCTTCCGGAGAAACAAGCGGATTTTTTTTAACGGAATAATAGAATTGCACTCTGGACGCTTCATAATACGGGGCGACATAAACAATGGGGAAGACTACAATGCAGGCAATCCACCAAAGGATAAACGAGAAGAAGAAGGCTACCAGTCTGCCTTTGTTGTCCTTCATAATGTCTGCGGCTTCCTTCATGGCATCCTTGTAAGTGATTTCCGGATTTTCTGCAAATACATAGTCAATCATCGAATACTTCAACAGCATATAGATGCCCGGAAGTATCAATGCAATTGTGCCGAGTATGATATAAAGGGTAACCAGCAGCTTTGCTTTTATCGCTTCCTCCATGCTACCGTTTTTATAAGGCACAAACAGATTCTTATAATCCCCTTGCCCCGACTCCGTCAATCGGATAAAGTAGGCTCTCATACCCACCTGCATGGGAATGGTTAAAATAAATACGGCGAGGCTGATCAGACCCGATAAAGACGTCAATACCGAAGAATCCGATTCTGCCAAAGCAGAAGGGATGCCCTGGATGATAACGAGGGTAGCTATCACAAGGAAGCTTATAAAAATGTTCCCTTGGATTGTTTTTTTGCCCTGCTCTTTGCAGTCGCTGTTTTTCATATTTTCTCCTTTCGATAAATCGGTTGTGCTTGATTTCCTACTGATATTATATTACACTCCGGCACGGCATAAGTCAACATATCCTGTATCCCCTTGAAATTGTTTTTTTATATGGTATACTGATGACAAACAAATTCAAAAGGAGATTTATCTGATGGACAACTATAAATGCAAAGTCTGCGGAACGGAGTTCCAAATAAAAGAAGAAGAAAAAGCAATATGTCCCGCTTGCAAGCAGGAAGGCGAAAAACTTGAGAAAATACAAAAGAGCATAAAGGGCACCAAAACAGAAAAGAATCTGATGGCGGCCTTTGCGGGAGAATCGCAGGCACGCAATAAGTATACGTATTTTTCCAGCGTTGCAAAAAAAGAAGGCTTTGAGCAGATCTCCGAAATCTTTGCAAAAACCGCCGACAACGAAAAGGAACATGCCAAGCTCTGGTTCAAAGAACTGGGCGAGCTTGGCAGCACCGCACAAAATCTTTTGCATGCCGCCGAGGGCGAATATTACGAATGGACAGAAATGTATGCTCAATTTGCCAAAGAGGCCGAAGAAGAAGGCTTCAAGGCTCTGGCGGCAAAATTCCGCATGGTTGCGGCGATAGAAAAAACACATGAAGAAAGATACCGCGCCTTGCTTACCAATGTAGAAACAGCGGCAGTCTTCGAAAAGGTGGGCGTCGTCCTTTGGGAATGCCGCAATTGCGGACATCTGCTGCTTGCAAAAAAAGCGCCCGAGGTCTGCCCGGTCTGCGCGCATCCGAAGAGCTTCTTTGAGCTGAGAAAAGAAAATTATTAAGGACAAACTTCACAAATACCTTGGAGAAAGGTACCTTAGAGGAAGGCGAAAAAATTTTTGATGGATATTTTGCCGAATAGAACGAAGCCCGTACCGGGATACGGACGAGGAACGGAGGCAGAATAGACACAAAAAGATTTCGCCTTGCCCGAAACGAAAAGAGTTGATTCAAAACAAAAGTTTTTTAAAGCGATTTGCGCGGACAAGAAGAAAGCAATCGCGCTGTCTTCGACGATGGGCGGAAGCTGCCAATCTGTTTTTTCTTTGTTTTGGAGCAACCCGCCAGAAGGGAATAAATATTATGATAGACGACAAGGCAATGTACAAAATCAGCTATGGCCTGTACCTTCTGACAACCAGAGACAGCCATGGACGCGATAACGGCAGCATCAACAATACTGCCGTCATGTTTACCGTTGCGCCCAAAAGACTGTCTCTCAGCGTCAACCGCGGAACCTATACCCATGAAATTCTGAAGGAAAGCGGCATTTTCACACTTTCGGTTTTGACCGAAACCGCACCTTTTGAATTGTATAAACGCTTCGGATACCAAAGCGGAAGAGATATCAACAAGTTTGAAGGATTCGAAGATACTGCCAGATGCCAAAACGGATTGATTTACCTCAGAAAATATGCGAACGCATTTATCTCAGGCAGCGCAATAAATGCTTACGATTATGGCACGCATACGCTTTTTGTAGCTGAGGTTACAGAATCAAAGCTGATTAACGAAGAACGCTCCGCTACCTACGAGTATTACTTTGCAAGCGTCAAGCCCAAAGATATTGCGCCTGCCCCAAAAAAAGGCTACCGGTGCAAGATATGCGGTTATATCTATGAAGGAGATCCTCTGCCCGAGGATTTTATTTGCCCGGTTTGCAAATATCCGGCAAGTTATTTCGAAAAATTGTAATCCAGGCAACAAAATGTCAACAATAACAGCTATTATTAACGGAGAAACCATCAAGATTGAGATTCCCTGCGGAACAAGGCTTCTGGACGCGCTGGATGCCGCCCATGTTCTTTTGCCGCCCTCCGACTGCGGCGGGAGAGGCTCCTGCAAAAAATGCAGGGTCAAACTTCTCCGCGGAAAAGCGGACACGGATCCGGACGGCTATTTTCTGAGTTGCCGCCATATTGTTACAGAGGATATTTCTATTTCTTATGAAGTTTGCAACGGTGCCGGGCTGACCGACAGCCGCCATGCAGATGTTTCTTTTCGTCCCCGCCCGGGCTACGGCATTGCCGCAGACATCGGAACAACAACGCTCGCCGTCTATCTTGTCGATCTTAACGATGGAAAGGTGATAGGAGCGGCATCCGAAGCAAACGCTCAGAAGCTATATGGGGGGGATGTCATTAGCCGAATCAAGGCGGCTTCCGAGGGACATACCGATGATCTGCATCGCCGCATTATAGATCAATGCGACAGAATCATACATGGACTGCTTTCGGAACATCAGATTCCGGGAGCGGAAGAAGCCTGTATCGCCGGCAACACAACCATGCAGCATCTTTTTGCAGGCATCAATCCGGAACCGATGGGTGTCTTTCCCTTTTCTCCTGTTTTTACCGAAACCAAACGATTTTCTGCAGTAGAGCTGGGTCTTTCGGATATCGCTTCTGTTACTCTTCTTCCTTCTGCCAGCGCGTTTATCGGCGCGGATGTCCTAGCGGGAATCGTTTCAAGCGGCATGCTGAAGCACGAAAACGCGATACTTGCCGACATCGGGACCAACTGCGAAATCATCTTGAAATGCGGCAACAGTTTTTTTGCCGCCGCCGCCGCCGCAGGGCCTGCTTTTGAGGGCGCAGGCATAGAGATGGGCATGCCCGGTGTCGCGCATGCCATAAATAAAGTCTTTCTGCACAACGGCAGAGTGGAATACACGACGATTGGCTGTTCGAACGGACTGCCAAGCCATTCCCAACCGTCAGAGGCTGTTCACACATCCGCGTTTTCGGACAAAAATGCGGGGGCTCAAAGATCCGAGGCAAAGGGAATATGCGGATCCGGGCTTGCGGACGCGGTTGCGGTGATGCTTGATCTGGGAATATTGGACAAATCGGGCGCTTTTGCCCAAAAAAGCCCGTATCATACCGGTGACAAATTCTATCTATCTTCCAAAGTTTATGTGAGCCAAAAGGATGTGCGTGCCTATCAGCTTGCCAAAAGTGCGGTTTGCTCCGGAATTCAGAAACTGATAAATGTGTCGGGGCTATGTCCGGAAGATATCGAAAAGCTGTATATCGCGGGCGGCTTCGGCTACTATCTGGAACAGTCAAGTGCGGCAAAAACGGGGTTAATCCCTCCTGCGCTTGCCTCCAGGTCGATTGCCGCGGGCAATACCAGCGGCTTGGGTGCGCGGATGTGCCTTCTGAATCCTGCCTATCTGTCAGAATGCGAGCGTTTGGCAAAAGAAATCCGAATCGTCGAGCTGGCCGGAGACCCCTATTTTACGGCAGCATTAATGGACAACATGCTGTTCGGAGATTTTTAATTTCATCCTTTTCCCCGAGGCATAGCCAAGCACCTGCCAGAGAGCGTTCCTGCAATATATATCGCACTCCCGGCAATCCTTGTATTTTTCACGTATCTGCAGCATATTCTCCTGATGAACGCGTGCCTGACGGCTTTTTTCCCCTTTCAGAACCAATATCAACGTCTTTGCAAGAATGGCGAGATCCATTCCGACACAGGCATTTTCTGTATAATAAATATCATAATAGCTTCGCTCCGCAATCGGGAGATAACCGTTTCCGCTGACCTGAGCAAGCCCGGTGAGTCCGGGACGTACGCGGAACTTGCAAAACTCCCAGCGTTCATACACGCCGATATAGTCCGGAAGCAATGGTCTGGGGCCAACAAAACTCATGTCGCCCTTGAGCACATTAAACAATTGCGGCAATTCGTCCAATTTGGATTTTCTCAGGAATTTTCCGAATCGCGTCACATTCTGATCGCTTTCGGCGATCAACGCTTTATCGACAGAAAAGCCGACCGATACGGAGGTCATGGTACGGAATTTATATATATAAAAGAATTTGCCGCCACGTCCGACGCGCAGCTGACGGAAAATGACATTCCCTCTCCCGTCCGAGGCAACCAGCATTGCCGCAAACAAAAAAAGCGGTGCGCCGATCAGAATCCCGAATAAGGCCGCTACCCGATCAAAGATATATTTTGCGTACACATAGCTTTTTTTCATGGTTTCTCTGCATAATTAGTATGTTTTTGCCGCACGTTCTAATCCCTCCTTGCAAAATCGGAGAAGGTATACTATAATTTCGTCATGAAAAAAATATTGAAATCTTACAAAACCGCGTCCATTGGCATCCTGATACTTCTTATCGGGATTTCGGTCGCCTGCGCCGCGGTTATGTCCTGCCGGGAGCCGCCTTCACCCGAGCCGATCGATTGCCCCTTGCATTTCAAAGAAGACGGCACCTTTACCATACTTCAGTTTTCGGATTTTCACGATTTCGCCTTCGATGAGAATACCTGCACAATGCGGAACAGCCTGAAAACAGGTTTAAGAGAATACATCGGATCCGCTATTGATGAAGTCGGTCCGGATTTTGTGGTTCTGACAGGCGACAACATCTTCTGCGTATCCTGGCTGGATTCATTTCTTGGAATCAGCGTCCGAACCATACGTCTGATAGCGGATATTTTTGAAGAAAAAAAAGTTTTTTGGACATTTACCTTCGGCAATCATGACACCGAAGGCGGCACTTCCAAACAGGCATTCATTGAGGGTGTGCAGGACTATCGCTATTTTATCGGCGGAATGCATGACGGGAAATGGTACCATTCTCTTTCTTTTTCCGCCGGAAACGATGATTACCGCGCGGGGAACTACTGTATCCCCGTATACGATAAAACCGGACAAAAGGCCGCCTGTGCTATTTTTCTTCTGGACAGTGGCGCATATCCCTATGTCCCCCACGATGTCCCCTACCGGTATATTCTGGAAGAGCAAACAGAATGGTATGCATCCGAAGCCGCCGCATTGAAAGCCGCAAACGGAAGCATCCCCGTGCCTTCGGTTATGTTTATGCATATTCCGCTGATTGAGCACAGAGAAGCCTATCTCCAAGGCAACACCTCAATCGGAGTCTGGACAGGCATCTCTCCCAGCGACACGCGCTCTTCCATATTTTCAAGAGCGATGGAGACGGGCGATGTCCGTGCCATTTTCGCGGGGCATAACCACAACAATTCCTACACCGGCTTCTATGTTTCGGGTAACAAGAAAATCATGCTCGGCGTCACCCCGCAGGCGACCGGCGGTTCCCCGAGCAATGGTTTGTCCTCTTCTGCCGCAGATGCCCCTGTTATGTATTCCCGCGTGATCACTCTGTCATATAACGGCAATCTTTCGACCCGGATTCATACTTCGGACAAAGAAAATCATCCCGGAGGAATATTCAGGGGAGAATCTCTGTCTTATACTGACCTGTAAAATATCCTAAGAACAACGTTTGATGCCGTCGGCGGCGTGAAAGCAGAATCAAGCTGCGCTTGCGAAGATGCCGTTCTGCAGCAGCGGCGCAAGGCAACGGTATTCTTTTGGGCTCCGCTGCACGAGGCGGCCTGTTGTCATCATGTTTTATTCAAAAAACGCGCTGTAAATTGCCTTTATTGCTTTTTCGTAGTCTTTTTCTTCGACTCCGATGATGATATTCATTTCGCTGGAGCCTTGGTCAATCATTCGGATGTTCACGCCAGCCTGATACAGCGCAACAAAAATGCGCGCCGCTGTTCCCATCTGGTTTGCCATACCGTGTCCGACGACGGCAATCAATGCAAGATTGTGTATAACCTCGATAGAATCCGGATTCACCTTGCCTTTGATGTCCTCTATGACCTGGCTCTCGACACCGTTCAGAACCTTTTCTGTAATGACGATGCTCATCGTATCGATGCCCGTGGGCATATGTTCAAAAGAAATGCCATGACGTTCCAAGACCGACAGAACCTTGCGCCCGAAGCCGAGTTCGCTGTTCATCATGGCCTTTTTTAATGATATCGTCGTATTTCCTTTGCGTCCGGCGATGCCTGTGACAATGCTGGATTTCGGATAGCCCGAAATGTCCGGAAGAATCATCGTGCCTTTGTTTTCGGGTTCGAATGTATTGCGGATATTGATGGGGATGCCGTCTTCGCGTACGGGGAAGATGCTGTCGGGATGAAGAACGCTCGCGCCCATATAGGATAACTCGCGCAGCTCTTCATAAGAAAGAACTTCCATCTGCTTCGGATTCTGCACGACATTGGGATCGGTCACCATAAAACCGTTGACATCCGTCCAGTTTTCATAAATGGCAGCCCCGACGCCTCTCGCGATAATCGCGCCGCTCACATCCGAGCCGCCACGGCTGAAGGTCTTGATGGAGCCGTCCGGCATACTGCCGTAAAAACCGGGAATCACGATACCCTTCGTGTTCTTTTTAAGCTCCTGGACAAGATCGTTGGTGTTGTCGGCATCAAAAGAGCCGTCATGCTTGAATTTGATAATATCCGCGGCATCCACAAAATCAAAGCCCAGCAACTCCGACAAAACAATGGCAGAAAGATATTCTCCTCTTGAAGCCGCATAATCCGAGCCGGAAGAGGCGTTGATTCCGGCCTCGACCTCATCGATATACCGATCCATATCCATATCAAGTCCGAGCTCCGCCACAAGCGTGACAAAGCGGTCGCGGATTTCTTCGATTGCAGGACCTGCGCAGCCATAATGCGCTTTTTCGGCATCGGCCTGATACAATAAATCTGTCACCTTGATATCGCCTTTGAAACGTTTGCCCGGTGCACTGACCACGACATATTTGCGCTCCGGATCGCTCCGGATGATTTTTTCTACCTGCCTGATTGACTTTGCGGTCGCCATGGAGGTGCCGCCGAATTTACATACCTTCATAATGATTTCTTCTCCGCTGTTCTGATTCTTCGCGCTTCCAGATAATATCTTTTATCCTCGGCCTCCCCGACAGAAAACGCTTTTTTGGGGAGGTTGCCCACATTGACAACATAATGGAACAGTTTTTCTGAAGGGAATATCGGCATACATATTCCCACACCGCCCGAATGCCCGACCACTTCCCGGAGATGGCCCGTGCTATGTACATATTCTATTTTTGCCTTGCCGCGTCTCGCGTATTGCTCCAAAAAAGTCTGAATTTCTTTGATGGCAATGGCGGGATCCGAAGCAACCTGTATTGTTCTGTCGCCTCGGGGAGTCATGAGCGTCAACGTTCCGCCGCCCTCCATGGATTCCGACATCGCCCGGATGAACCTTTCTGGATCCGGGGTTTTGATAAAGCGATGAATGGGCTTGAAATCCATGCTTTCGCCGTAGATGTTGACGATTTCCGCAAGGATGTATCTTGCCGGATGCGTCTGCATTTCTTTAGGAGAAAGTCCCGCTTTGATTTCCTCCCACAGGCATTTTGCAGCCGCAAAAGAGTGATTGCCGTCCCCGATTGCAAACAGGATACCGGCATCCCATCCGTATTTGCTTTTTTGCAGCGATGGATCAAGAAGCGCGGCAAGCTTTGCAAGCGTTTCTGCGGCATCGGGCACCGCGTAGCCGGCGATCGCGCCGCCGCCCATATTGAGTTCGAAATCATAAAGCTTCTGCATCTTGTCCCGTCTTGCATACAGGCTTTCTATGATTTCTTTTTTGCAATCGTCAATGAGAACAAGAGCATGGGGAAGCTCTATTGCCGCTCCTTTACGTATCTCCTGCCTTGCCGGCAATCTGGACATGATGGTGTCCTCTGTGGCCCGGATGGGTACGCTGACGCGCTTCCAGTCATAGTCCTCAAGATCCAGGACAAGAAGCAGTCCAATGCGCTTTTTACCGCCGCTTACCGAGCGCTCTACAAGAATCATGCCCTCTCTTTCTTCCAGCAATCCGCGCGAGAGATAATCCTCCATCGCGGCATTGATCTCCCGCACCTGGCGGTCAAGATGCCCGTTCAGTCTGATTTCGGGCAAAACAAGGCGGAGCGTACTGGGTGCATCGGCGACAAACTTTTCGAGTTTGTCCCAATATTCGGGTTCTGCGCAAAACTGATCGCAGGCGATTGTCGCCCATCTGGTCAGATCAACATTTTGTGCAGGCAATAGAACAACAGGGGATTTTGCGGTTGTAAACATAGGCTTTCTTGACATCAGAGAGATCTGTGTTTTGTCAGTTGTGAGATGTGCAGGGTTTTGTGCAGGATATCGCGAAGTCTGTCGGGCGTCACATAGCGGTGCAATTCGCCTCTCTGCGCGATGGATATAATGCCGGTTTCTTCGCTGATGATGATTGTCAGCATATCGCTTTCTTCTGTTATCCCGATGCCGGCGCGGTGGCGTGTGCCCAACGTTTTAGAAACCGATTGTGTTTCCGAAAGCGGCAGGAAGCAGCCCGCGGCAAGCAGCCGGTTGCCTTTGATGATGACCGCACCGTCATGAATGGGCGCCTTTGTGTTAAAAATACTTTCCAGAAGAGGAGAACTGACCAGTGCGCCGAGCGGCACACCCGTTTCCAGTATATGCTGAGGTACGGTCGTCGGTGCAAGAACAATCAATGCGCCTGTACGCGCCTTGGACATCGTCTGACAGGCACGGATGATTTCATCCACGGCGATCCTGAGTTCATCATCAGAAAGCTGATCATCCTGCGAGCTTCCCTTATCGGAATGTTTTGACAGATTGAAAAAAATCACTTTGAGGTCGGACTGATATACAACGACAAGCGCAACGGTCATAAAAATGACAGGCAGAAGCATCGCATCCTTGGCAAGAGGAAGGGCGTACAGCCTGTCACAAACGGATACTCCGATGTAAAGAAGAAAAACAACGGTATACAATGCAAGCAGCTTGAGGCTTTTTTTGCGGACAAAAAACAAAAACATCAGTGTCCAGACGACAACGACGGCGGCGAGCTCGATGATATTCTTCCATTCGAACGTGAATCCGGCCAACATACGATTGCTTCCTTTTTTTCAGTAGTATTATTTTACTCTATTTACAAAAAGATAGCAACGGTTTGACAGAAACAGAAGAAGCAAATTTGATGTATCCTTGCATTGCAGCATGTCAAAGCCGTTTCTTCGGAAATGCCGGCTAAAATCCGTATCCTTTGAAAATTTCGTTGTCATTGTCGTCATCATGGTTTTCGCGTGGGACAGGGATAAAATCCCTCTCCTTTTTTAATGCGCCGATGACAACAAGATAATAAATTGCTATCCCGGACAAGGCAATCAAGGCAAGAGCGACCAGAGATGCAATGATCTCATGCAGGGAGCTCTGCATCGAAAAATTCATGATCACATAAAATGAGGTGACAAAACCATTCAAAAAGAAATAAAAATAGAAGAGTTTTTTGAGCGAAGTGCCCTGCCAGCGAGGATTGAGAATGCTCTCGCGCATAATAAAATACATCAGAACCAAGGCCCCCGTATCAATGGCAAAACTGATAATGTAACTGTAATAGTATAAAAAATCTTCATTGACAAAGTTCAGCAGACCAATGAGTCCGCAGAGTGAATTGGCAAAGATGAAGACAAGACGCGCCGTAGTTTTAAAATGTTGCTGTTCCATATTCACATATTGTCTGCCGGACATATAATTATAAACAATCCAAAGGATGATCTCAAACCCGATGATCCCTGCCACCGCAGCGGAAAAATACAGAAGCCATGTCAGATTGTCTGCAAAGCCCGTGAATTCTACAGCAATCTGCGACATATACGCGTCCATTTCGGCAAGCTGAGCATCGGAATTTGCCAGCAAATCCCACAAATTCCGGAGGATGTAGCTTCCGCCCAAAAGGATAATCCAAAGAAATGACGGCACCTTCGCCAGCTTCTTGTTAATCTTATCTATTTTTCTAAACATCTGATGCCTCCATCCTTGCTCCATTGGCACCTAGCGATCGCCGCTGATAAGCAGCTTACTAACGGCACTCAAAAACGCCGTATCCTCTCCCATCACACCGCTTTTGAATGCAAATTCTGCTTCTGTCAAAGCGTCCAGACAGCTTTTCAGTCTGGTCTTTGTATAGTTTCGGGCGGCCTCTCTCGCCATCCGGATGCCATAGGGCTTGATACCCATCGCCTCTGCAAGCTTCTCATCCGAAAGCGGCGACAACGCCGCATAAAGCATCCGTCTGTATTGACCCGCCAACGTGGCAAGCATATATGAATACGATATGCTCCGGTCAATGAACCGCTCCATAATCCCGTATGCCCTGGCATTGTCGCGACGCGCAAGAGCATTGGAAAACTCATATATTTCGTTCTCCGCATCATCCGCGACGTTCAGCCGAACATCCTCTTCGGTAATCCTGCCTTTTTCGCGGTAAGCACGCAGCTTGATCATTTCATTCGAAATGCGCCTCATGTCACGATTGCAGTATCTGACGAGGAGCGACGCCGCATTCGCTGTCAGACTTTGGGGATAGAATTCGTTCAAGACGGTTATCAATTCGTTTTCAATCAATCTTCCGGCATCGATTTTTATAAATATTTTATGTAAGGCAGCGGTCGTTATCAGGTTTTTGCCCACAACCACAAGAATTGCCTCTTGCAGAGAATCGGCAATGGCTTCCAGCATGCCCTTGTCTGCAGCAAGCTCCTTATAATCCTGGCCGCGCACAATGACAACGGTCTTAGCGGGAAACATCGAATAAGTATTGACCGCTTCTGCAATCTGGCTCATCGAAGAAAGCTGAGAAATGTTGTGAAGGTTGAATTGGCGGTATTCTTCGGGCACCATTGCCTTGAAATAATCGATCGCATAATCCACCCAGAAACAGTCTTCTCCGTCAATATAGAATGCATTGCCAGCCAACGCGGTTTTTCCCAATTCATATGCTTTCATGATAACAATTATATAATCTTTCCATGATGAATACAATCCTATTATGTGAAAAATTTGTGAAGGCATTATCTGCCCCAAAAAGGGGGTCATGCTTATGCGGCAAAAAACACAAAACCAAAAACCAATGAAAAACCGATGATGCCCGCAAGCATCCGGTATTTTTTCTTATCAGAAAGCATCACAAAGCGGCTCATAAAAAACAAGGAAAAACAATAGACAACACCCAGGAATCCCATTCCTCTCACGTTCTGATAGGCGCCCGGCAGCTCGGAGAAAAAGACAGAAATTTCTTTTATTGCCAGATATGGGTACTTTAATGAAAGAATCAGGATGCCGGAAACAGGAAATATGAAATAAAGCATTGTCATTGCCATCGTCAACGCGTACAAGAGTCCTATCAAAGGCAGGACAAACAGATTGGACAGGCAGAAATAAATGCCGAAGCCCGTAAAAATCTCTGTCGCAGGGGCGAACAAGAATGAATTGGCAGACAAGGAGAGTGCAAGCGAACTTCCTGCAAACGCCGCAATTTTGCTTTTGCCGCGCACGAAAAACCGACGGAGAGGCTTATAAAAACAGATGATGCCCATTACCGCCGCAAAGCTCATTTGAAAGCCCGCCTCAAAAATGGAGAGCGGACGGAACAGAAGAATGAAAATTGCCGCGGCGGACAGCGTATTGAGCGGGTCAACCCTTCTGAAAAGAGCAAAACCCAGAAATCCCGATGCGGTCATCACAATAGCGCGTACGATGCTTGCGGGAAAACCCGCAACGGCGCCATATAACAGCATCGCCGCAAAGCTTGAAGCAAAGGCAAAATAAATGCCGATCTTCAGTTTTTTACATATGAAAAAGATAACTCCGACCAAAAAACCGATATGCAATCCGGACAATGCGAAAATATGCGAGAGCCCCGCAATCCTGAATGCTTGCGAAAGCTCCGGTGGCAAAAGGGATTTGTCTCCCAGAACAAGAGCGGTTGCGATCGCGGAGGCATCTCCCCCCAGCCTTTCGTCAAACAGTTCTTTGGTTTCTTCTGTAAAGCGGTCGGTTGCGGAAGGTTGTTCTATGCGCAAAAGGTCAATATCGTCCGAGTATATGAGATAATGCACACCGTCATTGTAATATGCCATGGAACGGGCATCAAAAGGATCCGGATTGAAAGCAACCGTTTGTCCCGCGGCACAAACAACGGCTCCGGATTGATAAACACGGTTGGTATAAAGATAAGCGTTCGCTTTGGTTTCCTTGGCATCGACTGCCGCTTTTTTCAAAAGATAACAATATTTAAAATCTTCCCGGTACGTATTTTGTTCCTGCAAGGAAATCTTGCCCGTAACGACCGCGTATCCTTCGAAGGTTTGTACCGCCGTCGCAGAAAAACTGACAAAAAACAATGCAAAACCAATCAGGAGGAAACCCGCAACCGGCAGCCACAACCGTCTTCCGAGTATGGCAAATACAATCCCCGCAAGCGCAAACAGGATAAGGACAGCGCCAAGGACAAAAACTGCGGCAGCGTTTTCATATACCGCGGCGGAGAGAGCTATACCCGAGGCAAGAGACACGGCGGCAAAGAACAAAGGACGGTAATTGACGGCGCCGCCAAAGACCGGTTTGCTGTTTCCGTTCTCTCCGAACAATGCGCCGGGAAGAAGGATTTCCTGTGTTTCTGCCATACGCTCCTTCTGATTTGCCGTGCCGGATAAGAAAAGAAAAGGCTTTCCTTATGACCGCAGAAATTTCATGATTATTTTCCTGATGCCATTATAGACTTTTTCATGCATGATGGCAAGACAGTATTTGTTAAAAGCGCCGTCCTATCGATGAATCCTATTGACCGCCGTTCGAAGAAGCTGTGCGGCAAATACGTAATTCTGCAAATAAAACCCCGCGGATGATTTCTGCACCGGATTAAAAAAAGCAAAAATCCCGGATATTGACACATTATAGGAACAATGGTATAGTATTAAATATGCGTGTCATGTTTTTTTGATTATTTTGCGCGCATAAGGTACATTATGCCTGATATCCGTAAAATTAAAAGAAAACTAAAAAAAGCCGGCTTCGGTTCAATAGAAGTCTCCGAAAAGCTTGGCGGAGTTTGGCTGCGCGGAGAGCTTGACGAATATGAACAGATCCTTGAATGCGGCAGACTCGCTGTCGACAAAAAAACTTCCCGCGGGGTCATCAACGATATCAGACTGAAGGGTTATATTCCCGCGCCTATGCGAATTCCATCTCTGCGGGACAACCTTTATGAAGGGCGTACGCCGGATGTGCTTGTGGTGGGCGGAGGCATTGTAGGCTGCGCCATTGCAAGAGAACTTTCGCGCTATGACATCAATGTCATGCTCGCAGAAAAAGAATATGACATCGCCACCGGACAATCCGCCCGGAACGACGGCATGATCCATGCCGGCATCGACCTGAAGCCGGACAGCATCAAAGTCAAATACAATATGCGCGGCAACAAACTGTACGACACTTTAAGCAAAGAATTGGACGTGCCTGTCCGCAAAGTAGGACAATATGTTCTTCTGACAAAAAAATGGCACAAGCTGCTCTATCCCGTTGTCGTTCTGCGCGCCAGAAAAAACAATATCCCCATACGCTATGTATGCCAGAAAGAGTTGGACCGCAAGATTCCAAAAATCGGCTATCGTCACGGTGCGATGTTTTTTGCGGGAGCAGGAATTGTCAGCCCTTATCTCATGTGCATCGCGCTTGCAGAAAACGCCGTCCAAAACGGCGCCGAAATTTGTCTGAATACTGCCGTCACGGGAATCGAACATAAGGACGGCAGAATTTTGTCTGTCGCCACCAATCGCGGAACAATTTATCCCAAAGTAGTTGTCAATGCCGCGGGCGTCTTTTCGGATGTAATCGCAGAACAGGCAGGAGACAGGCATTTTACCATCCATCCGCGCAAGGGCGTAGAGGCGATTCTTGATAAAAAAGCTTCCAGAATTACCGATTCCGTCATCGGCAGATTCGCCATGAAATCCTCGACAGGCAAACAACATACAAAAGGCGGCGGCATTGTCCGTACGATAGACGGCAACATCCTGATCGGACCCAGCGCCGTCGAAACTCCCGAACGCGAAGACGAATCGACCACCTGCGAAAGTCTGGATGAGGTCCTTGTCAAACAGCAGGGACTGACCGGAGAACTGACGCGCAGCGATATCATCACCTATTTTGCTGGCACACGCGCGGCAACCTACGAAGAAGAATTCATCGTAGAAAAAAGCCCTGTCATCCAAAATCTGGTTCAGGCGGCGGGTATCCAGTCTCCGGGAATCACTGCGGCGCCCGCCATTGCAGAAGATATCGCAAAATTCTGTACAGAAATCCTTTCCGAAACAAAAAAAATAGAAAAGAAAAAAGATTTCAATCCCATCCGCAAGGGCATCCCCTGCGTACGGGAGCTGCCCATCGAAGAGCGCGCCGCACTTATCAAAAAGAATCCGGATTATGGCGTCATCGTCTGCCGCTGTGAAGAGATTTCCAAAGGCGAAATTCTGGATGCCATCCGTTCCCCCATCCCGGCGACAACGCTGGACGCCATCAAACGACGCGTACGTGCGGGCATGGGGCGGTGCCAAGGCGGATTTTGTTCTCCCGTCATCACCCGCATGATTGCAGAAGAAACAGGTGTTGGGCTTCTGCACGTCACCAAAAAAGGAGAGGGCAGCGAACTCCTGACAAGCTATACAAAAGAGGTGGCAAATGACAATTTATAAAGCCGCCGTAATAGGCGGAGGCCCCGCGGGGCTGGCCGCAGCGCTCGCAGCTTCAAAGGGCGGCAAGGTGCTTCTTATCGAGCGTGAGGCAAGGCTGGGCGGAATCCTGAAACAATGTGTGCATGACGGCTTCGGAGTCATCCGTTTCGGCGAAAAATTGTCGGGCTGCGAATATGCCCAACGGTTCATTGACGAGGTCAGAAGCAATAAAGAAATCGACATCCGACTTCTGACTTATGTCATTGGCATCAAAAAAAATAAAACTTTTCATATCACCGCAACCTCTTCTTCCGGCATCGAAACCTACGAAGCAGAGAACCTGATTCTTGCCAACGGCTGCAGGGAACGTACTGCGCGGCAGGTCAATATTCACGGCACCCGTCCGGCCGGGGTCATGACCGCCGGCGTCGCGCAGAATTTCGTCAATCTTCTTGGCGTTCTGCCCGGCAAACGATGCGTCATTTTGGGAAGCGGTGATATCGGTCTGATTATGGCGAGGCGGCTGACGCTGGAGGGCGCCGAAGTCCTGGGCGTGTACGAAGCAAAAAATACGCCGAGCGGCCTTACCCGCAACATAAGCCAGTGTCTGAACGATTTCAATATTCCGCTCCATCTGTCCGCTACCGTCAAGCGCGTCTTCGGCAACAAGCGCGTGGAAGCCGTCGAAATCTGCAAGGTGACCGAAAAAATGGAATATATCCGCGGAACAGAAGAAATTCTTCCCTGCGACACGCTGATTGTATCGGTGGGCTTGATTCCCGAAAACGAGCTGGCAGAAAGTCTCTCCGTTGAGATCGACCCGCGCACAAGAGGACCCGTCGTAGACCAGAATATGCAGACAATGCAAGACGGCGTTTACAGTGTCGGCAATGCACTTCATGTCCATGACCTCGTCGATTACGTTTCCGAAACCGCCGAAACCGCTGGAAAAGCTTTACTTCAGCCTGCCGCGCCCCGTGAGCTTGTCAAAGTGGACGCCAAGGGTTTTTTATACCTTGTCCCGCAGCGTCTCGACCTTGCAAGCATAAAGGACAGCACGGTATTTTATTTCCGCACCGCCGTACCGCGCAAAGCGGCAACGCTCACGGTCAGAGCGAACGGACAGACAATCTATGCCAGAAACTATACCAATCTGAAGCCGCCCGAAATGGAAAAAATCTCCATACCTCTAAAACCAAGAACAGGAGAAAAATTGGAGTTTATCCTTTCGGATAAGGAGGTCTGAGATGGAAGTTGTGTGCATTGTATGCCCTAACGGCTGCCTTCTGCAAGCCGAACAGACTCCGGAAGGTATCAAAGTGTCCGGAAACAAATGCAAACGCGGAGCCGCGTTTGCAATAGAAGAACTGACCGCGCCTAAGCGCAGCCTAACCACCACCGTCGCCACATGCTTCAAGGACATGCCCGTTGTCCCTGTCCGGACGGACGGCGAAATTCCCAAAGAAAAAATCTTCGAACTGATGTCCTTCCTGAAAACCCTCAGAGCAGAACGCCGCTATAAAATGGGCGAAATCCTTGCATCCGATATACTTGGAACGGGCGTCAATATCATTGTTACGTGCGACATGTAAAATAAATAAAATAACACAGTGCTTCCTGCCTTTTTTCCGCCGTTATTTTATAAGGTCATATAAGAGGAGGATATGAATTATGAAAACCGTACTAACAATAGACTGCGGCACACAGAGCATCCGCGCAATGCTTTTTGATGAAAAGGGCGTTCTGATCGGCAAGGCAAAAGAAGTTTTTGAACCCTATTTTTCTGTTCAGGAAGGTTTCGCCGAACAAGAACCTTCTCTCTATTGGGAAAGACTCTGCGCCGCAACGCAATCATTAAAAAAAGATTATCCCGATGTTTGGGAAACCATATCGGCTGTTTCGGTTACCTCAATGCGCGATGTAGGCATCTGCCTTGATAAAGACAAAAAACCCCTTCGTCCATGCATCCTTTGGATGGACAGACGCAAGGCAAAATGTGAATACAAACTCCCCCTCAAATCCCGTCTGATTTTCAAGATCAGTGGCATGGATGACGTCATCAGAAAAAACCAGATCGAATGCAAGAGCAACTGGATACGTGAAAACGAGCCTGAAATCTGGGACAAAACAGACAAATATGTGCAGCTCTCCACTTATATTACTTATCTGCTCTGCGGCAGGCTGATGGACAGCGTCGCCTCAACCATCGGACATATTCCTTTCAACTATAAGGCAAAAAAATGGATGGGACCCAACCATTTCCAGATGCCCGTATTGCAACTGGATCAGAGCAAGCTTTATGAACTGGTTGATCCCGGAACAGAATTCGGAAAAATAACCGCCGAAGCTGCGGCGGCCACCGGCATCAGAGAAGGTCTGCCTCTCATTGCCGCGGGCTCCGACAAAGGCTGTGAAACGCTGGGCACAGGCTCCATTGCTCCCAATACGGCAAGTCTCAGCTTCGGGACAACCGCCACCATCCAAATCACTACAGAAAAATACGTCGAACCGATCACCTTCCTCCCTGCCTATCCCGCGGTTTATCCCAATCGCTACAATCCGGAAATCATGGTTGTGCGCGGATACTGGATGCTGACCTGGTTCTTGAAGGAATTTCTCAACAAATCGCCCTCCGAAGGCTATGAGCGTGTTTTGGACAAACAGCTTAAGACCGTTCCGCCCTGCTGCGAAGGCCTTTTTGCACAACCCTATTGGGGCGCCTGCCTCCGTTATCCTGAGTCCAAAGGTGCGCTCATCGGCTTTTGCGAAAGCCACACGATGCTGCATGTCTACCGTGCGCTCATTGAGGGGATCGGTTTTGCGCTCTATGACGGCATGCTGTCGCTGCAAAAAAAGTCGGGAACAAAAGTGACCAAACTGGCCGTATCCGGCGGCGGCGCGCGAAGCGACGAAGTATGCCAGATGACGGCGGACATGTTCGGGCTGCCTGTTGTACGCGTGCAGACATACGAAACCAGCGGCCTTGGCGCGGCGATCTGCGCGTTTGCGGGTCTGGGTGTTTATCGGGATTTTGACGAGGCGATGCGCAATATGGTACACGTCACGGATGAATTCAGGCCCAATCCGGAAGTGCATGCAATCTATAAGAGTTTTTACAATAATGTATACCGAAAAAGCTACAAACGGCTTCAACCCATTTTCTTCGATATCAGACGTCAATGCAAATAGGAGGTTATTTTCATGTCAAAACCCTATAAAGGCTTCCGCCCGGACTGGCAGGAGAAGCGTGCGCCGGAAGGCAGTTACCGAAGCATATTAAAATGGGGCGATCCGGATTTCTTCAAAGTGCCAAAAGAAAAGCTCTACAAGATGATGAAGGAGCAATTTCAAATGACAGATGAGGATTTCCGCACGCCCAAAGAATGCGGATACGAACAGGTGGATTTCGATATCCCGCCCAGACTCAATGAAGCGCAGATCGATAAGTTCCGCGAAATCGTTGGCGCAGAAAACGTGCGGACAGACTGTTACAGCAGGCTTTCGGTTGCCTACGGCAAGACAATGCATGATCTGATGCGTCTCCGCAAGCATATTGTGGAGAATGTGCCGGACATCGTAATTTATCCTTCGGACGCAAGCGAAATTGAGAAAATTGTCGAGTTCTGCAATCAGGAGATCATTCCCATCTATGTTTACGGAGGCGGATCTTCGGTTACCCGCGGGGTCGAATGTATGAAAGGCGGCATTTCTCTGGATATGCGGCCACGCTTCAACAAAGTTATCAAGTTCAATGAAACCAATCAGACCATTACGGTGCAGGCGGGCATGAGCGGGCCGGATCTGGAAAGAACGCTTAACGAAGCACCCGAGAGATTCGGCGCAAAACGCCGATACACTTGCGGACACTTTCCGCAGTCATTTGAATACAGCTCCGTCGGCGGTTGGACCGTCACCCGCGGCGCAGGGCAGAACAGCACATATTATGGCAAGATAGAACATATTGTTCTGGGTCAGGAATATGTGACGCCGGCAGGAAAAATTGTTACCGATGACTATGCCGCCAAAGCGACAGGACCGGACATCAATCAGATCATGATGGGAAGCGAAGGCGCCTACGGTATTCTGACCCATGTGACGCTGCGCATCTTCCGCTTCATGCCCGAAAACCATTTCAAATTTTCCTTCATGTTCCACAACTGGGAGGATGCACAGGCCGCGGCGCGGGAGATCATGCAATCACAGTTTGGTTTTCCCTCTGTATTCCGCCTTTCGGATGCAGAAGAAACCGAAGTCATGATGCAGCTTTACGGCATAGACGACATTCCCGTACTGGGCAAAATTCTCAAGGCGCGCGGATATCTGCCCATGCAGCGGTGCCTGTTTTTAGGTTTCACAGACGGAGAAAGGGGATTCTGCAAGAACGTCGCTCGCAACGTCAAAGAAATCTGCCGAAGCTACAATGCCATGAATCTGACGAGCATACCCGTATCTGCCTGGGAAAAAGGGCGTTTCAACGATCCTTATCTTCGCGACTCCATGCAGGATTTCGGCATCATGACCGATACATTGGAGTGCTCTGTCAACTGGGACAATATGTCCTATGTCCATAAGACCGTACGCGAGTACTGTAAATCGCGCCCCAACACGATATGCACGACGCATATGTCGCATGTCTATCCGCAGGGCGCGAATCTCTATTTCATCTTCATCGCAAAAATGACCGAATTGGACGATTATCTGTCTTACCATCGCGGCATACTGGATGCCATCCAGAAGTCCGGCGCCGCAATCAGCCACCATCATGGCATCGGCAAAATGTTCGCGCCGTGGCTGGAAGGGCAAATCGGCACCAATCAGATGGAAATCTTCAAAGCTCTCAAACGTCACTTTGACCCCAATAATATCATGAATCCGGGCGGAACCCTGGGCCTGGATCTGTCGGAACAAGAAAAACGGTTCATCCGACCCAAATGGTGATACAAGCCAATGCGAAACAAAGGGGCTGTCTCAAAAGACAGCCCCTTGTTTATCCAAGGTATTCGTTTCAAAAAAACGTTAATCTTCATGCTTATGCAAAAAATGACCTTTTGCACATCGAAGATCATTTTGTTGAAGCCGGTCATATAACGGCCGCCAGGAATTTTTTAGTCTTCTACCAGTATATCATGCAGCGCCTGGTAGACCTCATGCGCTTTGCCGCTCCAGCTGTTGTAGACAGAAGCCGCTACCGAGCGGGAAGGGACAACCAGTTTGATATCCAGGAGCGGCTGAGAAACCTGCAGAATCTTGAGACTGACCGTAAAGGTACTGTCGCTGTTGCGGTAATAATCCGCCACAAATTCCTGCTGCTTGCGATAATCCAGACGATGATTGCGCACATATTCTGCGACTTCCTCCTGCACGGAGAGGGCGATGTCGTTATAAAAATGAGCAAGGCAGGTTCGGCCATCCGTTGTCAGCGCGATCATCGGATTGCCGTTGTTGCCTACACGGGTGATAAAACCGCTCTTCAACAGTTCGTGAATGATCTGCTTGCAGAAAAGATACGGCACCCAATTGTTGTCCATAGAGCAAATCTGCAACAGAATCTCTTCATTGACTGCCATTTCGAGTTTGTCCAGCACAAAAAGTACAAGCAATTTATTGTTGGTGGTTTCGTCGTGTATCATAGCCTCTGCAACCCTGATTCTTTGGTAAAGGTCAAACGTTTTTCCCTTGGACAACAAGTATACCATAAAAAATGAAAAATGTTCTGGCAAGCAAAAAATAACCCCCCGAAAATACAATTTTCGGGGAGCATCAATACAATATATAGTGGTACGGATTTCCCTTTATACACTAATGCAAAGATGCATCAGAAACAGGTATTTTCATACAGGCGCAAAAAGAAAAGAGTACCCTGTCTGAGGCTTTCTACACTTTGTCTTTCGTTCTCGGCGTGAATGCGGTTTGCGTCATCCTCGGTTTTTTCAAACGGCGTAAAACGAAAGACCTGATCCGTCAGATTGTAATAATATTTTGCATCGCTAGCCGCAATAAAGGGATAAGGCGCAACAACATAACCGGGAAAGACTTCGCGGATCGTCCGCTCCAAGGCACCGTATGCCTTGCCGTCAATGGAAGAAACGGGAGAAGGATCGCGGTAGCCATCCTCTATGGATACTTTCACTTTCTTCCCGACCAAATCCTGAATATAAGCGCGCGTTTCTTCGGCCGTATCTCCGGTATTCAGGCGGCAATTTATGTTTGCATAAGCCTTGGTGGGAAGCGTGTTGGGCGTGTGCGCGCCCTGTGTCTGGGTTGCCGCCATCGTTGTGCGTACAATGCCATTGGTGAAGGGGCTGACAACACTCAGCACCCACTTCAACAAGGGCGAAAGAACATCGCGGTTGACAAAGATAAATCTGTAGACAAATTTCATATGCGGCGCCAAACTTTTTATCATCTGTTTGACGGGCAGTGTCCAGCGTGTCCTTTTGGGATTATGCTCGATCTCGCAGATGGCCTCGGCAAGTATCCCCACCGATGTTCTGCGAGCCGGCGTCGCGGCGTGTCCACCCGGTTTTTCTACTTCCAGCCTGATATCAGCATATCCCTTTTCACAGGTACCGATGAGCGCAATTTTATTGTTGATGCCAAAGATTTTTCCGTCCAGAATCGTGCCGCCTTCGTCGATAACGTACTCCAGCCGCACACCTCTTTTTTCCAGATAAGCAGAAATCTGCAAGGCGCCCTCTTTGCCGGTCAATTCTTCGTCATGCCCGAAGCAAAAATAAATGCTGCGTCTGGGTTCCCTTCCTTCGTGAAGCAGGAGTTCCAAACCTTCCAGCGCAACAATCATCTGGGATTTCATATCCTGTGAACCACGGCCGTAAAGATACCCGTCCTTGATGATCCCGCTGAAGGGAGGCACTTCCCACCCTTCCTCCGGTGCCGGTACAACATCCTGATGAGCCAATATTGCGGCGGGAAGCAACGATTCATCCCTGCCGCGTATAAAATAGAGGACGGCATATTGATTAATGTTGATTTTTTCGGCACGGGCAGCAATCAGGGGATACGTCTTTTCCAAATATTTTTGGTACTGAAGAAAAACTGAGCCGTCCATATCGTTGTGCTTCATTGAAACGGTAGGTATTTGCACCGCGCCAGCAAGATGCGCCGCGACTTTTTGTATGTCAATATCCCGGGGCGTATAATCTGTCTTACATATGGGCTTGGGACGCACCATAAGCGTCCTTATTACCATAAACAGTATCAGGGCACCCAGCATCGATAAAATAATGATCCAAAACGGATGCATCGGAAATACCTCTTTTTTTTTCAAGTATAGCCTTTACATGAAAAATATGCAACCACATTTACCATTTTTCTATTTTTCCAGATAGGAGCGAAAGACCGGGTTATCCACATCCTTCAGGCAAGTTATCCACAAATGCACCGGGTTATCCACATTTTGCGCAAGAAAAATCCGACGTTTCCATGCACAACGCAAATAAAAAGGTTGTTTTGGGTGCCCCTTTGGCCCAACATACGGACTCAAAAAAGCATACGGAAATTTCGGTTGCGAATTGGTACAGAAATTCTGTGGAAAACTCTTGCGAGTATCCTTGCAGAATAACTCCGTCCGTTTGACTCCGACAAAAAATTCCGGATTGACGAAATACCGCAAGGAAGATATACTATTTAAGTACCCTCCGCGGAATTCTTCCGCGAAGCAAACAAAAGAATATTCCTCGACGTGGAGGCATTATGAGCTCAATCTGGGGCAGCAACTTAAAGATTTCTCTCTTCGGCGAATCGCATGGATTGATCGTGGGAGGCACCCTGCACAACTTCCCTGCAGGGATACCCTTGAATCTGGATCGAATCAAGCTTGCTCTTAAGCTAAGACAGGGCGGAAACAATTTTACAAAGGTCCGCAAAGAAGAAGAACGGCCGCGCATCCTTTCCGGCATTACCAACGGCGTCACAAACGGCGCGCCGGTTACCGTTGTTTTTGGCAACAAAGATTATAATGTTGCCGAATTTATTGACGGCATTCCCCGCCCCTCTCAGGCGGATTACTCTTTGGACAAACGCTATCAGGGCCATGCCGACCACAACGGAGGGGGACATCGCTCCGGCCGGATAACCGCCCCACTGGTGTTTCTGGGCACGATGTGCGCAGATTATCTGTCTTCCAAAGGGATTGAAATCGCTTCGCATATCAAATGTATCGGCGACATCTATGACGAACGCTTCGGTACCGAAATCCCTCAAGTACTGATTGAACGGCTGAATTCCAGCCCTCTGGCCACGATTTCTCCAGAAGCCCGCAAAAAAATGGTCTCCCTTCTCCAAAGCGTCAAGGCAACGGGAGATTCTTTGGGCGGATCGGTCGAAAGCGCCGTCGTGGGAATTCCGGCCGGCATCGGCACGCCCATTTTTGACAATATGGAAAGCAAAATTGCCTCCGTTCTCTTTTCTATTCCCGCCGTCAAGGGCGTAGGATTCGGCCTCGGGCACATGTTCGCCCATGCCAGAGGAAGCGAAGTCAATGACAGTTTTATGCTCAACAAAGAAGGCAAAATAAAAACTGCCACCAACAACAACGGCGGCATCAACGGCGGCATAACCAATGGCATGCCAATCATTGTCACAACCGATTTCAAACCCACGCCTTCTATCAGCCAACCTCAAAAAACACTGGATTTTACAACCAATCAGATTGTCGACCTCTCGATCCGCGGCGACCATGTCGCCTGTCTGGTACCAAGAGCAAATATTGTCGTCAGCAGCGCTCTTGCCATCGCAATACTGGATGCCATGCTGGAAAGCAAAGGTTATTCCCTATAATGGTAGCTATGGCTACAGAATACATGATGAAGACCGTTTTGATTACCGGCGCAGCCGGTGGGATAGGAAGCGCAATCGCGCGACGTTTTGCAGAAGAGCCCTATAGGCTGGCTTTATGTTATCATCATAACCGCAAAGGAGCAGAGACTTTGTATCGGCAGCTTTCTGAACGCTGTCCCGTAGCTCTTTTCGGAGGCGACCTGAGCAGCGCAGAAGATGTGGACGCGATTTATCACGGCGTCCGTAAAATTTACGGCGGCGTGGATATTCTTATCAACAATGCCGGAACAAGCGATATCCGTCTTTATACCGATTACAGCCATCAGGATATCCTCAGAATACTTTCTGTCAACCTTATGGGCGCCATGCTCCTTTCTAAGGTCGTTCTTCCCGGCATGGTGTCCGCTCGGTTTGGTAGGATCATCAACATCGGAAGCATGTGGGGACAATACGGCGCATCCTGCGAAGTGCCGTATTCTTCTGCAAAAGCGGGAATCGTCGGTTTTACCAAAGCCCTTGCGAAAGAGGCGGGTCCTTCCGGCGTTACCGTCAACTGTGTTTCTCCCGGACTTATAGATACCCCCATGAATCGGGCAATAGAGCCGGAATCCTTGCGCACGCTCATAGATACCATCCCCGTCGGACGTATGGGAACCCCGGAAGAAGTTGCCGAGGCTGTTTTCTTTTTTGCTTCGGAACAGGCAGGCTACATCAACGGTCAGGTGCTTGGCGTGGATGGCGGAATATAATGTCCGAAACGTATTCTTTTGTTCCGCAAGTCCTTGTTGGAACAAGAAGTGATACGCAATTCCTTCCCGCAAGCAAAAACACGCTTTTCGGATAATCGCAAAAAACGCGCCTTACGGCGCGTTTGAATTTATTTTTTGGGACGTAAGGATTTGTCTTTGATAAGAAAAAATCCACTGATTGCCGTCAGCACCAGAGAAATCCCAAGCACTACCCAGAATCCCCATAGCTTCCCTTCAAAAGGCACACCGGTATTCATTCCCCAAAACGAAGCGACCAAAGTCGGTACAGCCAGAATCACTGTAAGCGTTGTCAAAACTTTCATGATGATGTTCAGATTGTTTGAAATAACAGAAGCATAGGCGTCCATAGTGCCCGAAAGAATGTCGCGGTAAATATTGCACATATCCAGTGCCTGACGATTCTCTATCGCTACATCTTCGAGCAATTCTGTATCTTCTACTTTTTTAGCATCCATTCTTGTAAGCTTTTCAATAACCAGACTGTTGGAGCGCAGCGAGGTAGAAAAATATACCAGAGAATTTTCTAAATCCAAAAGCTGTATGAGCTCCTTGTTTTTTGTGGAGCGATGTAGTTCTATCTGAATACGCTGGCTTGATTTATCAATCTGCTTCAAATATTGCAAAAACTTGACATGCGTCAGATAGAGCATTCTGTATAACAGGCGTTCACGCCGGAAAGTATCGGGGGTCTTTGCCCTGCCGTTGATTAGCTGGTGAATAATGGAATTTTCTTTTAGGCAAACAGTAACGAGGCAGTCCGGAGTCAGAATAGCGGCAAGAGGCATCGTTGTATAACTGAAATAGGTGCTTTCTTCTTCGATAATTGGTATGTCAAACAAAACCAGCATGCATCCGTCATCCATCTCGATACGCGCCCTTTCTTCTTCGTCCAGGGCAGCTTTAAGCATGTCCTCCGGAATGCCGGTGGTGCGAACGATAAGCTCGCTTTCTTTGTCCGTAGGATTGGTAAGATGCACCCAGCAGTTTTTCAGGTTGATGCCGCCGGCGAATTCGTTTTGCAGCTCTTTGAGCGTACCATTGGAAGATTGAAAGATTTGCAGCATGTCTGAACCTCCTTGAAAAGATTAGGGGATATTTCCATATCCCTCAATACAAAAAGGTCCTGACCGAAGGATAGGATTATGTAAACAGATTGTACGTTCTACTTGAAGGGTCGGTATCCATATCTCCCTCTTTGCTATTTGAATTGGGCGAGAATCGAGAGGCAATCCGCCAATAAATCGCGTTCTTCGGGGGTAGTATAATCCCCATTGGTCATATAAGAATAAATCAGTTCTGCAAGCTCATCAACGTCGGCAGCGGTGGTGGAAGGATCTGACACTGCGGCTTCTACGATATGCACCAGCTGAATCAGTCTGTTGCCTTTTACAACCTCTTCGTTGGCTTCGGCTGCCGCGGCTGTTTCGATTGCCGCTTCTTTGACCGGCCCGGAGGATGGTGCAGTGGCAGGAGCAGGCGCGGGTGCGGCGGCAGGCGCGGGTGCGGCGGCAGGCGCGGGTGCGGCGGCAGGCGCGGGTGCGGGTGCCGGAGCAGGCGCGGATGCGGGTGTGGGCACCGATTCGGTTGCAGCTTGCTCTGTCTGGGCTTCTTCTTCTATTTTGGGAGTCGTGACCAGTTCGATCACTTCGGTTTTATTAAGTTTGTTCGCGAGAATTTCTTCTATGGTGCTGTTGATTTCTTCTATGTTCTCCGAAACAAATTCATCCTGCTCTTCACGGAAAATGACAACGGCGCTGTCCAAAGCATCCTGAAAAGCCTGAAAGGCTGCCGACAGCCTGCGATAGGCCCTCTTATAAGTTCCGCCCAGGATTGCAAGAAAAATAAGAAAAGACAAAAAAGGCACACACACGGCACCGAGAACAGAAAGAGCAACGCCCGTAGCATTCTGAAGGGTGACATCCCTAAGAAGATCCATGCATGCTATGTTGGCCAATGCCACACACAGACACAGAATCAGTATGCTGACAATCTCAAAAAATCCCTTGCCCGGATGGAAACCGATGCCGCTTTTGCGCTCGTCAAGGCATTCTTTTTCTGTAATATAATCAGAGGGATATCCGGTCTGCTGTGTCATGAATGCCGTCCAACCCGCATTGACCGGTCGGGACATCATCCGAATTTTGTCATATAACAACTCAACGTTGTTCTGATCCACAATCTGCATGGCATGGATGTACGCTGTTGTATCCGACAGTATTTTGCGCAACTTGGTCAGTTTGCTGCCGCCTTTGACAAGCAGCGAAATGAGAAAGACAATCAAAATACCCAGCACACCGGCTGCGGCGATATAAACAGCAGGCGAATACTTCCCGAAATTCAGAAAATCTATTTTGTTATTGAGAAAATCCGCAATGCCTTTGACGAAAGAATCCATAACTCTCTCTCCTGGAATACTGGATAAAGACATTATACACGTACTTCACCTATTTTGCAACCCTTATTTTTAATAATTATTAATAGAATGGCAAGCAAGTTCATATTATTTGCTTTCTATTTACAGAAGGCATTGCGGACATCACATCCAGATGAATTCATCGCGGCCGATGAGATAGATCGCGCGCTTGTCTATGGTCAATCCCAATGCTTTTTCTGCCGCCAGCGTATAAATATCCAGCTGCTTCCTGTAACGTTCGGCAATCCGGTCCACGGAGGCTGAGGTAAATTTGTAATCAATCAACACATTTTCTTTCCCTATACTGAGAAAGTCAATGACTCCCTGCACAAGAACAGGGTCTTCGCTTTTCGTTTCTTTCACAAGGTTTGCCGGAACATAAAGCATGAACGGCTGTTCCCTGTACCATTTTCCCCCGGCTAAAGCCGCAAAAACCGGATTCGCAAGTGCTTTTCTGATTGCATTTGCATCAAATCCCAACGGCAGCGAAGCAAGTCTGCCGCCGGTCAGAAGTTCCTCAATGAGCTTATCTGTCTGTTCCGGCCTTGCATCCGAAAAATCAAGATATTGCAGAACAGTATGATATGCGATGCCCAATCCAATCTTATCTTCCGCTTTTTCCCATTCAGAATCGAGCACCTCCGCTGCAGGCATTCCTTCGTCGGATTCCGCCCCGTCGCGCTTATTCAAAGTGGTGACGCTGTACTTGCAGCTTAGTTTCGTGGATTCCGCATAGGGATACGGGCGCGGCGGAATCGGCACGGATGACGTCTTTTTGGGCAGATAGGCAAATCGCCCGGTTTTTGCAACAACCGGAGCATCCGGAGGAAAAAAATAATAGCTTTTTATGGAAGGATTGACCGATGCCGCGTACCGGATCCATCCGGCAAAGGTTTGCGGCTTGTCGGGAGTAAGATAGTCCTTTTTCATCTGCTCCGCCGTGATAAACAAATGCCTCTTTGCCCTTGTCGCGGCAACATAGAACAACCGTACCAGCTCTTCTTTGCTTTCCAGAGAAGATTTCAGCGCCAGCGCACGCGTCGATAAAGTGTCGCTTCTGGAATCCGTGTCTTCCTCCACATGCCGGACAGCTATTCCCAGACGGTTGTCCATATAGATCATCCCGCTCCGGCATTCGGGCTTCATCGGAACATTGGTTTTTGCCAAAAAAACAACCGGAAACTCCAGGCCCTTGCTTGCGTGAATGCTCAAAAACGTGACGCAATCTTCTTCGACAGGAGCAAAAGATAATTCTTTGCCCAGGCAGGAAAGAAAATCCCTCAGGCTTCCTCCTCCTCGTGTGCCCGAAAGCGAGAAGATAAAAGCATTGACACGGCGAATCGCATTGATATCCTGAGATAAGAGATACCCGTCGTATCCGGTCTCAGCAACAAGTCTGTCAAAAAGCTCCCGCATGTCAAGAAAGGCGGACAAACGTCTGTAGCGTTCAATCAGAGAATGCAGCGAAAAAATCTTTGATTCTATTTTCGGGTCACCGGAATAGGCATTAACGGATTCCCAAAACCAACAATTTTTTGTTTTTGAACGTATTTCCAGAAGCTCTGCGTCCGTGAATTTCCCAAAAAAGGATTTCATGACGGATGCAAGCGGAATATCCTGACGGGGATTATCAAGCACTTTTGCAAAGGCAATCAGCAGATCGGTGGAGGAGGTATCGGCCTCTCCCCTGAAATCTTCTGCCTTATAAGGGATGCCCCTCCTTTTCAGTTCCTCTGTGATATCGGATGCCGCCTTATTGCGCGTCAGTACTGCGATATCAGAATATCTGCATATCCGATATGATTTTGTTTTGGCATCATACAACAATGCCCTGCCGACCATTTCTGTAATGCGGTCGGCAATATACACGCCTTCCGGAGATATTTTTTCTGCCGTTCTCGCGCCGTCTCTGACGCTGTACACGGAAGGATGAAGGGTCGTTTCACGCGCGGAAGCCGGCGGAAGCATGGCAATCTCGACATCCGGAAAATCATTTTTCTTAGGCATTTCTTCCAGTCCGGCCACCAGTTGGGCGGTGCCGCGGTAATCCAATCTGCCAAAGGACGGCGTCATGATTTCGTTGAACAATGCATTGACAAAATCAACAATGCCGCGCGAGGAGCGGAAGTTTTCTCTGAAAGGAATATTCTTTCCCCCGCCTTTCTCTTCATAGCAGATGCTTTTGTCAAGAAATATCCCCGGTTCTGCAAAACGGAATTTATAAATGGACTGCTTGATGTCTCCCACCATGAAAAGGTTGTCCTTTGAAATTCTGGAAAGGATTGCCTCCTGCAGATAATTGGTATCCTGATATTCGTCAACAAAAATATAATCCGTACCGTTCTTAATCTCTTCCGCGGCGCCGGGTACGGAAAGAATCGACAGCGCGTCCCGTTCGATATCAGCAAAATCGGCCTTGCGCTCTTTTGCTTTGATTTCCGCATAGACTTCATCCACTCGGAGAGTCAGTCTGAGCAGCCTTTCTGCGGCCTTCCTTGCTTTTTCTTCCTTTGCTTTCGCCTCGGCGAAACTTCCTCCGAACGTCTCTCTGACTTCACTGACGAATTCTCTTGCGCAGCCTGTTATTTCTTTGGCGGATTCAATCGCGTCATATTGTTCTTCCCCGATCTCTTCTGTCTTTCTGGCGGAAGAAGGAAATTGGATGCTTGCGGCAAGCGAAAACATTGCCTCGACGTCCATAACGTGTGCAAGGTCCGACAGAATCGCGCGCCAGCCGGATACAGAATCCGAAAATCTTGAAATTGCTTTGGAAGGAGGAAGGCTGCCAAGCACGGCCAGCCTCCGGTCACAAAGCGAAACAAGCTCTTTGGCTTTGGTTTTATAATAATTGATTAAATATTTTACGGAATCGGATCGTTCGACCGGTTGAGCAAGCAAAACCGCCGCAGCGTCCGCGAACTTCTTTCCGTCCTCATGGGCTGCAAGAAAAGCATGCATATAATCGATGGTATCTCTTAGAGCACCGATATCCCGTGAGGATGAGAACATTCCTGCCAGTTCCAGGAATGTCTGATCTTCCTCCGTCAGTTCCTTTTCCAGCACTTCTTCGCGGGCACGTGTAAAATACATTCTCGCTTCGCCCTCATCCATCGTCGATACCGACGGATCCTTGCCGATAAGTTCAAAGTGTTTTTTTACGACGGACAGACAGAAGCCGTCAATAGTCGTTATGTAAGAAACCGGTATGCCGGCGATCTGCTTCCTTAGCCGCAGACGTAGCGCTTCATCCGACGTCCTGCGCATCTCTTCATAAAGATTTTCGGTAATCCTGGATTTCAGCTCCTCTGCGCCGGCTTTGGTAAACGTGATGACAATCAGCCTGCCGACATCCGCCGTCGCCGAAGAAAGAAGATAATTGATTACCTTCTGCGCCATAACGCTGGTCTTGCCGCTTCCCGCCGAAGCGCTCACAAGCAGATTTCCGGACTCTTCAAGCGCCCTCTTCTGCATATCTGTCCAATCAGGCATCCTGTTCCTCCTTGCCAAGGGGTATCCCCGAAGAGGTTTTGTCGCGGCACTCATGCGGCTGCGCTCCCCCGCAAAGCTGCAGATAGATACAGCGTTCGCACATACCGGTATTCCAGGGGCTTCTTTGGGTATTTCCTTCCGAAATTTCGGTCAACGCCTGTTTTGTCAGTGCAATATTGTAATCAATCAGCTTGCCGATTTCTTCGGCGCTGACCGAAGTTTTGAGCTTTCCCGAAGGGGTGCTTCCCAGAACAGAGGAAACGTATTTGTTGCCCTTCAACGATGCAATGCCTGTATCAAAATTGAATATTTCGTTTGCATCAAAAAATCCTTTGAGACGGTATGGATATTCTTCACCGTCTTTGCTGCCGGATAAAGGCAAATAAAATGTACCCGTAGGACAGTATCCCTCCCGGCGGAGCGCTTCGAGATAAATCCACAACTGAAGATTTTCTCCGAAATAAGTATTCTTATAATCCGGATTGTCCTTTCCGCCGGATTTATAATCGATGATCATGATTTTTCTTTTCCCGTCTTCCGTCAGAAGATCCGCACGATCGATCTTGCCGCGCACAAAAAACGTTCTGTCACCGGCTTGTATGAGAATTGCTTCGTTCTGATCAAAAACATATTCTATAAGATAGGGCGAATATTTGGAATGTCGGACTTGCTCTGCAAGCGCGGGCAGTATTCTACGGCAGTTTTTTCTGAGTACGGAAAGCGAAAATCGCGCAAAAATATCCCCGGACCTTCCTCCGTAGGCAGGATCCGAAAACACATCTTCGATCGCACGTTCGCTGTAGGAAAAGATTTGTTCCTCATTCATCTCCCTGAGCTTTCCCTTCGTCCTTTTGAAAAACAGCTCCAGGACTTTGTGAAGGATAATTCCTGCGTCCATCGGTTCAAGCCTTCCTTCCGGACGCGGCCTGAGATCCAGGCCATAGCGCAGATGATGCAGATAAGGGCAGGCAAAATAGGTTTCGAGCTGCGTAGCTTTGGTATAGTATCGGCCGTTGCCGTCCGAAGAAAAATACAGACCGCCGTCCACTTTTTTCTCTGCGTCCGCAGGATGAAAAAGTCCCTCAGCGCGCTCCCTCAGATTTTCCGGAAGAGATGAATACAAAATATCGAGATTTTGGGTTGCCAAATCCCCGCTGAAGGATGCTTTTTTTACACCTTGCAGAAATTCGAAAAATGCATTCTCCTCAGAAACAACGGCAAGAGCCAGCGCCTCTGCGCTTTTTGCCTTCAATACAGAATTCTGGGCGGACAGGCTTATCGGCTTTATCGAAAGCAGATTGACCAGTTCTCCAAAAACAGGCGAAGGCCTCTGCAGAATTCCCGCAGGAGACAGACGCGCATATCCAAAATAAATATGCTGTTTTGCTTTGGTAAACAGATCAAGAAGAAAAAACAGGTCCTCTGCAATCTGATCGGCCGGTGCAGGAAAGAGCCTGAGTCCGCTTTCTTCCAGAAACACGAAGTCCCCGGCAGAAAGGATTGCTTTATAATCATGCGCGGCGGGCAAGACGTCCGCCGTCGCGTCCATGACGAACAGTATATCAAGGTTATCGTAACGGCTGTCCTTTATGTTACCCACAAACACGCAGTCGGCGCATTGCGGAATCAGCGAAAACGCTTCACCCTCCGCACAAGCGGCAAGGATATTCTTGCATTCGCCAAAAGAATACGTTTCTGTTCCGATCCGCGTTTCTATTTCGTCCAACAACGACAAAAGAGCGTCGTATGCCTGCATATTGCTTGCATGAATGTCGACATCGCCCGAAAGGCTGCTCTCTTCTTCCAGTAGTTTCTTCAGGCCATCTCTTTCCATCAGTCTGCGGCATGTCTTGCTGAACGTTCCGGCGGTTTGGGTCCCGATATTGATTTCGGTCAATATGGCGATGATTTTTCTTCTCTCATTTTCGGATTCTTCCTCTTCAAAAGGCGAAAGGAAACCCCTGTAATTGATGCTATGGGCAAGAACATAATTTTCTAAGTTGTCCGCCTCATCATAGGTCAGACCGCATAATGGATTTTTTGCAAAATCCAGCAGTTTGTCCCTGCGCAGATTGTATTCCGCCGTTTCCAGTGCAGAAAACAAATATTTATAGCAGAGCGAATCCGTCAGTTTGTATTTTTTATCCACAAAGCAAGGAATGCGGTAGCGCCCGAAAATGCTTCTGATCAGTTCTGCATGGCTATCGTTGCATGACACGACGGCTATGTCTCTGTAGCGCAATCCGTCCGTCGCGACAAGCCGGGCAATTTCTTTCGCAATGCCGTTGATTTCGTCATAGACGGTATTTTCTTCAAACACTGCAAACGCTCCCGGATTGGGGGGCGTCCGAACCTCTTTTGCCGAAAACAGATACCTGTTGATTGTGCCGAACGGCTCTTTCAGGCATTCGGATGAGGCGACAACATCGGCGGGACTGTTTTCTTCTTCGGCAAGCTCTGTCAGCCGCCTGAGTGTAGAATAAGGATAGAAATCGGCATTTTCTCCGCCGTTTCCGGGAGTTGCGGCAATCGTGAGCGATTTTGAAACCTTCATCAGCGCGGCGATGATTTGGTATTGTTTTGCGGTAAAGGAAGAAAAGCCCGCAATGTACACGTGGGATTCGTGCAGGATATCCAGCTCCGGCGCTTTTTTGACAAACTCGTCCATCCGTGTTGTACCGTCGCCGTAACCCTGCGCAAGCTCCTTTATATATTCCTTATATAATAATGCGATATCCTCTGCCTTCCTCCTTGTCGGGGAATCCTGAGGAAGTTTTTCTACCGCCATCCGAATCGCTTCCGGCGAATGACAATTGTTGCGGAAAGAGGTGATGACCGCATACATTTCTGAAGCAAAACCCGGCAGTCTTGCCACGCGCCCATAATGCCGGAGCGAAGAGGCGTGACGGTTGAGAATTTTTTTGAAGACCAAAAGTGCGCCCGATTTTGATAGACATTCCGTCGGATTGCTTTGATATTTGGCAGAAAGGCGCATGAACGATACGACATCAATATTGAAGCTCGCCTCGATGCCGAGGCGGATAAAGATTTCTTTTTCTATGGACAAAGAAAATTTGTCGGGTACAATCACAATATGCCTGCTGCCAGCTGTGTTTTGTCTGCCGAGAGCGTCAATGACAAGACTGCAGGCGCCATTGAGTGTATTGGATGTGTAAATCTTGATCTTCATTTGTACAACTGCATTCAGCCGCTTATCAGAAATTCGGTCAGCCTGCCGTTGTCCCACGCGATGGTGACGGTTTTGCCGCCTCTTGCCTTTAAACCGGATATTCTGCCTTTCTTCCAATTGGAAGGAAGCGCGGGAAGCGGTTCTATCTTGCCGGCATGGCTCTGAAGAAGCATTTCGGCAATGCCTGCGGTCACGCCGAAGTTGCTGTCAATCTGAAAGGGAGGATGGGCGCCCAATAATGAGGCATAGCAGCCGCTCACACGGTTGGCGGGTGTGGACAGGCGGAAGATATTTTTTAATATCTTATATGCTTTGTCGCCGTCTTTCAGCCGTGCATGCATGCAGACCTTCCACGCCAGACTCCAGCCCGTCCCGTCATCGCTGCGCCTTTCCAGCGTTTTTCTGCATGCTTCTGCCAGCAGAGGCGTACCTTCCGGTGTGATTTCGCTTCCGGGATGCAGCCCATACAGCAAAGAAAGGTGCCTATGGGCCACTTCCACCTCTTTATAATCCTCATACCACTCCTGCAGATAGCCTTTGGCCGAGATGTTGTACGGATAAATTCTGTTGAGAGCTGCGCGCGTTTTGTGATACAGCGGACTCTCTAAACCGAGAATGTCGATTGCTGTAAGATAGTTCTTGAACAGTTCGCGGATGACTGCGGCATCAATGGTTGCGCACTTATTGTAAGCATAACGTTCGCTTTTTATATAGAATTGATTCTCCGGACTTGCTCCCGGTGACGGAATAAGATAGGAGGTTTCTTTATCTTCGCTGAGATAATCAAGATAAAAACGCACGGCACCCTCCATAAGAGGAAGGGCCGTATCCTTCAGAAAATCCTTATCGCCCGTAAACAGATAATGCTCAAAAAGATGACTGCACAGCCAACCCGAAGAACTCATGCACATCGCATAAGCCGACGGATTTCCGTTGCTTTCTGCACCCACAAGCGCGGCATGCCCCCATATATCCGAATTATGCCCGGCTATCCAGCCGCTCATGCCGAAGGTTCGGCGGGCGACATTTTCTCCTGCCGCGGCAATCTTCTTGATCTGCTCAATGAACGGTTTGTGGCACTCCGAAAGATTGCAAGGCTCTGCCGGCCAATAATTCATCTGGGCATTGATGTTGATGGTATAATTGCTTGACCACGGCGGGCGCACGTTCTTGTTCCAGATTCCCTGCAGATTTGCGGCCTGTGTGCCTTCTCTTGAGGAGGATATCATCAGATATCTTCCGAAATTGAACAGCGTGACCGCTAGACTGTCATTGTTTGCCTCCTTGTCGTGCGCCATTTTGAGCGCTTTGCGGGTGCTTTCGGGCGAGGAAGACGCATCGTTCAGATCGAAAGTGACCCTGTTGTACAAAGAGTGGTAGTCCGCGATATGCTCGGCTTTGAGCGCGTCATAACCCTTGCTGATTGCGTCGGCAAGCCTTTTGCGCACGATATCTTTGGGACATTCTGTCCCGTCATAAGTGGTTTTTGATGTATAATAAATAACCAATCTGCGGAAATCAATGATACGGATACCGCCCATCAGATATTGCACCTTGCCGTCCGTCACAAATCTGAGTCCCGCCCAGAAAGTCATCCCCTTGTTATTGCTGTCGTAGACAATCGGCTTGGGCGAGTAGTGATAGTTGGGTGTCACCTTGGATGGCGCCTCTACGCGGAGCCAAAAGATGCCGTCTTCATAGCTGGAACCCCCTTTAAGCGGGCACTGAAAATCAATCCGTATCCGGTTGGAATAGGGAAACTCCATCTTTTTTACATAGCAGCCCGCGGGATGCGATACAAAACTTTCTGTCAGGCAGGGTTTGCCGTAGTTTTTGTAGGTGCAGCGCAGAATCGCGTTGTCGATATCAAGCGTGCGTCTGTAATGGGTCGGGAACGGAGGATAAGAAGAGATGCGAAGCCTGCCTGCTGTCAGATAGGATTCGGTATATTCTGCAAGCATATTCTTATTAATGAGCTTCTCAGCTTCAGAAAAATTGTTTCTTGCAAGGGCTTCCCTCGCTTTCTGAATAATTCCCGGCGCATCAACAGTTTTGTCCTTGCCGTAACCGGACCAGAAGGTATCATCATTCAACCAGATGCTTTCTATAAAAGGGCTGCAGGTATCCATGATACCGATATTGCCGTTGCCGATTGGATAACAATCTTCCCACCGCTCTGCCCAGAATTTGCTTTGCAAAAATGTTTTCATGGTTCCTTCTCCGTATTCATTATTATACAGTGAAAAGATGATTTCGTCAACGGCGGCCTCCATGAGGGCAACAATCTGTATGCAGTGCGATCGCCTCAGCCGGAAAATCCAGCAATTCTCGGGCAATCCTTATCGAAGATATTCTTTGATGAAGTCTTTCCTCCTGCGCAGCTTATAATAGAATACGAACAACCATGTCTTCCCTGAAAAATTCCGGCTGTTCATGAATAAATTTCTCCCAATTTTGTTGCGCTTTCTGCCGCTTTTTTGCGAGCTCGGCGTTCTTCCAGTTCTTTTGTGATGCGATCGCGGGTATGTTTGTCAATGCGGATAAATAAAAGAGGAATGAGAAACAGCAGGGAGCCGAAGGCGGGTGCAAGAATAAAGACTTCCCAGGACCAGTTCTTGAAAGCTTCGGAAACCATAGGCGAACCGTTTCTGCCTTCGAATGTATTGGCGTCATAAGCAAGAAGCGCATAGGTAAAACCGGTGATGCCCGTATTGATGGCACCGGTAATCTTCGCCGACATATTCTGCATGGCAAAGACGGTCGCTTCGTTTCTTTGTCCCGTCTTCCATTCAATATAGTCGATACTGTCTCCCCACAGAGCGGTGACCGCGATTCCGTTGAGAGAAGAAGGCAATCCGGCAACGGACAATATACCCGCGATGGCAAGAATATTAAGGCCCTGGTAGCCTATGAATTTGCCGTAAAAATAAGCGCAGAGGCGGATGGAAAGATTCATCACCATCTGAAGAATAAGGACGTTCTTGAAGCCGCCCAATGCCCTTGCGATTTTGGTTGCAAGAAACATCATCAGTGTTGCGGGAAGGCCCACGATAATCCCATAGACAAACGATACCGTCATGCCTTCCAATCTGAAGCCTCCGATATAAACTGTCTGATACATGTACTTGAAAAACAGCGCACTGTCCATATGAAGGGTCAGGGAGCCAAGGATTTGGCCAAGAATAATCAAAAGCACAATCTTGTTCTGCAAAATAAGCTTGAAAGAAACGCTTACGTTGCCTTCAACCTTTTTGGTTTTCACACGCTCTTTTGCAGAATACCCGAAAAGTGCAACAGACATGCCGCCGAATGAGAATAGGACAGCGATAATCAGAAGCGTATATTTTTCTTCCAGAAGCGGCGCCTGATAATGGTTGGGATCTATCGAACCATTGGTCAGATCCAATATAATCGGGATAAGTCCCGGCAAAAGACTGCCGACCATCGCACCGATTCTTGCAACCTGCGATACCCTGTCGCGCTCTTTTGGGTCGGAAGTGATCAAAGCGGTCATCCCCCATTGCGCCACATCGTGGAAAGTATAGAGCATTTCGTAGACGAGAAAACCAATCACGCTTAATGTCAGCGTCAGCGGGACACTCCCGAAATCAACAAACATGATGATGCCGATAATTCCGATGGGCAAAGGCATAATTTTGAGAAACGGGCGCAATTTTTCGCCGTTCTTGAATATATGCTTGTCCACAATCGCTCCGATGATCGGATCATTGATTGCGTCCCATATTTTGGGAATCATCAGACAAAGGCCCACGACAACGGAATTGATTCCCAATGCGGTCATCAGAAAGTATTTCACCCAGTTCGAAATCGTGCCGTAAGTCACGTTCTGCCCGGCGATGCCTGTGGCAAAACGCAATAGTTCTTTATTGGGAACTTGATGTTCCGTATCCTTCCCAAGAATTCTGGTAACCAGGCTCAAAAACTGCCTCCGAAGACAAAATATGCTTTCAGTTTAATCGAAAAATCCAATTTTGTAAATAGCAAAAATAATTCAGAACACCATTACAATCAAAAGATGCCGCCGACAGAATGAAGATCCCGTCCTCCTGTTCCCGCTTTCCGCCGATGGATAAGCCCTTTGAAAAAGAATTTTTTATACATAGCATGTTCTGTTGATAATAATCTTCTTAAGATCGTCCGACAGCTCATTGAAATACGCGCAATAACCCGCGACGCGGACCATAAGATAAGGATATTTTTCCGGATGGTCGTAGGCATCCTGCAAGATGCGGCGGTCAATGATATTGGGTTGGAACTGCATGCCGCCCGTCGTCAAAAAAGTCTTGAAGATTGCAGCAAGATTTTTTATGCCGCCGTCGCCTTGAAAAAGCGATGCATCCACCGTAAACGTAACCGTTGTGCCATTGGGCGCATAATCTGTGAAATTGACGGCCGAAATTGCGTTAAGGGAAGAAAAAAGATCCGCCTGTTCCATGCCGTAATGGGGTGTTACGCTGTTGGCAAGCGGCACACCTGCAAGACGTCCGGACGGGAGAGCCTGCGTCACTTTGCCATAGCGGTCGCTGACATTCAGCGCATAATATCCCGCCGAATACCAACCGTTGCGGGGAGAATCCGGTACGGAAGCGAGCGCCTTATTGTAAATTTCCATTACCTTTGTGACCCATTTCGCGGGCTCTTCGGAGCTGTCGTCGCCGAATTTGGGGACGGAGAGCAACGCTTCACGTATCTTCTGGCGTTTTTCGCCTTCAAAATTATAGTCGCAGGCATCCAGAATTTCTTCCAATGTATATAATTTCTTTTTGAAAACCAGCTCTTCCACCGCATACAAAGAGTCTGCCACATCGGTCACGCCGACTGCCTGAATACCGCTGGTGTTGTACGTCGTGCCGCCTTCATAGACATCTTTTCCCGTACGGATGCATCCTTTATATAAAGCAGAAGCAAGCGGCGTTGTGAAGCCCTCGCGAAGATGCTTTTCTATATTCTGATGGTCTTTGAGGATTCCGTTTGCAAGGCAATTGAGACGTTTCTGAAAGTTTTCGATTAGTTCCTCCATGCTTTTGGGTGGATGATAGGTATATTTGCCGTTTCTGACCTCGATGCGATGCACAATTCTTTTGTGCAGCCGCAGCAATGCGCGTGAGAAAGGATTCTTGCCCTTCAGATTGTATTCTATGAATTTAATCATGATTTTTTGAAAAATCTCTTTGTCTGAGAGATTCCATAAATCATTATCGTGTCCCTTGAGCGCCTGAAGCAGCGGTAGTGTCAGGTTCATATTGGCGCAGTCGGTATTGCCGAAGTGATCATCCGAAGCATTGGGCTCCACACAACCAACAATCGCATAATTGCGCGCGTTCTCTACAGAAGTGCCATAGTGACGCTGAAGGGATTCGATATAGATATTGTCTGCAAAAAGTTCGGGCATCGGACAGCCGTTGATATAGATTTCGGCCAGCCGCTCCATATATCTGTCCGGATTCTTCTCATTGATTCGCGCAACCATATTGATGGCAAGGGGCTGCAATTCGCAGGCGTCTATCAGCATATAGGTCAAATCGTTGACTGCATCCTTGCCGTTTTTGTCCACACCTCCGAAGGTCAGTGCCTGATCGACAGAGAGCGTTTCGAAAAGCTTGCTGACATTAAGATAGGAGTCGCCGTCGTTAACCAATATGCACTCGTCCATCTTGAGGATAAAGAGACAGATAAGCTCTTTTGCCTCCTCATAAGTGATGCGCCCGGCATCCAGGTCCTTTTTATAATACGGATATAAAAACTGGTCCATCCTGCCAAAAGAAACGGCATTTTCGTAGGACTCTATACACAGTGCGATTTGCAAAAAGAGCATGCTCTGGAGAGCCTCCCGGAAGGTCTCCGCGGGATACTTGGGCACTCTTCTGCAAACCGCAGCCATTTCTGCAAGCTCTTTTGAGCGCTCGGGATTGGCCGCAAGGCGGCTTTCTTTTTCCAGCATAACCGCATAACGCTCCCCGAATGCTTCCAATGCGCGCAAAGAAAGAATGGCACCATCATAAAAATCCTGATTGTTTTGCGGATGCTCGCGTTTTGCAGCTTCGATTTCGGCAATAATGCCGGTGGTTCCAAGTGCAAGAAACCGATCGAAATTGACAATGAAGTGGGCAATTGCCGCCATATTGTTATTAAAGCCTGCAATCATCTCGGACGAACGCGCAAGCGTTGGCAAAAAGTCTTTGATATGGGGATTGACCTTGCGCAAAAGGCAGTGTTTTAGCCAAAAAGGAAAAATATAGAAATAGAACCGCATCCGCTCTTTGAAAGAACACTGGAAAGAAACGGGCTTCTGACGATTGATTTTATACAAAAACAGAATCATAAGAATGCCGTAATGCTCTTCCCACACCTGTCCGCCGACGCGCTTGGAAGTGAAATTACCGACAAGCAGCTCATCCGGATAAACCTTGACTGTCTTATGCCTGAGAACATAGTCCAGCCGCTCCGCTCGATGGATAGGAACGGGTTTCTTGAAACCGTTTTTGCGGTAATATCGGGTTTTAAGTTCGGAAACTTCCATGCACAAGGCGCGCTTGCTGGTCCGGATGGCTTCCTGCACACGCAACACCCTGTCAGTAAAAACTGCTTTTTTGGGCGGATTATCTGTCTCTCCGCTGACCGCTTTGATTCCATATTGAATAAACAGCCGGATGGTATTTTTATGAGAGGCGCGGGCTTCTTCTTCGGTTGCCGCTATTTCAGGAACTTCAATGCAAAGACGCTTGGCTTTTTCTTTATACATGCTGTTGTATTTGAGTATCTCAATGGTATGCACACCCTTGGAGTGAAGAAGCTGTGCGGTCTTTGCTATATTATCTTCGCTGTCATTGAGGTTCGGCACCGAAACCATGCGGAACTTTATATTTGCTTTGCGTGCAAGCAGCTTGTCAAGGTTCCCGCGTATGAGCGCCGTCCCGGCACCGGTCAGCTTTTTATGCAGCTCCTCGTCTGCGGCTTTGATGTCCACAAAAAAGAGTTCTATGTATTTTGCCAGCCTTTCTATTGCGGCCCATGGCGCGCAGAGTGTCGTCTCCACCGCGACGGACACACCTTCCTTTGCAAGAAGCGCCAGAAACTCTTCCAGTTTGTCCGCATTCTGAAGAAGCGGTTCGCCGCCAGACAGCGTCACGCCGCCTCCGGTAGAAAGATAATATTTTTTATCTCTGAGAACGGCTTCGGCCAATTCTTGCGCCGTGTAGGTTTTTGTGATGTCGTTTCTGTCTGCAAGCCCCTCCGGATTCTGACACCACAGGCATCTCAGCCCGCAACCATGAAAAAATACGGTTGTACGCATACCCGGTCCGTCATGGACGCAGGTCCTTTGAATCTTGAATACCTCTAAACCATTGGTCTTGTTCGCGATGACTTCGGACATAGCGGTTCTCCTTAATAAAGGCAGATTCTATTGTATTGTATGAAGCACGGCAAAGCAAATTGCAAAAAGGCATATCCGCAAAAACAAAACAAGGCATAAAACACGGATTTTACCATATTATACCAAAAAACACATATTTGTCAATACCGTCTCTCTTAACCTGGATCGCTATTGT
>LVAO01000012.1 GCA_001604065.1 Clostridiales bacterium Firm_09
TATCAAACATAATTATCAGCATTCAGGACTTTACACAAAATCCTACACACTACCGTTCGAGAGACTGTGAAATAGTTTGTGTAAACCTCCTGAATGCGTAAAATAGAAAACGCATACAGGAAGTTTTGTTATGCAAAGGAAAAGACGCCGGAAGAAATCAGACGCAGCGAGTTACTCGGCGAGCTGATATTCCCAGAGACAGAGACGGCGAATTTGAGCCAAAACTAATAGAATCATTTGATGTATGTCAAGGGGATGACGGTAAGGGATATCAGCGGTCATATTAACGAGGCATACGGCTTTGATGTATCCGAGAGCAACGCAAAATAGACAGGGAAGCGGATAAACTGGGCACCGATCCAACTCCAACTTAACATCTTTTACGGCGATCGTATCCCCGAATAAGGATAAAAAAGATAGTCGGTCCCGCCCGACCGTCGGCGAACTGATGGCAGTTCGACCCCACTCAAATTAAGCCCCCTTATCATTAAGTCAGGATTCCAATTCAAAAAAAGATCTTGACATAGACCCAACGAAACGATACAATCAAAAACGGCTAAAGGTATCTAATTACCCTTAACCGTATCCAACAAAATTATCAGCATTCATGACTTTACATAAATCCTACACACTACCATAAATATAGTCATGGGACCATACTCTTTATTCCCTTAACAATCCCCCTCTTCATCTTTCCCCAATTTTGTTGTAATACGCTTGCAGATACTCTATCGGGCGGAAGTACTTCAATGGCCGCATGGTGCGATGGTTGGTGTATCTTAAATGTGCTCTTTCCGTCGATTATTCAGGTCTTTCAGGCTGCAGAACTAATGCGTGTCATAGAATCTTGCTGGTCTTCCCGGTGCTACGCTCGACCTTGCCGTTATGTCTAGGTGTCACATACCTTATCTTACGAACTTAGGCTTGACCTATCCCACGATTATCTATTTGATATTACATACAATGGGGCAAAAAAGTACCCTAAAACGACGAAAAGCGTATGCCGCACTGGATTGCTAACATACGTTTTTCTGCCAAATTTTGCCTGAAAAGGCTGATTTTGGTGCACCTCCAGGGGCTCGAACCCTGGACCCATTGATTAAGAGTCAATTGCTCTACCAACTGAGCTAGAGGTGCATTGTTTTTACAGGTATTGGGGCTGTCCTTGTGGGACAGCCCCAATGGAGCGGGAAACGGGATTCGGACCCGCGACATTTGCCTTGGCAAGGCAACGCTCTACCACTGAGCCATTCCCGCGCGTTTTCGTGTCACCATTATACAGTATCATCGACACTTTGTAAACTGTTTTTCAACAGTTTTTTGGGTATCCGTTCCATAAAATCGGACAAGAACTTTATGAAACACAGATTCTTTTTGGTGCGACCGAAGAGACTTGAACTCCCACATCCTAGATACTAGATCCTAAGTCTAGCGCGTCTGCCAGTTCCGCCACGGTCGCATATTGGTGATCCATCGGAGATTCGAACTCCGGACACCTTGATTAAAAGTCAAGTGCTCTGCCGACTGAGCTAATGGATCATATTTGGCTGGGGTGGCAGGATTTGAACCTACGGGTGTGGGAGTCAAAGTCCCATGCCTTACCGCTTGGCGACACCCCAACGGGGACCGAACAACATTGTATCCGGTAGGTATTGTGATTGGGGTGAGTGAAGGGACTCGAACCCACGGCCTCCAGGGCCACAACCTGGCGCTCTAACCAACTGAGCTACACCCACCACTTTTTTGCAGCCGAACCGCAAACAAAAATGCTTTGCGGTAACTCGAACCGATGCGGATTGTCAAAGTGCGACCCATTGTTTATGGGAATGGCGAGCCTGGAGGGATTCGAACCCGCGACCTACGGCTTAGAAGGCCGTTGCTCTATCCAGCTGAGCTACAGACTCATTGGAGCGGGTGATGGGAATCGGACCCACGCGGCCAGCTTGGAAGGCTGGAATTCTACCATTGAACTACACCCGCGTAACGCTGTACAGGAGTTCCTTTTGTGAAACGCTCAATAAGTATAATCAAAAAAGCGGTGTTTGTCAAATGTTTCTACTTAAGTCAACAAACTTTTTTACGCCTTTTTCGACAGCAATTCTGCAAGCGATTCTAATGCTCTTTTGCGATGTGAAACGGCATTTTTCTCTTCAAACGTGGCTTCGGCAAAGGTTTTATTAAGCTCCGTGCTGAAAAATACCGGATCATAACCAAATCCGCCTTCGCCCCGCCTCTCATTGAGGATAATGCCCTCTGCTTCGCCTTGTGCGACAATGGTTTTTCCGTCCGGACGGCATAACGCTATCGCCGATACAAATTTCGCCTTCCTGTTTTTTATGCCGCGAAGATTATTGAGAAGCTTATCAATATTATCACTGTCGTTATGCCCTTCTCCGGCATACCGTGCAGAATAAACGCCTGGTTCCCCATTGAGCGCTTCGACAACAAGCCCGCTGTCATCGGCAAGCGCGGCACCCCCCGCAATCCTGGTGATTGCGGAGGCTTTGATTACCGCATTTTCTGCAAACGTCGATCCCGTTTCTTCAATATCTATATGGATTCCCGCTTCTTTGAGCGTCACCATATCGTATCGTGCGCCCAATATCGCTTTGATTTCGGCCACTTTGTGCACGTTGTTGGTCGCAAGAATCAGCTTTTCACTCACTAAAGTATTTCTCCGCCTTGCTCTTTTCTCTGTGCCGGAACGCTCCGATTGCCTTAAACAAACCGCGCAGGAATCTGCCGTTGCACATGTCCACAAGCCCTTCCACGACACCATACGGAACAGCGCCCGCGCTCAGCAAAGACAAATTGCGCAGAGGTATATACATCGCACCCATACGTGTCATTTTTTTATCGGTAATCGTTGCGTTTTTAGGAAGAATTTTTGTACTGATCTTTATTGATAAGGTGCGGAAGATGCGCGCAAACAGCTTGCCGTCCAGCTCTCCTACCGCCGTATCGGGAGTAACGATGCGATTCTTGCCGGTCACGCGCTCTTTGACCGGCCTGCCCAAAAGCGCTTCAAATTGCACCTGAGGGATTTCGGCTGCGGCGGCAATATTATAGTATACCGGCGCGCTCTTTCTGTAATCCGGCACATTTTTTAATTCTTCACCTTCAAGTATCACCTGTTTGCTCAGTTTGATGCACTTGACAGAACCGCCTATCATGATCTCATAAACGCCCGGCGCCGCCGTCCAATCCGAAACAGCCGTATTGTAGAAAGCAAAATCCCTGTAAACCAGTTCCATTTCCACCCGCTTGGTTTCGCCCGGTTCCAGAAACACTTTTGCAAATCCCCTGAGCTGCTTCTCCGGCGAAAAAATGACGGGCTTTTGCTCTTTGATATAGAGCTGCGCTGTTTCGGCGCCCGCGACCTTGCCTGTATTCTTTACCGAAAAAGCCACCTTAAGCGTATCTCCGGCAACCATTTTATCCGCAATTTCAAGTCCGCTGTACTCAAATGAAGTATAGGACAAGCCGTATCCGAACGGAAACTGCACAGGCTTTTTTACCGTATCAAAATACCGATAGCCGACAAAGATGCTTTCTCTGTATTCAACATCGTCCTTGGCAAAATAAAGTGTGCTCAAAACGTCGCCCACGTTGTACGGCCAGGTTTCAGGCAGTCTTCCGGAAGGATTGACCGCGCCCCATAGGACATCATGCACCGCCTCTCCGCCCGCCTCTCCTCCGAGATAGACATTGAGTACGCCCTTGACCTTGTCCAGCCAGGGAAGCGCTGCAGGCGAGCCGCAGGTCAGAACAACAACGATATTGGGATTGACTTTCGCGACTTCGTTAATGAGCGCATTATGCGACTTGGGAAGATCGATGGTTTCCCGGTCGAAGGACTCCGACTCATACATATCCGTAAGTCCCGCAAACACCAGAACATAATCCTTGTCCCTGGCAACTTCCGCAGCTTTGTAAAGTTTTGCCTCGTCAATCTCGTCGTCGTCGACACAATAGCCGGGCGCATAGACATAATCAGCATGAATCTTGTCCAGGTATTCTGTAAAGCTTACTTTGTTTTTGGGATTCAGCTTGCTGCTGCCGCTTCCCTGCACACGCATTTTTTTGGCAAGCTCGCCGATGACGGCAAAGCTTTTGCCCGCTGCCAGCGGAAGGATGCCTTCTCTGTTTTTAAGCAGTACGGTACCTTCTGCCGCCGCACGCCGTGCAAGCGCATGATGCGCTTCATAATCCGCCTGATACCCTTTGTTCTTTTCGCGAAGCCTTGCGCAATAAAAGATATAATCCAGCAATTGTCCCACGATTTCATTCAGCTTTGATTCCGCAAGGGTGCCGTTTTTGACAGCTTCTACGATGCGTGCATCGTTGATGCCATTTGAAGAAGGCATCTCCAGATGAAGTCCCGCCATGATACCCTTGACACGGTCTGCAACCGCGCCCCAGTCGGATATGACAATGCCGTCAAAACCCCATTCCTCACGCAAGATATCGGTCAATAAACGTTTGTTATGTGAGGCATATTCTCCGTTCACAAGGTTGTAGCTGCACATTACGGTTTTCGGACGCGCTTTTTTTACTGCACGTTCAAAACCCGCAAGATAAATTTCCCGCAGCGCGCGCTCATCAATCTGGCTGTCTGCGTTCATGCGGAAATATTCCTGCGAGTTGGCAGCAAAATGCTTCAGTGATGTGCCCACGCCTGTGGATTGCACGCCGTCGATATAACTTGCGGCAAGTTCGCCGGTAAGATACGGGTCTTCGCTGAAATACTCAAAATTTCTGCCGCAAAGCGGATTTCTTTTTATATTGATGCCGGGTCCCAAAACGGTGTCGACCTCCTGCTCCAGAGCTTCTTCACCGATGGCGCGTCCGACGGCATAAACAAGTTCTTTGTTCCAGGTTGCCGCAAGCGTGCAGGCGGGCGGGAAACAGGTGGAGGGGATGCTCTCTTGGAAGATATTGCCGAGGGAGGCTCTTTGTTTCTCTTTGCGAATCCCGTGCGGGCCATCCGCAACAAATGCCGACGGAATGCCCAGACGCTTGATCGGCGTGGTTTCCCAGGAACTGATGCCCGAACATAGCGCGGCTTTCTCCTCCAGCGTCAGTTCGCCGAGGAGTCTTTCTATATTTTGATCCATATGATATTCTTCTCCTTATAGAAATTGTACGCCATCCGACGATTCTTCCTCAATCTGCAGACAACGCTTCAAGTCCTGCGCTTTTGCAGCAGAGACTTATACATCATAATTTATAACCCCGAAAACATCAAGCAAATCGACAAGATATGTGGATGCACGGGAAAAGGCCTGCATCCGCTCTTCATGCATGACGCTGTTCTGTACGTCCGTAAAGCTATTTTTCTCTTGTCTCAATCTCTCTTAATATCTTATCATATCGGACATTCTCTTTGATTGCCTTCATTGTCCTGCCGATGCCGCGCAAAAACTTGCCATTAAAGGCAATCAGCAAGCCGTCCATCGCATCCATGGTCAACATGCCGCCATTGGATGTTGCAATGGAACGAAGGGTGTTGGAGCGCATCATCGTTGTCATGAAGTGACGGATCAACCTGCTGTTTTCATCTTTTCCGCGTAGGACAAACGCCGAACCGTAAACCATCAGAAAACCAAAGATCCTGCCGAATAATGTTCTTCTGTTTTCCAGCACGTTGGAATCTCCCGTAACAGGCTTTTTCGCAAATTCTTTGATGGGCGGCGTACGTCCGAGAATCTCGGCAAAGGCTTCGTCCCCGAAGGTCCCATCGGGGGCAAAGTAACACGCAATACGCTTATTGATATAGGGATTGGCAAGGGATTTCGCGATGATATTCACTTTTTCGCTCAGACGGATATCACGTGAAGAAGCGCCCACACGGATTTCATAGGTTCCGCCTTCCGCACGCCAGCCGCGTTCATTGATATTGTAATAACAAAATGCTCTGGGTTCCAGCGTCAGCGAGACTTCTTTGGTCTCGCCGGGCTCCAAAGCAACTTTGACAAAGCCGGCTAACTCTTTTTCTGCGCGGAAGACTCTGCCTCCAGGATGAGACACATAGATCTGTGCCGTTTCTTTGCCCGCCCGGGCGCCGATATTGGTCACCTTGAAAGAAACCGTAAGAGAATCCCCTTCACCAAGCGTTCGCTTGTCAAGAACCAGATCGGAATAAGCGAATTCCGTATAAGAAAGACCGTATCCGAATGGAAACAGCACCTCTTTTTTTGCCGTATCGTAATAGCGGTAGCCTACAAATATGCTTTCTCTGTATTCAACCGTTCTGGGACCAAGCGGAAAATAATTGAAGCAGGATGTGTCTTTTAAAGAAAGCGGAAAGGTCTCCGCAAGCTTGCCGGAGGGATTGACCTCGCCGAACAGCAGGTCCGCGGCAGCTTCACCCACTGCCTGGCCGGGAAGATACATATAAAATACTGCCTTCACCTTGTCAATCCATGGCATTTCGACAGGAGAACCGCCGTAAAGGACAACAATCACATCTTTTCCCGCATCCGCAAGCTTATCGATCAGTTCGTTCTGGTTGGGCGGGAGGGATAAATGCTTCCTGTCAAAGCCTTCGGACTCATAAAAAAGCGTCAGCCCTGCGAAGACGACAATCGGACCCTCCGATTGATGCGCAAGCGCAAGCGCCTCGGACAAAAGCTTTTTATTGCTCTTATCGCCATAGCCGTTGTAACCCGGGGCAAACACGACTTCTGTCTGTGCGCTGAGCGCTTCCAGAGGTGAAGAAATTTTGTTCGGCCGTATGAGGGAACTGCCGCTTCCCTGATAACGGGGTGTACGTGCAAGCTCGCCAAGAACGGTCAGCCTTCTGCCCTTTTTTAAGGGAAGCATGCCGCCTTCATTTTTTAACAGCACGGCGCCGTCTGCGGCAACCTTCCGCGCATAAGAATGATGCTCTTCGACATCATACTTATAATTGCTTTCTTTGGCGGCATTGACTTTGAAATTGACTTCAAGCAATCTCCTGACGGCGCGGTTTAAGATTCTTATATCCAGATCGCCCTTCTCTACCGCTTCGACAATTTTTTTGACGCTTTCGCCGCTGCCGCCGGGCATTTCCAGCTCGATGCCGCATTTTAGACCGGTTACTCTGTCATTGATCGCTCCCCAGTCGGTCATCACATAACCGTCAAAACCCCATTCTCCGCGCAGAACATCTTCGCAAAGCCATTTGTTTTCTGAAGCAAATCTGCCGTTAATGCGGTTATAAGAGCACATCAGCGTATAGGGATGACCTGTTTTTACTGCGCGCTCAAAGCTGGCAAGATAGATCTCGCGCAGTGCACGCTCGTCGACCACGGCATCGATGCGCATTCTGTTGCTTTCTTGATTGTTGACGGCATAATGCTTCAAAGAAGTGCCGATGCCTTTGCTTTGGACACCGTTGATAAACGCACCCGCAAGCGTTCCGCTCAGATACGGATCTTCGGAATAATATTCGAAATTTCTGCCGCAGAGCGGACTTCTTTTAATGTTTGCGCCGGGACCCAATACAATTCCTACACCTTCCTGTTTTGCTTCTCCCGCAATGCGCTCACCGACGCCGCGCACAAGTTCGGGGTCCCATGTGCTCGCCATCGTACAGGCGCAGGGAAAACATGTCGCGTTGACGCTGTCATTGATGCTTCCGCCTGCTTTTTGCTTACGCAGGCCGTGCGGCCCGTCCGTAACCATATATGGCTCTATTCCGCGGCTTCTGATGCCTCTGGTGAACCAGAACTTCCGGCCCGAACAAAGAAGCGCTTTTTCCTGCAAGCTCATCTCTGCTATCAGCCGATTGATTCTTTCCTGGATATCCATTCAGCGACCTCCATATAGTATGCCACAGCAATTTGTATTTTCTCCCCAACAATACTACTATATATTGTATTTCTTGTCAATATAATAAATTTTTCAATTCGGGTCATTTCATTGACAATTCTTAAACAGTTGGCTATAATAGGATAAATATTTTATCTTCAGAAAACCTAATCTCATTCGACAAATCAGCGGTTTTCTGAACGGAGACACGATATGGCAGAATTTATTAAGGAAGGTCTGACCTTTGACGATGTGCTGCTGATTCCTCAGCACTCTGAGGTTTTACCAAAAGACACGGATCTCTCGACACGGCTCACCGAAAACCTGAAACTCAACATACCTCTCATTTCTGCTGCCATGGATACCGTTACAGAGTACGGACTTGCGATTGCTATGGCGCGTGAAGGCGGAATCGGCATCATTCACAAAAATCTGTCGATTGATGAGCAGGCGATACACGTGGATAAGGTAAAAAGGAGCGAGCACGGTGTCATCACCGATCCCTTCTTCCTTTCGCCGGAACACTCTGTGAATGACGCACTGGAACTGATGAAAAAATATAAGATAAGCGGCGTGCCGATTACCGTGGGCACAAAACTTGTCGGCATCATTACCAACCGTGATATCCGCTTCGAAACCAACTTTGATCAGCCTATCGGCAACATCATGACCAAAGACCACCTTGTCACCGCACCGGTCGGCACGACGCTGCCCGAAGCGCAAAAAATTCTTGGACAGCACCGTATAGAAAAGCTTCCTATCGTCGATGATGAAGGCAATCTCAAGGGTCTCATCACCATCAAGGACATCGAAAAAACCATTCAATATCCCCGTTCCGCAAAAGACAAAAACGGCAGACTCCTTGTCGGTGCCGCCGTAGGTGTAGGCGCAAACAGTCTTGACCGCGTCGCCGCACTGGTGGACGCAAAGGTGGACATTATTGCCATCGACACCGCACACGGACACAATCAGGGAGTCCTGGACTGCGTCAAAAAAATACGTGCAAAGTATCCCGATCTTCCCATTATCGCAGGCAACGTTGCGACGGCCAAAGGCACAAGGGCGCTTATTGAAGCGGGCGCGGATGTTGTCAAGGTGGGCATCGGTCCCGGCTCGATCTGCACCACACGCATTATTTCCGGTGTCGGGGTGCCGCAGATTACCGCTATTGCAGATTGCGCCGAAGAAGCCGACAAGCTTGGCAAACGCATCATCGGCGACGGCGGAATCAAATACAGCGGTGACATCGTAAAGGCAATCGGCGCGGGCGCCAGCGCGGTGATGATCGGTTCTCTTCTTGCGGGTACGCTGGAGTCCCCCGGCGCGCTTGAAATTTATCAGGGGCGCAGCTTTAAGGTGTATCGCGGCATGGGCAGCATTTCTGCAATGGAATCGGGTTCAAAAGACCGGTATTTCCAGGAAGAATGCAAAAAGCTTGTTCCCGAAGGCGTCGAAGGCCGCGTACCGTATCGAGGCGCTCTGTCTGAGGTAATTTTCCAATTGGTGGGCGGCATACGCTCCGGCATGGGTTATTGCGGCATGAAGACAATAGAGGATCTTCGCACAAAAGCAGAATTCATCCGGATTTCCAATGCCGGGCTCATTGAGTCGCATCCCCATGACATTATGATTACAAAAGAATCCCCCAACTATTCCACCAAAGGATAACTCTGATTCATAACGGCGATTGCGGAACATTGTCAAAGCCGGATTTTACGGGCTCATGTACGGTACAATCCCCGAAGCCTTATTGCCGCATTCCGCAAAATATGTCGTTGTATTTCAAGTTTTCACAAAAGGATGAACATTATGAATAAAAAACAGACCGTCATCGTACTTGATTTCGGAGGTCAATACAATCAGCTTATCGTCAGACGTGTCCGCGACGCGGGCGTATACAGCGAACTTCTTCCCTATTCTACTCCCATCGGAAAAATCAAAGAAATCGACCCGGTAGGAATTATCTTTACGGGAGGGCCCAACAGCGTTTTTGAGAAGGATTCTCTTTGTGTAAGCAGCGAGATGCTTGAGCTTGGCATCCCCATTCTGGGTATCTGTTATGGCGCACAGCTTATCGCGCATCTGGCAGGCGGCGAAGTCCGCACGGCAACCACGCGCGAATACGGCAAACAGGACATTACCTATAAACCGGCGCCTCTTTTTGAGGGTATTTCCTCGGACAGCGTTTGCTGGATGTCCCATACAGATTACGTTTCACGTGCGCCGCAGGGATACGAAATTCTTGCTTCAACCAAAACCTGTCCTATTGCGGCATTCGGGAATATCCAAAAAAAGATTTACGGAGTTCAGTTTCATCCCGAAGTTGTCCATACAAGCGGCGGACAACAGATTCTTAAGAATTTTCTTTTTAGAATCATCGGAGCAGCAGGTGACTGGACGATGAGCAACTTCGTCGCCGATATGACAGAAAAAATCCGTCAGAAAGTCGGCGACAAAAAAGTGCTTTGCGCAATGAGCGGCGGCGTGGACAGCGCGGTTGCCGCTACCCTCGTATACAAAGCGGTAGGCCCGCAGCTAACCTGCATGCTTGTCGACCACGGGCTGATGCGCAAAAACGAGTGTGAACAGGTACTCAGCGTCTTTCGTGACGGACTCGGCATGAATCTCTATAAAATTGATGCCGCGGACCGCTTCATCCACCGCCTTGCAGGCGTCACGGACCCCGAAAAAAAACGCAAAATCATCGGCGAAGAGTTTATCCGCGTCTTTGAGGACGAAGGCAAAAAACTTGGCAAAGTCAATTTTCTTGTACAGGGCACCATTTACCCCGACGTTATCGAAAGCGGCTTCGGCAAATCCGCGACCATCAAATCCCACCACAACGTAGGCGGACTTCCCAGCGTCATCGATTTTGACGAAATTATCGAGCCTCTGCGCGATCTTTTCAAAGACGAAGTGCGCCGCGTAGGCTTTGAGCTCGGTTTATCCAAAGAAATTGTCATGCGCCAGCCCTTCCCCGGACCCGGTCTTGCCATACGCATCATCGGTGATGTTACACGCGAAAAATTGGATATTCTGCGCGAAGCGGATGCGATCTTCCGCGAAGAAATCGCTCATAACAATCTTGATACAGAAATATGGCAGTATTTTGCCGTTCTTACCGGCATGCGCAGCGTAGGCGTCATGGGAGATATGCGCACCTATGATTATACCATCGCCCTCCGCGCAGTTACCAGCATCGACGCAATGACCGCCGACTGGGCGCGCATCCCCTATCCCGTACTCGAAAAAATCTCCACGCGCATTGTCAACGAAGTGCGCTCCGTCAATCGCATTGTTTACGATATCACCTCAAAGCCACCGGCGACAATCGAATGGGAGTGACTTCCGACCAATCGAAAAAAGGTGCTCTTATACATAAGGGCACTTTTTGTTTTGTCGGCAAAAAACGCTTATATAGCTTGCAAGGCGGCAATAAATAAGGGCGTCCTTACGACAATCAAAAATGGCGCCCCAATGAGTTGAGCCGCCATTCAGGAACAATCATTCAAATCATTACGGCGCTCTGAGGACAGGATAATTGTTTGTTACCGTCTGCCAAACATTGACAAAATCCAATGCCGTCATGTTGGTTAAAGCGTTTGTTCCTTGCATCTGTGCGGTTAGCAGTCCCGTAACCCCCGTATCCGCAGAAGACCCGATCCCGCTTCCCAGCGGCATACCCGAGCTTTGGACATCCCAATAACAATCGGATACCGGCACATGGCCGCCGTCCGTACCGACTCTGCCGATCAGCCCGCCGATGTTGGTGCCGTTGTTCACGGTTACCGTGCCGGTAGAATACGATTTTTGCAGGATGCCTCGGTACAGATTGCAACCGACAAGACCGCCTACATTGCTTGCTCCGTCATCCGCGTACACACTGCTGTGGGAGTAACAATTGATAATCGTGCCTTTTTGCGAGCATCCTACCAAACCGCCGATTTTCTCAAAGATATGCGGATCTGCGATATTTTTGATGCCGTATACAGAAACATTAGCATAAGAATTCAGAATTCTGGGATTCCGGTCAACAGAGCCTGTAGATTGAAAACTGTTATTGGCGCCTACAAGCCCGCCTGTCGAAGCATTTCCTTTCACTTGTCCGCCCGAAACACCGGCATACTGGATGATTGTCAAATTGTTCCCGGTCACTCGACCGACCAGCGAGCCTACACCTCTGGCTCCTGTGATATTTACATTGGTCATATATATTTTTTGGATGGTGGTAGGTTGATTTGATGCGCTGATGCCGATATGCCCAAAGAGTCCGACGTTGTCTTGCGAAGGTCTGTTAATATACAAATCGGACACGGTGTATCCTTGACCGTCAAAATGTCCGGTAAATCTGCCGGTCGTATCGTTGCCGATAGGATCCCAGCCAAGACCGCCGTTTGCAGAACTTCCGGCATAGGTACTGTATCCGAAAGAAGCAGCAGAAAGATTGTTGTCCAGAACAAAGTATGCGCTCAGAAATTCACGGACATTGGAAAGCTGTTCCCATGTCGCGATCCGGAAGGGATCCGCCTGCGTGCCCCGTCCCCCGTCAAAAGGACTGTTCAAAACCCAATTCGCATACAAGGTTGCATCGGAAGTCAGGTTGTATCTGGTCACACTCTCCATCGCGGCATCATAATATTTTGTGCCGGTTCCGCCCGTACCGCTATAATAGCCGTCAAAAAAATAACCTGTGAGAACCGGCGCTTCGGCCTGTGCCATGGGCGAATCATAGGTAACCGATACCGTATCAGTTCCCCCGGTGCCGCTTTGTTTATCGAATGTGACGGTATATTCTTTGCCAAAATGCATACTTAGCGTTTTTGCATAGCCGTTGGTCGCAGCAACCGTAATCCAAAATGCCAGAACATCCGCGTGCGGCGTCACCGTAATCGTTGCTGTCGAGAGAGCGCCGCCTTGAAGAACGCCGTTTTTATCATCGCTTATCGACACTGTATCATTGCCAAAGGTTTGAATCTCCGATACCGAAACGCTGTAAGAAATATCATAGGATGTCGTTTGCTGTCCGACAAAATTATAAAGCTTGACATCAAACGCCGAAGCAAAGGATTCATAGCCGCCGTAAGGCAACAGGATATCGCTTGAAAAAAAGAAAGAAGAAGAGTCGACGGTATAATCATTATCCAGGCTGTCGGAATATTTGGAAAAAACCGAACCGATAATGAGCGCTGACGTCATGGTGACAATCAACAGCAAAACTGTGACAATCGAAAAAATATACGATTTACGGATGCTATGCATTTTTGTTCCTTTTGCCCTTCGCATCGTTTATACAATTTGTTCCCAAACAACCCTTACGGTGAGGGTATCGGTAAGTGATTGGTAGATTTCATCATTGCGTCCTGCGGGCCAGTCTATAGTCAGGATAAAATTCAGATCGCTGGACGATGCGACCGACATCGAATAGATGCCCGAAACAATCTTTTTGGTTTGGTCGTCCAAACCATATGTAATACCGTTTATCCAGTTTTCTTCCAGCTCCAAATCAAACGGCAGAACGGTATCCGTCGTTATTTCTATTCTGAAATACAAAGCGACTTCTGTCCTTTGTGAATCTTTATAATTTGAAACGACAATATCATATTGCGCCGTATCGCCGGGCTTCATCTCGCTCATCTCCAGTGTTACAGGAACGGAATTATCATAAACATTCATCTCTATGACATATCTCGCCGCGCGGATGCTTCCGTCGCCGGATACAACCGTCAGATAATTGGCCAAAGATATACCGGTCACAGCATACGCAACAAGTATGAGTATCAGCAGACAGGTCTTGATCGGTATTTTTCTTTTATGATTCATTTGCATTTTTTTGTTTTTTTGCCCTCGCAATCTTCTCCGGCATATCTTTGAGCGTTGCAATAAGCGCAATCACCGCGAACAATACGATCATGCCTGTCGGAGTTCTGAGATATCCCAGAAGGATACCGATTTTGGGTATTACCAGAACCACTTTTCCTTCTATCCGGTCAAAGCCTGTCTCCGGGTCGGCGGTACTGTTTGCATCTCCTTTGGTAATGACACCGTATTCTTTGATCTCTATGATTCTGTGGGTAATCAAGGCGTCGCCTTCGCGGAACGTAATGATATCCCCGACCTTATATTCTTCTTCTTCTTTGATAATGACCATATCTCCCGGGTCAATGGCGTCGCGCATGCTTCCCGTCACTACGATTGCGTTCGCCATCCCGAATACCTTGGGCAAATCATTCTTGAACAGGTATCTTCCGGCGGCAGTATACAGATTCACGCCGAGAAGAAACAACAGAATTGCAACAACGGCAACATTGATTATCTTATAAATTGTCAAGATAAGCTTTTTTTGTTTTTTCATGGATTACGCCAGCTCTGCAACAACCGCAATCTGGATGGAATAGGTTGAAGTCAAATCCTGTCCTGCCATGGTATCGCGGACATCATCCACGTCCGCAAACCAAAGCCATTCTATATAATAGATTGTTCTCGCATCGCTTGTCAGGTAGATATTATTCAGGTTCAGCTGCGAAAGAGATTTCCATTCTTCGTCAAAATACACATCATCTATTTTTATCCTGTAACATATCGGAATATGGTAACGATTGACTTCGCTGATACGGACATTATGCAGTATGGGTTTGGCGTTCTGATTCTTGACGACAAAAGAATATGTCCCCGTGCTTCCGGGACAAATACTCTTTGTGCCGAGTATATTGATGTTCATCCTTCCCGACCAATGCGTTTCGCTGTCGATATCAAAGACCGTGACTTCGGGAATTTCCGGCTCGGTCAGCGACATGCCCATCTTTTTGAAGAGCAATGTCGTCTGCAGAACAGACAGCGACAGAAAGATGAACAGGATCGCGACAACCGACAGCTTAAAGAATGCTCTGGGAGGTTCTTTCAGACTTCCGATGTATTGATCTGCGGGAGAATAAACTTCGCCCGAAGAGGTGACGTATGCGGGGATTTCTCCCTTATATGTGACAAGTGTCGTATTGATTTTCTGGACAGAAAAAGCATCTCCTTTACTGAAGACAGGAGATATCTTGATATAAGCAATCACTTTGCCTTTTTTATTATAGACACGCTCATGGCCTATATTAAGTATTCTTATTTTGTCCATACGTTTTTTGTCTTTGCTCCTATGTAGAATTCTTTCATTTTTTGCCGCCCCGCTAGCCACTGGCAGGGCGGCAAAAATGAATTCACTTCAAATCAGATTATTATATGGACCATTGAGCAGTGTAGGTTGCATCCGCGGTAATAGTGGTTACTCCGCTAGTAAACGCGGGATCCCATCCGGCGAATGCCGTTACATTGGTATAGGTGGGAGCATTTAATGTTGCGCCGTCATTGACAAGCTGGACTGCGGATCCTTGGGCAAGAACAGGAGTTCCGCTGCCGCCATTAAAGGTAACCACCCACGGATTGATGAGCCAGTTTTGGGTATAAACAGGAGAAGGCGTCATAATCTGAGTCGCTTTGTTGCTAATGGTGAGTGTCAGGACGGGTGTATCGTCGGTTGCCCATTTTTGGCCGAGTGCGGTGTCTTCGGCATCATTGCCATCCACCCACTTCCAGTATACCATAACGTAACCGATGGAATTCTTCTGAAGCGTAATCGCAGCAAGAACTGTCTGGATCCTTGCCGCAAACGCATCGGGAGTGACTCTTGTGCCACCCGCATAAGAAGGTGTGGCCAAAGTATTGGCAATGCCTACGCCATATGTAATATCGTAAGAAATAAAGGCGTCAACATCCGTATCCATTGCATTGGTTGCTGCTGCCGTGACGGTGCTGCCCGCCATTGTAAGGTCGACATCCGTTGTCGATCCGTCAAGCATGATGACAAAGCTGCCATATACGCCGGGGGCAAGATAAAGCTCTCCTGCATCGCCCGCAACCGTTCCGGTTGCATCCGTCGTGGCATTTTCAAAAAGATTGATGGTTGCCGCCGTTGTGGTTGTGTATGTTCCCGCTCCGCCATCCGTTGCCTGATATCCGAATTTGGCGACGGAAATGGTGTCCGCGCCCAATACGGTTGTGGTATATTTGGCAAAGGTTCCGCTGATGACGCAGGCTGTCGCTACAGTGAGTACAACAACCAGCATTGCGATTTTGATAAATAAACTGTTTCTCTTCATTTTCTTCATCTCCTTATTGTTATTTCATGGCTATTCTCTTTTTATTGATATTGTGGCTATTTTTTTTACTGCCCGGTCGTTTTTTCATTGAAATAAAACCATATTTTTTTGTTTGCACCTCCTTTTTCTGTTTTTTATTTTCCACTATCGAATGCTATGTTCAAATTCTGGTTTCATCCTCTTTTTTGTCCTTCATGTTCCTGCGCACATAAATTTCACGGCGTATCGTAACGACAACAAGATAAATCAGTATCGGCGCGCCGATAAAAACAATCATTCCTACCGGAGTCTGCAGAAAGACGGCAAAATCCCCCATCTTCGGTATTCTTCCTATATAGATTCCTACGACATTCTCCGGAAGGACAGGAAGCAGATCGGGCGAAACATTATGGTCGCCCTTTGTCTGAAATGATTTCTGACCGTCCTGTCCGATTTGCACATCAATGACTCTGTGTGTAACAACAAATTTGTCTTCAAAAAAGGCAATGATATCTCCCTTCTTTATCTCATCGGTGTCAATCTTCTTTATAAAGACAAGATCCCCTTTCATAATTGTGTCTTCCATTGAGCCAGATACGATAATCATGGGAGAAATATTGAAAATGGAAGGAACCTCATCGGGATTGGCCAATCCTTTGATAATCAATACTGAGTTGCAGATGAGAATCGGCACAAAAATCACACACAGCACAATGCACAGTACGGTAAGCGCAATCCTGGAAGCTTTGCCTTGCAGTGGGACATATTTTTCTCTTTTGCTTTGCTTGGAGATGCTGTCGATTGTTTTCTTTTCCATTGTGTACCCAACCTTTTTTAACAAAAAGCAACTTCTGTTCGAGCTGCCCTGAAATCCGATATAAATGAATATACCTTAAAAAACTTAATGAAAAATCAATAAGCGCGATATAATACACTTATATCAGGTGGCAGCTGGCTGCCTCAGAGAGGCCCTGTAGTTTTGCGTCATTACCTTGCGATAATTTTGCCGATATCAAGTTTTAGTTAATTAGATTATATACCCTCTGTCATATAGTGTCAATATATATTCCGCGCGATTTTATCTGTCCGCAACCGGATTTGTCAACGAATCCGCACGAATCGTTCCCGCTTTGCAGAGATTTATGAATTTTTGATGAATTATTCCGAAAATTCAAATTCTTTGTCTTTGATGCAGATCGTATCGCCATTCTGTATCCCTTTCTTTTTGAGCGCGGCAATGACGCCTTTATCGCGCAGCACCTTCTGGAACCAGCGGAAGCTCTCATTGTCATTGACGACGACTTTTCTGGCAAAATTTTCGATCATCGGACCGGCAACGCGATATTTTCCGCCTTTTTCTATCGTGACGGTATAATCATTGGGATCGGGCGTCTCATAAGAGAAAGGTTCAAACACCTCCGGTGCGGCGGGAGGAAGCTTGGCAAGTTCTGCCGCAATGTAATCCATCAGATTTTTTACACCCTGCGTCGTTGCGGCGCTGATTTCAAAAACCTTCTTCCTGCAGCGCTTCCGGAGCGCTTTCAGGTTTTCTCTGTCTGTCAGAAGGTCACACTTGTTGGCGACAACAATCTCAGGCAAAGCCGCCAGCTTTCTGCTGTATTTTTTCAGTTCTTTGCGGATGACGGAATAATCCTCCCACGGATTTCTTCCTTCCTGTCCGCTGATATCGATAAGGTGAACAATCAGCCGCACACGCTCGATATGGCGCAGAAAGTCATGTCCCAATCCCATGCCGTCCGCCGCGCCTTCAATCAGACCGGGTATATCCGCGACCACAAAGCTGTCATCATAATGCCTGACGACACCCAGATTGGGGGTCAGTGTGGTAAAGGGATACTCCGCAATTTTGGGTTTTGCCGCGCTGATGACCGAGAGAAGCGTTGATTTTCCTGCATTCGGAAAGCCCACAAGCCCTACGTCGGCAATTGTCTTCAGCTCTAAAAGGATTCTTCTCTCTGTCGTCTCTTCGCCTAATTCCGAAAAATTGGGTGATCTTCTTGTAGCCGAAGCAAATCGCGCATTTCCTCTGCCGCCCTGCCCGCCTTTTAAAATCAGAATCCTTTCTCCCGCATGGTAAGCGTCCGCGATAATCGCGCCGGTTTCTGCGTCTCTGACCAGCGTCCCCCGGGGCACCTTGAGCACAATGTCCGCGCCATCCTTGCCCGTACAGTTGTTGGTGTCGCCGTTTGCGCCATCCTCGGCAATAAAACGTTTGGTATAAGCGTAATTGATGAGCGTATTCTGCGACTCATCCGCCTCCACATATACGCTGCCCCCCCTTCCGCCGTCGCCTCCGTCGGGCCCACCCTTAGGCACAAATTTTTCGCGGTGAAACGACACCATTCCGTCGCCACCCTTTCCCGCTTTGCAAATAATGGTGACTTTATCAAGATACATCTTCTATTTTTCTTCCTTTATAATATTCGTGTATTGCGGACAATCGGTGCGCAGCAGACACCTCGCGCAGTCCGGCTTTTGGGCATGGCAGATATACCGGCCGTGAAAAACCATCATGCTGTGCAGTCTGCTCCATTGTTCTTCGGGAAACGCTGCGCGCAGGTCCCTCTCCACATCGTCGGGTGTTTTGCCTTCTGACAAGCCCAGGCGATGCGCGACGCGGAAGACATGGGTATCCACCGCAATCGCAGGTATGCCGTAAGCAACGGACAAAATGACAGAAGCTGTCTTTCTTCCCACACCGGGAAGCGCAGTCAGCTTTTCCATGTCTGCAGGTACCCTGCCGCCATGCTCGGCGACAATTGCTTTTGCCATCGCAATGATGTTTCTGGCCTTATTATTATAGAATCCGCACGGGAAAATATACGGCTTAAGCTCTTCCACCGTCAGTGACGCATAATCCTCCGGCGTACTGTAACGGACAAAAAGGTCTTTTGTCGCAAGATTGACGCGCTTGTCGGTACACTGTGCGCTGAGCACAACGGCAACCAGCAATTCAAAAGGCGTCGTAAAATCCAGTTCACACCTTGCTCCGGGATGCATCAAGGCAAGCTTGTCGTAGCATTTTTGATTGTCCATATTAGTATTATCTCAAAAAATCCATTCATTTGCAACGAAAAACAGATAAGCCGTTTTTTTGTTTTTCTTATCCTTTGAATAATAATATCAGACATCGATGGAATAGTAAGCCTGGAATAGGCAGGTTATCAAAACGAAAAGGCGGGCACGAAAACGCGTGAAATGGTACCGCAATTGCATTTTCGGATACTCAAAAACGATGGTCAAGAATATGTATCCGTCCGCAATTTCCGCGGACGGCGGCTCATCTTGCGTAAAAACCAGAGAAACTTGCCAATCCGTTTTCCATTATCAGCGCGCTTACAAGCGCCTGGAATTCGGATGGAAAGGTTACGCTCAGACCGCAGCTCATGCCGAGATACGAGGGCGTATTGATGATAGCAGAAGCAATCCGTTTTTCTTTGAGCGCGGTCTGCAACCGGAGCGCTTCGCTCCTGGACTTAAAAGGCGCGAGTGTATTCATTCTTCCTCCTTAGAAAAAGGAAAGCCTTGCGGAGCATACCGCGAGGTACTCCCTAATACACTATACTATGTTCTCCGTAAAGATGTGTAGGGGTTATCTGGATAATGCCGCAACTTCGCGTTTCAAACCGCGCTCCGTTCGGTCTGCCGTAAAGAAAGAGCTTGCCGCAAGCGCCAATCCCGGAAGAAGCGGTCATCGGTACAGTATCGGCGCATTGGAAAAAATGGAGTCCTGCCGCGCGCAGATTTCGGTTCTTACAGGTATGCCGAAAGCAATTTTCACAAAAAACTGCACCGAAGCACTCAACCTTGCGTTGTTCGGCCTTGATCTGAAAGGCGAAGTGGTGACGACCGTTTTTGAGCACAACAGCATACTCCGCCCTTTGAAATTCTTGGAAGATTCGCACAGAATCTCAATGCGCATTGTGCGTCCTGCGGCACCCGTAATCACGGCAAAGGATATCCTGCCCTATCTGAACAAAGGGGTCTGTCTTTTGGCAATGGCGGAGCAAAGCAATCTTACCGGGGCGCGGCACGAAATTGAAGAAATCGCCGCCGCCGCAAAATCCCGCGGCATTCCCGTGCTTCTTGACTGTGCACAATCCATGGGGCATACGAATGCGGATTATAAAAATATAGATTTGATTGCCTCCAGCGGACATAAAGGTTTATACGGCCCCCAGGGTACGGGATTTCTTGCCTGGCGCGATCTGAAATTAAAACCGCTGTTGTATGGGGGTACGGGCACCGATACCTACAAACTGACCCAGCCCGACGGTTATCCGGAGGGCCTGGAAAGCGGGACCCAAAACACTTTGGGCGTTGCGGGACTCTCTGCCGGCATCCGCTGGACGCTTGCGCATAAACATCAGTTGCAAAAACGGATGAACGGACTAACCGCACGTTTGCTGGAGGGTCTGAAGAATCTGAAAGGCATACGGATCCTGTACGAACACGGCAACGGCATAGTCTCATTCAATATAAAAAACCTCCCTTCCGGGGAAGTCGCCGATATTCTGGATAAGGAGTACCGCATTGCCGTACGCAGCGGGCTGCATTGTGCGCCGCTTGCGCATCGTTATTTCGGTACAGAAAAACAGGGCGCCGTACGAGCAAGCATCGGTTGGGGGAACGATGAGGACGATATCGACAATCTTCTGTATGCGGTAAAAAAAAACCTATTTGATAATCGCTAAAATATTTTCAATATCGAACGCCTTCCATGGTATTTCTTCCAACGGCGGCATCACGCGGAACACCATGATATCCTTGGTTACCGGATGCGGGAACCGCAATTCGTAGGCCCAGAGCGAAAGATTGGCAGAAGCCGGGGATTTCCCTTTGCCGTATTTCTGATCTCCGTACAGCGGCGTACCGATATTTGCCATCTGCACGCGCGCCTGATGGCTTCTGCCTGTAATCAATTTGATGTCCACCAGCGCGTGCCCGGCTTTCTCTGCAATGGTATGATACTCCAGTATCGCAAGTTTGGCTCCTTCTGTGGCAAGCGGCACGCAATAAACTTCGTTCTTTGCTGCGTCCTTGTAAAGTGCATTCTTCAGAACATTGCGGGACTGTTTCGGGATTCCGACGGTCACGGCAAGATATTTTTTCTCCAGTTCCCCTTCCTGGATGCTTTGGGACAAGCGCGCGGCGGATTTGCTGTTTCTGGCAAACACCATAACACCTCCCGTCGGCCTGTCCAATCTGTGAACCAGACCCAGAAAAGCGTCGCCGGGCTTGTCGTATTTTTTTGCAATATACTGTTTGAGAAGACTGAGAAGGTCGACATCACCGGACTCATCTTCGCATACCGGAAGGTTCTGGGGTTTGACAACGACAAGAATCTGGTTGTCTTCATACACGATGTTCAAATCATCCGTATTAAATGTATTCATATTGTTTCTCCGTATGACAATGCGGGCATGGTTTTCAGAATCTGATCAATGCGGTCGTACCGCAAGGCAGGGTGATCCTCGGGTCTGCGGTAGGCAACCCAAGTTCGTACGCTTCGGCAACGCCGCGGCTGCCGAGGGCCAGCTCAAGAATGTTCTTCATCACCGTTGGCTGAAGTCCGGTGGTGTAGCTGTTGATCATGTAAAAAAGCGGATCCTCGGACAAAATGCCTTTTGTCAGTCCGACCAAATCAAAGATTTTGTCTTCCAGCTTCCAGGTTTCTCCCCGCGGACCCCTGCCGTAACTGGGCGGATCCATGATGACGGCATCGTAACGCTTGCCCCGCCTCAGCTCTTTTTCTACAAATTTGAAGCAATCATCAACGATATAGCGGATATTGGCATCTCCCAGACCCGATAGCCTGGCATTTTTTCCGGCGCGTTCGCACATTGCTTTTGCGGCATCCACATGGCATACCGAAGCACCGGCAGATGCGGCGGCGAGCGTCGCGCCTCCGGTATACGCAAACAAATTGAGAACGTTGACCGCTCTTCCTGCACTTTGAATCATATCTATAATTTTTGCCCAATTGAAGGCCTGCTCAGGAAAGACGCCTGTATGCTTGAAACCCATCAGCTTGAGCGAAAATCTGAGCGTCCGCCAGTTCACAAAAAACTCTTCCGGGACCGGACGCAGAATATTCCATTCTCCGCCGCCGGCAGAGCTTCTTTCGTATACCGCATGCAAGCCCTTGTATGCGCGCATATCCACCTCTGCGCGCCAGATAATCTGCGGGTCGGGGCGCAAAAGAAGGATCCCGCCGAAATCTTCCAATTTATAACCGTCGCCGGTGGCAAGGATACGATAATCCTTCCAGCTCGTTGTACTGTCCATATTACTCCGTTAAATTGATTCGGCTGTCCAGCTCGGCAACCATATGCGAATAGTCCGTCTGCTTATCGATGACAATAAGACTGGACAGATAACGCTTGGCTTCCATATACTCGCCCTGCATGGCAAGCGTACGTACCAGACGCAGCAATCCGAAGACCATTTCCTGACGGATGCTTTTTCTTTCATCCACGAAATCCGAATAAGACACATCGGTGGCAAAGTCGCCTTTGTAAAGAGATAGAATCTGATTCATCAGATCGCTCATTTTAGTGACGACGGTCTCAACCTTATATCTCTGCATAAGAGATTTATAATGTGCATAATCGCTCTCCAGATTTTCTATACGCAGTATATAGCGCGAATTGACATAGTCCAGCTTATACTCGATATTATGGCTCGCAAGTGTCTTCCTGATAATATTATTGGTTGTTTTAAGATTGTTGATAGCCGACTCATAAAGATAATCCTTCCAGAGATAATCGATAATCACCGATCTGTCAATGCCCTGCTCTCCCGCAAGAATGTAATGCAAAAAGAGATCTTTTGATTTTCTGGTCTTCCATTGGATAACCTCATTGCCTACCGCAATACGGATATCGCCGAAAAGATCAATATTGATGCTGCCTGCCGAGTGCTTCTGCTTCTCCTTCTTCTTGAGCGCATCCTCGACTTCCTGCACATAATCTGTTTCTATTTTGTTTTGCTTTGCAAAAGCAATGATCTTTGCGAAAATATCGTAATAATTGTCCACGACAATCATTTTCATGCCGTAAGAGAAAGAGGATTTGAGGATGTTCTTCACAAGGGTCGGCGCATCCTTCAGATCTCCCTTGACCAGCATATGGGTTGTCGCTATTGCGACACCGATCAGCCAGTTGGTGGAGCGGGCCTGGCTGGACTGTACGCATTGCGTTGCGTATTTGTAAGCCTTCTCGCTGTCCCCCAGCTTCAAATAACTGTAGCTTAAAGCAAGCTGCAACATCGAAGAATACCTGGGATAATAGGTTTCGCACTGCTTAAGGTAAATATGGGCTACTTCTTTGGCATAATTGGGATCACCGAACCTGGCATAAGCAATGCAGCGCTGCCCGATTACATAATAACGCGTCGCGTCGTTCTTCTTGCTCAGCTTGACCGCAAGATCATATTTGGCAAGTGCGTCCTGCACCCTGCCGTAATAAAGATCTATCATCCCGAGGGTGCTGTACAAAAGCCCGATATCGGTCTCTATCTCATTGGTTTCGGCAAATGCAAGCGCATCCTTTGCGATAATTTCTGCCAGCTCCACCTCGCCCTCATAATAACGGAATGCAATCTGGGAGTGCGGTACGACATAAGTGGGCAGATATTCCTTCAGCTTATTGGAAATGGTGATTGCTCTTCTGTAATTTCCTATATTGAAATAAGCAATGGACAGCTCTTCCATGGCCTTGATATACATGAAGGATTTTTCGGTTTCGGGGGCAAGGATCTTGGCCTCGTATTCTGTGATGGGAATATTGAGTTCCTTGCGGTAGGGAACGGTTGCAAAATAAAGCATATTGAGAATGGCTGGATTGGAACGGCTTAATTTTGCCATTACGGGATTGAGCACTTCTGCGATTTCTGTGCTCCGCTCCTGGGCCATCAGATTTTGGGCAAGCTTGTAAGCGCACAGAGCTTCGGCAGCATTGTCTCCGGAGTCCGCAAATGTGCCGCACAGCTCCCGCAAGGCAAGATCCGACTTCGCATAATCCTCCCTTGCCGCATGCACATAGGCCAAGAAGAGCTTATAATATGGCCGCCCTTCTGCCGCATCCGGAAACTTGATCATTTTTCTTGATTCTGCAAAATCCGAAAGACGCATGAGGCTGATGCTGTCATTCAATATCGCCTTGATACACTTGTCGGCTTCATCCAGCCTTTTCTGACGGCAATTGAAAAGAAAAGAGAGGTAATATTCGCCGTTGCGGTACAGATAATCCGCATAAAGCGGGATGAGAAGCGCAGGAAATTTGGCATGGAGGACAGAGGCGTATTTCTCGCGGTTTTCATTAAGATAATTGCGCAGTATGGTATTGATGCGGAAGTATCGCACATCCCGTGTCGCGACATAATACTCTTTGCGCGAAAGCATGCGCAGCAGCTCTTCCCCTTGGGGATAAATCTCGCGGACAAATTTGGCGTCAAAGACAACAAGTTCACTGATATAGGTCAGAAACGCAATCTGTTCCTCGTCCAGACCCTCCAGATAGGTTTTGCAATCGGGACGGGTGATATGATGGGTAAGGATATTCTCATCTATGAGTTTGGGATAAATCGGTTCGAAGCGGGTATAGTCAAAATTGATGAAAGTATCACTGGAAATGACAATCTTCAGGTTGCTCGGGCAATGCTTGATCATACGTTCAAGAAGAGACAAATCAAAATCCGGCGAAAGCTTTTCCATGCGTTCAAACACCATAAGACAATTGCCTTTGATTTTTGAAATGTATTCCAATATCGACATGGCAACCACATTATGATCATTGAACGTGGAATTGCAGTAAAGCAGCTGATACATCTTCAATTTGAATGGCTCGTCGTTCCTCACCACTTTGTCAAGTAGGGTATGGCAAAACAAATCAAAATCGTCCACAACCGCATTGAACCAGAAAACCGTATGATATCGGTTGGACAGTTCGGTCAGAAAATCCGTCTTCCCGCAACCGGAAGGTGCAAACAGCATGACCGCAGAGGTATTATTGGACATAATATCGTTGATCAGTGTATTTGTATTCGTATCGTATTTCATAATTCCTCTTAATCCGCTCGCTGTAAATATATTGTAAATTATTCGTAAAATGAAGTCAAGTGAAATCCGACAATAATCTTCTTTTCCAGAATTTCTTTATAGCAAACCGGCATTGCGCCGCATAGAATGGAGAGAGGTAGCCGATGAGAATTCAGGATTATATCAATAAAAGAAACGGAGAGCCTTCTCCGTCCTCCCGTCAGCAGCCGCGGCCGGAGTCTGCGCCCTCCTCCAACAATATCTCTCCCGAAGAAATGATTGATAAATACAGCCGGATGAGCGAAGAACAACTGATGCAGGAGATGTTCCGGTCCGCATCGGCGAGCCGCGCGAGCGGTCAATTGACCGATGAGATGCTGGACTCTTTTTACAATCAGGCGAAATGCTATCTCTCTCCGGAGCAATCCGAGCGGATGAGCGAATTGATCCGTGAGCTTAAAAAATAAAGGAAATCCTTATGTTGAACAATATTATGTCCATGCTTCCTTTTATTATGAATTCTATGGGAGGCAGCAATAACGGCGGAAGCAATGTCAACGACATGCTCAGAATGTATTCGGCCATGAACGGCATGGGCGGCGGCAACGGCGGCATGGGCGGCGGAAATCCCTTTGGAAATCCCGCCAATATGTTCGGCGGCATGGGAGGCAGCAATCCTTTCGCCAATTTCGCAAACATATTCAACAGAACGGGCGGCGGAAATTTCAACGCAGGCAGTGCCAATACTCCCCCTTATACGCAGAATTTCGGAACCTCCGGTGGAGAAAATCAGGATTCGGCCCGCGGATGCGGCCCCAACCCCTCGGCAGAATGCAAGAATGATGCCGGGACCGGAAGCAATCCCAACCCCGGCCAAGGCAATGCCGGTTCCGGCAACGGTAAGGGGACGGGCGGCATGGATATCGCCACGATGATGCAGTTGCTCGGCATGATGCAGAATATGAACAACGCAAACAAAGGGCGCGGCAATGCATGCACAAATGACTGGGGATATCCGCGTCCTCCTTACAGCGAATGCAAGTCGCCGCCTCCTCCGCCTCCGCGCCACTTCTGCGAGCCCCATCGCTACGCCTGTGATGCCGACCGTTATGCCTGCGACCCTATCCGTCCGATGCTCCCCCCGGAAATTGCAAGAATGTTTGAAGAAATGTTACATAGATGATTGGGGTTTCGTTCGATATCTGTTCCGGAACATCGTTTCCGATGCCTGTTGCACCGCGGTCCGCTCCCTTATCTGCCGGACCTGGATGAATTTTATTTTATAAACAGCTTGCGGCATGCTTCGTCCACCGCGTTAAAGTAAGCCACTCTGAGAAGCCTTTTTGCCTCTTCCGGCCGTGCCCAGACAAAGGTTTCGATTTCGTCCTTTTTGATTCGGATTTCTGTATTTTCGGGCGCTTTTGCCAAAAAAAGCGCGACCGTTTTTGTTCCGGCGCATGTATGCATGGGATAAGTTGTTTCCACGCGGAAGCCTTCTGCAAGATTGACCGCCAGTCCGGTTTCTTCTTTGATTTCACGCAGAGCAGTTTCCTGTTCGGTTTCACAGGCTTCGGCATGTCCCTTGGGAAAGCTCCAGGTTTGTGAGCCTTTTTGAAACAACAGCAGAAATTCAATGCCTGCGGCGCCTTCCCGGTAAAGAATCACGCCGCAGGATTTATGATGCGGCAATAACATATTCAGCACATTCTGTCCTTCAATTGCTCTCCGCCGAGAATATGGATATGCAGGTGCGGCACCGATTGACAGGCATCCGCGCCCTTATTGGATACCAGACGGAAGCCGTTTTTCAGTCCGAGCGCATCGGCGAGCGCTGCAAGCTTTCTCAGGCATTTTGCAAGAACAGCAGCATCTTCTTCGGTCATTTCGGTGATATCCGCATAATGCCTTTTGGGAATGAGCAGATAATGCTTTTTTGCCTGCGGATGGATATCTTCGATAATCATCATCTCTTCGTCTTCAAAAAGCTTTTTCGCAGAGATTTCGCCCTTGATAATTTTACAGAATACACAGTTTTGCATATTGATCTCCATAACCATTTTATCTTTGCCAGAAAACTTTCATTTTCTGCTTATGACACATTTCAGACCGTCTGAAAACAGACCCTGGGGAATCAGAACCGCTTTTTCTTGCAGGCTATCGTCTTGCTGCCAATAGCATCGCACATAATACTGCGAATATCCTTCGGCAAACGTTCCCTTCTTTTCTTCCGGAACAACCTCCTGCGGCACTCCGATATGGCGCTGCAAATATTCTTTTCTTAATTCTTTCTTCACTTGTTCCAACCGTTTGGCGCGCGCTTTGACCACTTCCGGCGCCAGCGCCGGATACTTTGCTGCCGCAGTCCCTTCCCGTCTGGAATAAGGAAAGATATGAATATCCGAAAACCTTGCTTCGTTTACAAATTCCAGCAGATTGCAAAAGGCTTCTTCGGTTTCTGTGGGAAAACCGACAATAACATCCGTTGTTATTGCTGCAAACGGGTCATGACTCCTTATCAGCCCGACCTTGGCAAGATAATCCTCCGACGTGTACCGTCTGTTCATGGTCCGCAGCACTTCATTGTCCCCGTGCTGAAGCGAAAGGTGAAAATGCGGACAAAAATTCTTGAGTGAAAACAATGCTTCCAGAAGCTCTTCGTTCATGCCTTCGACATAAAAGGAACCCAGCCGTATGCGCGCGGGCACATCGCGGATTTCTCGGATAAGCGCCGCAAGACTTTCTCCGGTATCTTTGCCGTAGCGGGACAAATTGATGCCGGTTATGACGATTTCGTTCGTTCTGCTTGCGAGCGCCCGAATTTCAGACGCCGCCTCCGCGACACGTTTTGAACGTGGAAGCCCTCTTAAATACGGGATGATGCAATAAGAGCAAAAATTATCGCATCCATCCTGTATTTTTACATAAGCGCGGGTACGGGTACCCAAAGGCAGATATCCGGATGACTCATAGAACAATGGCAGCGGGGCAATTTCTGCATATCGCGTGCCGATACGCTCCAACAGCTTGTCCTTGCCCGCAACGCCGAATACAAGCTCCACTCCGTTTTCTATAAAAAAATCCGCATTCTTTTGCGAAGCGCAACCGCATACGGCGATATACGCATCGGGATTCTGTTTGCGGATTCTGGAAAGAATCTGGCGTGACTTTCTTTCTGCTTCGGCGGTTACCGCGCAGGTATTGACAATATAAACGTCGGCTTGTTCCAGACGTTCCGAAGTGATATATCCCATCGCCTTCAGGCCACCTGCAAGCACATCGCATTCATACTGATTGACCTTGCAGCCGAGATTAAAAACCACTGCTTTCTTCATAGCTCCCCGATTGCGGCAAGGCCCAGAGTCATTGCGGAGATGGCCGCGGTTTCGGCACGGAGAATCCGCTTGCCCAATGTAACCACGCGTATATTTTTTTCTTTGGCATAAGCGATTTCCTGCTCCGTGAATCCGCCCTCGCTGCCAATGATCAGAGCAAGAGATTTGGTGTTTTTTTGCACCGCGTCCTTGATATGGCCGGAGCGGCAGTTTTCGTAGCAGAGTATCTGGTTTTCTACGCAGCGGCAGAGTTCGATGGCCTTTTCAAAACGTACAGGCTCTGTCACCTGCGGAAGGCGCGCTCTGCCGCATTGCTTGGCTGCTTCCAGTACAATTTTTTGCAGTCTGTCAAGCTTGATGCCTGTAACGGAGGTATTCGTGCTGTAAAATGGGACAATCCTTCCGGCACCCAGCTCGACCGCTTTTTGGACAATAAAATCCAGTTCTTTGCAAACACCCTGGAACAGAATCAGTTCGCCGTCCACCTCGGTCTTGTTCTGTTCCCTGCGGAAGACGCGCGCGGTAAGCGAATTTTTTTCTATGCTCTCTATCTTTGCATAACAGTCCCATCCGTCTCCGGTGCAGACGATAATGGAAAAACCCACCTTATGTCTTGTTACTTTGACGCAATGTGTAAATTCTTCACCCTTCAAAATGACTTTGTCACCCTCAATATTGTCCGTAAAAAATCTTTTGAGTTCCATCGTCAATCTCCTCCGGTGTAATTGTGCACATTTTATGCAATGAATTCCAATGCATCCCAGTCCCCAAGCGCTTTTTCTTTGCCCAATTTGAATCCTAATGCGGTAAAACAGTCCATGACCGCCTGCTTTCTTTTATGGATAATGCCGGAACATATCAGCACGCCGTCTTTTTTTATATGGGCGGGCAGTCCCTCGGACAGACGGATCAGAATATCCGCGGTAAGATTGGCTAGGACAATATCCGCCACAAGCCCTGTCTTTGAAAATAAGTCGCTTTCTTCTATTGTAACATTTCTGAGGACATTGTTCAAGCGCGCATTATCATTTGCAGAACGGACTGCAAGACTGTCAATATCACAAAGATAACAATATTCCGCGCCCTTTAACGCCGCACCGATGCCCAGAATTCCGCTTCCGCAACCGACGTCTATGACATTCTTTCCCCGCACGTCGGTTTCTGAAAGAAGTTCCAGACACAGCTTCGTAGACTCATGCTCGCCGGTACCGAAAGCCATGGTCGGATCGATGCGGATAACGGTTTCTTCCGGAGTCGGAACATAGCTTTGCCATTCCGGAACCACCGTGAACCCGCCAGCGCGGATGGGCTTATAATACTTCTTCCATTCGCTCAGCCAGTCGTATTCCACATAATCGCGCACCGTTATGGCAAGCGAACCCGTATCGATATCCGTAAGCATCTTCATTTCATCCTTCAGATCCTCTATTTTCCTTTGACAATCCTCGGATGATACAAAACAACTTACAAAAACAGGTCCCCCTCTTCTTTCCATGAGATTTTCTTCCACATAATCCCAGCTCAATTTGTCTTTAAGTACTTCGTCAATGTCGTTCGGGTCACTGATTGTAACACCTTGGGCACCTAAAGAAAAGAAAATGCCGGCAATAAAGTCGGCACCTTCCGAAGTTGTTTCAACGATGATTTCTTTGTACATCGGGTCTCCTCACATGTTTCTTATTGTTTTGTTATAGGCTTCCACTTTGTCGTAGCGTCCGCCTGCAAGCGCTTCCTCCAGGTCCTTCAATTGCTTTTTCTGTTTGGAAGAAAGGTTTTTGGGGATGTCTACAACCAGCTTGACAAAGAGATCGCCGTACGTGTCGCTCCTAAGACTCTTGACTCCTTTGCCTCGCACGCGGATTACGGTTCCGTCCTGCGTTCCTTCGGGAATGGTGATCTGGATGGGAGACGTCATTGTGGGAATCTCAATATTGGCACCGACGATTGCCTGATATACGGTAATCGGCAATTCCATGGACAGATTAATGCCTTCACGCTTGAACAGCGGATGCGGCTGCACATTAAAAATGACAATCAGATTTCCGTTGGGTGCGCCGGGAGCTCCCGCATGTCCTTCGTTCTGCAGCGTCAGCATCTGCCCGTTGTCAACGCCGGCAGGAATTCTGATTTTTGATGTGCGCTGACGGCGTACCTTGCCTTTTCCACCGCAATCGGTGCATTGCTCCATAATGATTTTGCCGGTGCCGCCGCAAGCATCGCATACGCGCTCCGACTGTATCATGCCAAGCATGGTGCGTTGTTTGACTACCACCCTGCCCCTGCCGCCGCATTGGGTGCAGGTCTTGTATGCAGTACCGCCTTTTGCGCCGGTACCCTTGCAGGAATCGCAGCGTTCTATGCGGCTGTAAGAAATCTCTTTTTCTGCACCGAAACAGGCTTCCTTGAATGTGAGCGTGATGGGCATTTCGATGTCTTCCCCCGCACGCGGTTCGGCGTTTCTGGCTCCTGTTCCGCCCGTAAAAGCCGAAAAGATATCGCTGAAGATATCAAAACCTCCGCCTGCTCCGCCAAAACCCTGGAAACCTCCGAAGCCTTGCCCGCCAAACCCGCCGCTTGCCATCGGGCCATCTTCACTGCCGTATTGATCATACGCAGCTTTTTTCTGTGGATCCGACAGTACGTCATAGGCATGCTGGATCTCTTTGAATTTCTTTTCTGCCTCGGCCTTCTGGGCCGGCCCCGCGGTCGCAAACACATCGGGGTGGTATTTTTTGGCCATTTTGCGATACGCGGACTTTATTTCGTCCGCGCTCGCATTTTTAGAAATACCTAAGGTCTCGTAATAATCAGCCATTTTTCTTCCGTTTTTTATTTAATATCGTCGGGATTGACGTTGATTGTGGAGCCGTCGTCCGAGGAGTTGCCGCCATGCTGCATATTCTGATAAAGCTTTGTGAAGATGGGGTTGGTCACTTTGCTCAGCTCGTCCGTAATCTGCTTGACTTCTTCTGCATTTGTTGCTTTTGCAAGCTTTTCTTTTGCAGATTTTGCGGCATTTTCCAACGTCTTTTTGTCCTCATCTGTAACCTTGCCGGCATTTTCCATAAGGAACTTGTCTACAGCGAAAATCAGCTGTTCGCAGGTGTTCTTCATATCAATCAGCTCCCTGCGCTTTTTGTCTTCTTCCGCATACTTCTCGGCTTCTTTGACAGCCTTGTCGATGTCGGCTTCGGTCAGGTTGGTGGAAGCGGTGATCTGAATATTTGCGCTCTTGTTGGTGCCCTTGTCAATCGCCGTCACCGATACGATGCCGTTGGCGTCGATATCAAAGGTCACCTCAATCTGCGGCACGCCTCTCATCGCGGGCGGTATGCCGGTAAGCTCAAAGCGTCCGAGGGTCTTGTTGTCGGCAGCCATTGCGCGCTCGCCCTGCAGAACGTGGATGTCGACAGAAGTCTGATTGTCGGCCGCGGTCGAGAAAATCTGGGATTTTCTTGTGGGAATGGTCGTATTGCGTTCGATAAGTTTGGTAAACACGCCGCCCATCGTCTCAATTCCCAGGGAAAGCGGTGTGACGTCAAGCAGAAGAACGTCCTTCACTTCGCCGCTCAGCACGCCGCCTTGAATTGCCGCGCCAATAGCCACGCACTCATCCGGATTGATGCCCTTGTAAGGTTCTTTGCCGGTAACACTGCGTACGAGATCGACAACAGCAGGAATACGGGTGGAACCGCCGACAAGAACCACCTTGCTGATATCATTGTAAGTCAGTTTTGCATCCTTGAGCGCCTGAGTCATCGGAGGAATCGTCGCTTTGACAAGGTGCGCGGTCATATCGTCAAACTTTGCCTTGGTCAGATCCATGTCGATATGCAGAGGTCCGTTTGCGCCCACGGTGATAAACGGCAGGTTGATATTGGTCTTGGTGACGCCGGAAAGCTCAATCTTTGCTTTCTCTGCGGCTTCCTTGACGCGCTGCATCGCCATTTTGTCCTTGGACAAATCGATACCTTCGTTCTTGTTGAATTCGGCGACAATCCAGTCCATGATCACCTTGTCAAAGTCATCGCCGCCCAAACGGGTGTTGCCGTTGGTCGCAAGCACTTCAAACACGCCGTCGCCGAGCTCAAGGATGGATACATCAAAGGTGCCGCCGCCAAGGTCGTATATAAGAATTTTTTGGGATTTGGTTCCCTCTTTGTCAAGGCCGTAAGCAAGCGCTGCCGCCGTAGGCTCATTGATGATGCGCAAAACTTCCAGTCCGGCGATCTTGCCTGCGTCTTTTGTAGCCTGTCTCTGGCTGTCCGAAAAGTATGCGGGCACGGTAATGACGGCCTTGGTGACCTTTTCGCCAAGGTACGCCTCTGCGTCCGTCTTCAATTTGGTAAGAATCATTGCAGAAATCTCCTGCGGGGTATAATTCTTACCGTCAATATTGACCTTATAGTTGGTGCCCATTTCTCTTTTAATGGAAGAAACCGTCTTTTCGGGGTTGACAATCGCCTGTCTTTTTGCGACCTGGCCCACAAGCCGTTCTCCGTTTTTGCTGAATCCGACGACGGAAGGAGTCGTGCGGTTGCCTTCTGCATTGGGGATGACGATCGGCTCTCCGCCTTCCATCACCGCCACACAGCTGTTGGTAGTTCCTAAATCGATACCTATGATTTTTGACATTGTATTTATCTCCTTTCTATCCTTATTTATATTTTTGCGCATATTCGTTGCGCTTAATTTGCTTTATGCCCGAATGTGTGTATGAGCGTTTTTATTTTGCTACTTTGACCATTGCGTGACGCAATACCTTCCCGTCTCTGGTGTATCCCTTTTGCAGCACCTCGACAACCTTGCCGGCGTTTTCTGCATCCTCGATCTGCAAGATGGCATTGTGAAGACCGGGATCAAAGCATTCGCCGGACGCCTTCATTTCACAGACGCCGAATTTGCTGAGCAGCGTATCCATCTGTCTTTGTATCAGCGCGACACCTTCACGGGATTTGTCGTCTGCGATCATTGTCAGCGCTCTGTCAATGGCATCCGCAATGGGAAGAAGCCCTGCGATTACATCATTGTTGCCATCGGCTCTTGCCGCACGTATGCTGTCGACGTTTCTTTTACGGTAGTTATCAAAATCTGCCTGCACGCGCTGCAAAAGATTCTTGTATTCTTCTGCAAGCGCAAGAGCGGCAACAAGCTGTTCTTCGGCAGAAGGTGCAGCAGCCTGCTCTTTGTTCTCGGCTTGTTCTGAGGCATTGTTCGGTTCGGTCTGTTTTTCTTCTTCAAGAAGCTTGGTTTCGTCTTGGATGTCAGTCATGTTGTTCCTCATTGCGATGTTCTATATTTTTATCTTTATCCATAATGGTATTTATCGCCTGCCCGACATAGGACAAAACGGACATTACTTTACTGTAATCCATACGTTCTGGCCCAATGACACCGGCGTGGCCGATTTCTTTGCCGTTTACGGTATATTTTGCAGAGACGATGGCGCATTTATCCATGCCCTTGGTCTCCTCTTTGCCGATCTTGATAGAAAACTCGATGTCGCCCGCTTCGTCTTCCAGCAGATCGGAAAGCTCTTTTTTGTTGTCGATGATGGAAAGAAAGTTTTTTGCGGACTCAAGGCTTGCCTCGGGATAATCCAGCATCTTGCTTTCGCCTTCCATAAAGACCTTGGATTCGTCACATTCGCAGTACGACATCAGCAGTGTCAGTACGCTGTCAAACAGCTCGCGAAATTCTGACAACTCCTTTTGGACGGCTTTGTCGGCATTCTTCAGTTCTCCGACCTTTTTCCCGCAGAAAATTTTGTTGATTAGCAGTGTCGCATCCGTCAGGAAGTTGCCTTCCAGCATATTTTCTACTGTAATTACCTTATCGCGGATGATGCCGCCGTCCGTAATGATGATGACAAGCGCGGTATGCTCGTCCAGACCGATCAGCTTGATTTCTTTGATCACAACGTTATTGATGTTCTTGATGACTATCACAGAGGTATAATTCGTAACGTCGCTGATAATCTTTGCCGCAGTCTTGACAATCTGCTCTATTTCTCCGAATTTAGAAGAAAACGTGGCGTCTATCTTCTCAATATCCTGCTTGCGGAGGGGGCGCTTGTCAACAAAGTTTTCGACATAGAATTTGTACGCCAAAGGAGAAGGTACCCTGCCCGCCGAGGTATGAGGCTGCACCAGGTATCCCATGTCTTCAAGCGTAGAAAGCTCCGAACGAATCGTTGCCGAACTGATATTCTCAAAATACTTTGCCTTGATTTCTCCCGATGAGACCGGCACCGCTTTTTTGATATATTCGTCCACAACGGCTCTGAGAATTTTTTGTTTTCTTTCTGAAAGCTTGTTTTCCTTCATATTGGCAGACCCGTTTCTGTTTGTTAGCAGTCTGTATTGTCGACTGCTAGCACTATTATATCATTATTATGTTGGATGTCAAGAAAAAAATACAAATAATTCTCGGCAAACGAAAAATTCCGCTGACAAAAAAAATTGCCCCTTTAAGAAAGAGGCAATTCAAATTCTTCATAAGGCAAATTTGCCGGAAATTCCGCTGCCATTGCCCTATCCCATATTTGATGCGTCATTTTATCTTATAACGCAATAATTCCTTCCGGACTCTTTGGCTTCAAAGAGCTGCTTATCCGCGATATTGATTAATGCCAGATGATCTTCCACATTGCGCTCGGGATACGATGTGCCGCCGACGCTTACGGTAATCCGCAGGGTCTGCTGCTGATTCTGTATTTCGGTATCCTCCACGATGCGGCGAAGGCGTTCCGAAAGCTGTTTTACGTCCGCCATGGATGCGCCGGGAAGAACAACCAGAAACTCTTCACCGCCGTACCGCAAAAAGACATCCCCTTCGCGAAGCGTCGATTTTGCCGCGCGGGTAAGGCTGATAAGCACTCTGTCCCTGACAAGATGACCGTAGGTATCGTTTACATTTTTGAAGTGATCGATGTCAAACATGATAATGCCGAGGGGCATATCGGTTTTTACCGCGCGCGCAAACTCTTCTTTCAGCCGCGAAAGACCGAAGCGCCTGTTATAGATTCCCGTCAGCGGATCGTTTGCGGCAAGCCTTTGCAACTGATCATGGGTGATGGCATTCTTGAATGCAAGAGCCAGTCCCTGCCCGAACAACTGGATATTCTTTTGCATTTCTTCAGAAAACTCTACAACGGTTGCAAGAACCACGACGCCGAGGACGATTTCTTTATACAAAATTGGTTCTATCAATACCGTCTTGGGTCTGTAGCTGACAATCGCGCTGCTCAGGCTGATATCCTCCGGAAGATGAATGACCAGCCTTTTGCGGTTTTTGATGACGCTCCAGACAATATTGTTCTCAATCATTTTTTCCGGCATATTGATTCCGAAGGAGGATAGGACGCTCAGCTCGCCTTCCTTATCAACGATGATTGCTCCGCCTGCGGCGTTCATATTTTCTATCAGCTTATCAAGAGCCTCCGCCCCCAGTTCGTCCAGATCCAGCTTGCTTGACAGCATCTCCGTAAAATTCCGGACTGCCGCTTCTGAACGGAAGGCTTTTGCCAACGAACGGACAAGAGAATTGAACGCCTCCGCGCAGTCGCCGATGACATCGTCGGAATCCAACTTAATAAAACACTTGTCGTCCTCAAAACCTTCTTTTAAGGGGCACGCCGCTTTATCGTTGATGCGTTTTTCGATGTATCCCATATGCGTATGAAGCTGTTTCAGCTTTTTGCCCACAATTTTTTTTGCCAGGAAGATATTGAACAATCCGACCAGCAAGCCCGCGGCGATGCACATCGAAAAAAACAACGGGGTCAATACGATGTTTTTGTCCACATTGATGAACAGAAGAACAAAAAAAGGGAACACAATCCCTATCATCGCGCCGAAGCCGAGCATGAACACGGCAAGATTCTTAAAAACATTTTTGGTGAGCATGACAAGTCCTTATAATCAGTGATATCCACAAGGAATAGATTTAATATATACTAAATTCATAGCTTTGTCAATTGAGGATTTTTGCGCAAGATTATAAAAAACTCCGCGCGGCCAGGCTTTCCAGAAGCATCTTGTCTTTTTTCATACGGACTCTGCCGTCCGACAGATCCACAAGAGCCTGTATCGGTTGCAATTGTTTTTGATAATCCTTAAAAAAATCTATATGAAACAAACCATTGATTTCTTCAACCGCGAAACCCTCTTCCAACCTCAACTTGAGCATAATATATTCAAAAAGCGCGTCGCCGGGAGTAAGCCTTGCAATGTTCGCAAGCTGATTGCCGAGGTGCTTTCCTTTCAGATACTCTTTGATGTCCGCAGGATTGTCATACCGTACCCCGTCAATGAACGAGTGCGCCGCGGGACCCAGCCCGATGTAGTCCTCCCTGTTCCAGTATTTCAGATTGTGCATGCAGGAATACCCGGGCTGCGCGAAATTGCTGATTTCATATCTCTCATATCCATGATGATGCATAAGAGAATATCCCGCATCGTACATATCCGCGGTCAGATCGTCATCCGGAAGGGCAATTTCATGCCTTGCCGCAGATTCCGCCATAGGCACTCCGTCAGAGAGCTTCAACATATACATGGAGATATGTTTCACGTGGGGAATGACGCCGCCAAGCGTTTCCTTTATGCCGCCGATATCCTGCCCGGGAAGCCCCAGCATGATGTCCGCGCTCACATTTTGAAACAGATTCTCCGCCCTCTCCAGCGCGTCCAATGCCTGCGCGCGGTTATGAAGCCTTCCAGCGATTCTCAATACCTTGTCATCCAGCGACTGCACACCGATGCTGACGCGATTGACACCCAATGATTTATAATCGGCAAGACGGGAAGAAGAACAAGGATTCACTTCGATAGAAAACTCTTTCAGATCAACATATGCGTTTTTGTACATATGTTCAATCACCCGTTCCAGAAGATTTATGGGCAAAATACTCGGCGTCCCGCCGCCGATATAAAGGGTGTCTATCAAAGCGGCGGGATTCCGATCCATGACAAGGCTGAATTCCTTGCAGACTTCATTTATGTATAGTTCTGCCAAATCTGTATCTATGGCTACAGAATAGAAATCACAATAAGCACATTTCTTTGCGCAGAAAGGAATATGGAGATAAAGCCCTTTATTGTTTGTCATCATCCAGTTTCAAGATGGACATAAATGCCTCAGAGGGGATCTCCACGCTGCCCACCTGGCGCATGCGCTTCTTGCCTTCCTTCTGTTTTTCAAGAAGCTTCTTCTTTCTGGTGATGTCGCCGCCGTAGCATTTTGCGAGAACATCCTTCCGCAAGGCCTTGACGGTCTCGCGGGCAATCACTTTGCCGCCGATTGCCGCCTGCACAGGGATTTCAAACTGCTGACGCGGGATAATATCCTTCAGTTTCTCTGCGATTCTCCGTCCCGATGCATACGCATGGTCGCGGTGCACGATGGTAGACAACGCATCGCAAACCTCGCCGTTCAGCAGGATATCCAGCTTGACAAGATCCCCTTCCATATAGCCGTCCATTTCATAATCCAGGCTGGCGTATCCGCGTGTGCGGGACTTCAGCGCATCAAAGAAATCGTAGATGATTTCTGCAAGCGGGATGCGGTATTCTATTTTGACGCGCGTTGCTTCCAGATAGGTCATGTTGATGTAAACTCCGCGTTTTTGCTGGCATAATTCCATCACCGGGCCGACATATTCCGGCGGGGTGAAGACAAACGCTTTGACGACAGGTTCTTCAATCTTCTCGATTTCCATAGGATTCGGGAGTCGGGAAGGATTTTCTACTTCCAACACTTCACCGTTGGTTTTGGTGACCACGTAACTGACGCTCGGTGCAGTTGTCACAAGATCCAGGTCAAACTCGCGCTCCAGTCTTTCTTCAATGATTTCCATATGGAGAAGTCCCAGAAAGCCGCAACGGAAGCCAAAGCCCAATGCGCCGGACGCTTCGGGTTCTACGACCAATGCGGCGTCGTTCAGATTCAGTTTATCCAGAGCATCCCTCAGGTCGTTATAACGGGAGCCGTCGGCGGGATAGATGCCCGCAAATACCATCGGATGGATTTTTTTATAACCTTTCAAAGGCTCTTTGGCGCCGCCCACGGCAAGCGTGATGGTATCGCCGACCGAAGTATCCTTGACGTTTTTGATGCTTGCCGCAATATATCCGACATCGCCCGCGGCCAATCTCTCCACAGATTTCATTGACGGCGTAAAAACGCCGACCTCCGTCACATCGTATTCTTTGCCGTTGGACATCATCCGGATGCGCTGTCCGGCAGCAATCGAGCCATCCACGACACGGATATTGCAGATCGCACCTTTATAATTATCATAAATGCTGTCAAAAATGAGCGCGCGCAACGGCTTGTCCTCGCTGCCGTGCGGCGGAGGCAGTTTTTCGACAATCTGCATAAGAAGCTTATCGATATTCAGACCCTCTTTTGCGCTGATAAGCGGGGCTTCGGATGCATCCAGGCCTATCACATCCTCGATTTCTTTTCTTGTGCCCTCCGGATCGGCGGATGCCAGATCAATTTTATTGATGACGGGCAGGATTTCCAGATCGTTGTCAAGCGCGAGATAGACATTGGTCAGCGTCTGCGCTTCAATACCCTGTGTCGCATCCACAACAAGGATTGCCCCTTCGCATGCGGCAAGAGAGCGGCTGACTTCGTAAGTAAAATCCACATGGCCCGGAGTATCAATCAGGTTGAAAGTGTATTCTGTACCTTTATATTTATAATACATTCTGACGGGCGTCAATTTGATGGTGATGCCGCGTTCGCGCTCGATGTCCATCGCATCCAGAATCTGATCTTTCATTTCGCGTTCGGATACCGCGCCGGTCATCTCTATCAGGCGATCCGCCAGGGTCGATTTGCCGTGGTCGATATGCGCCACAATACAGAAATTTCTGATATATTTTTGTCTGTCGTTCATTTGGTTTCCTGAGTGTAAATTATCTCTTATAAAGTATACTTGAAACCTGAAATTTAATCAATTATTTTCCCTCAAAACGTTGCTTAAATGTACATATTATACTATACTTTTATATACATATACCATTGGAGAAAAAAATGAGACTGTTCCAAGTACCGATAGCGCACAGAGGCCTGCACGACCAGGAGTCTCCGGAAAACTCTCTTTCTGCCTTTCAGAAGGCGGTAAACAAGGGTTACAACATCGAAACGGATGTCCATCTTCTGAAGGACGGCAAGCTGGTATGCTTTCATGATTTCACGCTTTCGCGTATGTTGAACGGGCGTCCGGGATATATAGAAGACCTCCGTTATGAGGATATCGCGGGCGAAAACTTTTTACTCAGCAACGGCGAACACATCCCCTTATTTGATGATCTGATAAACCTTGTGGACGGCAGGGTAGAGATACTCTGCGAACTGAAGTCCACGAGCTTCCGCAAATTCAGACTGGAAAAAGCAGTCTATGAGGCAATCAAAGACAAGCCCTGGATCAAAATTCAGGCATTCAATCCTTTTACCGTTCTATGGTTTGCCCGGCACGCGCCCGAGATCTGCCGCGGACAGCTTGCCACCAGACCGCCCAACAGATTATTGAAGCCTCTTTTTCCCTATCGCTTTCTGCGCCGTTCACATCCGGATTTTTTTGCCTATGATGTGCGTTTTTTGCCCTGTGATGCCGTCACAAAAGCCTGCAAGGATTACAACATGAAGCTTCTTGCCTGGACGGTGGATTCGGATGAAAAGGTTGAAACAGCAAAAAAATCCAATGCAAACAACATTATTTTTGAGCATATCCGTCCAGAAAAATATCCTGTATGAGCCAATACCGGCTCTCCGTTGCATCGTATACAACCAAAAATAAGCTGCCTTCCCGGCAGCTTATTTGTCAAATCATCGTCCTGACTTTTCGTATCAGTTTTTTTGTTTGAGGCGCGGTAATCAACATCACCGAACCGACTGTGCCCAGGGCAATCCCTGCCCAGAATCCTATTTTAGCCATCTTATAATCCTCCCTGGATGTAGTATGGACTTCATCCGTAAGGAATACATTGTAAAAAATTGGTTCTGATGCGTCCGCTAACTTGAACTCTCTCGTCAAAGCCGGGGCACCGGATGCCATGAAATCGGCTCATACAAGGATAGCGGCAATCCGGCTGGCGCAAAACCCGGCCGATTTTTTATTTGCCGGAAACTTTCTTTTGATAATCCTTGATTGCTTCGGCAATTGCTTCTTCGGCAAGCACAGAGCAGTGTATTTTTTGTGGAGGCAGACCTTCCAAAGTCTCTACAACGTCGGCATTGCGGATTTTGAGAGCTTCCTCTATGGTTTTTCCTTTGACCATCTCTGTGGCAACCGACGAAGAGGCGATTGCCGCCGCACAACCGAAGGTTTTGAATTTGGCATCTGTAATGATGCCTTTCTCTCTGTCAATCTTGAGATAGACCTGCATGATGTCGCCGCAGCTTGCGTTTCCTACGGTGCCTACGCCGTCGGCATCCTTGATTTCTCCCACGTTTTTGGGATTTGCAAATATGTCCAATACTTTATCATTATACATAGCTTCCGGTTCCTTTTTCCACATTGAACAGGGGGGACATTCCTCTCAGTCTGTCCACGGTTTCTTTGAGGGTCTCGATGGTGTAATCGATTTCTTCTTTGGTTGTGTCGCGCCCCAAACTGAAGCGGATGGAGCTGTGCGCAAGCTCCTCTCTGACGCCCAATGCAAGTATGACGTGCGAAGGTTCCAATGAGCCCGAAGAGCAGGCGGACCCGCTGCTGACGGCAATTCCCTTAAGATCCAGCGTCATCAATATGGATTCTCCCTCGATAAATCCAAAGCTCATATTGACATTATTCGGGAGGCGTTTTTCTCTGCCGCCGTTCAGATAGCTGTACGGCACCTCGTTCAACACGCGGTCAATAAAATAATCCCGCAGTTCGGACATATGCCTGTTATTGCGGTCTCTGTCGCGCGCGCATATTTCAAGTGCTTTTGCCATGCCGACAATCAGCGGAGTATTGGTCGTACCCGCACGCTGACGTCTTTCCTGGTGTCCGCCGTGAATCAGCTTGTCAAGCCGGACGCCGGAGCGGATATATAAAATACCGATGCCCTTGGGTCCGTGAAACTTATGCGCGGATAAGGAAAGCATATCAATATTCATGTTGTCAACGTTAATGGGCTGGCTTTCGATTGCTTGCACCGCGTCGGTGTGGAACAGTATTCCCTCGTCCCTGGCGATTTTGCCTATCTCCGCTATCGGCTGTATCGCACCCATCTCATTATTCGCGGTCATTATCGAAATCAACACCGTATCTTCGCGGATTGCAGCACGTATATCCTCGGGATTGACAATGCCCTCATGATTGACTTTGATATAGGTGACCTCGACCCCCTCCTTTTCCAGCTCATGACAGGTATCCATGATTGCCGGATGCTCGATAGCGGAGGTAATCATATGTTTTTTGGCATTTTTGGATGCCCGGATGGCACCTTTCAGTGCCCAGTTGTTGCTTTCGGTAGCTCCCGAAGTAAAATATATCTCGGACGCCTTTGCGCCCAGTATCGAAGCGATTTTTGCGCGCGCCTCATCCACTGCCTTCTGCGCATTTCTGCCAAAGGCGTGCAGCGAAGACGGATTGCCGTAAATCTCGCAAAAATACGGAAGCATCGCGTCCAAAACCTCTTTGTCTACGGCTGTCGTTGCCGAATTATCCAGATAGACTTTCATATTACAATATAAAATCCTCTCGATACAGGGGATATTTTGCGACAAGCTGCCGGACAGCCGTCCGTACTTTGTCGTATGCGCCCTGTTTCTCTCTGATGATATCTGCCACGCATTCTGCAATGGTTATCATATCTTCTTCCTTCATTCCTCTTGTCGTAACACTGGGAGTGCCCAAACGGAGTCCATTGGGATCGACCGGGGAAGCGGTATCATTTGGGATAGCGTTTTTGTTGGTGGTGATATTGACCTCATCCAGCATTGTTTCCAGTTCTTTGCCCGTGCAGCCGGTGCCGCGCAGATCAAGAAGCATCAGATGGTTGTCCGTGCCGCCCGAAAACAGCTTGAGTCCCTGCGCCATCAGCGCGGAGGCAAGCGCCTTGGCGTTGGCAAGAATCTGTCTTTGATAAGCGGCGAATTCCTCGCTCTCCGCTTCCTTTAGGGCAAGAGCCTTTGCCGCAATGATGTGCATCAGAGGCCCGCCTTGCATCCCGGGGAACAAGCCCTTGTCAAGCCTTTTGCCGTATTCTTCTTTTGCCATGATGATGCCACCGCGGGGACCCCGCAAAGTCTTGTGCGTTGTTGTGGTGACAATATCGCAGTGCGGGAAGGGTGAAGGATGAAGACCCGTCGCGACCAGACCCGCGATATGCGCGATATCGGCCATCAGCATGGCGCCGCATTTGTCTGCAATCGCGCGGAAGCGTGCAAAATCAATCGTTCTCGGATACGCTGAAGCACCGCAGACGATCAGTTTGGGCTTGCATTCCATTGCGATGCGCTCTGCTTCATCATAGTCTATATAACCGCTTTCGTCAACTCCGTAAGCAACAAAGTTGTAATACTTGCCGCTCATGCTGATTTTGTGCCCATGCGTAAGATGTCCGCCATGCCCCAAATTCATGCCCATCACGGTATCGCCGTAATTCAGAAGCGAAAAATAAACCGTAATATTGGCGCTGCTGCCGGAATGGGGCTGAACATTGGCATATTCGGCATGAAAAATCCTTTTGGCACGTTCAATGGCTAAATTCTCCGCCATATCAACATAAGCGCATCCGCCGTAATATCGGTGGCCGGGGTAACCCTCGGCATATTTGTTGGTAAGGTGCGATCCCGCGACTTGCATTACTGCGGGCGAAACAAAGTTTTCACTTGCAATAAGCTCGATATTGTTTTGCTGCCGTCTTAATTCCAGCACCATCGCTTCATAAAGCTCGGGGTCTGTCATGCGGATCTGTCTTAAGTCAACCATTTCGCATTCTCCTATGTATTATTCTGTTTTCGTATCCGTATTATCCGCATCATCAGCGGTTCTGTTTGTTTTTTGTTCATCCGTATTATCCGTAAGGATAGCCGTCAGCCGGGGCGAAAATTCGTTTTTCTTTTTTAATTTTTTATCAATCAGAGCAACAATGCCGAAACCCAGAATCAACGCGCCGCCTGCGCAACCCAGGGAAAGCGCAAGATCGTTTGCGACAGAAGTCGCTCCAAGCGCGATAGCAAGCAGGGCAAGCGGAATAAGATAGACAATCATCGATGCGGATACCACGGCACGGTCGCCGACCGAAACGGATACTCTGTCGCCCTCTTTTGCATCAAGAGTATTTCTGACCTTAAGCTCCACGAACATTTCTTCTTTGGGCTTCAGGCACATCCGGCAATTCTCGCAGGCAGTCTTCCTTGGGAAGCGCACTGTGCACCAGCCGTTTTTTGAGGTTTTTTTGATCTCGCCAATCTCAACCATGCATTTTCCCTTTTATTCTTTTTTGAAATCAAGCTCCAGTTCTTTGAGCTGCTTTTCGGTAACGGTGCTGGGTGCGTCCGACATCAGGCAAACCGCGCTTTGGTTCTTGGGAAAGGCGATCACATCCTTGATGTTATCCGTGCCTGTCAGCAGCATGACCAGTCTGTCCAGACCAAACGCCAGACCGCCATGCGGAGGTACGCCGTAGCGGAATGCTTCGACAAAGAATCCGAAACGCTCTTTGATATCTTCCTCCGTCAGATTGATTTTGCGGAACATCGCTTCCTGGATATCACGCGAATGAATGCGGATGGAACCGCCGCCCGCCTCCTGTCCGTTGATGACAAAGTCATATGCCTTGGCGCGCACCTTGAGCGGGTTTTTATCCAGATATTTGAGGTCGGCTGTCACCGGACTGGTAAAGGGATGGTGCATTGCTTCCAGACGCTTTTCTTCCTCGTTGTACTCATACAGCGGGAAATGCGTCACCCATAAGAAATCGTAGCTGCCCTTTGGGATCAGCTCTTTCTGTTTGGCGATTGCCAGACGCAGGGCGCCCAGCGCATCAAAAACAACTTTATTCTTATCCGCAACAAAAAGGATCAGATCTCCCGTCTCGCCTTTGGCGGCTTCAATCAGCATTTTTAGGCTTTCTTCTGTGAAAAACTTTGCGATAGGCGAAGTGATGCCCTCGGGCTTCAGCGCGATATAGGCAAGTCCCTTTGCGCCGTACTCCTTGACCACTTCCTGAAACCCGTCAATTTCTTTGCGTGTGGAAGAAGCCATGCCCTTGGCGTTGATGGCGCGAACACTGTATCCCGTACGTGTCGCATTGTTGAAAACCGAAAACGTCGTACCGCTCTTTTTGACAACCTTGGTCAGATCGATAAGCTCCAAACCGAATCGGGTATCCGGCTTGTCGCTGCCAAAACGCTCCATTGCCTCTTTGTATTCCATGCGGCGGATTTTCTTTGGCAGATCGTAATTGATGGCGGACTTGAAAATCTTGCGTATCAATCCCTCGGCGACCTTCATCACATCCTCGATGTCATCCACAAAGCTCATTTCCATGTCAATCTGCGTAAATTCGGGCTGGCGGTTGGCACGCAGATCTTCGTCACGGAAGCATTTGGCAATCTGATAATATCTGTCCATCCCCGCAATCATCAACAGCTGTTTATAAAGCTGCGGAGACTGCGGCAGCGCATAAAAACTGCCGGGATGCACTCTGGAAGGCACAAGGTAGTCGCGCGCGCCCTCAGGTGTCGATTTGCCTAAAACGGGTGTTTCGACATAAAGAAATCCTTTGGACGCCATGTATTCGGACACCGCCTTCATCACCTTGTCGCGGGTGATGAGGATGTTCTGGAGTGAGGCTCTCCGGAGATCCAGGTAACGATATTTAAGGCGGAGCTGTTCGTTCGCCTTGACATCCTCCGTAATGAAAAAAGGTGTGGTATCCGCTTCCGAAAGGATGCGGAGCTCACGGACTTCGATTTCTATTTCTCCGGTCGGAATATTGAAGTTGATGTTCTTTTCTCCTCTTGCCCCCACAACACCCCGTACGGCAATCACGTATTCGTTCCGTATGGATTCCGATTTCGCATATGTTTCGGGAAAATCCGTAGAAAAGCGCAACTGGACGACACCCGTCCTGTCACGCAGGTCGACAAACACCATGCCGCCCAGATTGCGGTATTTGGCGACAAAGCCCATCGCGACGGCTTGTTTGCCGATATCCGACGAGCGGAATTCTCCGCACATCTTTGTTCTTTTTAATCCTGTCAAAAATTCTGCCATATGTTCATCTGCCGAGTCTGACGGCAATGTCCTCCAGTCGTATCGTTTCTTCAATACCGTTGTTCATGTTTCTGAGTTTGATCCGGCCGGACGCTCTTTCGTCTGCGCCCAGTACGGCGATATAGTTTGTCCGTATTTTGTCCGCGTACTTCATCTGCGCTTTCAGACTTCTGCCCATAAGGTCGGTTTCTGCGGCAATCCCTTTTGCCCTCAGCTCCTGCACAAGAAGGTAGGCCGGCATAATCTGCTCTTCGCCGAGGGGCGCAATATAGATATCGGGCCTTTCCGGCATTCCCAGAGAAGCGCCCTCCGCTTCTGCCACCATCATCAGACGCTCGATGCCCATGCCAAAGCCCACTGCCGGAGTAGGTTTGCCGCCGATTTCTTCCACAAGATTGTTGTATCTTCCGCCGCCGCAGACGGTGCTTTGCGCGCCGATCGACTGCGAAATGAATTCAAACACCGTGCGGGTATAATAATCCAGACCGCGGACCAGACGCGGATTGATCACGTAAGGAATGTTGAGACCGGATAATATACTTTTTAGCTTTTCCATATGCGTGACGCAGTCCCCGCAAAGATAATCGAGAGTGGAGGGCGCGTCCTTGGCAACTTCTCCGCATTCCGGCACCTTGCAGTCCAGGATACGCAGCGGATTTTTGTTCAGACGCTCTTTGCAGGTAGGACACATCCGGTCAATGCGCGAAGCAAAATAATCTTTAAGCGCGGCATTGTAATCCTTGCGGCAGACAGGACAGCCGATGCTGTTGATATGCAGAACCAACTCCTGGATACCTAAGCGGTTAAGCAGTGTTTTTGCAGTCAAGATGACTTCGGCCTCCGCAAAGGGGCTGTCGCTCCCGTACAGCTCCACGCCGAACTGGTGGTGCTCGCGCAGTCTTCCCGATTGCGGCTTTTCATAGCGGAAAACCGGTGTGATATAATACATTTTGGTCGGTTGTGCCTGGTTTTCCAGCCCGTTTTCGACAAAAGCGCGCGCCGCACCCGCGGTGCCTTCGCACTTCAATGTGATGCTGCGCTTGCCTTTGTCCTCAAAGGTGTACATTTCTTTGTTGACAATGTCGGTCGTTTCTCCCACACCGCGCAAGAACAGCTCGGTATGCTCAAACGTCGGGGTGCGGATTTCGCGCCAGCCGTAGGTCCTCGCGAGTTCGCGGATGAGACCCTCGACATAGTGCCATTTATAGCTTTCTTCGGGAAGCACGTCTTTGGTGCCCTTAGGAATGTTAATCATGATTTGCTCCGTGTTTCTGCCCGCATGCGGGCATTGCATTAAAGAATGTATTTCTTAAGATTCATCGCCTTGAGCGCGGATTCCAGATGTTCATCCACATATTTTTTGTCGATGACGATATCGATATCTTCATGACCGCCGCAGGCATTGAAGCTAATATCCTCTATCAGCATTTCCATGACGGTATGCAGTCTGCGCGCGCCGATGTTCTCGTGGTTCTCGTTTTCATAAAATGCGACTTTTGCCATTTCGCAGATCGCATCGTCGGTGAATTTCAGATTGATATTGTCCACCTTCATCAGCGCCGCATATTGCATGATGATGGCGTTGTCCGGCTCTTTGAGAATCTTGACAAAATCCTGCTCCGTCAGGCTCTGGAGAGTGACGATCACCGGGAACCTGCCTTGCAGTTCGGGTATCAGATCATTGATTTTTGCAATATGAAAAGCGCCTGCCGCGATAAAAAGGATGAAATCCGTGCGCAGATTGCCATATTTGGTGTTGACGGTGCAACCCTCGACAATGGGAAGAATGTCCCTTTGCACACCCTCGCGCGAGACATCGGGTCCGCTGGTTTTTCCGCGGGAAGTAATCTTGTCGATCTCATCGATAAAGATAATGCCGTCCTGCTCTGCGCGGCGGAGTCCCTCCGCATTGATGGAGTCGGTATCAATCAGCTTGGATGCCTCTTCGTTGGTAAAGTATTCGAACGCTTCTTTGACGGTCATTTTGCGGCGCTTGCGGCGTTTGGGAAGAAGCCCGCCCAAAAACTCACCGACATTGTTGTCGTTTCCGCCGCCGATGGGCCCCAGCTGCAGACCTTTCTGCTGCTCTTCAATCTCGATTTCCAGCGGAATTTTATCCAGTCTCCCTTCTCTCAAATCGGCATAAAGCTGCTCACGCAACAAAGCCTCGGGGGTATCCTGATGGGATTGCTTTTTTGCCGGAAGAAGCGACTCCACAATCTTTTTTGCGGCTGCTTCTTTTGCTTTGGGTTCGACTTCTGAGATTTTCTCTTCGCGCACCATGCGTATGGCCTCTTCGACAAGATCTCTGACCATCGATTCCACATCGCGTCCGACATATCCGACCTCGGTGTACTTCGTCGCTTCCACCTTGACAAAAGGTGCTTTGACCAGTTTGGCAAGACGTCTTGCGATTTCGGTCTTGCCGACGCCGGTCGGCCCCTTCATGATGATATTTTTGGGCGTAATTTCTTCACGCACCTCAGGCGGGAGCTGTGAGCGGCGGTAACGGTTCCGGAGCGCTACGGCAACGGCTTTTTTGGCTTCCTGCTGTCCGATAATATATCTGTCCAGTTCATTGACGATTTGTTTGGGAGTCAGTTCCATATTCCCTCCTATACGGTTTCCACGATCAGATTATGATTGGTAAAAATACAGATATCCGCAGCAATCTTCATGGCGCTTCGGACAATCTGTTCCGCGCTCATTTGCGTATTTTCTTTGAGTGCGCGCGCTGCCGCAAGGGCATAGTTGCCGCCGCTGCCGATGGCGCAAACGCCATCCTCGGGATCCACCACGTTGCCGTCGCCGCTGACAATGAACAAATTGTCTTTGTCCGCCACAATCAGCATCGCCTCCAGATTGCGCAGCATATTGCCCTTACGCCACTCTTCTGCAAGCTCGACTGCGCTGCGCATCAAATTGCCGGAATATTTCTGCAGCATCTCTTCGAATTTTTCGCTCAGCGTAAACGCATCGCTGACAGAACCGGCAAAACCGACGACGACTTTTTCGTCGTAGATTCTTTTGACCTTCTTTGCATTGCCCTTCAAGACAACGCTTTGACCCATGGTTACCTGCCCATCGCCGCCGATTGCCGTTATACCGTCCCGGCGCACTGCGCAGATTGTCGTACCTTCCAACATAATTCACCTCGTTTGCCGTTTTACGGCGTCAGTCATTGATAACTTGAGCATATTGTCTGATATCATGCAATGCGCGGTCGGCGTAAGCCTCCTTGCGCTTTGTTTTGTCTTTGACAGGTTCCGGAAGCGGCGGCACCAGCTCAAAATTGACATGCATGGGGGCAAAATCCCCCGTGGCATGCGCGAGATATCCGCACAGACTGCCGCACATGGTCGTGAGCGGCGGCGGAATAAGCGTCTTGCCCTGCAACCGTCTTGATAAATGCATGCCCGCAAGCAATCCCGTCATGGCGCTTTCCATATAACCTTCCACTCCGGTCAGCTGCCCTGCAAAAAAGACCGCCGGACGCTTTATCATATGAAGACAGTCCGTGAGAAATCCGGGGCTGGCAAGATAGGTATTGCGATGCATGACACCGTAACGCACAAATTCTGCCTTCCTGAGCGCAGGAATCATGGAGAACACTCTCTTCTGCTCCGAGAAGGTCAGATTGGTCTGGAAGCCGACAAGATTGTACATCCTGTCATATTTATCCTCCTTGCGGAGCTGGACAACGGCATAATATCGTTCCCCATCCGGGCCCCTGAGACCTACCGGACGCATGGGTCCGAAGCGAAGGCTGTCCCGGCCACGCTTTGCCATCACCTCAATGGGCATACAGCCTTCAAAGACATCGCCCTTCTCAAATGATTTTAGCACAACCGTACCCGCTCCGACAAGTTCTTTTACAAATTCCGTATATTCCTTCTCGTTCATCGGGCAATTAAGGTAGTCTGCATCGCCTTTGTTATAGCGGGAGGAGTAAAAAGCATGATTCATATCAATGCTTTCCGCCGTGACGATCGGTGCGACCGCATCATAAAAGTGCAGATATCCTGCACCGGCAAGCTTTGCGATGCTCTCTTCCATCTTGTCCGAAGTCAGCGGACCTGTGGCAATGATTGTGTTGTCGGCAATATATGCGCATTCTTCACGGATGATGTTCAGCTTATCATATCCTTTTAATATCTGTTCAATATTGTCCGAAAATTGCGCCCTGTCCACGGCAAGCGCGCCGCCCGCGGGCACTCTTGCCGCTTCTGCCGCCTTCAGAACAAGAGAGTCCAACACTCTCAGCTCGGCCTTCAGCACACCCTGAGCGGTGGTCAGCTCTTCGCTCTTCAGGCTGTTGCTGCATACAAGTTCGGCAAGTGCCCCGGTTTTGTGTGCCGGAGAACTTTTGCCCGGTCTCATCTCATACAAGTCGACTTCAAATCCGGCATTCAGGAGCTTATAACAGGCTTCGACGCCTGCAAGACCCCCGCCGACGACGCGAACCCTATTCATTTTCTTCTGCCTGTTTCTCCTCGCTGACCAATATCGCATGCTTGCATGCGCGGTTGGTGCAGAGATATTGTTTCTTTCCGCCCGTTTCCACGACGCGCATCGTGGAGTTGCATTTCGGGCAAAGGATGGGCGCGGGAATCTCCCATGACATGAATTTGCAATTGGGGTAATTGGAGCATCCGTAGAAGATTTTGCCCGTCTTGCTGTGGCATTTGGTGACGCTTCCGCCGCATACGGGGCATTTGCCCACAGGTTCTATAATGCTTTTGATATTCTTGCAACGGGGATAATTGGGACAGGCAAGAAATTTGCCGTACCTGCCGTCTTTAACCACCATATTCGCACCGCATTTTTCGCATTTGACATCGCTCACTTCTTCTGCAACGGACAGCTTTTTCTCATTGCTGGCCGCTTTTAGAATATAATGCATGAATTCGGGATAAAAATCGGCGATGATCTTCTGCCATTGCACGCCACCCTCGATTTCATCCAGGTCTTTTTCCATGTCCGCGGTGAATTTGATGTCTACAATCTTGTCAAAAAAGGTTTCCATGAATTCCGTTACCGTTTCGCCAAGGTTGGTGGGTTTGATGAATTTCTGCTCTTTGACCGTATATTCTCGTTTTGCCAGGACACTGATGACGCTTGCATAGGTGGACGGACGTCCGATGCCGTTTTCTTCCATTGCCTTGACAAGGGTGGCATCGGTGAAGCGTGTCGGAGGTTTGGTAAACTTCTGCTCGGTCTTTATTTCCTTGAGCGTCATGGAGTCGCCTTCCTGCAAATCGGGAAGGTTGCCTCCCAGCTCATCTTCTTCAGAAGTCTTATCGGCTTCGTAAACAATGGTAAAACCTTTGAAAGTGACCGTTTTGCCGCCCAAACGGAAGCCATAAGCGGTTTCGTTTCCGCAGGAAGCCTCAATGCGCACGTTCAGTGTATTGTATTCGGCATCCGTCATCTGGCTGGCGATAAATCTGTCATAAATCAATTTATAAAGCTTATAATGGTTTTTGGGCAACTTATCCCGGACGCTCTCGGGAGTGCGCTCCAAAGAAATCGGACGGATACACTCGTGCGCATCCTGCGTATTCTGGCTTTTGGTTGCATAAATATTGGGTTTTTCCGGAGCGTACTGCGCTCCGTATTTTTCTTTGATAAATTCAAGCGCCGCACATTGCATTTCTTTTGCGACGCGTACGCTGTCCGTACGGATATAGGTGACATAGGCCGTATGGCCCTCCCCTTCGGTTTCGATTCCCTCATAGAGCTGTTGGGCAATCTGCATCACCTGCGGCGCGGTCAGCCCCAGCTTCTGAGACCCGTCCTGCTGAAGTGTGGAGGTCATGAAGGGCGCCTGAGGACGGGATCTGGAGGTTCCCCGCTTGACGTTTTCGACTTTCCAGGAGGCGTTATCAAGTTCCGCAAGAATGGCTTTGGCTTCCGCCTCGCTGCTAACTTTCAGTTTTTTGCCGTTTTTATCGGACAGCAACGCTTTGATTGCAGGCGACCGGGTGCCTGTCTTCAAAAGATTTGCGTGAATATTCCAGTATTCTTCGGGTACAAAAGCCCTTATTTCGCGCTCCTTATCCACAATCATCTTGAGCGCCGCGGACTGCACCCGTCCTCCCGAAAGTCCGCTTTTGATTTTTCTGGAGAGTATGGGACTGATTTTGTAGCCCACAAGTCTGTCCAGCACACGCCTTGCCTGCTGGGCATCCACCAGATTCCGGTTGATCCTGCGGGGTTTTTTGATGGCTTCCGCCACCGCGCGGTTGGAAATTTCATTAAATTCAATGCGGTTTTCATTATCCGGCAAACCAAGGGTATTGGCGAGATGCCAGCTGATTGCTTCGCCTTCCCGGTCCGGGTCGGTTGCAAGATAGACCGACTCGCTTTCTTTAACGGATTGCTTGAGTTTCTTGATGAGTTCTTTTTTCGTCTGATTGATGACGTATTCCGGCTTAAAATTATTTTCTACGTCCACTCCGAGCGTTTTTTCCGGCAGGTCGCAGATATGTCCGCCCGACGCCATCACCTTGTATTCAGCACCGAGGTACTTCTGGATGGTTTTGGCTTTTGAGGGAGACTCGACAATCACTAATTTCATGTTCTAAACTCCGTAGTAGTTGTTATCCAGTTTTTTTATGATCCCGAACAGTTCGAGCTTGGTCAGCGTTGCGTTGAGTTCCGACGCGCCCAAACCTGTAAGTTCAAGAAGCTGTTCGAAATTAAGCTCTGCGTATCCGAGCCCGGCAACCAGCTTTTCTTCTATGAAGTCAAGCTGCATGGCAGAAACAGGCTCTTTATATCCGTGTATCCCCAGACGTTCTGCTACGTCGTCGGGCGAAAACACCGCACAATGCGGCATTTTTTTGATCAGCATATTGCTGCCGAAGCCGCGGGAAGAGGTTATATTGCAAGGAACGACATAGAGATCCCTTCCTTGGTCAACGGCGTTGTTCGCCGTATGGAGAGAACCGCTCTTTTGCCCCGCCTCGGTCACCAGCACCCCTTCCGATAAGCCGCTGATGATGCGGTTTCTCTCCGGAAACTGGAAATTGCTCGCCGGGACACCTGGTCCGTATTCTGAAATCAACAAACCGTCCTTTTCGATCTTTTTATATAACGGCGCGTTATCCGCGGGATAAATCTTATCGATGCCGCATCCCAGCACCGCTATCGTCTTTCCGCCCGCCTCCAGCGCCGCGCGGTGCGCCGTACTGTCAATGCCCCTTGCGAGACCGCTGACAATGGTCAATCCGCATTTTGCAAGCGTTTTCGAAAACAGCTCTGTCACCTCCAGGCCGTATCGGCTGGGATCTCTGGAGCCGACAATACCTATGCAGCGCGTCTGCATAAGAGAGATGTCTCCTTTGCAATAAAGCAGAAGCGGCGGAAGCGGAATTTCTTTGAGCAATGCGGGATATTCTTCATCGGCATAGGATATTGTCCGAATTCCTGCCCGGGCAAGCAAATCAAATTCCCTGTTCAGCAGCTCCTCGTCGGTACAGGTCTGCATCATCAATCCTGCCGTATCCGAACCCATCATTTGGGCTACCCGGGCATAAAGAGAGGGAAACTGCCTGCGGATATCCGCATCTCCCGCAATGGCGAGAAGACGCTGCATTTTCTGCGTCGCAAAACCGCAGATTCTGTTCATCCATACAAGGGCGCCGAGTTTGCCGTTCATGCTTCCGTCTCCCTGACGCGGTACTGGATGGCTTCTGCAATGTCTGTTTCGCAGATTTCTGCGCCGCCCCGCAGATCGGCAATCGTGCGCGCAGTTTTAATGATTCTGGATACCCCGCGTGCACTCAGCTTGAAACGATCAAACGCGATTTCTACCAATCTGTCGCAGCCCGGTGTAAGGGTGCAGAATTTTTTGATCTGTGCATTGGACATCCTGGCATTGGTGTGCGTCAATGTACCCGCAAAGCGTTCGCGCTGGATTCTTCGCGCTTTTTCGACTCTTGCCTTGACTGCGGCGCTGTTTTCTCCGGGAATTCCAGTCTTCAGATCGCTGTAATCGACACCGTCGACATCGGCATATATATCTATCCTGTCCAAGAGCGGCCCGGATATTCTGGATTTGTATCTGCGTTTTTCCAGAGGGGTGCAGGTGCACTCCTTAATCCTGCTTCCGTCATATCCGCACGGACATGGATTCATGCTTGCAATCAGCATGAACCCTGCAGGATATTCTATCACGCGGTGGATTCTTGTGACGGTTATAAATCCGTCTTCCAGCGGCTGACGCAACGTTTCCAGTGTTTTGGATTGATATTCGGGCATTTCGTCCAAAAACAGCACACCGTTATGTGCAAGACTCACTTCGCCGGGCTTGCTGTTCGGGCCGCCGCCTATCATGCTGATGAGGCTCGCCGTATGGTGCGGCGTACGGAAAGGTCTTAAAGTGATGACGCCCTGCTCACTGTCCGTGCAACCCGCAACGCTGTGGATTTTGGTAGTTTCTATGGCCTCTTCAAAGGTCATATCCGGCATGATGGTGGGCACGCATTTTGCGAGCATCGTTTTGCCGGCGCCGGGCGGCCCGCACATCAATAAATTATGGCCGCCTGCAACCGCGATTTCCAAAGCGCGCTTCGCCGCATTCTGACCCTTCACATCCGACAGGTCAATACCATATTTATTTACGCCGGGATCGGATGAATATTCGCTGTGTTCGACAGGCTTGCTGTCCAGGATGCCGCCCAAAAAAGAACAAACCTCCGAGAGCGTCTGCAGCGCATATACCTCTGCCCCAAGAATATAGCTTGCCTCCTTCGCGTTGTCCCGAGGCACGATAAACTTTTTATGTCCCGCCATCAGGGCGCTTATAAGAAGAGGAAGAATACCGTTCACTCTCCGCACGCCGCCATCCAGAGACAATTCTCCTATAATGACATAGTCCTTGAGCGCGGCATCGGGAATCTGCTCCGTACCCGCAAGAAAACCCACAGCAATCGGCAAATCAAAGGCAGAACCGTTCTTTTCGGTATCGGCGGGAGCGAGGTTGACCGTCACCTTTCGGGGCATGAAATCAAAACTGGAGTTGCGGATAGCCGATCGCACGCGATTGCGCGCTTCTTTAATTGAAGAGCCGGGAAGTCCCACAATATCAAAACCCGGTATCCCGCTCTGCACATCCACCTCGATATCGACTGGGTATCCCTCGATCCCTTCCAGCGCATAGGATTTGATGACTGCCAGCATTCTTTTACCCCTTGAACTATCTTTTTCTCCCCTGAGGGTATCCTTTCATGTTTGTCGAAGAATGACAGAGGCCGCTTTTTTAGAACGGCCCCCATTTTATATTTAATCTTTGTCTTTACCGGACGGATTTTTCTGATCTGCTTTTTCTTTCTGCTTTAGCTTTCTTTCGGCAATGTCTTCCTTTACCGCATCTCCGACGGATTTGAGAAATGCTCCCGCTTTTGCCGATGCATTATACAGCGCAATCCAGATATTTTTTGCGACACTCCCGACATATTGACCGTACGGCACGCGGAGAACAAGAAATTCCGAAGATTTGTTATTGATTACCGCATCATAACCGACGATGACAAAATAAATGATCAGCACGATGTTTAGGGAGCCGAAGACATACATCATCGCGTTGTCATAACCGATATCGCCGATGCCGGAAGAAGTATATCCGCCTACCATCATCACATAGGCCGCATTGACAAAAACCGATGCCGCATAAAGTGCAGAAGCAACGTACAGCCTTCTGTCGCGCACCATTGCCGTATAGATGAACAGCAGCGGCAAAGCAAGAAGCAGCGTTGTGGAAGAAAGGCTGTTGCAGAACATCCAGTAAACAACAGCAAACCCTCCCGCAAGGACAACCAGTTGCAACCTGCTTTTGCTGCGGAAATACGCAACCACAAACAGCGAAACAATAAACAGCACAAACAGAATCGTTACAAAAGTGGATTCGTTGGTGACCGGTTTGAAATTGTTTCCTATCAATCCCTGGAAATTAAAAGCGTTGGCCGAATAAACATTCAGACCTTTTACCGCTTCAATGTATTTGTCAAAAGCAATGAATGCGTCGCCTTTGCCGATATCATAAACAAAGAAAGGCAGCGAAATAAGATAGAACAGGACCAGACCTCCGACAATGGCAAGCACAGGCTTGAGCCAATCCCAAAGTTTTCCTGCACGGATGCCTTTATAAATCAGAAGCCCCGTGTAGCTCAAAATGAACGGGCAGACAAGCAGAGCGGACGGGGTCAGCAACGCTGCGGCAAAATAAGAAATTGCCATACCCCAGTAATTCTTGTTCAGAAGACAATAGAACGAAAGCACAACGAGGAAAGTCGTTATGGATTCCATAGAACCCCATGCGGCGCTGAAAGAAAAGGCAACCGGCAGAAGGGTATAGAAGCCTGCCATAATGACAGCCGCGGGCTTCCCCTGTTTTGCAGAAACAAGCTTGTAAATCAGAACAGCGACGCCCATATCCGCAGCAACCGCAAACGCCTTGATCGTCGCGGCCGTTGTCAGCGTCACCACCATATCGGTTGCCCCAATCGCATCGGCCACTCTGCCGATAAGTCCGGCAAATGTGGCAATGTAAAGCGAAATTGGCATAAACGCCGCGTCTGCGTTGTACTTGTAAAAATACGGCATACCGTAATCCGCGAGCCAGTTGCCGAAACCCGCATTGGTTTCCAGATTGTAGCCATAATAAACGGTCTGCATGATGCTTTGTCCGGCAATCAGCGATTCGGTAAGCAGGATGGCCAACCGCACTATCAGTCCGGCGCCGACGACCATCAGCAATCCTGCATTTTTCTTGTTGCTGACCAGTGCAGAGAATCTGCTTTGGGAGCTGCCTTCTTCTGCGGCAATGCGGGCGCGGAAGATATAGAACATATATGCAAGAAGCAGACTTCCCGCGCCGCCCAAAATGACATAGATGTTATTGAATTTCGACGGCGCGCCGTAAGTGGTGCGTCTGAGGGTGTACAAAGCGCCCGTGCCCTCCAGATTGACGGCTTCGGATTTGTCAACCTTTGTCAATTTAATATCGCGCAGCACAAGGCTGGATACTTTGACCTGCGCATCCTTGGAGCCGACAAAAACGGTAAGCGTAGCCTCGCGTATGTTCTTTGTTGCAATATAAAAATAATCCGTTTCTACGCCCGAAGTGGACGGCCCATCAAATCTGGTATTGTCACCGTCCTTGACATTGTTGAAATACTTGTCTTCAAGAAAACCGACATACAGCCCCACATAACCGGCAGATTCGTCTTTGGCCGTCATTGTTGTCGAGGTAAAACTGTATTCCACCTTATAATACGAATACGGCTTGAGCACAACCTTCTGCGAGGCGGTGGCATAGCCGGAAGTTTCGGTATTTATGGTTAGATAATTGGAAGAATTGGAAAAGGTACCCGATATCGTTCCATCCTCGCCTGCGGTAAGCGTCCAGTCTTTCTGAAGAGCGGACAAACTTTCGCCGTAATCAAAGGCAGATGTCGTACCGGCTTTAAGGATATTGACACCGTTCTGCGTTTCTGCCGCGGGAATGCATCCCATGAGCGTAGCCGCGCATATTGCCAGCATGCAAGCTATAAAAAGAAGTTTCTTCATAGTCGCTCCTAATTTTTCTGTCTCAGTCAGGCGACAGGATTCGCCTTCATAAAATTTGTGTGCGAGGTATATAGAAAAGAAAACCCGGGCGGCACATAGTACCTGTGCCGTACGGGATGGTTTTTTTGTTATCTGTCGGCGATATCGGCCTGTTTTGTTCTGGCGGCTTTGCCAGTGCGCTTGACAAGATAGGTAAGCTTGGCTCTTCTGACCTTGCCGCGACGGGTGATTTCTATGTGGTCAATCTTGGGAGAATGAAGGGGAAAGGTTCTTTCTACGCCCACTCCGAAAGAAATGCGGCGGACTGTGAATGTTTCGCGTATGCTGCCGTTTTTGCGGCTGATGACAGTGCCTTCATAGGCCTGCACTCTTTCGCGTCCGGATTCCATGATTTTGACAAAGACCTTGACGTCATCGCCGACCTTGAAATCGGGAATATCTGTTCTCAGACCCTCTTTCTCAATTGTGTCAATAATGTTCATAATGACTTACCTCCGTGTATCTACCATGACGTACGTACGGGCTTTGGATTGTTTTCCCGCATAGGTCCGCCACAAAGTCTTATATATGTTATCAAATAAAATTGCTTTAATCAAGCGTTTTTTTCTTTATTTTTCGCAAATTCTTTTAATATTAATATCCATATATATGTGGCTAATAAAAATCACCGTAAAAAGCATTCACAACATGTTCGCATCCTCTGTCCGTCACACAAACAACATCAAAACGCACCGGACGGTCATAAAGTTTCCTTTCGGCCAGATATCTCTCCGCAGTTCTGATAATTCTGCGCATTTTGGGCTTCGTAATGCTTTCTAACGGTGACCCATATTCGCCATCCTTGCGATAGCGCACTTCTACGACAACGATGGTTTTCTTGTCTTCGCAAACGATATCCAGTTCGCCCGCACCCTTATATGCGATATTTCTGTCAAGAATTCTGTACCCTTTCTTTTCGAGGTATTCTCCCGCCTGAACTTCGGCGAGTATGCCGTCTGCGGCAGAATATGTCATACCGCGCCTTCCAGAATGCTGCGGATAAAACTCAAGCGATGGATAGGACACGGCCCATATTTTTTAAGCATTTCAATATGGTGCTGTGTTCCGTAGCCCTTGTTTTCTTCAAAACCGTATTCCGGATACAGCTCGGCATAGCGTATCATCATGTCGTCTCTTTCGACTTTGGCAAGAACAGACGCCATGCCAATCGAATAGCTCAACGCATCGCCATGCGTAATCGCCAGCTCTCTGATTCCCGTTTCCAGCTTGAGGGCATCTATCATAAGAAACTGCGGTTTGACAAGGAGTCCTGCAACAGCTTCGCGCATTGCTCTTTTGGTCGCTTGCAGAATATTGATCCGATCGATGTCAGCAGGCTCAACAATTGACGTATGGGCGGAGATTGCCGTTGCGCGAATCTCCGGATACAGCTCCCTGCGAAATTTATCGGTGAGTTTTTTGCTGTCATTGATGCCGATAATCATTTTATTGAAATCCGGTATCACCGCGCCCGCCATTACAGGCCCCGCAAGAGGTCCTCTTCCAACCTCGTCCACACCGCAGATAAGAGAAATACCTTCTGCGAACAGATCCTTTTCGTAGAACAGATTGTCAATAATCGGCTGCTTAAGTGTAATTTTTTTGTCGGTCATATCGGTTTCTCCAGACTGATTTTACCAAAATACCCTTTCCGAAGATCCATGACGATGGCTCTTCCCGTTTTTTCGAAGTCGGCGTCGCCATCGGATGAAAAATATCCTCTCTTTGCGGCAACCATGCGCATTGCTTCCAGCGGGGGCATTTGTGCATTGACTTCTTCCCCATAACGGGAGGCAAACCTGTCCGGATAGGCCGACAGAAGAAATCTGACTGCCTCCAGTCCCAGTTCACCAATATCAAGTATCTCATCCTTGATGCTGCCCAGCAGCGCCAGCTTAACCGCCTTGCTTTGGTCATGGAAATCGGGATACAGCACACCGGGACTGTCCAGAAGGTCAATGTATTTATCAATGGATACCCATTGCTTGCCGCGCGTAACACCCGGTTTGTTGCCGGTACGTGCTTTTTTGCCCTTGATCAGACTGTTGATGAGGGTTGATTTGCCGGTATTCGGCACGCCAAGCACCATTGCGCGAAGGGTATGGTTGACGCCCTTTGCCTTATACTTATCCAGCAGGGGCGCGTTGAGCGCAAGCAGCCCCTCTACCACCTCCCGCGCATCCGTACGGGACAAGCTGTCGGCAGCAATGCAGGGAGCGGATTTTTTGAAGTAAGCAATCCAGGCCTGTACGATTTCCGGCTCCACCATATCGGCTTTATTAAGAACATACATCCTCGATTTATTGCCGATAACCTCATCAAAGGCTTCGTTGACGCAGGACATCGGGGCTCGCGCGTCCAGCACATAAAGGATGCTGTCCACAACCGCGGTCTCCTGCTTCATCATGCGCATTGCCTTGGTCATATGACCCGGAAACCAATGTATATACATTATTTATTTCCTCTTCTTTCTTTGGTAATCCTTTCGCTCTGTTCTTTTCGCCATTCCGCAACCTTTTTATGGTCACCCGAAACAAGAACTTGAGGAACCCATAGTCCCATAAACTCTTGAGGGCGTGTATAATGCGGATATTCCAGCGTCCGGCCGTCGGCAAAGCTTTCTTCTTCGGTGGAACTTTCTGATCCCAGAACCCCCGGGATATACCGTGCGATTGCATTGATGACAACAAGCGAAGCAAAATCCCCCGAAGTCAATACATAATCACCGATAGAAAGCTCCATATCAATATCCAATGTGATAATCCGCTCGTCAATGCCCTCATAACTTCCGTTAACAAGTACGATATGCGAAAGCTTGGAAAGTTCCAACACCTTTTTTTGATTCAAGTGTTCCCCTTTGGGGCTCAAATATATGCGCACGGCTTGATGTCCGGGATCGGTTGCGGTGATGCAGTCATGAAGGGGCTGCGGCGTCATCACCATGCCCGCACCTCCTCCAAAAGGATAATCATCGCATTTTTTGTGTTTGTTCAAAGAATAATCCCGGATGTTGACCACATTCACTTCAAAAACACCCGCTTCAAGCGCTCTGCCGATGACGCTTTCTTTTAAAATACCGTACATCTCGGGAAAGAGTGTCAGAACGCTAATCTTCATAAACCGCCACCTTCGCAAGTTCTTTTGCGTCCGCTTCAATCAATTTGCCGGAAAAATCGAATTTTTTTATGACGCCTTCTACGAAGGCGAACATAAAAGGCTTCTCTCCGCTTACCTCCCAGACATCGGCGCCGACATTCTGCAAAACATCCGTAACCGTACCCAGTTCGACACCATCGGCAAAAAATCTGCATCCGATGATGTCCGAAATATAATACCTGTCATGGCTTAATTTCGGACGGTTGTTTTCGTCGACAAGCAGCTCCTGTCCGCGCAAGAGTTCGGCGGCATTGCGGTCCTCCACGCCTTTCAGCTTGATGCAGGCAAACCCCTCTTCCACACGCAGTTTTTGTACGGCAAACGTTTGCCCGCCTATTACCACCTCTTTGACGGAACGACTATCCGCAAAGGCATCGGCGAAATATCTTATCTTCACCTCGCCCTTGATGCCTTGCGGCTTTATGATTTGACCCAAGCAAAACATGAATGCAATCCTTAAGGTTTTTGATCATTTCTGCCATACGGACAGCAGATTTCTTCCATTAGAAGAAGCGCGTAGAATTTTTTAATAAACTCTGCGCGCTTCAAAAAACTCAGTCTTTCTTTTCTTCGATAAACACATCGTAATGTTTATCGCTGTTCTGCGACGCTGCCTTTACGATTGTTCTGATTGACTTCGCAATGCGTCCGAACTTGCCTATCAGCTTTGCAACCTTTGTTTTATCAACAAAAACCTTAATTTCGACGTTGGAATCATCCTCGAGCATGACGATCTCGTAGGAGTCCTCGTCAAGAATCTGCTTGACCAGATAATCCACTAATTCGCGCATAATTACTCCTTATCGGATGCTTTCTTCTCAAAAATCCTGGCGGACTCAATCAGCCCGGCATGATACAGAAGATTGCGCACGGTTTCTGTGGGTTGGGCACCGGCATCCAGCCATTTCTTGGCAATCTCTTTATCGATGCGGATTTCTGCGGGCGTTTTGACGGGATTGTAGATGCCTACCTGCTCGATGTACTGTCCGTCACGCGCCTTGCGAGAATCCATCGCGACGATACGATAGAAAGGGGTTTTTTTGCCGCCAATCCGGGTGAGTCTTAATTTTACTGCCATATTGGTATTTCCTCCAGTGAAAAATATTGACTGTTTTATGATTTTCAGAACGGGAAACGACGTTTGCCGCTGCTGAATTGTCTCATCATTTCTTTAGTCTGTTCAAATTGATTGAGAAGTTTGTTGACTTCCTGCACGGTCGTGCCGGACCCTGATGCAATCCGCTTTCTTCTTGAACCCTTGATGATATCGGGGTGAGTGCGCTCATAAGGTGTCATGGACAGGATAATGGCGCGCACGCGCTCTATCTGCTTTTCGTCCACATTGAGATTTGCGCCTTTCAGTTTGCCAGCAAGTCCGGGAATCATGCTGATCATTTCTGTCAGGTTGCCCATTTTCTTCATATGGGAAATCTGCTCCAGATAGTCCTCCAGGTCAAAGGTCCTTTCCTTCATTTTTTTTGCAAGCTTAAGGGCATCCTGCTCGCTGATGGCGCTCTGAGCCTTTTCGATAAGCGTCAGCACGTCGCCCATGCCCAAAATACGGCTTGCCATTCTGTCGGGATGGAACGGTTCGATATCGGTAAGTTTTTCTCCGACACCCACATACTTGATCGGCTTGCCGCAGATAGCTTTGATGGAGAGTGCCGCCCCGCCGCGGGTATCGCCGTCCAATTTTGTCAGAATAACGCCTGTGATATCCATTTCTTTATTGAAAGCATCCGCCACGTTGACACTGTCCTGTCCGAGCATCGCATCGACCACAAGAAGGATTTCTTTGGGCCTGACCTTCGCTTTGATGTCGCGGATTTCTTTCATCAACTGTTCGTCAATATGAAGACGTCCGGCGGTATCGATGATGACGGTATCAAAACCGTTCTTTAATGCATATTCCACCGCTTCGTAGGCAATTCTGACAGGGTCTGTCTGTCCTCTTTCAAACACTTCTGTCTTAGCCTTCTCGCCTACTACCTGAAGCTGTTTGATTGCCGCAGGACGATAGATATCGCAGGCAGCAAGGAGCACCTTCTTGCCTTCCTTCTGAAGCATGACTGCAAGCTTTCCGCACATCGTCGTCTTGCCGGAGCCCTGCAGGCCGCACATCAGATAGACAGTGGGCGGACGGTCTGAGACTTCCAGCCTGGCGTGCTTGCTGCCCATCAGACTGATAAGTTCGTCATGGACAATCTTGATTACCTGCTGCGAGGCATCCAATCCCCGTATGATGTTTTCGCCAATCGCTTTCTCCGATACGGTTTTGATAAAATCTTTGACAACAGAAAAATTGACGTCCGCCTCAAGGAGAGCGATACGCACCTCTCTCATGGCCTCCTTGATTTCCAGTTCGGTCAAGGCGCCTCTGTTTTTGAGCTTCGAAAAAGCGTGGTTGAGTTTTTCGGACAGACTTCCAAACATAGCCATCAGATTTCTTTTACCTCGCGAATGATTTCTTTGAGACGCGCGCGCACTGTTTCGCCGTCTTCCTTACCCTCTGAAAGCGCTTCAAGTTCTGCAGTCAGCTTGGAGAGCTTGCCCACAAGACCCAGAGACGCCTCATATTCTTTTAATTTTTGTTCTGTGCGTACCAATACGTCACGAACTGCCTGACGGCTGATTCCGTAGCGTTCCGCAATCTCGGCAAGCGAAAGGTCCAGATCGTAATAGAGTGCAACGATTTCTGACTGATGTTCGGTCAGCAGTGAACCGTAATAATCGTTCAGTAAACCTACGCCTAAGCTTTTGCGGATTTCCATACCACCCTGTTAAGTATTTTATCTTTACACCTTATTATAAAGCAAAGGAGCGGTGCTGTCAAACGATTTGAAGACAAGAACCGCTCTTTTTTCTTCTTATTACTCTATCAAATTTATTATAACAGAAACCTCCTGCTGTCATGCAAATATGGCATCAATGAAGTCTTTGGGCTCAAATTTTATAAGGTCGTCTATTTTTTCTCCTATTCCGGCATACACGACGGGGATTTCGAGTTCTGCAGAGATGGCAAGCACTACGCCGCCCTTCGCCGTGCCGTCCATTTTGGTAAGAATAATGCCGTCAATATCGATTGCCTCATTGAAGATATCCACCTGCGTCACCGCGTTCTGCCCTGTTGTCGCATCCAGAACAATATAATTCCTTCTGTCCGCTTCGGGCAATTCGCGCGAAATGACGCGATGGATCTTTTTCAGTTCTTCCATCAGATTCTTTTTGTTATGCAATCTTCCGGCCGTGTCAACAAGAATGACATCCGTCTTCTGCGCTTTCGCGGAGGCGATCGCATCAAAAACGACGGCAGCCGGGTCGCTGCCCTCGCTGTGTCTGACAATGCGCACACCGGCACGCTTTGCCCAGATTTCCAGCTGTTCGGACGCCGCCGCACGGAAGGTATCCGCCGCCGCGACGACGACCGTCTTGCCCTCCGTCATAAACAGCTTGGCAAGCTTGCCGATGGCCGTGGTTTTTCCCACGCCGTTGACGCCCGCGACCAGAATGACCAGCGGGTAGGTATAATCGGGAATATCATAATCGATGCTTTCGAGCATGATTCTTTTTAATTCTATTCTTGCCGCTTCCGGATTGGCAATCTTCTTGCGGTAAAGTGTGTCCTTCAGTTCACCTATGATTTTTTCGGCGGCCGTCACACCCACATCCGCCGAAATGAGCGCGGTTTCCAGATTCTCATAAAAATCTTCGTCCAAGGCTCTCGCCTTAAAGACCTCGAAGATTTTCCGGCCCAGGTTGTCTTTGGTTTTGGATAAAAACTCTTTGATGTTCGCAAATATTCCCATATAATCTCCTGTTATCGGTTCTCGAAAATACTTTACATGTCGGGTCTGCATCAATAGTCTTGCGGATGCTTTTTTCTATGCTCCTTTGACTTCTTTAATTGCGTCTTCCAGCTTTGCCGATACCAGCTTGGAGATTCCTTTCTCCTGCATTGTAACGCCGTACAGCATATCGGCAAGCTCCATCGTCGGCTTGCGATGGGTAACGACGATAAACTGGGTAGACTTGGAAAATTTATGCAGATATTGTGCAAACAAGCTTGCATTCGCTTCATCCAAAGCCGCTTCTATCTCATCCAGAATACTGAAGGGCATGGGATTGAGCTTGATTATGGCAAACAGAATCGCGATTGCCGTCAGCGCGCGCTCTCCTCCCGACATCAGACTGATGCGCGTCAGTTTTTTGCCCGGAGGCTCCGCCATAATCTCAATGCCGGCATCCAAAACAGATACACCCTCTTCTTTTTCAAGTTCCAGCCTCGCCGATCCGCCGCCGAACAGCTCTTTGAATACTTCCTGGAAATTGAGATTGATCTGAGCAAAACTCTTGGTAAACTTCTCTGTCATCTCGGTCGTCAGTTCTTCGATAATCTTTTTTAATTCCGCTTCGGCCTTCACAAGGTCATCGTATTGCCGGGACAAATCGTCATACCGGCTTTTTTCATTGAGGAATTTCTGTTCGGCAAGCTCGTTGACCGGACCCAGCCGTTCTATTTTTCTGCGCAAAGAAAGCGATTCCTGCTGCGCTTTGGCATAATCAAATTCTCCGTCAAAAGGATTCTCGGCGACGAATCGCTTTGCACTGTCATAATCCAGGTCATAATCCTCTTTGATGCGGACAGAAAGATTGGACAAATCGATATCAATGCGTTCCAGGTTGGCTTCTTCACGTATCCGCCTTTCGTTAATATCTCCGCACAGCTTGTTCAACTCGGTTCTTTGGGTGTCCATGCGGGAGAGCTTTTCTTGCAATCCTGATTTATATTGTTCAAGGTCATCGATTTCTTTGCGGAGTCTGATTATCTCTTCATTGCTCTCCTCATTGCCGGCCGAATTCTCTTTTGCCTGCGCTTCCATGTCCTTCAACTGCTTTTCATTGCTCATGCGGCGCGCCTTGAGATCAAGAAGACTCTGTTGAATCATCACCCCTTCCGCCTTTATGGCGGCAAGATCTTTGTTGATGGAATCAATCTCATTCTGGAGGTTGCTGACTTCGACATACGCTTCGGTTACGCGTTTATTGAGCGCATTGAGATTCTGTTTGTCATTAAAAAGCTTATCTTTCGCTTCATTGACATAATCGGATGCGCTTGTCTTTTCTGCCGCCGTATCGTCCTTGAATTTCTCGGATTCTTTAATCAGCCTGATCAGTTCTTCCGACCTCGCCGAATCCTCCGCGATACCGGACTCCAGCCTGCGCACATCTTCTCTGAGCGCTTCGACAACCGAATCGGCATTGTACAGCTTGTTCTCCAGCGTACCGATATCGACCTCCAGCTTATGCACTCTGGCATCGATGATTCCGACAGCTTTCTCCAGTTTCTGCTGCTCCTCCTCATATTCGAGTATGCCGGCAGCAAGCATATCAATTTTCTTTTTTGTGGAAATCTGTTTTTTCTTAAGGTCTTCCAGTTCTGACTCGCGCGACAGTATTCTGTTCGAACGGCTGGCGTTGCTGCCGCCGCTGACAGAACCGCTTTGACTTACTATATCACCATTAATATCTACAATACGGAATCCGAAATTATATTTTCTGGCTACCGAAAAAGCAATATCCCTGTTTTCTACAATCAAAGTTTTTCCTAAAAGACTGGACATCACGTTGGAATATTTGTTATCGTAGCGTATAAGGTCAGAAGCAATGCCGATTACCCCGTCCTCATCCAGTGCGCGTTGGTGTTCGCGGGCAAGCGGATTGGCGCGCACGGTGGTCAGCGGCAAAAACGTCGCCCTGCCGTAGCCCTTCTGACGGAGAAGGTCGATCAGGGCACCCGCATCGTGTTCGTTTGGCGTGATGATGTTCTGAATTGCCGCGCCCAGTGCGGACTCCACCGCCACTTGCAAATCCTGCGGAACGGTAATCACATCGCCCACCGTTCCCAATATTTTGCTTCGTACAGAGGGATTATTCTGGGCCTCATTCATCAGACGCCGGACGGATTCCTGATAACCCGTATAATCGTTGATGAATTCCTCGACCATACGGATTTTTGCCTCCAGAGCGGCAAGATACTGTTCGGCCTCATTTTTATCTTTCTGGGCGGCGCGGAGGTCTGTCTGGCATTCACTCAGATTCTTATCTGCAAGCGCTTTTTCGTTCTGCCGCTCATTTCTCTCCTTATTTATGGCATCCAGCTCCGCGCGGTAGCCATCACGCTCTTTTTCTGCCGTGCTTAAATTCTGCCTTGCCTCTTTAAGCGCTTCCTTAGAAGTGCGTATGTTCTCTATCAGCACATCACGCTTGATTTCCAGCCTCGCTTTATCGCTGTCAATCCTGGACAATTTATCCATGCTGTCCAGCATCAGAAGATTGGTACGCTCGATTTCTTTTTCCTGACGCGCGACAGAATCCGACAGTTCGGTCTGATTCTTTTGCAGCAACTCAAAAGTGCGGCGCTTTTCGGCAAGAATAAGTGTTTTTTCGTTATAAGAAGCTATCTTTTCTTCTTTCTCAAGTTGCCTTGCGGCGAGTCTGCTTTCAAGCTGCATCGTTTCTGTAGAGATATTCTGAGCTTCTCTTCGCAAATTGTTCAGACGTTCAGCAAACAAACGGGATTCGCCCGCAGCTTTTTCTGCGTCCACAAGCAGCCGTGTCACATTGTCACGCAAACGGTTGCCGTAGATGCTGCTGTTATTCAGATCCGCCATTGCCGTATTATATTCGGCAGTAAGCGCTTTCAGCTCGGCGTCTTTTGCTTCAAATTCCTTTATTGCTTTTTGAAGATTGTCCCTGATGCGGTCACGTTCGGAAGAAGTGTTCTCGCATTGGTGGAGAAAGTATCGGACTTCGATCTGTTTCAATTTGTTTTTAAGCTCTCTCGCCTTTGCCGCGTCCTTTGCCTCCTGCTCCAACGGGCCCAGATTGGAAGAAACTTCGCTCAGAATATCATTGATTCTGGTCAGGTTCTCGCGGGTACGCTCCAGCTTCCTTTCTGTTTCCAGCTTGCGTGCTTTATGGCGGCTGATGCCGGCGGCTTCTTCAAAAATCTGACGTCTTGCCTCGGGTTTTGCAGAGAGTATCTCCTCGATTTTCCCTTGACCGATGATGCTGTAGCCCTCTCTTCCGATGCCGCTGTCCCGAAAAAGATCGATGATGTCCCGCCAGCGGCATATATTGCGGTTGATATAATATTCGCTGTCGCCGCTTCTGTACAGCTTGCGGGTAACGACAACCTCGTCATAATCGACAGGATACCTCCTGTCCTCATTATCAAGGAACAACGAAACCTCGCAATAGGACATGGATTTCCGGTTGGTTGTTCCGCCAAAGATGATTTCGGGCATTTTCTTGCAGCGCAGAACAGAGGGGCTTTGTTCCCCCAAAACCCATCTTACCGCATCCGCCACATTGGATTTTCCGCAGCCGTTGGGACCGACGATGCCGGTGATATTGGATTTGAATTCGATTTCCGTTTTGTCTGCAAACGATTTGAAGCCAAAAAGTTCTATTTTTTTAAGATTCATAGCACGTCCTGAAGGGGGAGCGGAGAACCGTCCCCGCGATGATTGATTACAATGACACGATTGATTATAGCTTTAATCCGCTTCCGTCCAATATATCGGGAGGAAGATTGGCAAGATTATCGGGGAAGATAAGAAAAGCAAGGTTGCTGCATCCGGCAAAGGCGCGGCTGCCGATGTATTCTAGAAATTGTGCTTGAGTCAGATCCACACCCAAAAAGGAGCGGCAGTTTTCAAACGCACCCTCGCCGATGGAGATCAGTGCAGAAAGGTCACCGTAAAATGCGGCGAGCCCTGCGCATCCGGCAAAAGCATAGTCGCCTATGGCTGTCTGTGCTCTTGCAAACGTAATTGCAGCAATGCCCTCGCAACCGGCAAAAGCATATGCCTTCACCTGTGTGCTGACCGTCAGTGTCACATACCTCAGCGAGAAGGGAATTCTGTAATAATTCTGTGTGCCTGCCTGACGATATACGTTGACATCGTATCCCGTTGCCGTACCGAAGATAGCGCCGAACTGAGCGGAATCGCCGGTTGCGGACGGCGAAGTGCCCGCGAACGGCAGCGAAATCGATACCAGACTGCTCATTCCTTCCAGGGCTCCCGCCGCGATTGTTGTCACGGACTGCGGTATCGTCAGCGCGGTGACAGACGCACAATTGTAAAATGCTTTTTGCGGGATTGCCGACAATCCTTCGTTGATGACGATAGATCGGACGCGCGTCATATTGCAGAAGACACCGTATCCGAGGGAAGAAGCGGAGGTGAGCGTGATGCTTTCCAACAGGTCGGGTATGTAATAGATCCGGCTGGATGCTGCGTCAAAATATTGGACCGTCGCGCCCGAAACGCTTGCGTCGACTGTTCCGAAGACATATCCGAACAACGCGGTAGCGCCTGTTTCTGTTCTGCTTGTGCCGGCAAAGGGCAAGACCATGGATTTCAGAGAGGAGCAGCCCGAGAAAGCGGCAAACGCGATATTGGTCACGCTGTCGGGAAGGATGATTGACTCCAGACCCGAACAGTTTGCAAAAGCCAGTCTTCCGATTGTCTGCAGACCGCTGTTGAGCGTGAGCGAGGTAATCTCCGCGCAGTTATAGAGCGCGCCATAGCCCAATGCAGAAGAAGAAGTAATGCGCAGCTCATAAAGATGATCGGGAAGAATCGTATAAATAACATTATTGGATTCCGTATAGATTTGGGCCGTCGTCTGTGTGCCGGGACTGCTTTGGATGCCGAACATGTATCCCAACAATGCATTCTGTCCTGTGGCGGTACGGCTCATACCGACAAACGGAGTAGTGAGCGATTCCAGATGCATGCATCCCGCCAGTACCCCTTCGCCCAACGTAGTAACAGAATCCGGAATCACAAAAGTGTTGACGGCAGTATTTGCAAAGGCTCTCTCACTGATTGTTGTCAATACGCCGCCTTGGAAGTGAATCGAACTCAGTCCCGTACAGCCCGAAAAAGCATAGGAGCCGATGGTGCGCAATGTTGAGGGCATATTGACAGAGACCAAAGAGGTCATATTCAAGAAGGCGTTGTTTCCGATGGCTGTGATGCCCTCATTGAGAACAATCGTTGTGATTCTGGTATTGTTGGCAAAAGCGTTCGCCCCTATTTTGGTCGCCCCGGTCACATTGATTACCTTGAGGCTTGTCGGCGTGCTTCCAAACAGATAGGTCAGGCGCATTTCTGCATCCTGTGTTGTGGTTCTGGTTCTTCCGATGAACGGTACGGTGATTGTTTCAAGAGCGTTGCTGCCTTTGAAGACATTCTGTCCGAACTCCGTCAGGCTGCTGTTGACGACAACAGAAGTCAGCGACGCAAGGTAGGACAGTGCGCCGTATCCAAGCTTGTATGCAGAAGTAACGGTGATATTGGTCAGACCAAGCGGAATGACCGCATAATAGTTCTGCTCGGTCACGTTCATATAGACTTGTGCGGTTATGCCGCTTCCGGAAGCTGTTTTGCGCTCGAACCAATACCCCAGCAAAAACTGCTCCGGCGTGCTTTCTGAAGGCATCATCCTTGAGCCGATATACGGAACGGTCATTGACTGCAGATTTGTACAGCCGGCAAAAGCGCCCTGCGCAATCGAGTTGATGCCGTTGTTCAGTGTTACCTGAACCAGTCCCGTCATGCCGGCAAAAGCGGATGATGCAATAACTTGTGCCGCAGTGATATGGAGTGTCTTGACGTTCCCGATGCCGCTGTCTGATGCGTCTCCATAGAGATACCGCATGATTGCCATATTGCCCGATGCGGCGGCAGCGTTGCCCGGATAAGGCAGCGTCAGCGTTTCCAGTCTGGTGGTGCCTTCCAAAGAAAGCTGGCCCAGGGATTCTGCCGCAGAATTCACAGAAATCAGCGTCAGTTCGCCGCAGCCGGAAAACGCACCGTAACCGATATTGACAGCAGAGGTGACATATACATTTTTCAGGGTGGGGGGTATCGCATAGACCGCAGAAGCATTGGGGGCATATTTTTGTGTGACGCCGGAGGCCGAAGCACCAAAGAAATAGCCCAGCACCGCGTTGGCTCCGCTTGCCGTTCTGGAAGCGCCGATAAACGGCACAGACAGACGTACATTCAGAAGCGCACCGGTAAAGGCTCCTGCGCCGATATACGTAACGCTGTCGGGCAGAACGACATCCGCAAGAAGGGAACATCCCTCAAAAGCATGGCTTCCGACAGTGCTTAACAGACTTCCTGACGCGGCGGAGAACGAACGCAAGCCGCTGTTGAAGAAGGCATAATCCCCTATTGAAAGCACCGACGCGGGCAGAACAAGCGTATTGAGAGGCACGCCGCTCAACGCATGATTGCCTATCTGAAGGATTCCCTCGTTAAGGCTTAGCGCAGAGATGAGCGAACCCTGCAGCGCGTTTGCCGCAAGATAGGTGGCGGATGTCAGAGTCAGCGCCGACACCGACATCGGTATTGCTCCGAACAAGTAGGCAATGTTATCGGTCGCGGGATTCGCCGCACCCGTTTTGTCGGGACCGAGGAACGGCACACTGAGCGAGGTCAGGTTGACGCAGCCGGCAAATACATCCGAACCGATTGAATTAACCGAAGAAGGAATCCGTGCGGAAGAAAGCGCAAAGCAGTTTCCGAAGGCATTGTTGCCTACTGAAAGCACACCTTCGGGCAAAGATATATTCTGCAGCACTGTGCATCCGTAAAATGCATTGCTGCCCACCGAAACAAGCTGTGAGCCAACCTCAAACATGACCGACGTCAGACTTCCGCAGCCTTCAAAGGCATGCGCCCCGATATCGGTGACGCCGGCAGAAATTACAACAGATTCGAATCTGGCTCCGGCAAAGGCATAGTCTCCCACAGAGAGCAGTTTTGCCGCTCCGTTCAGGACAAATGCCTGCATGTTGACGCAGCCGTAAAACGCATTATCGCCGACGGCGATGTTTCCGCTCGCGGCAACCGTCTGGAGAGAGGTGACGTTGCTGAAGCTGCCGTTTGAAATGGAAATCGGACGTTCAAGCGTCACACGGTTAAGCGTAGCGGGAATTTCGCTGTAATAATAGGTCGGTACGCCGGAAGAGAAAACAGCCTGTGCGACCGTATGGGCGGTGGGCGACTCTTTGAATCCGAAGAGATATCCAAGAAGCCCTTCCTGATGGACCGCGCCGGCGGATTTTCCCACAAAAGGCAGCGTCAGATCGACAAGGGATGTGCAGTTTGCCAGCAGCCCTTCCGGCATTTCCGTAAGGGTTCCTGCAATCGAGAGCGATGTCAGCGCACACACAGCGTCCAACGCGTTTTCTGTCAGAATTTCAACTGCGGTCAACCGCAGCACCGCCAGTGCCGAAAGCGTGCCGCCGCTCAGATAACTGATCTTTCCTTCTGCGCCCATAGCCGATGCGGAGGCACCCGGATAAGGAAGCGTCAGGGAAGAAAGCGATGTGCAGCCGGCGATAAGGTTTTTGCCAAGAGCCGCTCCGTCGTTTACGGTGACTGTTGTCAGGGATGAGATGCCGGAGAGAACGCCGTATCCGGACGCGCTGTCCAGTGTAACGGCAGTCAATGTGGCGGGAATCCAGGCATAAATGGTCTCCGTGTCGCTGTATCTTTGCAGAATTTTTCCTGCACCCGGCGTGCTGTCAAAGCCAAAAAGGTATCCTAACAGACCGTCTCTGCCGGTTGCCGAGGCCGAAGCGCCCGCAAAATGCAGATAAAGCGATTCAATGGGCAATCCGTTCAGAATGCCTTCTTCAACCCAGACCACACCGTCGCCGAACGTAACATTTTTTAAGGCATCAAAGGATTCAAAAACGTTCGCGGAGAGAGAAATTTCTTCTCCGGTATTGCGGATAACAAGGGTTTCGATGCCATTGACCGTATTCCCGAAAACATATTTTATTCTTGCATTTTCGCCGATTGCCTGCACAGAAGCCCCGATGAAGGGAAGTGTCAGCGATTTAAGGTTCGCGCAACCTGCAAAAGCGTCTTTGCCGATGACCGACAGCGTATCCGGGAGCACCAGCGAACCGAGATAGCAGTACGAAAAAGCTCCTTCCTCTATCTCCGTAAGGGCGCCGTTTGCCGCAAACGCAACGGCCGACAAGGAAGAACAGAGAGAAAATGCTTCCTTCCCGATTGTTTTCACATTTGCGGGAATGCCGACGGTCAGGAGTCCGCAGCCCAAGAAAGTATAGTCCGGGATTTCGGCCAGGGCTGAAAGGCTGTTGAGATTGAAGGCCGTCAGCGCCCCGCAATGCGCGAATACGCCTTCTCCCAGTTCCTTAAACGAAACGGGCAGGCGCACATCGGCGAGTGCACTGCAGCCAGAAAAAGCGTAATCCCCGATATACACCAATTCCGATGCATCGTTTAATTGAATCGCGGTCAGCGCGGTGGAAGAAAATGCTCTGCGTCCTATCCGTATCAGGCTTTGCGGCAACGGGAAGGCGGCAAGCGAAACGCAGTTCTCAAACGCATTTTCTTCTATCACCAGAAGCCTGGGGTTGGCACCGAAGCTTACGGAAACAAGTTCGCCGCAGGATTGAAATGCGTTTTTGCCGATACTCAGAAGACCGGAAGGCAATGTAACGTTTTTCAAGGAAGGATTGCCCTCAAACGCGTAGGACTCAATCCGCGTGACGCTATCCGGCACTGCAAACGATACTGCAGACAGCGATTGCGGATAAGAAATGAGAATCGTTCCGTCAATCGAATACAATATATTGTTCACTACCTTGTAGCCCGTGCGGTATCCGCTCAGAGAAAGCGATGCGACAGGCGTATTGAGGAAGGGATTGAGCCCTATCGACCGTACACCGGAAGGAATTTCTATGGATGTCAGCATAGACCCTGCAAAAGCAAAATCCCCGATAGAAGAGAGTGCGCTGGATTCCCCGCCGAAAGTAACGGTTTTCAGCTGGCTGGAAGCAAATATCTCGTTGCCCAGCGAAACCGTTGTCGCGGGCAATGCAATGGTCTGGATTGCGGTATTTCTGAAGGCTCCCGCTCCGGCAGAGACAAGCTGCGCGCCGTTTGCAAAGGATACTCCGGCGAGCGACAAACAGCCGGAAAAAGCGTCTTCCTCTATACGCAGCAAGGAAGCTGGAAACTGCATATACGCCAGCGCGGCGTCCCCCCGGAAAGCACTCTTGCCGATTTCGTTCAGCACACTGCCGGAAGCAAACGTGACGGAGACCAACGCAGAGGCGCCCAAAAAGGCTTCTTCTCCGATTGTTTCCACGCTTGCGGGAATATTGATGGCACCGAGCGAGGCGTTGTCTGCAAAAGCCCTTTTCTCTATCGTCTTCAGCCTGCTGGCCAGCGGGAAAGTTATCGACGAGAAACTTGAAGACAAAAACGCTTCTTCTTCTATCGCCACAACGCTTGCCGGCATTGAGAGGGAATTGATATCCGCTTCATAGAACGCATATCTGCGCACAACAGTGATGCCTTCGTTCAGCGCAATCGTAATCCCCGACAATCTGCTGAACGCGCCGCCGCCCACCTGAACGGCATTGGTAATGATGACCGTTGTAAGCGAATCCGGAATATAGAAGGTCTCTTCTATGCCGACGCAGCATTGTACGACAGCGGTTGTCGACGCCGTATTGAATCCGCCGAATATATACCCGAACATCGCCTCACGGGTACCCGTTGCCGAAGCATATGCTCCCGCAAACGGCACGCTTACCCTCCGCAACGAAGTGCAGCCGGCAAGGATGCCCTCGCCGATCAAGGTCAGGCTGTTGGGAAGGGCAATGATTTCAAGTCCGTCATCCCCTCTGAAAGCATAATTGCCTATCGTTGTCAGGCTGCTGTTGTAAAGGCTGATGTCGATCGTCCTCAGGGCGGTTATGCCGGCAAAAGCATAGTCTCCTATCGATACGACGCTTTCGGGAAGGACAAGCGAAGCCAACGCCGTTTCAAAAAACGCATAATCCCCTATCGTACGAGTCCTGCCAAGCGAAACGGCGTGCAGACCCGTGCACTCTCCGAAGGCTTCGCGTCCGATGGTCAGAACAGAGTTGGGTACAACGAAGGAAGCGAGAGCGGCATTGCATGCAAAGGCGGCTTCCCCGATTGCTTCAATTCCGTCGTTGATGATGATCTGAGCAATGGACGTATTTGAAAACGCGCCATAAGGAATGATGTCTGCGCCGGTCAGCTCCACGCGCAAAATACCCGCGGGAATATTGTAGACTGCGGATTCTGTCAGAGAATAATTTTGTTCGATGCCGGATGTTCCTTGTCCGAACAGGTAACCGAATACAGCGTCCGGTGTGCCCGCCGCGTTTCTGGATGATCCCACAAAAGGAATCACCAATGTCTTCAGATTGTCACATCCGCAGAGGATTTCTTCTCCGATGGATGCGATGTTGGCGTTCAGCGCGATTTCCGTCAAGGAAGACATGTTGTAGAATGCGCCGCGGCGGATGTTCACGGCGTCGGTAATCTCTATGCTTTTTAGTTGCGGGATTGCATAGGTGCCTTGCCGGCCCTCGCCGAACACCTGTGTAATGCCTGCCGAATCGTTGCCAAACAGATAGCCGAGAATTGCTTCTTCCCCTTCCGCTGTCCTGGACGCGCCGACAAAGGGCAATACGAAAGACTCCAGCGCGCCGCATCCCTTAAAGACGTTCTCTTCTGCCGTGAGAAGCGCCTTGCCGATTTCGACATTGACCAGGGCAGCCATATTGGAAAAGGCGCCGTAGGGAAGGTTCTTTGCGTTGGTGAGGATCACTTCCTGCAGCCCCGCAGGAATGAAATAATAGGCGCTCTTGCCCGGCGCATAATATTGCAGAGTATATACGCCTTCTGCGGGCTGTGTGCGGGAATATCCGAACAAATACCCCAGTACGGCGTCCTCGGTGCCGGATACGTAAGCGGCCGACCCGGTAAAAGGAAGCGTCAGCGAAACAAGGGAAGTGCAGCCGTAAAGCAGATTGCTGGAAACTCTGGCGAGTTTTGCCGAAAGCTTGATGATCGTGAGACCGGAGCATCCGGCAAAAGCAGCGTTGCCGATGGCAAGCACGCTGTCAGGAACCTGAACATTCGACAAATGACTGCAGTCCGCAAACGCATAATATCCTATTTCTGTCAGCGACGAGGGCAACGTCAGCACGCTGAGTGACGAGCAGCCCTTAAACGCGGCGTTGCCGATGCTGGTCAGACTGTTGAAACCCGCAAGTCTTGCGCCGCTGGTTCCATTGACAAAGGCAAGTGCGGCGCAGCCTTCGAAGGCACTGCCGGCAATCGAAATGATTTTGGAAGGCAGTGTCAGCGAAATCAGGTTTTCGCAACCGAAAAACAATTTTTCGGCTATATTGCTCACACTTGTGATATTAAAATCGATGACTTGCGTCAGCGCGGCGCAGTTCCGGAAGGCTCCCGCTTCTGCGGTTGTCAAAGTATTGGTAAAGCTGATCCTTTGCAGTCTGCTGTACGCGAACGCTTCCTGAGCAATGGTTTTCACAGTCGCCGGCACGGTAAATTCGGATGCCGTAGAACCCGCGGGATACTGCAGCAGCAGCGTACCGAATTTATCATACAGCACGCCGTTGGCATCCGAAGAATACTTTGAATTCAGACCGTCCACGCTGATGTACATCAGATTGGTGCAGCCCGCAAATGCGCCTCTTTCGATAACCGTAATATTTTCATAAATCGTTACGGATTGCAAATGATTGTTGCCGGCAAAGGCATATTTGCCGATGGAGGTGACGGGAGTGCCGTCCGACATTGTCTTCGGGATAATCAGGCTTTCTGCAGTCCCGGTATATCTTGTAATGATGGCTTTGTTGTTCACAACATAATAATTAAAGTTGTTTTCATAAAAAATATCATTGTAGCCGACATTCCAATAAATAGCGGGATCATCCCATCTGTCCGTCCAGACTTCCGGCTTGGAGGCTCCTTTTGCATAAATGGCAAGATAGCCGCAGCCTTCAAAGGCATTCCTGTCCAGTTTTGTAATTCCGGAAGGCAATGAAATCGTATACATACCGGTTTTATATTGGAAAGCTTTGCCTATCGATACGGTTTCGGGTATATCGAGTCTTTCCGGTACGACCATATTGTCGCTCAATGTTCTGGTGTATTCCAAAATATATGCCGCGTCGGTCATTCCTACGTCGCCGTATTCGAGGACCACATAATCGTATCCGTCCCTGCTGAACGCCGCGGACTCATAGGTTGCGGCGGCGGGGCAATTATGGAACGCATAGTTTCCGACATATGTCAGCGAAGCGGGCAGAACGAGATTCTCCAGTGCGATGCAGCCGTTAAAAGCGTCGTTGCCGATGCCGGTAAGCGAACGCGCAAACAGCACCTGGGTCAGACCGGAGCAGCCGAAAAAGGCTTTTTCGTCAATATAATTTGTGATTTCCAGCGTCACGGAATTGATTCCGGTACAGCCCGAAAAGGCTCCGTAAGGCACTTCATAGGTATCGGTCAATGTCACTTCGGCAAGCGATGCGGGAAGGTAATACCGGACAACGTTGACCGAATCATACCACTGATAAGCGGGCACACTGCCGGAGAAACCGGTATTGCCGAAAATATATCCGAACAAGCCTTCGGAAGTTCCTGCCTTGGCTTTGGAGCTGCCTACAAAAGGTAACGTGAGCGACGAGAGCATGGCGCATCCGTCAAAGGCATTGCTGCCTATCCATGTGACGTTCTTTGAGAGAGTCATCTCCGTGACAGAGGTATTGGCAAAAGCATAGCAGCCGATGGAACGTACGGAATTTCCCAGCACGATAGAGGTCAGCGATACACAGTTGCTGAAGGCGTAGTTGCCCAGTGTATTCACTCCGGAAGGAACCGTGAAGCTCGTAGTATTTCTTCCTTGGGGAAATTGAATCAGGCTGGTCCCGCTTTTGTTGTAAAGCGCGCCGTCCGTACCCGCCGCATACAGCATATTCTCTTCATCGACAATGATGTCTGTCAGCGACTCACAGCCTCTGAAGGGAGCGTTGCCGATAACGCCGACGCCCTTGGGCACCGTAAAGCTTACAAGCGAAGCGCAATTCAAAAAGGTCTCGGCTTCAATATTCTGGATCGACGGCGGCAAGTGGATTGCCGTGAGGTTGCGGCAATTTTCAAAAGAATTGCTTCCCAGTCTGCGGATGCCGTCATGCAGCGCTACCATTGTCACGGACTGATTGTTTTTGAATGCGTTGTCCGAAATGGATATTACGGGTCGACCATTGTAGGAAGAAGGTATATATACCTCCGCCTCCACGCCACTGTATCCGGTAACGCTGTACGTGTTGTCCTGCAGAAGAGTGTATTTGAGCCCCTGCGTGCTTTTTTCTGTATAGGAAGCAAGCAAGGTGAACTTCCCGTTCACAGCCTCATCATAGTCAATCGTCCAGCGTTGGGGCGCAAACGGAACACCCTCATGCGTCCAGCCTGCGAAATCATAGGCAAACCGTACGGCTCTGATGTTGCTCAGACGATACAGAAAATCCTCGTCATACGCTACTTCAATATATTCCGCTTCTGAAGGTATCCCTTCGATAGAGGCGTCTTCTGCTTCCGCAGAAAAATACAATTTATATGTTTTGGGAATCAGATATCCTTTGACGCTGATATCGGAATCCGGCATATTTGCCGGCAGCCCAGACCATCCCGAAAACGTGTAGCCCGTTTTCTCCGGTGCGTCGGGAATCTCTTCCTCAAGAATCGGGGATTGATAGGTATACGTCAACCTGGCGTATTCCTGCCCGTCCAAAATAAAGATCACATAAAAAACATCGGTGAAGAAACCATAAATTTCTATATTCTCATTGGGCATTGTCACGGGAGCGCTTCCGCTTTCTGCGTTCAGCCAGCCGGAAAAACGGGCTCCCGGTCTGACGGGCGCAGGAAGGTAAGAAATGGGTGTGCCGTAGGCGGCAGTCCGCACGTCATACATCACACCGTCCACAAAATAAGTAATGGAATATTCCAGCGGGGTAAGACTGCCGTACACATTCAGGTTCTGCGCCGGCATCGTTTCCGGAAGGACGGAGCCGTCATTCAGTTTCCAGCCGGAGAAGGTGTAGCCTTCTATGCTGAGAGGCGCCAATACCCCTTCCAGCGGCGCACCGTACGGATAGGTCAGCACAACGGGTGTATGATCGGGTGCATAGGGACTCCCGTTCAGATAATAGACAAGCTGATAATTGTTGACGGTCCATTTTGCATATAAACGGAGATTGCCCGTAGTTCCTGCAGGAATCGCGGTCACCCTTGTCCTGTATTCTTCTTCCGCATACCAGCCGTCAAAGGTATAGCCGGTTCTTGTTGCGTTCTGAAGTGTGATGCGTCCTGTTTCAACATTATAAACGGCAGGATTTGAGGTGATGCCTCCGCCCAGATTGTATACAATACTGTAATTTATCAGGCGCCATCTGGCGGTCAGCGTGACATCTTCTTCCGGCCAGAAAGGAAATTCTGTTTTTACGGTATCATTTTCGCTCTTGTACCAGCCTAAAAACTGGTATCCTGCACGCGAGGTGACAGGCTCTGTCTCAATGACCTCAACATCCTCAAAAGTCGGCACTTCGCTGCCGCCGTCGGCAAAAAAAATCACATCCGGTTTTTCTTCGGGTTCCGGCGGCTGCGTCTCTTTTTCCCATTTTGCATAAACCGTCTTGTTTTCGTAAATACCGGTCTGAAGAATGAGCGTCAAAGAAACAGGCTGGTTCCAGACATCCTTATCAAAATACCATCCCGCAAACAAATATCCTTCTTTGGAGGGCTCCGGCGGAAACGCAAGTTCTGAAGTACCATCCAGAACGATGACCGTATTTTCTCCTCCTCCCTGCGTGTCAAACGTCAGAGTGTACACCTCGGTCGTGTCGTTGCAGGCCGCAAGACCAACGGCCAGACAAACAGCCATAAGGATAAACAGGAGTTTTTTCATACCAGACTACCTCCAGCGGGACGCTACTTAATCTATCTCATATAAACGCGCATACGTATATACATTATACATTCTACATATTTAAGCAGTCAAAGTCAATACGCAAATGCAAATAGAATCCCGTAAAGCTATTTGACTGCCCCAACAACACCAACCGGATTCGACGCAAAAAAATCTGTGTTTTTTGACGATACGACGCCCTTTATCGTCGTGCGGTTGTTTGACACGCAACAGAAAAAATGGTATACTTATGTTAATTTCGGAAAATCGTTCCGCACAATGGAATATAATATGGAAAAATACAAAAAATTTACCTCAAAGAAAGCAAAGAAACGCCTTCCCCGCCTTGCATTGGGCATTCTGACCCCCATTTTATGTCTTATTCTCATTCTCGTTTGCTGGGTCGCGGGAGATCTTATAATCAACATGCAAATTGAAGCCGCGCCGCGCCGAGTCTCCGATCCTTCCTTATATGACGGCACAGAACTTCTGCAGATGGTATGGCTCTATGGGAACAAAGGGCAGACCAATGAGACCTTCTCTCTTAAAATGGAAGATATCACCGCAGAGAGAGTATTCAATGCGCTGCCCGGGTACATCCGATATCTGGAAGAAAGGCTTGACTGTGCCGATTTCAGGGCTGTTTTCTTGTTGAAGCTTTTATTTGACGGCGGCGAAGATCTTGATGCCCTCTCTCCTCTTATACGTCAAAAAATTGGGGCGGCTTTGACCGGCTTCAAGTTCTGGATTACTTCGCCGGGCGCAGACAGCATGTGCTATTATTCAGAGAACCATCAGATTAATTTTGCCGTCATCGAATATCTGACAGGCCAAGCATTTCCCGATGCGGTATTTGCCGTCGACGGCAAAACCGGCGCCGAGCATGTCCGGATTGCGGCAAAACGGATAGAAGACTGGCTCGACATGCGCTTCCTTTACGGTTTTTCGGAGTGCTTTTCGGCCAATTATTATGTGGTGGACATTGCCGCGCTCACCATGCTGCTTGCTTATGGCAACCGTGCGGACGGCATTCTTATGGAGCGGGCAAAAATGGCGCTTGATCTGATCTTTGCTGATTTTGCGCTCCAGATGTATGATTACACCTTTGTCAGTCCTTCCGGGCGCGCATACCAATACAACAATCTGTGCTGGGAAACCTCCGACGCCGCGCGAATTGTCGACCATGTCTGGAATCTGAACAGAATCCAGGACAATCGTTTCAACTATTATCTTATCACTTCGGTGGTCAACAATAATCTTGACCTTCTCGCATCCGGAAGCACGCCGTATTACAAAATTCCCGAAGTGATTCTGGAACTCGGCAGGAGCAACGAAAAAATCGTCCGCACCTCTACGGGTCTGAACCTTTCCGATCTGGATGCGCACGGACTTCTGGGGCAAAGCGACCGCCAAATGATGTTCCAGTTGGGCATGGGCGCTCTCTCCAATCCGGAAATCATCGAAAACACTTTGGATTACATCAACAAATACAATCTGCTCACCAATCAGTTTTTAACAAATTTCAAATATTTCAACATCAAAGCCATACGTTATTCCGGCCTGATGCCCGTTATGTCAAAATGGGTGAATCCCTATATCAACGGCTTTGCCAACCAGGAATACAATGTTTATACATACATAAAGAATTCCTACAAGCTTTCCACCAACCAGGCATATTTTCCGGGTTCCTTCGGTTCGCAACAGCTCCAATCGGTCGCACTTCTTCCGGGAGGGATCCCCATATACACAACCCATCCCGTTGACACCATGACCGGCACGCCCGGCTATTGGGCGGGCTACGGTGTCGCGCCCCACGCCGTACAGGAGCAGAACATTGCCCTTCTTATGTATAAACTTCCCAAAAACATTGCTTTGCTCTCAGATAAGCCTCTTCCTTACACTCATACCTACTTCCCCGAGGCGGAGTTTGATGAAGTAATGATTGACGGAAGCCGCGCTTTTGCCAGACGAGGAGATACTTATATCGCCCTTTTGGGAAGCGGGACATTGCGCTACGCCGACCGAGACGAAGCCCGCCTGGAGGGTTTGCCGTATAAAACCGCCGGGCGCTTCGATCTGATTCAGGAAGGAAAAGAACAGGCATGGGTCTATGAGCTTTCGGATGCCTCCGAGGGCAGCTTTTCGGATTTCATACAGAGAATACGCGGCAACACCCTGCGCTTTGACGGAGACTCTGTACGCTATATCAGCAATGCAAAAACGTATTCCGTCGAATACAAAGGTTCCTTTGCCATAAACGGTCAGACCATCCGGACGGATTACGCCCGCTACGAAAGCGACTTTGTCCATGCCGCCAAATATCAGACGACCTTTGAATATGCCTTCCATGGCAAGAGTCTTGTTCTGGACTATCCGAACGCCAAACGCACCGTTCGCGATTAAAAGCTGTTAAGGACAAACTTCACAAATACCTTGGAAGGCGAAAAAAAGAAGTTTGCGATGACAGCGGATGGGAATACAGACGAAAAAGTCCGCGCGGAACAGACAGAGTATCTGTTAAGGAAACACTTCATAAATCCCACAAATCATAGGATAGGTCTGACCAAAAACAGCAAAAACCGAATAAAAAGGCTGAATATCAGCCAAAAACCAGAGAGAAACCACCATCAGATTCCGCTATAATTTCGAAATCCGCACCTGAATATCAAAATTCATTCTGTAAACGTGATTTGTGAAGTGGTTCCTTAAGTTTGCCCTCAAGCATTCAAGGCACATGCACGTCGGCAAGAAGCATCAGATGTGTTGCTCCGTTTTTGAAAAATAATCATACGCGGCCTGCTGCTCTGCCCTTCTTTTTGAACTTCCGACGCCGCTTCCCACCTTTTCGTCCATGATATACACAGCCGATTCAAATCCATTCTGAACGGGCACGGTCTTGAACACCGCTTTGACGGCTTTCTGCGCGCATTTCTCCAGAAGCATGGATTTGTAATCCGTATTGACGCTGTCTTCGGAAATCCGATTTTCCAGATTGCGGAGCACAAATTTTTTACATGCCTCCATCCCGCCCCCGTCCAAAAAAATCGCCGCGGTGATTGCCTCAAACAGATCTGCCCGGACACCGATGCTCCCGATAACCTCATCCGCAATCGGGCCGGAGGATGTCCGCATATACTCTATGACGCCGAGGCTGTCTGTTGCCGCGGCAAGCGTCTTTGTCGATACCAGCGCCGCGCGCATTTTTGTAAGAAAACCTTCATTCTGCGCAGGATATTTATTAAAAAGGTATTCTGCAACAACAAAATTAAGGATGCTGTCGCCCAAGAACTCCGACCTCTCATAGGAATTCACACCGTGTTCGTTGGCATACGAAGCATGCGTGAATGCAGAAAACAGCAACTCCCAATCTTTGAAGACATACCCGATTTTCTTCTGAATATCAATCAGGTCAAAATGCTTCATTGCGGTTCTCCCGGCAGCTGTTCTTTGGCGGGAAGGCGTCTTTGAATTTCGTCAATGATCCCCTTTTCTGCAAGATCTTTTGCCTGTAGGATCGCCGCAGCAATCGATTTTGCCTTAGAACTGCCATGAGCTTTGATAACGATTTTCGAGAGCCCCAGAAATACGGCTCCGCCTTTGTTGTTATAATCCATTGCATCCTTCACTTCCTTAAAAACGGGCTTCAGGAGGAGATAGCCAAGCTTCGCGCGCAGTCCTCCTTTCATAATCCCTTCTTTGATTAAGAAAAACATGGACAATGCAGTGCCTTCGCAGGCTTTCAAGGCAATATTGCCCGAGAAGCCATCCGCAACAACCACATCATAGTTTCCGGACAGAATTTCTCTTGCTTCCATATTGCCCATAAAAACAACCGACGGTTCTTGTTTGAGAAGAGGAAACGCTTCTTTATTCAAATCATTGCCTTTTTTTTCTTCTGTTCCGTTGGAAAGGAGCCCGACTTTGGGTTCCCGGATACCCGTAATTGCTTTTGCATAAGCAGCCCCCATACAAGCGAACTGCTGGAGATACACAGGCTTGCATTCCGGGTTGGCTCCGCAGTCAATCAAAACAACATGGGTGCCTTTTACGGTGGGGAGAACCGGCGCAAGCGCGGGACGCAAAATACCGGGGATACGGCGCACAAGAAGCGCCGCCGCTGTCAGCACCGCTCCGGTGCTTCCGGCGGATACAAAAGCCGCCGCGTCCGTATCCTCTGACAGTCGCTTCAGGCCCGCGACAATCGAAGAGTTCTTCTTCTTCCGTACCGCTTCAGTCGGCTGGTCGTCATTGGAAATGATTTCGGGAGCATCCAGAATTTCGATACGTGAAAAATCACAGCCGGCGGCCGTGCATTCTTTTTCTATTCTTTCTTTGCTGCCCGACAGAATAAGCGAAAAACCTTTTTCTTTGGCGAATGCCAACGCTGCGCCCTTGATCACCTCGGACGGCGAATAATCTCCTCCGTGTGCGTCAACGATGATTTTCATAAACTCTCCTTTGCCCATATGATGGGAAATGCGTGGTTTTTTATTGGCCGATGATTACGTTTGCGGACTGCCGATTCTTGGTCCGGCATCTATGGAATACGGATAATGCTAAAAACTTGCATGGCTCAAAAAGCATCCGCTGCAGACAATTCTGTCCGATGAAAAGATATATAAAATCGCGGACAGGTTGTCTCATTTTGCGAAATCAAAGACACCTTGCCGCAAAAACCGGTCTGCCGATCCTCCCTTTCAATACGATTGCGGAACATTTTGCATGACGTCTTTTGCCCAATGAAACAATCTTTCCTCAAAAATAAGGGAGGCTGGGCCTCCCTCGTTTATTTTTCTTCTTTTACTTTTTTTGTGACAACCTGAACGCCTTTGTAGTATCCGCATTCCGGACATACGGTATGGCTTTCAATCAGTTCGTGGCATTGTGGGCATTCAATCAGATTGGGAGCGGTCAGCTTCCAGTTTGCGAACCTGCTATTGCCCTTTGCTTTCGAAATTCTCCGTTTTGGTACAGCCATGTTGCACCTCCTTCATGATTAGCTAGATTATTATACCTAAAAACCGGCCTTGTGTCAAACTTTTTTGCAAATGATTCTTGTTCCGCGCAAAAATAGTTCTTTCACGCCTTGGTTTGCGTCAGGTTTTTTGCATCTCTTGCTATGACAAGCTCTTCGTTGGTGGGGATGACAAGAACCTTGACCTTGGATGCGGGTTTCGAAAGCTCCGTAAGAACGCCTCTTTGCATGGTTTCGTTCAGCTCAAAATCAAAATCAACACCAAAGACCTCCAGCCCGGTCATAATCAGTTTTCTTGCATAGGAGGCATTTTCACCGATGCCGCCTGTCAATACGATGCAATCCAGACCGCCCATTGCCGCGACATAGGCACCAATATACTTGCGGATGCGATAGGCGAACATATTGGCCGCAAGGTTGGCTCTGTAGTCGCCCGCCAGACAGCGCGCCGTCAGATCGCGGAAGTCGCTGACACCCGCAATCCCCAAAAAGCCGCATTCTTTATTAAGGTAGGTGGTGACGTCGCAGGAATGCATATTCTTTTGGATCGCAAGAAAGCTTATGACGGCAGGATCAATATCGCCGCTTCGCGTGCCCATCACAAGCCCTTCCAAAGGCGTCAGACCCATCGTTGTGTCGATGCACTTCCCATCGACTACGGCCGCCATAGAACTGCCGTTGCCAAGATGGCAAGTTATGATTTTGGAATGCTCTTTCTTCAAATATTTTACCGCGATCTCGGAAACATATTTATGGGAGGTTCCGTGAAAGCCGTATTTGCGTATCTTGAATTTTTCATAATCGCTGTAATTGATGGCGTACATATAGGCATAATCCGGCATTGTCGAGTGAAACACGGTATCAAAGACCGCAACATTGGGGACACCGGGCATCAGCTTCATACAGCTTTCGATGCAGTCGATGTTTGCGGGCATATGCAAAGGACCGAGTACAGAATTCTTGCGGCAGATTCGTATCACTTCGTCCGTCACCACCACACTGGAACGAAAGTCTTCGGCGCTGTGCAGTACTCTGTGTCCGATGGCGCCGATTTCTGAAATGTTGTCCAAAATACCCTTTTCTTTATCCGTCAGGGCCTCCATAACCAGCATAAAAGCCTCGGTATGGTTTTTCAGATTGCTGCAGATGTTGATTTCGCCCCGTTCACTCTTCTGATTCAGTTTGGAGCCGTTAAAACCGATACGTTCTACGATGCCTTTGCCGAGCATCATCTCATTCTCCATATCGATAACCTGATATTTGAGAGAGGAGCTCCCGGCGTTGATAACCAAAACTTTCATTGTATTTTCCTTTGTCGAAATTTATTTGATGGCTTCCGCTTGCAAAGCAGTAATGGCGACGACACCGACGACATCGCTTGCGGAGCAGCCGCGGGATAAATCATTGACGGGTTTTGCCATGCCCTGGCAGATGGGTCCGATTGCTTCGGCGCCGCCCAAGCGCTGCGCCAGCTTGTAACCGATGTTTCCTGCCTGAAGGTCGGGAAAAATGAGCACGTTCGCCTGACCGCCCACAGGGCTTCCGGGCGCCTTAAGCGCGCCTACTTTGGGGACGATGGCTGCGTCCAACTGCAGTTCGCCGTCAAAAACAAAATCAGGCTTTCTTTCTTTAAGAATCGCAACGGCGGCGGTCACCTTGTCAACAAGCTCGTGCGAAGCGCTGCCCTTTGTAGAAAAAGACAGCAACGCGACTTTGGGCGCCTTGATGCCCGCAATGTTTCTTGCACTGTCCACCGAAGCTTCGGCAATATCAGCAAGCTGTTCGCTGGTAGGATTGATGTTGACAGCACAGTCGCCGAATATCATGACGCCGTTCTCTCCATATGCGCTTCCCTCGGGAAGGCACATCACAAAACAGCTTGACACCGTTTTTATGCCCTTGCGCGTCTTGATGATCTGAAGCGCGGGGCGCAACAGCTCGCTTGTGGGATAAATTGAACCTCCCACCATGCCATCGGCATCGCCTGCCTTCACCATCAGACAGCCAAAATACATCGGGCTCGATGCAAGCTCAGCGGCCTTTTCCATAGTCATGCCCTTATCCTTACGCAGCTCATAAAGGAGCTGCACATACTCTTCTTTTTTGGGCGACGTTGCCGGATCAATAATTGTGATGCCGGGTATTTCACCGCCGAGAAGCTTAAGCACAACATTTCTTCTGCCAAGGAGCGTCAGTCTTGCAATTCTGTCGGCCGCGATGATCTTTGCGGCTTCTATGATTCTCGGCTCTTCGCCTTCTGCCAGTATGATATGCTTATTGAGCGACTTTGCGGTATCCAAAATGCCGTTCATCAGTTTCGACATGGTTGAACCTCCTTAAAATCCTGCTTCCATTTTAGAAAGATTTAGTATATACTATTATAGAATTATAATGTCCCGAATCAACCTTATCTATATTACATCGTTTGAATCAAATAATCAAGCGGTTTATTGAATAAAAGAGGCACAACCATGAAAATCACCGCCATCATCTGTGAATACAATCCTATGACCAACGGCCATCTCCGGCATATGGAACTCGCCCGCACTCAGACAGGAGCAGACACCATATTATGCGTCATGAGCGGCTCCTTTGTGCAGCGCGGCGATGCGGCCATTTTAGACAAATACATTCGGGCAGAAATCGCCGTCAGGCTGGGAGCCGATATTGTCGTTGAGCTTCCCACCATTTATGCGATATCCCCTGCGGACAATTTCGCATATGGCGCGATAAAAACCATTTCTGCCTTCCCCGATGTAGAATATCTGAGCTTCGGCAGTGAATGCGGGGATGCAGAACTCCTTCAGAAGACTGCAGAGCTGCTTGTCAACGAGCCGGAAGAACTCAAAAATCTTATACAGGAAAAGCTTAAAGACGGCAGCTGTTTCCCAAAGGCGCGAGCCGCAGCCGTCAATGAATATGCAGAACGGAATCCGGAGTATGCCGCAATAAAAGGCGTGCTTGATACTCCCAACAACGTGCTTGGCGTTGCCTATATCCTCGCAATCCTGCGCGCAGGGCTCAATATCCGGATACACACAATCAAACGCGAGGGCGGCGAATACAACGACGAAGCCATCGATATCGATTCCCCCTCCTCTTCCGCTGTTCGCCGCGCGCTTGCCAAAGAAGACTATGCGAGCGCCGCAAAGGCCGTCCCGCCGCTTGTTTTTGATTATATAAAAAATCTGAAACCCAACGACAACAGTCTGGGCGATATGATTCTTTTCAAATTAAAATCCATCAACGGCTACGAGCTAGAAAATTATTATGATATCAGCGGCGGCATCCATAACCGCCTGAAGATTGCCGCGGCATCCGCCACCACCCTGCCGGAGCTTCTGGAAGCCGCAAAAACAAAAAAATTCACCATGGCGAGGCTCAAACGAATCTGTTTGTACATTCTGTTCGATATCACCAAAGAGGCCTACGAAGAATCTTTGAAATGCCCGGTCTTTGTACAGATTCTTGCCATCCGCAAAGAACGCAAAGACATCCTCTCCGCGCTGTCCGGCAACTGCCGCAACGTGCTTACCCGATACAGCGATGTCAACCGCGTCGACAAATCCCTGCGCTACCTTGTCAAGCTTGATTTTACCGCCCAGGGAACATTGGATATCATCAATCGTTCAAAATATTACAACAAAAAGATGCTGCTGATATAGCAGTTCTCAAATCCGGTTCCGGCAGGCGGCTGTCCCGATCAGATACGCGTGGCGGCCTTCGAGTCCGAAACAACAAAACTGCCGCTATTTTTGCGGCAATTTGTTTGGGCCCGGTCTGAATTCCTTTTGGTTGGAAATTCTGCCATCGGACTATTCTTCTTCGTTTTCGATCTGGTTGACGACCGTCACCTCGTCCACATAGAACTTCTTTTTGTTAAAAGTATGATATGCGACAAGATTCAGCGTGGCGGTCTGTATCAGAACAAACGGGATGGATAACGCCGGCAAAAGTCCGAACGTAAAAAGAAACGTCGTCATCACTACAGAAAAAAACAGGATATTTACCACAAAAATGACGGGCATAACCTTCCAGAAATATTTGATTGAAAACCGGAAGGCCTCGCGGAAAGCGCACGCCACGCTTTTCTTTTCACAAATCATCTGCGGCACCCATTGCCCGAAAAGCGCCATTCTGGAAGAAAGCAATCCAAAGAATATCAGCATCGCAATCGCAATCGCAAACGGGCCAAGAGCGAAATACAAAATCCGCATGAAATAAAAACAAAGTACCGTAATCATTGAATCCGCAATCAATGTCACCGTCGTATTGACAAGCGAATACAGAAGGGCCTTTCTTAAAGAAGATACCAGCACATTCCTGAATTTCATAGAGAAGTTTTTACTCATTCGACCGTAGATCACTTCGCTCAGCGGAACATCTATCATCGAAAAGAAAAACTTTGCGAAAAAGACAACCAGAACCATCAGGAGTATGGCAATATCTATCTGTGAAGAAATATCGTTGACGACTGTATTGAGATCCTGTAAAAACTGTCCGAAAACATCCATATTCTCGTGGTTGATGAAATCAGAAAGGATTTCTCTCAGCCGTCCCGAAAAATCGAGATTACTGTTCAAGGCATCCAAAATCGGATTGGCAATGGCAATCAGAAGTGCGGAACATATCAGCATCAGCACAAAACCGTAAATCAAAACTTTGAGCACCAGATCAAAATTTCTGCCGAGCATGGTGATGGAATATCTAGGTATCATATTTTCTCCTGTTATTTTCTGTTGCGGAAGAAGTATTCTCTGGGATAATCCTCCCGCGGAATATTTTCGATGTCGTAGTAAGAAACCATGGTCAGGGTCACCAGATACGGAAACATCATCGAATATGCGACGATGTCCCATATTTTTGATAAAAGGGATATCCGTATCAGAGCCAGCAGCCCGCCGCTGACGGCCAATACGGCAAGAGGAACCGCAAGCGCCGGCACGATGCGCCACAGAACACGCCCGCATTTCTGTACGCTCCCGGCAACAGCAGGCCTGAAACGCAATCCGTTGAACGACATCAGCGGCAATAACAGCAAGGTAAAAGAGCCAAACACACACATCCCGAACATAACGGCAAGGAGCGTAACTCCTGACAATACAGCAGAGAAAAGCACAGAACGTACCGTCTGCCACAATACCATAAGAAGCGTCACAAGCGTCTTGCCCACAAGAAAAAGGATCATATAAAGGGAAGCCGTAAAAATCCCTGCAAAAAAGGAATCGTTGAACTCCTCCGCAAGGCTGTTGATTTTGAATTTGCCCACACGCAACGACCGCGAAACAATGGAAGACAGCACGGATATGCAGAATACAGACAGAAAATACAAAACAGCCAGCCAGATCCAGAAAAAGAGTCCCCTGCCGCCATAATTCCATAAAAACCAGAAATCGGTATTCCCTACGGTATAATGGCTCAGCCACTCTGTCAGCATCCCGGTAGGTGCTACAAAACTCAACGTTACCCCTGCGGGAACAGAAATCAGAAATAAGAGAATAGCTCGTTTGCCCCTTTCCAGCACGAACAAATACTCAAGCGTCTTCTTCAGGTAGGTCATTCGATATCTTTCCCCCTGTATTTTTTTAGAGTGTCATCTTCCAGAAGATCTTCTTTTGTTTCATCGTCTCCGGCCGAGGCATCTTTTCTGACGGCGGAACGGCCTCCGATTTTAATGACACCTTTCTTAACCAAAAGAAACATCACAACAACAAGCAGAACCAATCCTCCGGCTCCGGCGGACAGTCCGATCAGCAATCCTTTATTTGCCCTTTGATTTGCGTATTTTATAACAAAGAAAAATTCTTCGCTGTGCACATCGGAAGTAAATTGCACGATATTGCCGTCCCGGAGTATATCCTTGACTGCAAACGTTTTTGCGTTGTCAGTCGTGCTCACCAAGACAATTTGGGCATCTGCAGGAAATTCAACCTGGTAAATCATAGCGATGCGCGGGAGACACAGGATATCGTTTTTCATGAGGGTTGCCGTAATGTCAATCACTTTATCGGGTTCTTTTATCCCGGCAATCTCCAGCACCTCCGGATAAGCGAATCTTTTGATATCCTCTCCGTTGTAGGAAGTGATGATGCCTCCCAGCTCCAATTTGTCGCCGGGCAGCAAAGACGTTACATTGTCCAGATTAATTACTCTGAGGGAACCGTCCAGAAGCTCTGTATTGACAAAATCCGGTTGCGGAACAACGATTTTCGCCTCGCCGAACGCCGTTCTGGCAGCCTGCAGCGCCATGTATGCTTTGCGGATATTCTCCTGCGTATCATTGATCTGACATGCCGCGATAAAGCTGTTCAAAGTGTTTTTAAGATTATTATAGATATCCACATTGATTTTGCCTTCCCATTCCTGAAGCAAGGTTTGCGTTTCGGAAACCAGATCATTTTTATTGTATGCCGTATAACCGTTCCCGAAATCAAGATATACAATAAACTGCGGCTGTTCGGTATACTTGAACAGCGGCACATAAGTATTGTTGCCCAGCCAGTCTTCCACAAACAGAATATACCAGCCGTTCTGATTTGCGGTAAACTGCACCGATTCCGTTATGGCGACAGATGTGGTAATGTTATTTTTCTTCACCACTTCGGTAAATGCGCTTTTGAGCGATTCTATCACGTTTTCCGTTGTATCGTTCAAATCGATTTCCACAAACGGATTATAATGGAAGACGGTTATCTGCCTGATGCCGCTTCTTGCCGTAAGCTGCACATCGCTGTAATTATCCGTTATGGTCACCTCATATTTTAGTCCCGTACCGATCAGATTCTCTTTTAATACAAGATTGGCTATCTTCGGCGGTTTGTTGTCAATTTTTGTGACCTTCAGTTCCAGTTCGTCCGTATACTCATTTTCTGTGTCGCCCTTATTCAGCACCGCATAAAAAATGACATCGCAATTTTGGGAAAAAGAGACCGTTGCGTATTTATATTGCAGGATTTCCCCTTCGTAATGATTCTGCAAACTTGCCGTTATGTCTATGGCAGCAGGAGAATCGATGAAGTTATCGACGGTATATCTCAGTTCGTCCGTTTCGGGGTCGCACTTCACAAGGTAGCGCATCGCGCCATTTGAGTAGCCCTCTTTGCCGGAATATACATTGTAACCCGTATTGATGAGCGATGCTTCCAGCCGTTGTGTGACGACAGAGGAATCATCGGCGAACGCAGAAGCTCCCGCTGCCCACAACGCAGACAGCAGGACGACAGCGCAAAGAAGAATAATTATACCTGACGTACGTTTCATAGAACTCCTTCCCCTCTCGTCTCTCCGCAACAGAGCTACCTTAATATTCGGCCTCTTCTCGCAACAGCCGCCATCCTTGCGGCGCGGCTTGCGGCTTTTGCTTCAGCATACTGATTTGCCCCATAAATATAACGCGCCATGCCGGGAATCCTCTTGCGGCGGCGAACAGGCGCAAATGCGAACAAAAAGAACGCGCCAATGATTATCATTAGTATTCCGCCGCCTACCACAATTATCCAGTAAGGGAAGTCGTTGGTATAGAAGATGATTTCACCGGACCGATCGGCATAAAACGTCATATAGTCTCCTTCGCGGATGAATTGTATATTCTCCTGAGACAAATCGCCCAAAGGTTTTACTTCCAAGGTTGGCGAATTGCGGTATTTTTCGGGAATCAGCACATGGAACTTAACTTTCTTATCAAGGACGACATCGGCGCCCAACTCTTTGATAGAGATGGTCTGCACAATGGCAGTCTGCCCGAATAAACTGGAGAAGAAATTGGATTTATTCTGCGCAGAATAGACTTTCTCAAAAGAAACCGTGACGTTGGAGGAGAATCCTTCGTCGCAGGAAATATAAGAGCTTGTCTTGGGGTCCGTGATTACCTTCTGGTTGATCTTGACGGTTCCATTGAAGACGGGCGGAATAACATTGTAATTGGATGCATGCAATCCGCTTATTTCCCAGGTCAATATCTCGACGCCGTATACTCCCGGCTCTGTCTCGCCGTTTTTTGTGCGGGCGGTCATGGCAAGCCGTACCTCGTCGCCTACGATAAGACCCGTCAGCGTGCCGCTGACCGCAATAATATCCGTGCCGTCATACGGCTTGTTTACCACCTGGATGTTGTCAATGGTAATATCCTTTTTATAAATATAGAACATGCTTGTTTTTTCTGCCGGATAGAAGTTCTCATCGTTGACAACCACTTTTATGCGGTGCGTGCCTGCGGTTGTCGGCATGGACTCATAACCCGGGAAAGAAATGGTGTATGCGATATTGGCCGGACGTGTGACAACGGTCGGAACCTTCACCTTGCCGTACACCAGATTGATCAATGTCGACGCGTCAAAATCCAGATATTCCACCCTCGCCTTAGTGATGTCGTAATTGGGACGAACCGCCGCGGAATCAATATAATAATCCTCGTTTTCCAGCACCGCGTAGACAGTATATTCTCCGACATTCTCCGGCAGCGTCCTCCATACCGTAGAAGAACTGCTGTCGCGTTTGATGTATCGGTAAGAAAGACCGGCTTCGATGACGGAGATCCTCTGCAGGTCCTGCGGCAGGATGCTCGCTGTCAAAAGCCTTGCCCGGGCTGCCTTGGTTGCCGCATAGGTATAGCTGTACCATGTCGTGGCCTGGGAGTCTTCATCGTAGAACTCGATCTGCGCCTTGCGTTTGTTGATGGATACGTTATACACCAGCTCTCCGGTATAATTGGCATCATTGATTCTGGCGGTGTACATATATGTTCCGGCTGATGGCGTTTTGTTGAAAATGCCCTCGGAGGACATATATTGTGCGTTTGAAACGACAAGACCCAGCGGTGAGGTTCTGAAGGTAAGCTCGGGAAGCGTATCGCCGTAAACAAAGGAGGTTACGTTGCCGTATTTCATGCTTAAGCTGTCATATACAGTGATGGTCGCGGACGCCTTCATCAGTACCACTTCGATGGTGCTTTCGTAAATCTCATAATTTGCGGTATCCGTTGGAACAAAGCGGTACGGCATCGAATAATACGTACCGAGAATGCTGCTGATCTGACCGTCCGGGGATACATACGGCACAAATTGATACGGATTGCTGTTATCCGAAACACCACCCATTTCTACGCTGGCTCCCAGAAGGGTCAACCCCGTATAGGTAAAGCGGAAGGAGCCCGCAATCTCGGTATTGTTGGCAGGATTGATTGCGCGTCCCCCCACAAATGCTCCGTAAGAAAGGGACTGTCCGTATGTCAGCGCGCCGACAGTCGGCGCAACCACATCGTTATCGGTTATGACAGCTTTTGTAATCGTGAAGCTGACGGTTGAAGAACCTTCATAATTGCCGTCGCTGATTTTCATGACAACCTCATAGGTGCCTGCGGACTTAGGCTTATTGACGCCCTGCCTCAGTCCATTTATATATTGATAATAACTGTATGTGACGGCAAGATTGCTGACCGGATTGGTGCGTATCACCGGCTGCTGCTCCAATCCATTATAAGGCAGCGTCAACTGAATGCTTTCTATGGATGCCGCAGCCTTGAGAATCTTGATGGAAACGCCGGAAATCTCAGCCTCCGCATAATTTGGATTGGTGGGTACGAACACCAGCGTAACACTCCTGTCTCCCGCCGGCAGATCGTTTTTTTGCGGCTCTTTGAAGAAGAATTGACCCTGGACGTCCGAACCATCAAGATCCAGCACCGCAGCGCCGCCCGAAATAACAGCATTATAAAGTTCCTGTCCGTAAATCAGATTGGACACGACGGGCACTGCAGTGATATTGACTTTTAATTGGGTAATATCCATACGGACTTCACCCTGCCCCTCCGCAAGCACATAGTTCGTACCGGTCAGAATAATCTGCGCTTTATAGCTGCCGGCATTGACAGGTGTATCATCAAGCATTCTCCATCCGGTGCCCGTATTTGCATAATACCGGATAATATAGCCGATATTGGACATCGCATTGCCGGAACCCGGTGATATTGTGAACATCGGATTGATGACAATGGCTTCTCCGAATTCAAAACTGTATGCCGCTTCCAGACTGACATAAATCTGCATCGCCGTGACAGTATACGGGAACTCCTGTCCTCCTTGATTGAAAGGATGGGTGGACAAAAAGGTTGCTCTGACAATGTAGCTGCCTGCGGCAACGGGTGCGCTCTGACCATAATCGATGTACTTGTCTGCAGAATAATAGGTCAGCTTGATTTCGCTTTCGTCCGCAGGATAATAAAGTGCTATCTTATATATTGCGGGATCCGAGGCAATGCCGCCCTGCGGAGAAGAAGAATAAATGGTAAACGGAATCACCACCGATGCTCCGGGCGCATCCGAAATGCCCATCGCCGCATTCTGAACCAGAGAAATTGTCAGACGGTACGTGCCCGGCATCGTCGCCGAAAGCACGGTTTCATAAAGAGAAGTCGACGTATTGTACCGCTGTATCTTCGTGATTTCATATGCCGGAAGGTCCTCGGTATCGATAAACCCGATGCCAAGATATTCTGCGGTCAGCGGCGCCCCGTCATATACTTTGCCTGCACGAGCGATCCCGAAAAAGTACTTTTTATATTGGTAATATACATTGAGATCTCCCGCCGTCTGACCGTATACGGTGTTGTTGCCTGTGATATGAATGAGATTGCTGTCCTCAGAAAGTCCTCCGTCAAATTCTTTCTTTTCTATCACATAATCAAATAGGCAGCGGCCATCGTACGTCATGGATGTTTCTTCGTCCTGCACGTCATCAAAAACAAGTATTTCTACTTGATAGGTGCCCGGATCGCGCATTTCGGAGACCTGTATACCGTTTTTGTAGATTATCATCCGGAACACGGAAAGATCGAGCTGTTCCTCGGTTCCGACCAGTCGGATATCAAGATTTTCAAGCGTCACCGGCTCTGCATCATATTTTTTTGATTGATTGGCAACATAGAAGTTTTCGCTGCCCAGATAAACATAAGTACGTATCTGGGTCAGTATTTCCAGAGGTTCATAATTTGGATGGCTGACAACCAGCTTGCAGGAATATGTTTCTTTGGAGTTCAGAATAATCTGATTCAAATCGGCGATATCCTCAATGGCATAGGTTGCTCCTTGAACTTTCAAAGAAGGATACAGGCTGTGCCATAAGTCAATATGAATATTGTTTACCGCGCTGCCCAAGGTCTCTCCCACATATCCTTTAATAAGAAGGGTATCCGGATTGTAACTCATTTCTGCCGTTCTTATATCGATATTGACAGAACCGTCGTATATGATGTTGTACACATCGGTGTTGTCCGGTATAAACATATAGCTTGCCTTCGCTCCCACGTCTACGATCTGCGTGCTGTCGGTCCAGCGGATTTGTCCGGGAACGGTAGACGTCGTATAGGTCAGGATGGATTGGCTGAGCGGCTGTCCATAATAGATTGAAGTGGCAGACACCCCCGCCACAGACACATCGATGCCCAGCACGCGCACCTCAATCTGGAACAGCGCAATATCATAGGTGCTTAAAGAAGAAGGTGTAAACACCACCCAGACCTTATGATAGTTTGCCTTATCCATCACCAAATCGGGATCGCGGAAGGAGAACGTGCCTGCAATGCTGCGGAGCTGATTTTCATTTTCGCTTCCAGCGATATAGGCAAGACCCGATGTCAGTCTGGATTCTGACAATGCGGAGCCTACGGGGATCGGGGATGCGGATGGCGCTTTTATTGCGGGTTTGGCTCTGTCGATGATCAATGTGCCGGCAAGCGACTGCCCCTGGTAATTGGCATCCGATAGTTCGGCAACGATCGCATACGTTCCGACATTGGTCGGCAGCGTATAGGTGCCGTTATATTTAATACGTATCGTGAGCGCTCTGCCGTTATTATAAGAACTCTCAATCCCGGCCGCCTGCGCGTCCAGCCAGGCCGTGCAGCTTATCTGCTGCTGAGTAAACGCTTTATGAATTTCTACGCCATTTGCCCAACTGAGCAGCACACCGTTATCTGTAAAATAGAGATACTGTCCGATATCCTTTTTGCTGATGGTCAATGTTATGGTGCCGGTCGGCTGAATATAATTGATATCGGCTTTCCCGTTCTTCATCGGTATGAATCGGACGGTCACATTGCCATAAGTGCCAACTTTAAGAGAAGAAATATCCGACACTATCTGCCATATGCCGGAAACCGTAGTGCCCGATGCCGCAAAGCGCACCTGTCCTGTCCCGGGTACAAATGCAACCGGCTCGGTTTGTCTGTAAACCACATTGCCTGCAACCGCGGGCATCGTATCTATGATGAGGGTGGCCGGATTGATGCGGAGGGTAGGCTTGACATAATCTCCCAGCTGATAATCGTTGTCATTGAGCGTAATGGTCAGCACATAGAACCCTACGGACACCGGTCGGTTGTAGCTGTCAAATACCACGTCCGATACATCCGTCTTGGGTACCGGAGCGCCGCCGACCAGTGTCGGAACAACCTGCCCGTCCGAAATCGTGAATTCGCAAGGCGTATACTTATATACCGCCGTCAGATAAGAAGGAGAAAATACGGGAACAATCGCAAAACCGCTGCCGTTGTAGACAACGCTTCTGTTCTGGCTTCCGGAAGGTATCGTCATGACCGCATAGGCCTTTGAAATGCGCATGAACAATGGGAAATTGGGTGTGAGCGGTACTTCGGCGACTTTATCCTCATATTCCCCTTGATAAGACTGCATGATGGTCAGATTGACGGCGGGGTCTGTCAGATTGATGCCGTCCTGCACTGCGCTGAACACATCGATTTCTTTGTAATAGCCGTTTTCGTTGATGATGATGCGGACCTGGTATCTTCCGGCGTCCTTGGGTCTTGTCTCGCTGAAGAGGCCGATCAGATTGTTTTCGTCGTCGCGCTGCTCCGATCTGTAACGTACAGAATAGGATACCCCGGAAGGAACCACCTGAATGCCGATCTGCTTCTGTGCATCGTCATAAACATAATTCCAGTTCGTTATCGTGATAGAGGAAGGAATAATATAATAATTTATGTTCGCGGTGCCCTGATAATTGTTCTCCGTAATCGTAATTTTTGCAATGTATCTGCCGACATCGGAAGGCACCTGATCGTACATGGATACGCCCGTATAGCGATAATATTGTATAGTGTATTTTATCGGTCCCGAATCGCCGGCATAACCGTCAAAATTGAGGCTTCCGAAGCCCTGGCTTTCACCGTTGTAAAAATAATACCTTTCTGCGAAAGCGATGTCTATGGTTTGCTTGGCAATGACCAGAGTCGTTGTCAGCGAGCCCGAATAATTGGGGAAATTGTCCAGCACTCTTATCGTCACTCTGTAAGAACCTGCTTCCGAAGGCGCCTTGGGATACACAATCTGGCCATCCAAAGAAGTATACGTCACTGTAGAATATTGCTTGATGTTCTCGTTGCCCGGATATGTGATGTTGTAATCTACCGGACGCTCGCTTCCGTTGTAAACAGTGCTGAGGGTCTCGGGTACGGGTACGATAGAAACGTCTTTGGTATTCTTATTAATTTTATATTCCCAGGTTAGATAATACACATTGTAGTAATCATACAATGTGCTGTCTGTGGGATAGAATTGCAAATCACGCCTTACCGGCTGGCCGGGAATATCCGCATGGGGCTTGTAGGTTTCGTCACCAGCCTGTGGAACAAGCCTGAAGACGCCGGAATACGCTGTACGCGTATACGGATTCTGCACCTGACCATTATAAAAATCGATATCGGCAATCAGAACGCCGTATTCGACAACCTCCTGTGTGGGGTTGGACAAAATGCTCAGCGTTCCGCGGTGAATGACAAAATTATCAAAAACTCCGTTGCCCATGTAGTCATTGCTGGTGATATTGACGGTCAGAACATAATCCGATGCAGGCATGGCGGATACATAAGTTGTCATTCCCAGATTGGAAGAAATGTTGACTGTCTGTCCGTTCCTCGTATAAACATATTCCAGCATGTTCCGGATATCGCCCTGGAGATAGACTTTCTGATCCCCGTTCATATAATAAATCCTGCATTCCGGAACGGTATACAGATTTCCGTAGGTCAATTCCCTGGATATTCCTGAACCCAGCTCAACATACGCCTGCATGGCGTTGACGGTAAGCGGAATCCTGATATTGGTGAGCGGCCGGTAATTGTTGACGTCCACCGGCGTGAACGTGCAGGGAATCTCATGGATACCTTTTGAAAAAATGACGCTGGCGTAACTCGCATCGTATCTGATCGTATAGGTTCCGTTCGCCATGCCGCGATCAGGGTATCCTTCCTCAGGATAGCCTGTCGCAGGGGCAACCGGTTTCCCGATCAGAGTATGTCCGGCGCCAAAAGGCGTGCCGTATATAATGGGAGTAAAGGACATCCGGGACAAATCCGCCGTCGCCCTGGCGACAACCAGACTGACGCTGTATTCCATCAGATCAAAGTTGATGTTGGGCACGAACACACCGTCATGCCACTCTCCCGCCTGCCAGAACAAACGGATCGAGTAGCTGCTGACAACCCTGTTGTCGTATGCATCGTATCGCACAGGCAGAATATACCTTCCCAGATAATCTTCATGGAGAATGACTTGGCCGGATGGATCGGATGCATAAAGAACATTGTATCGCGCGCATATTTCTGATTCGGTTTCAAAAAGAAACCTTCCATAAATCGTCGTCGATACTCCGGCGAGCACATAAGTTGCCGTATCGGATACGCCGCTCAGAAGGTTCGCCTTCCTGTCCTCTATGGTCTGGCCGTACTCAATATGCCCCTGGGTCGAGTCTCCCAGATAGCTCTGCAGAGAACCGTCCTTGTTGTATACCGCATATTCTGAATTCAGGCGGGGTGTCGGCTGACTGATGTCGGTAATCAGCGCTTTCTGGATCACCAATAAAACAAACACCGTGCCTTCATTGTTCGCGTCATTGACGCGGATCCGCAAGGCATACGTTCCGACCTCAAGGTCTTTGGGGAACATTGCTGCGGTATAATCCTGGCTGTATACAGCAGCGGACTCCGGCACAATGTCGCCGTTATAATATTTTACCTGCATGTAAGAATAGACATACGCCACATTCAGCGTCCCGCCGCCGGGTATGTTCGCCGTTGGTTTGGGTAAAAGCTGCGCATTCGTCTTTCCGTATTTGATCGTATAATATTTGTCAAATTGCTGTTGGGCATAGGTTTCGGGAGGGATGGAATTGTAGTTGACCGGCGTCAGTTCAAGTTCCCTCTTTTCTATAATGACCTTGGAAAACAATATTTTACTGCTCATGTAGTTGCAGGCGGAAGCATCGATATAATAGGTGATGCGATATTCCCCTGCGTTCATGATGTTGTTGTATACCGTCCCTTCGTCTATGTATCCGCCGACATATGGATTGTAGTAATACCGTACCGGAAGACCTTCAATCACCGTTTGGTTGACTCTGGTGATAAAAACAATATCCTTGTACGTGCCGGTATAATCCAGCACAAGCGTGTTTTCTGCATTGATGCCTTCAATCTCAAGGTCGGCTTCGGCGTTCATCACCGTAATATAAATGGTATGTGTGGTGGAATCAAAATTCCCGCTGTGATACATTCCTTTTTTAAGAACATAAACGCCGTTTACGTAATCGTAATAATCATGTAAAGGACCGGGATTGCCGTTTACGGTCAAGAAGTTTTCATGAATCACCTGCTGCGTGAATACTGCCGTATCCGTAAGAGCAATGGGATTGAAGCGCACTTCCACCCTCATATTGGAGGAAACATTGGGGAGCATATAATCCAGAGAGTTATGCGCCGGATAAATGATTTCATATGTCCCCAATACGCCGGATTTCGTCTCAAAATAATCCACACCTTTAATATTGAATTTCGCATTGATGATGTCTGCGCCGCTTGCATTCTGACTGATAAAGCTCAGATCATCCAGACTTTCGCCGTAAACAATGCCCGGGCTGTAAAGTCCCGTCACCTGGGGATTTGCCTTGATGATTTTGTAATATCCGGATTTTGTGCCAAAATACAGCGTCGTCGTCGTCACGTCAATCGTGATTGTATAATAATATTCTCCGACATCCACCAGTCCGTTGTTAAGCCCGGAGCCTTCTTTATACATGGTTGTCTGATAGATTGTCTGCCCGTTGACAACATATTGCGTCATTTGGAGAATATGATAGCTGCCCTGTCCGGCAATTATAATGGTGTTATTGAGACTCAGCAGGCCTGTATAATTGTAGCGGTAGCTCCCGATGACTACGCTGCCGTAATCCTGCATTACGCCGTTTATGTATGTCGGTTCGACAGAATAGCGCACGGGTTCATAGTATACGGTATTGAAGCTTAGGCCGGTAATCATTGTTGTGCCTTCGTATGCCTCAATATAGTCTTCCAGTCCTTGGGATCTCCCGTTAAAAACGAATTCTGTGGAGGTGGTCGTGATGTTCAGGGATTTCCTGAAATAGAAGAATACCGCTCTTACACCATCCATATATTCTTTTGTCAGCTTGAACGTAATATCGATATAATCCGGCCTGCCTGTCGATCCGGGATTGAATACAATGCCTTCATTATTGGATTCATTGATGCCCGCTTCATCGCTTCGATAGCGAATCAATTTATATGCCGCGGCCTGCGCCGAGGTAACGGAAATACGTATCGTCAGCCATTGATCCATCTTGAACTTCATGTTTACTTCTTTATCGGAACCGTAACCGTATGACGTGACACCCAAAAATGTTCCGTCCGCAGTATGATAAGTCGGTCCCCAGAAGCACTCCCGGTAGGCAGCTTTGGTATGGTTTGCACCCAGAAGTTCGTTGGCATGGCCTTCATCGCCGCTGCCGATCAAAAAGCTGGTGGTAATATTGTAATAGGTGGAGTCCACTTTGACAGGGTTGCCGTCGGCGGTGTAATAGATTTTGGGCACGCTGACATTTCCTGCGGCATCTATGCGGAACAGCACCAGCGCCTGCTCCTGTTTGTTTCTGAACGTGATCGGCCTGGTTTTCTGCGTATACCGTCCGGGACTGATTTGATTGTAATAAATCAATTCCTGCCGCACATCGCTCTGTTTTGGTTCGTTGTTGCGATTGTTATACGATATGCTTGTGTAAAGAAGAGGAGTAAAATCATAGTCCGAATAATCTATGGTGAGAAGCATTGGGTCTTCGCAGACAAACGCGTATACGTATTCTCTTGATTGAACGGGCACGGTGGATGCGATATAGCTCAGCAATACGGAATCGCTGTCGATGAACCAGTTTCCGTTTGCAATGGCCGTTCCCAGCACAGAATCAGGATCGATTTCGGGCGCGGACGGCGCTCTGCCGTCAACGTTGATGCGCAGCGGGTCCTGACTGATTGAGGCCGTTCCGCGCACGCAGGATGGCCCGTCTTTATCGTAAGTGACCAAAAGCTGCGGCACAATAACAAGCTGGTAAATATTTCTGACGCCGGAGTCCACTTGAAACGATATCTGATAATATGTCACAGGCTGCGAATTTTCTATCACTGTCGTATATCCGCTTTCTTCTGCAAGGATGGAAAGAAATTTCAGGTCCAGATTATCTTCCGGATCGCCCGTCACGACATTAAGGCTTGTGGAATACTGCTGCCAATATACACCATAGCGGGAATCATTGCCGAAAACCTTGGTGTATATCGCAGGAAGCTGATAGCAGGTGGTTGTATCGCCGTCCCGGAAGACCTTGGTGCGCAGCGTGATCTTGTCTCCTGTCTTCACATAGGTATCGGCAAGCTGGTTGATATAATCGGGCGTATTTTTATTGAATGTATCCAGAGCGACATCTCTTTTGTTGGAGCCCGAAATTTCAAAAACAGAACTGGTGCGGAAGGTAATCGCATCCGTAAGGCTGGTGGCTGTTTCGATCACGATGTTGGAAAGGCGTATCCAGGTCCCCGTACCGTTGATTTGAATGTTTATTTTGAAATAAGCGTTTGCATTGAGTCCCGTACTGCCCAATGCGTTATCAAACGACATTTCGACGGGATAGTTGGTCATATCCAATGTCGCGCTTATTACTTTTGTTTGTTCTGTGGTGCCGTTTGCCGACCATGCAAACGTAATCACGACAGGAACATTCGGGCCTGAAATAACACTGATATTGAAATTGAGCGTCGCGGTTGTGACGAAGTCTCCGGTGAGACCTCCGAGCATCGCATTATAGAAGTTGTTATCGTTGTAGTTGGAGCTGAATTTTATGATGGAACGGATGCTGTCGCCGCTGGCATTGGGCAGATATTCCAACTCTGTTCTGCTTGCCCTGTAGCGGCCGCCCGTCGTGTTGGTGGAAAAAAGATCCGCGCCGTCAAACTGTCCGACATGTTCGGAAATATCGCCGCTGTCCTGCGCCTGTGTCCGGACGGAATTGGAGCCGAGAACAACGCCCATCCCCGAGCTCAATGTCGTTCCGTTGATGCCTGCCGCACCGGCCGGCAGCTCAGACGCTTTCTGCCCGAACGTAATAAAAGCAAACGTGCCGATCATCAGACATACCGCAATCAGAATCAGTGAGGATACGGTCAGGCGGGAAACCCTTTTTTTCATAACGTGAGAACCTCCGATAAGCTATTAATATAATACACGATAGTATCCGGGACGTTGCCATACGTAACGCGCCCGCGGAGCATATTAATATTAATACAGTACAGTCTTATTCTATTATATATAAGGCATCCCGTCAACCCGCAGAAAGCAATATTTACTTTAATATTTCCCCGCGCCCGTCCGTTGGCACGCTTTGTACGCATAAACAGAGAAATATTTTTGTCCGTTCTTGAATAGTATATTATGCAATGGATTATTCGCCATATTATTGCAGAAATTTCTATAAAGACCGGCGCAAGAAGACGGAAGAAAACAGGATCCAATCTCCGGCGATTCAGAACTGCTCCGCTTTTCCTCCGACGGAATCTCCGGAAACGCCCGGCTGCGACCCGGCCCGGAAAGCAGCCGTCTGCTGCGGCAGACCCTTCCGCAGCCGGCGCAAAGGGAAAGTATTCTTTTCGTTTCTCTTGATAATCCTTTGTTTCGGCATCGTTTTTTTATCGGCGGACATGTTCAGCGGCGGCGCCGTAATGGATTCGCTGAGAGCCACGTTCGGCTCCGGCAATCTTGAAACACATTATTTTGTCGCACAGGGAATTTATTCACAAAAAGCCAAAGCCGAATCCGAAGCGGCCGTTGTGCGTGAAACCGGAGGAGCAGGTTATCTGTACAACACGGGCAGCGGCTACTATGTCATTCTGTATTCTTTTAATGACAGAAAAGCTGCCGAAGCCGCGATAGGGACAGGCAGCAAACTGGAAATCATAGAAATCAATCTCCGAGAGCCGGAAGAAACGGGATTGAGCGACACCCAAAAAAAATTGTGCGACGAAACACTCAGAATGGTATGCGATGATATAAAAAGCTTGTACGGCATTATCTCCTCGCTCTCGACAGGCGCAATCAGCAGGCAGACCGCGCTCAAATCCCTTACGGAGATGCGCAATACTCTTCTGTATAAAAAACAAGAACTTCTGGACGGCGGAATCTGCCTGGACAACGCCTATCTCGCTTTGCTGGAGCCGTTGTTCGGAGGGCTGGATGCCATCGTCAGCAACGAACCTGAAAAATATTTTCTGGAGGCTGTGCGCTATGTCCAGATAGGGGCAATCCTGGCATTCCCGCGAGAATAAGACCGTCGTTGCACGAAATCCGCCATGCCGCACCGGTTGTCCCATCAAATGTCTTTCGAACCGGGGGTGTCCTTTTCCAGATCCTTGTACTTCACCACTTCGACGCCCGCTTCCGAAAACATTTCCATAGAAAAGGCATCCGGATAGCCCTCGTCGAAAATCACTTTTTTTATGCCGCTGTTTATGATCATTTTTGCACAGATGCTGCACGGCTGATGGGTGCAATACATTACCGCGCCGTCAACAGAAACACCGATTTTTGCCGCTTGAATAATCGCATTCTGCTCCGCATGCACGGCGTAGCAAATCTCCTGGCAGGTGCCCGATGCGATTCCTTTCTGCACGCGGATGCAAACGCCACGCTCCTTGCAGCTTTTTATGCCCGCACCCGCGCCGTTATAGCCCGTCGTAATGATGCGTTTATCCCGCACAATCACAGCGCCCACCTGTCTGTTTTCTTTAAAGCAGGACGACCATGTGCTGACCAGCTTTGCCATTTCCATAAAACGTTTGTCCCATTTGTTCATGCAGGTATCTCCGGTAAAAAGATTTTCATAAATCATAACACAACTCCGCCGGGATTACAACCCTATCCGAAGCAGCCTTTCGAAAAACCGATGGACAAATCACAAAACGGATAAAAACTGTGTTACTTCTTCCGTATGCAAAATATATTGTTATGTGAAGAAAAAAATCAGAAACTTCATTATACTCTTTGTAGCCTTCTTCCTGATGATGCTGGTGTTTTTCCCGGGACGCTATATGACGGCGATCAGCGACGGATTGCTTCTTTTTGTGCTTACCGTTCTGCCTGCCATGCTCCCGTTTTTCTTCTTCTCGCGCCTGCTCACTTCTCTCGATGTCGCCGCCACGCTCTCGGACGCACTCGAAAAACCGATAAGAAAACTCTTCAACGCACCCGGAGTCGGCGGATATATTTTGACAATGTCTATGCTGTCCGGGTATCCGATTGGAGCGAAATTGGTATCCGATTGTGTCGAAAACGGCATTTGTTCTTCCGACGAAGCCAAACGGCTCGTCGCGTTTACCTCCACCTCGGGTCCTCTGTTTATTCTGGGTACAGTCGGCATCAATATGCTTGGGAATTATAAAGCAGGCGTCATTATCCTTTTATGCCATTACATCGGTGCACTGATCAATGGATTAATCTTCCGCGGCAAAACAGAGCCGAAAAAAGAAAACGCAAAGCTTCCGCCCGTCCGGACGGACAACATTCTTTCGGAGGCCATCAACAGCAGTATTGCTGCAGTGCTTGCTGTGGGGGGCTATATCGCCATATTCAATATGATCATCATGATTGTTCAGGATATCCGGGTCCTTTCCTTTGTCGCCGATACGCTCAGCCGATTGGGGCTTTCCTATTCTCTTTGTCAAGGCACGCTGACAGGGTTGATAGAAATCACCCGGGGCTCCTATGTCCTCGCGGCCTCCGGACAGGGACTGCGGAAGACCGTTCCCGTTCTTGCGGGCATTATTTCTTTCGGGGGATTGTCGGTAACTGTTCAATCTATGACTTTTCTTTCTAATGCGGGCATAAAACCGGGATATTATCTTATCACCAAGCTTTCTCAGGCAATCGTCACCTATGCCATCGCTTGCGGAGCAAGCTGGATTTTCTTCTGAATGATTGCCGTGCAAAAACAGGCAATACCGTGACGGACGCTTCTTATGTTTTTTTATGCTCACCGCCACAAACAACGGCTTCTGGAATCCTCGTCATTCCATCAGAGCATCGGATATAATTTCCCCATGGCTTCCACCTCATCTTCGCCTTGCACATCCAGGTAAATGGACTCATCCTTTTTGATATTGAGGCTGATAAGGCCCATGACGCTCTTTGCATTGATTTTTTTGCCATTTTTGATGATATTGACGGAGCTGCGGAACTTTCCGGCTGCCTGTGCAAATACGGCGCAATCCTCAGCTTTCAGACCGTTCGCGCGGGTGATCTTCTTCAATTTCAGCATAATTTCCTCCTGTGTCCTTGGCAATTTCTATCAGTTTTCTCAACCTGTGATTGATGCCGCTCTTGGATGTGGGATAGCGGAGCATCTTGGCAAGCTCCGTAAGCGTTGCGTCCGGATTGGCAAGACGCACTTCGGCGGTATCCCGGAGAACATCGTCCAAAGCAGATAACAAACCGCTTTTCTTGATTGCTTCTATTGCGCTCACCTGCTTTGCGGATGCCGAGAGTGTCTTGTCTATATTGGCCACCTCACAGTTGTTTTTACGGTTGACATCGTTGCGAAGCGAACGGGATGCAAGAATATTCTGCAGAGCAAAATAGCCCTTTTTCGCATCGATTGTTATGCAAAAATCCGCAATCTTCTCACTGTTTTTCAAATATACGGAAAAATTATTCTTTTTTGTGCGCACACCCGGGACAATATCCATAGAGGACATCAGAGAGGCGACGGACCTTGCCGATTCTTCTGAGGACAGGGCGATATCCAGATAATAGCCTTTGGTATTGGCATTTTTGTCCGCCGATACGAGAAGCGAGCCTGCGGCACAAAAAATTCCGCGCAAAAAGCTTTTTTTGCAGCAGAGGTTTGATAGTATATATTCCGGTACCGTTTCCTTTATCGTATAAGGGGGCTGCAAAATCCCGGTTTTGACCAGCAGCGGCGCAGCCGTTTCGCTCGGAAGCCGGAATTCATACACGATGCGTTGCCCGAGGGACAGCTCTTTATCCTTTTTTACAATATCCGCCTCGGCTTTTGTGAGCAACGCTGCCAATTCGACGCATCGCTCTATCAGTTCCTCCGAGGGGCTCTGGATAATCAACCCCAGTCCTCCGTGTTCAATGGGAAGACTTCCTCCGCCCAGAATCGCACCGGCGAGAAAGGCCCTGCGGCAGCACTCCTTTGCAGGTTTGACAGACAAAATATCTTCCTTAAGCGTATTGGTAATATTCAAGACTGTCTCCTAACCGAGAATATGAATCTCGGGCTCCAGCTCTATCTTGTATTCGTTGTAGACCATCGACTGAGCAAGTCCCATAAGGGACAGATAGTCCCTTGCCGTTCCTCCGCCCAGATTGACAATAAAATTTGCGTGTTTTGCGCTGATGGCGGCGTTCCCTATCCTAAAGCCTTTTAATCCCACAGTTTCTATCAGATATCCCGCGGCAAAGGCCAAAGGATTTTTGAAGACACTGCCAAGGGACGGTTCTCCGGGCTGTTTTTTGAGCCGGTCTTCACAGCAGTGCCTATGCAGCGCCCGGTCATAACCGTCCTGAAACCGGAACGTTGCGGCATAAATAATATTGTATTGAAACGCATCTCCGCTGCTCCTATAGGAAAACGGGATATCCGTCCTGTCTTTTTTTGAAACTTCCAGATTTCTGGCATCCAGTATCTCCGCTTGTGTCAGGAGACCCGCAATTTCTTTTCCATACGCTCCCGCGTTCATGCGGACCGCGCCTCCGACCGTCGCCGGTATCCCGGAGAGCGCTTCCATTCCGCCTAAATCATGTTTTGCCGCAAATGCCGCCAAGCTCGATAGCGTTTCACCCGCATAAGCGGTCACAAAAGATCCCGATTGCGAGATGCCCTTCAAACGGGTGGTACGGATGACCGCTCCCGGATATCCGCTGTCCGGCACCAGACAATTGGAGCCCGCACCCAACAGGGTATACGGCACTCCGGCATATTTTATCTCAGCAAGTGCTGTTTTTATTTCGTCAACACTCTTTGGACAGATGACAAGCGCCAGATTTCCTCCGCCCCGATAGGACGAAACGGTTCTTCCCTCCACATCAACAAAATATTCTATGTCTGCATCGTGCAGACGGCGCTTTAATTTTTCCATTATTATATCACCCCCGAAGAGAAATTTCAACCCTTCTCTTTTTGAACCGCACAAATAAGAGCCTCACCAACCCCGCGCAGGATAATGCGGCTCCGAGCACGCCGATGACCGGATAAACCGTATTGACGATGGCTGTGAATCCAAAAATTGCCGCAATCCAGCCGGCTCCCAATAACAAAAGCACAGGAATCGGCTTATCCGAAGAAGCAAGCGAAAGCGCGCCGGCCATTGTCGTGAGAATTGCAAGGTAAACAAGTATGCTGCCTATCCATTCCAGATGCAGACTCTTCGCAACGACCAACAACGGCATAGCCTCGTCCTCAAGGCCTCTGATTGACAAATACACCGGCAAAATCAGCATGGCAAGCAGAACCGCAACAGCTGCCGCGCAAAACAAGGATTCCTTTTTTGTTATATCCTTTGCAAGCTTTGCTGTCAGCAACCCGCAGGAAAGCATATTCATGGCGGCATACAAAAGCGGCGAAATCAATCCGAAAGCTCCCAAACTTTTTTCGTATCCCGATACGTTGAAAAAAATAAACAGAATCATGGCGGCAATCAGCGGAACGATTGCCGTATTCAGATTCTTTATTTTTTCTACGCCTCCCAGGACAATCGCGGCGGCAAAAATACCGCTCAGAATGCCGCCTCCGGCAAAACCCAGCGCATCCTTTATGATGTATTCTGCGCCGGCCAGCATGGCGGCAAAAACAGCGAAGTTGGCCCCCGCCAGCAGAATTTCCCATACCTTGCTCGTTTTTGGAAAGATTGCCTTGAGCGGCTCACCTTCCGATATTCTTCCGAGTTCCAAAAAAATATAGGCCATCGCTCCGCAGAAGACAACGGATAAGACGGGCACAATCAAATTTGCTCCTCCGAAGAAAAGGGCGATTTCCCTTCCCGACGCAAAGCCGGCACCGATGAAGGTGCCGACAAAAGCAAAGACAATTTTCAGGCTGTTGCCGAAGCGCATAATAAAATATATTATGCGTATGCGTCAAATAGCACATCGCAAAGCCGTGTGCCGGCAGGACCGTCAGTACATCCGCTTAATAATTTTTTCCGCCAGCGCCACGATGAGATACATTGCGGTCGCGAGGACGCACAGAAGTATGGTGGAGGCCATCACCAGATCCAATTTGAAAATCTGCGAGCCGTATACGAGAAGATATCCGATGCCTTCCCGTGATACGAGGTATTCTCCCATGATCGTCCCTACCCAGCTCAGACCAACGTTGATTTTCAACACCGACACCAGGGTGGGAATGTTTCCCGGAAGCACCAGTTTATACAGAATTTGAAATTTATTCGCCTTCATTGATTGAAGAAGCTGCATTTTTCCTTTTTCTATGGATAAAAATCCCGTCAGCATACTGATGATCGTAATGATTATGCAAATGAGAAGAGCCATAACGATAATCGCTTTTTTGCCGGCGCCCGCCCAGATAATAATCAGCGGCCCCAAAGCAATCTTCGGGAGGGCGTTCAATACAATGATATACGGCTCCAGGATTCTTCTTATGGTCTCATTCCACCATAAAATCACGGCAATCAGCGTGCCGAGAAATGTAGAAAGCGCAAAGCTGAGCATGGTTTCGGCAAGCGTTGCCTTCATATGGATAAAAAGTGCGTCGGACAGATAAAGGTTATAGATTGAATTTATGACGCGCGAAGGTGAGCTGGTTAAAAACGGATCAATGATTTCATAATATGCAAACAGCTCCCACAATCCAAAAAAGAGGAGAAGAAGCCCTGCCTGAGCAAGTTTGATAAGCATGCTTCTGCGTTTTAATCTTCTCAGATATTCTTTGTGCTCTTCAGACATAAGTAACCTCAAGATCGGACCATATTTTTTTGAAATACTCCGCAAAACCTTTTTCACGCCGCTGCAGAGGAGATAAAGCTTTGTCCGACTCTATCGTGTAGATATTTTTGATTCTTGCAGGCCGTTTTGTCAGCACGATCACCCTGTCCGCCATCGATATTGCTTCTCCGATATCATGCGTGACAAACAATACGGCTTTCTTCTCATTCCGGATGATATGGTATACATCATCGCATACGCTCAGTCTTGTCTGAAAATCAAGCGAAGAAAAAGGCTCGTCCAGAAGCAATAATTCCGGCGAGGTCACAAGCGTACGGATGAGCGCCGCACGCTGGCGCATGCCGCCGGAAAGCTCCGACGGATGCTTTTTTTCAAATCCCCCCAAACCATATTTCTCCATCAGTTCGTGAGCATAACTTACTGTTTTCTGCGTTTTTTTATGGGATATTTCCAGTCCGAGAACAACGTTGCGGAGAATATTTCTCCATTCAAACAGCTGATCCCGCTGCGGCATCAGGGCTGTGGCATAGGCTTTCTCCGATACAGGAATCCCTTCGAAAAGAATTTCTCCCGAAGAAGGCTTCATCAAACCCGCAATCAGCGAGAGAATCGTGGTCTTGCCGCATCCCGAAGGACCGACAAGCGCCACGAATTCTTCCCGTCTGACATCAAAACTGATATCCTTTATTGCTTCTGTCTCGGCATCAGGACTGTGATAAATCAAAGACAGATTCCGGACGGTCAATAAAGCGCTCATTCTCATACTCCTCGGCATCATTCCGCTATTCGTTCAGCAGGCTTTCTGCTATCGTATTGTCAATCACTGCGGCATAAGGTATCTTTTCCGTAATCGTACCCGCAAAAAGCAGGACATCCTGAAGATTGTCAAATTCTTCTTCGCTCATGACAGGCGTTGTCTTGTAGGCACCGATTGCCTTATAGGACGCGACAGAATAGGTAAGGATATCCAGTGAAGTATCCGGAAAGGACGGAGCAAGCGCTGCCGCTATATCCGCGCTTTCACTCGCCGTCACAAAATCGATGCCGCGTATAATCGCTCTCATAAAAGCCTGCACCTTGTCGGCATGTTCGTTGATATAGGTACGCGTTGCCATAAAACAAGTATAAGGCATGTTGCCGGCCTCAGCACCCACGGAGGCAAGAATATAGCCCTTGCCCGCTGCCTGATAAGAAGATGCACCCGGTTCAAACATCGTGCAGTAATCGCCTGTCCCGCTCTCGAAGGCTGCGGTAATCAGATTGAACTGCACATCATAATTGATGGTGATGTTCTGGCCTTTGACAAGTCCGTTCTTGAAAAGCGCATATTCCAGACACATGGCAGGCATCCCTCCCATGCGCCCTCCGATGACTTCGCTGCCGGCAAGATCCGACCAATGAAAATCATTGTTTGCCGTTCTGCCGATTAAAAACGAGCCGTCCTTCTGGGTAAGCTGCCCAAATACTACCGGATGGTTTGTACTTCCTCCGGAATACACATAAACAGCTGTTTCGGGTCCCAAAAGTCCGATTTCGGCACTTCCACTTAGAATTGCCGTCATTGTCCTGTCCGAGCCTCCGCCATTGGTCAGCACGATTTCCAAGCCTTCGTCGGCAAAATATCCGTTGTTTATGGCAACGTAAAGCGGCGCATAAAAAACCGAATGCGTGACCTCATTCAGCTGGATAACCGTTTTTTCGTCCTTTTTTGTACATCCTGCAAAAATCCCGGCAAACAGTACGGCAATCAGTATAAGTACAATCAATTTCTTCATAATACCTCCCCTTGAAATCAATCACTACATACTATGATTTCGGCGCGCCTGTTGACAGCGGGCAAAATTGCGCAGCCAAATAATTCCTTTATATATATATAAGAATCCCGCTTGAAAAGAGATTTTGCCTATGTTACAATTGTCATGCGAAAGGAACATGGATGAAGCATAAGATAACGGTTTTATTGATGATATTCATAGCGGCATGCGCATTCGCCGCATTTTCTGTACTGCACTTCCATGGGGGAGAGACCCGTGCGGACTCTGTTTTTTCTTTGGAAAAAATCACAGCGATATCCTCTGACGGCGTAGAATACGAAATCCAAGAAAAAGTGTGGGCAAGCCGCATCCGATTGTATTACCGATGCGATTACCCTTATATCAAGGTAGAGATGGCCAGCAGTACCGGCTGGAGCAACGAAGCAGATTTTATTATACCGGACGGCACTTACGTCGCGGAGGTTCCCCACGAAGGCGTCATCACCGTTGTTGCGAGTGTATATAACAATCACCAGACCTTTCAGTCCTCCATCACTTCGGTTGTCTATATGGACAACACCGCGCCGCTGGAACCCGATCTTGACCGCGTCGCTCTGGATACCTATCATATTTCAGAATTCCCGCTGCGTTACCGTTTTTATACGGATAATTTCTCCGGTCTCAATTATGACATCTCAAAACTTGCCTTTGATGCGGAAGAAGAAGCAAACAGCATTCCTCTTGCGCCGCTCTCATCATTCATATTGCCGCCGCAAAGGGGGTTGGACAATTATCTGATTATCCGGGGCAAGGGCACCTTGTATTTTTATTTGGAGGACAATGCAGGCAACATATCTGAATTTACTTATGATTATTATAAATACGGCGTCCCTGAGACAGGCGTTCCGACCATTTCTCTCAGCACCGTTGATTTTGCAAAATCCGTCACGGTTACCGTCAATTGGGGAACAGGCTATGACGATAACCCTTATGCCGAAAAAAAATATGCCATAGAGACTCCCGGCGGAGCAATTCCTTATAATTATACCGGTCCGATTGTCATAGACACCGAGGGAACCGTCGTACTCAGGATCTATTATTACGAAGACGGGGAACGCCGTTATGTTACGCGCGTCATCAACAACGTTGACAGAACTCCTCCCAGCCTTCTGCTGATGCAGGATTCTGCAAAAATAGAATGCAACGTGATGGCGGAAGATCCCGTAATTTTCTACATCAAAGCATACGATGCCTTGAGCGGAATCAACAGGGTTTACTTTAAGACAGGAGGAAACCTGGCAAAAGAGCAAAGCGGTTATTATTCGGCTCCCATTCTGGACATGTACAGCTTCACCGTCGTTGCGGAGGACTATGCCGGCAATAAGACTGAATATACCTATCACAATAATTATTTTGATTACAATACTGTAAAAGCGGCCCACGCCGCATTCCTTTCCGCTGTTCGCGAAGAATACACCCCTGCAGGCTGGGCGGCGATTGAAGACGCATGCGATGCCCTGAGCAGCCGTCTGTTGGATGATATGGCATCCAGTTCGGATATTGCAGCCCTCAAAAGGGATGTGGATGCCGCGGTCGCCGGAACCATAACGATTGTCAACAGAATTTCTGCTGTTCCCTCCGGCCTGGACGAAGGCGCTGCATATACGCTTGACCCTGCCGCAACCGACGCGCTCAAGGGCGAAATCATTACAATCAAGCTGGATAAAGCTTCCTCCGACAGTCTGGCAAAGACTGCCGCAGCCAGAAGCGGCTATAAAAAGAAAAAGGTTTATCCCTTTTCTATTACCCTGTCCGGAGAAAGCACCCCGGTTCATCTCACGGGGTCTATGGCCTTCAATATGTCCCTGCCTGCCGGCGCAATCAACGCAAAAATCTATGTCGTCAAAGACGGTGATCTGCAAGAAATCACCGCCTCCGTCACAGACGGGAGAATATACGCCGCCACCTCAACGCTTGGCGACATGTATCTGGTTGCCGAGCAAGAGAAAAGCGTGGGACTTGATATCTTCGGCAAAACCTATTCCTGGACGACTCTGGGCATCACTGCGGCGAGCATTGTTGTCGTATGCGCCGTCGGATTTGTCCTATCCTATATGATTTTCAGAAGAAGAGGACATTAATCAAAAACAATTTTTTTATTGAATCCTTAATTATTCGATACGGAGGTAAAAAATATGCATATCGTCGCAATCAATGGGAGTCCGCATAAGGACGGCAACACCTATATCGTTCTTCAGGCAATGGCTGAAGAGCTGCATAAAGAAGGAATCACCACAGAAATCATACAGGTAGGCGACAAGCTTTTGCATGGTTGCACCGGCTGCGCCTGCTGCCGGAAGAGCGAGAACAACCTTTGTGTTTTCAAAGATGATATTGTCAACGAGGTATCCTTGAAGCTTCGGGCGGCGGACGGATTCATTTTGGGTTCCCCTACCTATTATGGAGGCGTTTCGGGCACGATGAAATGTTTTCTTGACCGCCTGTTCTACTCCTCTTCCTGCTATTTCAAAAACAAAGTCGCAACCTCTGTCGCAGTCGCCCGCCGTGCGGGAACATTGGATGCCGCCAATCAGATGAACAACTTCCTGAAGCTTGGGCAAATCATTATGCCTGCGTCACAGTATTGGCCGGTCGTCTTCGGCGGCGCAAAAGGCGAAGTATTGCAGGATCTAGAAGGAATGCAGACCGTACGCAAAACCGCGCGATCCATGGCGTGGATACTCAAATCTCTACAAGCCGCCTCTCTTCCTGTTCCGGAGGAAGAAAAGAGAATCATGACAAATTTCATCCGGTAAATGGTGCATGCAATAAAAAATCAACCGCAAGGGTTGATTTTTTTGCAAAAACAATCTTCATTTTCGGGAAAGGACTGTATTTGCAAGAACCTTATCTTAAATCACCTTTGGTCCTGGCAAACATGGTCACATCGCGGATGTTGCCGATGCCGGTCAGATACATCAGCATTCTTTCCAGACCCAAACCGAATCCGCTGTGAGGCACAGATCCATATTTGCGGAGTTCCAGATATCTTACATAATCTTTGATGTTCATTTTGCGGTCGGTTATCGCCTGCAACAGTTTATGATAATCGTTTTCTCTCTCGCTGCAACCGATGATTTCGCCGACGCCGGGGACAAGCAAATCCGTCGCAGCGACAGTCAGACCGTCCGGATTCTGCTTCATATAGAAGGACTTCAGTTTTTTGGGATAATTGACTACAAATACGGGTCTTTTGAATACAATATCCGTCAGATATCTTTCGTGTTCGGTCTGAAGATCACATCCCCAATCGACAGGGTACTGAAACTCCCTGCCGCTTTCCTTAAGGATTTTTATGGCCTCGCCGTAATCCACGCGCGCAAAATCCGATTCGATTGCCGCCCTCAGCTTGGCAACCAATCCCGGTTCATAAAATTTTTCAAACAATGCGAATTCCTCTTTGCAGGAATCCAGTACGGAGCCGATAATAAACTTGATCATTTCGGTTGCGATACCGATGATATCGTTTAGATCCGCAAATGCGACTTCGGGCTCCACTTGCCAGAATTCTGCGGCATGGCGGGGTGTGTTGGAGTTCTCTGCGCGGAAGGTCGGCCCGAACGTATAGATTTTGCCAAGCCCCATGGCCATCATTTCGCCTTCCAACTGGCCCGATACGGTAAGCCCCGCTTTTTGTCCGAAGAAATCCGCAGCATAATATTCCTGCGCGCTCTTATACTCCGGATGAAACCCGACGGTTGTCACCTGAAAGATTTCGCCCGCGCCCTCGCAATCGCTGCCGGTAATGATGGGTGTATGAACATAGGTAAAATTCCTGTCAAGAAAGTATCTGTGAATGGCCTCCGAAAGTTTGCTCCGCAGACGGAACATAGCATTAAAGGTATTGGTACGCACACGAAGATGCGGAATGGTGCGCAGATATTCCAGCGAGTGCGGCTTCTTCTGAATGGGATAATCCGGCGGACATGTCCCCAGAAGTTCGATTTTGTTTGCGTTCATCTCAATGCCCGAAGGGTTGTTGAGCGCCTGCACGCAAATGCCCGTCACACAGACCGAAGTGCAGATAGGCAAATAATCCGTACTGTCATGAATAATGCTTTTATCGATAACAATTTGCAAATGGTTCAAGGATGTGCCGTCGTTGATTTCCAAAAAGGCGACATTTTTTGAGTCACGGGACTTCCTGACCCAACCGCAAACCGTAAACTCTTTGCCGACCGCTTCTTTGTTTCTGAAAATGTCGATGATATCCGTATGCTTCATATTCACTCCGTATAGCCCAGCCGCTGCTGCGAAGAAGACTATCTGAAAATGTATTATTATTTTCAGATTTAGTATACCACGCATGCGAGAAGCAAGTCAACCGACATTGATGCCACAGGATGATGCGATACAATATCCTTCCTTTGTCAGCAGCAAAATAAAAAAGCGCCGTTCCCGACGCTTTTTTGAATCAATTCCTGCTAAAGTTTTATTGCGCGCATCTCAATGTACCCTCTTGTTCCGACAGGCGCCAGTTGCATTCGCGGGTTGGAATCATCCCATTTATACCCAATAAAGGACGGATCGTACCTGTCCATTGCGTCCTGCAACTGCTCAATCGCCTCACAAAAACGTTCTTCTTCAAACGGTTCACCCTGAAACACCAGATAGTTTGCCTGAGGCAATTCAATCGTGTCAAAGCCCTCGGGTACCACGCCGTTATAATTTAACGGCACCTCTACGCCCTGCACATATTCCGATTTTCCGGCGCGATAGTTTTGCGGCAGCCACATGCCGACAGGCTCGCTCATGGATTTTATGCTGATGAGCACACCCCAGACATCGCATCCTACCTCCTGGCAATAAGCAAAATAATCTGCTGCCTTCTCTCCGCGCTTGATAAGCACCTTGCGCGCGGGCTTTTCCATCACTTGAATAAAAATGTATTTTACGTTTTCCATGCTATGGTTCTCCTTAAAAAAATCTTTGAATTTGACACCGAAAGGTGTATATAAGGGCAACGGAACAGGGCATTTTGCATATTCTCCCGGATTACATCCGAACTCCCGCAGAAACGCTCGCTGATATCCGTCGACACTGTTGAAACCCATATCGAAGGCAACGTCGGTGATTCTGCATTTCTCGTCCCTCAGCCTGAGAGCCGATTTTGAAAGTCTGACCTTTCTGATATAATCCGCGGGGTATAAGCCTGTCAGCTCCTTAAAAATACGTGCTGCGTACCATGGCGAATACATCGACACATTTGACAGGTCCGCCGGCGTGATCTGTTCGAATAAATGTGTTTCGATATAGTTTTGCATGCGTTGCACGGCTTCCGTTTTTTCGTTCACGTTTGCCTCCCGAATCCCATTATAAAAGGGGCATTCTATTTTGCCTCGACCATTTTTGCTCTGTCCGCTTCAAAAAATATCCTGTTAACCCCATGTTAACCCTTGTATTGAAGGTTTTTATAGTATATAATAATTGCATAGAAAAAGGAAGAAGGATACAAGGGTTCTATGAGAAACCTCGCCGAACAAAAAAGAGTATTCGATGCAGTGCTGTTTACGGAGCTGATGTGGGGACTGTACGCATTGTTGATTGTTCTATTCTTTTTATTCAACCTGATACCTGCCGCAAACAGCATCGGTTTTTCTCTTCTTCCCTATTCTTCAGAATCAATCGGCGCTTATTCCAAAGGAGATCTAGTTTTATATATCAAAAATACTGCCGCCCCCGAAGGAAAATTGTTCAGTTATATTTCGGAAGGCACCGACGCAAAAGGAAAAACAATAAAAATCATTCATACGGCACTTTATATTGACAGTTATGAAACAGAGGGTGGTACAGAAGAAAACGGCTCTGCCGCGACGATAAAAACAATTTATGTTTTGCAGACTTCCGATGGCGCCATGAGTTATGTCTCATCCGATGAAGCGACCGTGATCGGCTGGTCTTCGTTTCGTATCCCCTATATCGGATACGCCGCAATCTATCTCAATTATTCGCTTCTCATATCCATTTTATCCCTCATTGTCCTGACACTGCTTATGGTGCCTTTGCCTGTCCTTCTGATTGTCAAACGCAGACGCCTCAACCGTCTGCCCACGCCCTTCCCGGAAGGCATTGATGCGCGTGATCTGAATAAAGAAAATTATTATATCATCACAGAACTTCGCCATTTCTTCAAAAAAGGAAAGTTCCTCTTTATAAAAGGCCATGACTGCTTCAAGGTATATATTCCCTCCATGCCAAAGCGCAGGCTGTTTGCCACCATCATGCAAGTCAACAAGCATATCCAAGTGCTTATTCATACGGATCTGAAGCGTGCGGACGGCAGAATCGACAGATCAAACTTCATCAACATATTCAATGCCGCTGAGCTGCCCGACGTCAAAAAAACCATCGTCCGTCTCTATCGTGAGCATTTCAAACCGAAGCAATCCAGAACATTCTATTAAGGACAAATCCCACAAAAGCCTCGGATAAAGGCAAAACATTTATAAAAAACAGACTCTTTCGGGAGTCTTTTTTATGTTTATTCGGGTTTTGCATACGATTTCTTGTATTTTATCAAAAAAGCATTTTACCCATCCTATGGGCAAGCCTATCGTGATTTTAAAACACACATTGACGTATTAAAATTCAGAAAAGAACGGCTTTTTTCACTTGAATCTACACAAACAATTCAGACTGTTTTTTTACCATTAGAAAAAAAGAGAGGCGCTATGGCATATTTAAGATTGGCGAACATACGCAAAACCTACAATGTAACCAGAGAAGAAAC
>LVAO01000013.1 GCA_001604065.1 Clostridiales bacterium Firm_09
ACGCGAGCTGGGTTCAGAACGTCGTGAGACAGTTCGGTCCCTATCCATCGTGGGCGTAGGATATTTGAGAGGATCTGTCCCTAGTACGAGAGGACCAGGATGGACGCACCTATGGTGCACCGGTTGTCGACCAACGGCATAGCCGGGTAGCGAAGTGCGGAGAGGATAAACGCTGAAAGCATCTAAGCGTGAAACCCACCTCAAGATAAGATATCCCATACCGAAAGGTAGTAAGACCCCTTGAAGACGACAAGGTTGATAGGTCGGGAGTGTAAGCGCAGTAATGCGTTGAGCTGACCGATACTAATAGGTCGAGGGCTTATTCAAATCGCTTGACAAAAGCGATCGATCGAGCCTAGAATAATACAGAACGAGAACGAATACTTGAGAATAGCTGAATTTCAGATGGATATTGTTATGCAGTTGTGAACGTGTCGGATACAACAGAGAAGCATGTTGATGCGTTCAACGATTTCCGGTGATGATGGCGAAGGGGATCCACCTGTTCCCATACCGAACACAGAAGTTAAGCCCTTCAGCGCCGATAGTACTTGGTTGGAGACGACCTGGGAGGGTAGGACATTGCCGGATTTTTTTCAAGAGAAACGTTTGAAGCCAAAAGCCAAAAACGTGCTATATATGCAGCAAAACGCTGCAACATTTTGAATCTTACGAAGCGCAAACAGAAAGCGTTTGCGAACGTAACGTTCGAAAAAGGAACTCGGCGTCCGAGGGACAGAGATTTTTCTGGCGGATGCCCCGGTAGGAGCGAAGTCAGCATGAATGCGACGAGCGAGGCTCCGGGAGCAGACGGCAAAAAAGATCGTGCCGCAGGACGGATATGTGCCGCCAGAGCGTCAGCGACGGCGGAACAAAGTATATTCCTCCTTAGCTCAGCCGGTAGAGCGTTCGGCTGTTAACCGAAATGTCGTTGGTTCGAGTCCAACAGGGGGAGCCAAAAAAGCACTTGCACCCGCGGGTGCTTTTTTATATAATAATCCATATCCTTAGCTCAGCCGGCGCGAGACATTAAGCAAACAATCCGGTGGACTACCAAGGCAAAAGGCGTTGTTTTGTGCATTTTAGGGAAAATGGGCAAAAATCATAAAAAATAAGGTAAAATCGGACTTCGAGACAGTCAGGCGGCTGTTCCGGAGTCCGTTTTTTGTTTTAAAAACAAGTCGAAAATCTCAATGAATTGTTGATAAATGTTTTGAGATATAGTATAAAGTATAATAGAGGAACCACTTCACAAATTCCGTTATATTCTCGAAATCCGCACCTGAATATCAAAATTCATTTTGTAAACGTGATTTGTGAAGTGGTTCCTTATCATTTATGATGCGGTTCCTGGGGGTGCTGGTCATTCTCGCAGGTTGGTTACTTCAGACGGGAAAATGTTGAACGGGATTATGAAAGTTGCCTTGAAAAAAATGGAGGAATGTAATTGTAATCCATCATGCTATAATTGTTTGAGGAGTTATGAAAATCAAAAGATTCATGATCTATTGGACAGGAAACTTGCTGCAGAGTTTTTAAGGCAACTTATGGGAAAAGTTGAAATATATAATGAACCTACAGAAAAAACTCGGACTGATGTTCAAAAGTCGAATTGTTAAGAGATCGCCTATGAAAACAAATCCAGGCTGTTTGTACAATAGCAGCGTTGCCGATTTTCTTGGTGCAATGATAATACCATATTCGGCACGTTGTCCGATAATTATCATGGCGAAGCGCTGACGATGACTAGAGAAACATGGAAAACCGAGATCTCCATTTTGAAGCAGAATGTTGCGGTGCTGTCAGATAACAACGGGAAATCATTTTGAGTATGATATCCCACGTTCGGCAAAAGAATCGACGCAGTTATATTGCGCAGTATTAACTTTTGCTTGAATTATCCTTTGTGTTTTATTGTGCAAGGTTGCGAAGCAGATGGATACAAGAAATAATATGATCATAGCCAAAGGTGAGCCGATCACATCTCGCGTGGAAGAATGTACCTATAATCAGATGACGCATAAATGGGACATTACCTTTCGGGATGGGAAAATATTCAGTTACGCTTGCAACAATATTGAATGGCTGAAAGGGCCTGTAAATTTGAATCCAAAGTCGTATCATATATCCCATAAGGGAAAGATTTTTGATAACATCAACGCTATTTTTGCTTTTTCCGGAAACAGAGGAGAATATTGGCACATTTGTTTTTCTACTGGATATGAAAACGATTATAATGTTCGCGACCTGACCATTGAAAAATCCTGTCTGGAAAATGATAATTCCCGTAAAATCTTTTCTTATTTGCAGCAGATTGCGGAGAATATCAGCGTCAAAACTGAGGACGATACGGCAATTCTGGCAAAGCAATATGAGAAAATCGACTTTCTAAGTGAGAAAAACGCGGTCGCAATTTATCTAAATCCAGAGAAATATAAATCTGAAACCGGACTTGAGGCAGACCTTCTGATTTTTCCGTTCGGATGCAACAAGAGTCAGTATCGTGCTGTCGAGCAGGCAATTCTGAATCACATCAGTGTGATTGAAGGACCTCCAGGTACTGGTAAAACTCAGACAATCCTGAATATCATTGCCAATCTTCTTATCCGCAAAAAGACGGTGCAGGTCGTCAGTAATAATAATTCCGCCATCGAAAATATAATTGAGAAACTTTCTTCTCCGAAGTATGCGCTTGATTTTTTCGTTGCGTCTCTTGGACGGATAAAGAAAAAGCATATTTTTATTGATTCGCAGAACGGAACCTATCCGGATTTTTCGGGTTGGGAAAAAGATCAGAATGAAAAATCGGTGGATGAAGCCGAAATCCGTACTCGGGGAGCGAAATTGCAGACGATTTATGAAAAACAAAATCGACTCGCAGAATGGAAGGAAGAATTAAAAACCGTTGAGATTGAGCAGAAACATTATTTTTCTATGATGAACAACATGAAGTTGACTGAAATGGCTCTACCAAAAGAATTTCCATCCGAAAAAATCCTGCAAATATGCCAAGAGCTTGAGGCATATCTAAACGGAGAGAGCAAAATGGGCTTTTTCGGAAAACTTCGCTTTCGTTTTACTTACGGCTTTTCGTTCAAGTTTTTTGCGAAACAGGACAAAGATACGTTGATTCCCAGTTTGCAGATACTTTATTACCGTAAAAAGTTATCCGAAATCCGTGATGAAATGAGCCGTTTGGAACAGGCGTTGAAAGATGTGGATGCAGACAAATTGAGCCAACAATTTATTGAGGATTCTCTCTGCTATTTCCGCAAATTTCTTGCGGATCAATACAAAGGGAGGAGATCAAGAACGATATTTGAAGAAAACGATTTATGGCAGAAACCGGACGAGTTTCTCAAGGAATATCCCGTTGTGTTGAGTACGACCTACATGGCACGAAGCAGTCTTGGAAAAAATACACAGTTTGATTACGTCATTATGGACGAAGCATCACAGGTTGATATCGCTACTGGCGCGCTTGCCATGTCCTGTGCTCAAAACGCAGTAATCGTCGGCGACAATAAGCAGCTTCCGAACGTTGTAACAAAACAACAAAAGGAATTACTTAAAACGATTTTTAGTATCAATAAGATCCCGGACGCATACGATTATGTGAAATACAGTTTTTTAGATTCATTCTATGTTCTGTTGGGGAAGCGTATTCCTAAAACCATTTTGAGCGAGCATTACCGCTGTGATCCGCAGATCATCGGGTATTGCAATCAGAAATTTTATCAAAATGAATTGATCGTAATGACAGAAAAACATCCGGATTCTCTAAAACTTGTGACAACTGTCGCAGGTCACCACGTGCGGGAACAAGCGAACCAAAGACAAGCAGAGGTCATCAAATGGGAAGTTCTGCCCGAATTGACTTATCCGTACAGCGAAATCGGTATTATTTCGCCGTATCGGAATCAGGTCGCTTTGCTGAAAAAGGAAATTGCCAATCCGGAAATTGAAATTGCTACGGTACATAAATTTCAAGGGCGTGAAAAGAACGTTATTATTTTTAGTACCACGGATGACCTCGTGACTGAGTTTTCAGATGATCCGAATCTGTTGAACGTTGCGGTTTCAAGAGCCAAGAAACAGCTGATTATCGTGGCTTCCGAAATGGAACAACCGGCCGGCAGTAACGTGGGTGATTTGATCGGATACATCCGGTATCATAATTGTTTGGAAACGCATAGTACAATAAGTTCCGTGTTCGATTACCTTTATACGCAAAATGAAGAAAAACGTTTGGAATATCTGAAAAACCATAAACGTATTTCCGAGTATGATTCTGAGAATCTGTTTTTTGCGCTGATTGAGGATGAATTGAAAAAACGAAACGAAGCGTTGGGTGTTGTCTGCCATCAGCCCCTGTATTTGCTGTTTCGCGATTTGACGTTGATGAGCGAAGAAGAAAAACGATTTATCAGAACGGGATTTTCGCATATTGATTTCCTGATCTATAACAAGGTCACCAAGCGGCCTCTTCTGGCGATTGAAGTGGACGGTTATAATTATCATAAGGCAGACTCCAGACAGAGCGAACGTGATCGGATAAAGGATCACATTCTGGAAGTTTATCATGTTCCGCTGATCCGCTTTAAGACAAATGGCAGCAGGGAACGAGAAATTTTGCAAACAGAAATAAATAGGGTGTTGAATTTTGATGATAATCATGAAGCAACAAATGGGAAGCATTTTCTATGAAAATTGCATGCGAATGAGTATTTAGAGAATTCGCTTGCGCTGTTTTAGATGAGATTATTTTTGTTGTCTTTGTTGCGGTTGCTCTTAATATTAAATCAAAGACGATTGACAAGCTGAGAAATTTACTGCCGGAATTGACAAAGTGCTTGATTAGGACTGCAAGGGAGTATTGAAAAACGAAGAAAAATATGTTACCATAAATAAAATAAAGGATGCGAAGAGGTATTGCTTACCTTAGAAGGAGTGGATATGAATCTGTTGATATGGAACGAGCATGCGCCAGAGGAACAGCACGGCGCAATCAGAAAAGCCTATCCTGAGGGGATGCAACAGGCTGTCGCGGATGTCTTCAGAGGTGAAAACCATACCATCACCTTCGGATGGCAGTCCCAGAAAGATCAAGGATTGTCAGAAGAAGTCCTTGCAAAAACGGATGTTCTGTTATATTGGGCGCATTGTTTGCATGATCAATTGTCAGACGCGGCGGCGGAACGCGTGGCAGCGCATGTCGAAGCGGGCATGGGCGCTATCTTCCTGCATTCCGCGCACTGGAGCAAACCCTTCAAGAAGCTCTCCAAAGGTACGGGAACGCTGGTATGGAGAGAGGATAAGAAGCATGAACGCCTTTTCAATGTCAATCCTTCCCATCCCATAGCAAGCGGAGTGCCCTGCGAGATATTTCTTCCCAAAGATGAAATGTACGGGGAGCCTTTCGGCTGCGGACAGCCCGACGAAATTATTTTTATAGGCTGGTTTCCCGGAGGCGAAATCTTCCGGAGCGGTCTCACGTATTATCGCGGAAAGGGCAGAGTATTCTACTTTCAACCAGGGCATGAAACGTTTCCCGTTTATAAAAATCCGGGTATTATGAAAATATTGCACAATGCCGCGATGTGGGCGGCAGGCAAACCCGAGAAAAGCGCGCCTTATCCTGCGGCAGATGCCTGCAAATATGTGCTGCCCAAAGAAATCGGCATCAGATTGTTAAAAAGAAAATAAAAAAGCGCGGCAACGGCGCGCCATAAAAAATCCAATCTCAGTGAACGCAAAGCTTTTTCAGTGTGCGGATGCGCAGGAAAGACATATTTTTCGGATAACAGCGGAGCTTTTCAAATGAGCAGACCTTCTTTTTTTACAAGTGATTTTTTTGTCGCGTAATTTCCCAAGGTAAGTTCCACTTAAAGTCCACTGCGGATGTCGATTAGGGAAATTACGGATTTTAGTCGGAATAAATTTCCATTAAAAAATATTGAATATACATTGTTTTTGTGCTACTATTAAAAGGTTGCGGAATATTTTTCGCTTCAGATTTCCCGGTAACGGAGAAGGAGGCCTTGCAATAGGATGATTGTATCACAGATTCCTTATACCAGAGTAACGTTCGAAGTGTTCGCAGAGAGTTTTTCCGCATTCGAAAACGCGGTCAAAGAGGCAAAGTCCGCCGCAGACGTATTGGCTGCCAGAGAGAAATTTCTGGAGACTTATGTGGATTTCTCTACAGCAGGCGCCTTGGCAAACATGCGTTTTACCCTCAATACCCGGGACGGCTTTTATAAGACCGAAAAGGATTATTATGACGAAGTCACGCCTAAGGCAGGCGACCTGTATGTAAAATATTGTGACTACATCCTCAACAGCCCTTTCCGGGCGGAGCTGGACAAAGCACTCAATCCCAATTTGATAAAGAAATTCGAAATCGCAAAAAAAGCGCACGATCCCGCCAATATCGCGGATGAACAGCAGGAAAACGCGATTGTCACAGAGTATTCCGGCCTGATGTCCCAGATGTTGTTTGACTATAAAGGCAAAAAGGTGCCGCTCACCATCGTGAGAGGAGACCTCTCCGCCAAGGATCGTGACACCCGAAGACAAGCAATGGAGGCCATTGGCAGGGGATTGGAAGCCAATGCGGACAAGTTGGATGAGATTTTTGATCGACTGGTCAAAATCAGGGACAGACAAGCCAAGCGTATGGGACTGAAAAACTTTATTGAATTGGGCTATTACCGCATGAATCGCATCGATTACAATCGTGAGATGGTCGAGAAATTCCGCGCGAACGTGGTCAAGGATATCGTGCCAGCGGTAGCCGAAATGAAAGCCAAGATCGCAGAACGGCTCGGCATCGATCAGATGATGCTTTATGACAACGATGTTTATTTTGCCACAGGCAATGCGCGTCCCAGGCCGGATGCCAAAGGCATTCTTCAGGCGGGACTGGAAATGTATAACGAAATGCATCCCGAAATCGGCGCATTCATGAAATCGATGCTGGATAACGAGGCATTTGACGTGGAGTCGAGAGAGGGCAAATGGGGCGGCGGTTATTGCACTGCATTCGATAAATACAGTCAACCCTTCATTCTTGCCAACTTCAACGGTTCTTCGGACGATGTTGATGTTATTACCCACGAGTTCGGGCATGCGTATGCCTTTTATCATTCGGCATTGAAAAAAGAGTATGAACTGAATGTCGGCGGCATGGAGACTGCAGAATGCCACTCAATGAGCATGGAGTTTTTGTGCTGGAAATATATGGATAAGTTCTTTGACCTTCCCGAGGATTACAAATACAAGCATATCTGCGACGCATTCAGCTTTATCCCCTATGGTTGCATCGTGGACGAATTCCAACATATCGTCTACGAAAATCCGGAACTTACTCCCGCTGAGCGTAAATCGGAATACAACAAGCTTGAACAGAAATACCGCCCCTATCTCTCCACAAAGGGTATTCCCTACATCGGGCAGGGCACAAGATGGCAGTATCAGATGCACATTTACGAACTACCGTTTTATTATATTGATTATTGCCTGGCGCAAACGGTAGCGCTGGGATTCCTTTCTGAATCGAGAAGGAACTACGGCAAGGCGCTGGAAACTTATATAGCCTTTGTCAAAGCCGGAGGAACCAAAGCGTTTTCGCAACTTGTCAAAGAAGCGGGCATTGCAGACCCATTCGGAGAGGGTACGCTCAGAGTGCTGGCAGATGACTTCAGGGAAATCAGAAAGGAATTTGAAGGCAAGATATCCGAATAGGGATATTTATTATGTTGAAATTAATTAAATTGCTGGCTCCCGACAGAAAGAAAATATTGTTCGCGGCGCTGTTGATGTTGGTTTATGCCCTCGCAAGTCTCGCGCTTCCGACGATCATGAGCATGATTGTGGACAATGGCATAAATGCTATGGACAAGAGTTATATTATCAAGGCTTCCGTCGTCATGCTTGCAATTGCGCTGGGAGGGCTTGCTGCGCAGATTGTCGCAGCCAAGCTTTCGGCGGAGATTGCCACCCGATTTTCGGCCTCGGTACGCTCCGCTGTTTTCAACAAAGTCATGAGCCTTCCTTACAAAAGAATCAATGAGATCGGTACCAGCGCTCTTCTTACCCGCTCTACCGAGGACGTGTGGATACTAGAGAATATCTCATATATGATTATCCGCAGTCTGTTTGTGATACCCGTATTCATCATCGGCGGCACCGTGCTGGCGCTTGTCCGCGATATTTGGCTTGCGCTCATCATGTTCTCGGGAGCGCCTGTTCTGATAGGAATCTTTTTGTTGCTTTCAAAAAAGATCAGCCCCCTTTGGGAAATCGCAGATTTATATATAGATAAGCAGAATGCGATTATCAAAGAGCGATTTTCCGGCATTCGCGTTATCCGCGCATTCAACCGCGAAGCGCGGGAGCGTGAGCGTACCGCCAAGGCGACCAAAACCATGGCGGTCAATATCATCCGAAACAATGTCACCATGAATTCAATTGATCCCATTGCTATGCTGCTTCTGAATCTGTCGACGGTAGCGGTGGTTTATCTGGGTGCTCGCCTCATGCAGGATCCTGCAAAGCTGCTTTCCGCGGGCGATGTCATTGCGGTCATCCAATACATTACGCTCGTCATGAACGGAATGATGGCCATCTCATTTGCGATTGCTTTCCTTCCGCGGGCCAAAGTAAACTGCAAGCGCATCAATGAGGTGTTGGACAGCGAAGGAACACCCGAACCGCACGATCTCTCCGAGCCGCCCTTTGAAGGCAATATCTCTTTTGAGAATGTCGGATTCAGCTATCCAGGCGCCCAGGTACCGGCACTGGCAGGCATAACGCTGGACATCAGAAAAGGAGAGAAGATTGCTTTTATCGGCGGTACAGGCTCCGGCAAAAGCACGGTTGTGCAGCTTCTGATGGGTTTCAGCGCGCCGACATCGGGAATCATCCGTTTTGACGGCATCGATACAAAATCGGTAAGCGCAGAGAGATTGCGGCAGAATATCGGCTGTGTCCTGCAGAAATCCGTTCTTTTTGAAGGGACTATAAAAAGCAATATAGCTCTTGCCCGTCCTGGCGCAACAGATGAAGAAATTGCTGAAGCGGCGACAGATGCCGGACTTGCAGAGTTTCTGGCAAACGGCGAAAAAGGCATAGAGCATGAGGTCAAGCCTTATGGCACAAACCTTTCGGGAGGACAGAAGCAGCGTGTTGCAATCGCGCGCGCCTTATTAAGAAATACACCGATCTATATTTTTGATGACAGCTTTTCCGCACTGGATTTTCTGACAGAAGCAAAAATCAGAAAGACGCTTGCGGGCAAGCTTTCTGACAGGACACAGATTATTGTGACCCAGCGGATAACGAGTGCCATGAATGCCGACAAAATATTTGTTCTTGACAACGGCAGACTGATCGGGAGCGGAAAGCACGCAGAACTTCTTGAGAGTTGCGGCGTTTACCGCGAAATCTATCTTTCGCAGACCGGAGGAGGCCTCAAATGAAAAAGACAAAAGAAAAGAGGGGTATCCTGCTCAGACTGATTGCCGAAACCAGCCGCATCAGAACCGGCATGGCGGCGGGCGGGCTGCTCGCTCTTTTCGATATTGCATGCACAGTGGTTGCTCCCAGGGTGCTTGCGGATATCATGGACAGCATGAACACCTTCTGGCTCAATAAGCAGGCCGGGCTTCCGGCGGCAAACCTTCTTGAAACCGTTTTGCCCGGCCTATATCTGTTATCGGGCCTGTTGGTGGGTTCTGTAATCTTCTCTTTTTTCCGAATGCTGGTAATGAATAACGTCGTCAGCCGCTTCTTTACCTGCGCCATCCGCATTGATATGTCGGACAAGCTCTCCCGTCTGCCAGTCAGGTTTTTTGATAATACGCAAACAGGCGATGTGTTGGAGAAGATGACGCAGGATGTTTCCATCATCGGCAATACGGTGCATACCACAATGGATACGATAATCATGGGCGGATTGAAAATCATTGCGATTTCGGTGATGATGTTTTTGATAAACTGGCAGCTTGCTCTGTTTGTCATTGCCATCATACCGGTATCGGTCATGCTTTCTTCGGTCATGGGTAAAAAAGGCGCGAAATATTTTGCAGAAATGTTTGACACCAACGGCAAACTCTATACGCATGTAGAGGAGAGCTATACCGGATACATGGTCGTCAAGACCTTTAATCTTGAGAATGACAGAAAAAACACGCATTTCCGCATCAATGACAAAATGCGGTCGGCATTAAGTTCCGGCGTATTCATCTCTTCCGTTGTCCAGCCCATCATCGCCTTTGTCAACAGTTTCGCATACGTCGTTATCTGCCTTCTGGGCGGTTTCATGGCGATGAAAGGTACGGTATCGGTGGGCATCATCGTGGCGATTGTGCTTTATTCAAGACAATTTGCGGGTCCCCTTGAAAGCATTGCGGATGGCATTGCCAATATGCAGCGTGTCAAAGCGGCGGCAAAGAGGGTATACGGCTTTATGGACGAACCCGAACTTTCCATTATAGAAGAAGAAATGCCTGCCGACATAAAAGGCAATATCTCCTTTGACCATGTCAGCTTTAGTTATAAACCGGAGGAACCGCTGATTGATAATCTTAACGTTGAAATCCGCAGCGGGCAGAAAGTCGCCATTGTCGGACCTACCGGCGCCGGAAAGACAACCATTGTCAATCTGCTGATGAGATTCTATGATTTGAACAGCGGCAGCATTTCCATTGATGGTTATGATATTTCCAGGTATTCCAGAGAAAGCGTCCGCCGACTGTTCGGAATGGTGCTGCAGGATACTTGGCTTTTTAAGGGCACAATTTTTGAAAATGTCGCTTATGGCAGGGATGGTGCGACGTTGGAAGATGTCCAGCGAGCCTGCGACAGCGCGTATGTCGACCATTTTATCAATACGCTTTCCAAGGGTTATGAAACCGAAATTGATGAGAACAGTGCGAATATTTCTTCAGGGCAAAAGCAACTTTTAACAATAGCGCGTGCGTTCCTTGCAGACAGAAAGCTTCTTATCCTTGATGAAGCGACATCCAATATCGACACCCGGACCGAACTTCTTGTTCAGAAGGCGATGGACAAACTGATGCGGGGCAGAACAAGCTTCATCATAGCGCATCGTCTTTCAACCATTGTCAATGCGGATATCATCCTTGTTTTGAACAAAGGCAGGATTGTTGAGACCGGCACACACAGCGATCTTCTTGCCCGAGGGGGATTTTACAGCAGCCTCTACCATAGTCAATATTCCATCTAAAATAGATTTTCAAAATTCAGAAAAGGTGATTGAATGTGTCAGAATGAGCCATCGTCGGATGGGATGATCTTAAAAATATTTTTTCAGCTTTTATGTTATGGCATGAATAAATTATGATAAAAATGTATATATAAATTCAATTGTATCAATTTTTTGTATTTTTTTAGCAATTTTTGCCATAAGAAAATATTTAGTAAGCATTAAAAATACAAAAAACCCATTGACGAAAGAAAATATACCATATATAATTAAACATAATATTGTTGAATACTTGAAAAATGTGAATTCAAGGTGAAAACGATGTTAAAAAAAACAGGAGGATATTGCCATGAAGAAAAAGAGCAGTATAATTTTGGTCGTTCTCATGCTCATCTTCAGTTTGTCTTTGATTACATTGGCAAGCTGCAATAAACCGGATGATAATGATGAACCGGATGATGTCGATCCCGGATATACCGGCGGCGATACCTTGGTAGTGGGCTATGACAAGTTCAATAATAAATTCAGCCCATTTTTTGCGACCACATCGTATGACATGGATGCGGCAGGCATGACACAAGTTTCTCTGTTGTCGCTTGACAGACAAGGTAACGTGGTTTTTAACGGTATCGAGGGCGAAACCCGCTCATACAACGGCACGCCGTATACTTATACCGGTATGTCCAATGTAGCCGTTGATATCAATGAGACTACCGGCCAAGTGGTTTATACGATTACGCTCCGTCAAGGCGTCACGTTCTCAGACGGAGATCCGCTTACCATTGACGACGTCATTTTCTCCATGTATGTTCTTTCCGATCCCAAATATGACGGGGCTTCCACTTTTTATGCTCTTCCCATTCTCGGTATGAAAAACTATAGAACGGGTGTTTCGGATGATGTTTATACCGAACTGTCGAATACGTTTGATGCGATCGCAGCGGCTGGTCCGGATCACGAATGGACCGATGCAGACAGCTGGTCCCATAACGCACAAACAATTTTTGAGAACGCTGTTGAAGAGCAAGGACTTCTTTTGACCCAGGGTATTTTTGATTATGTCATGGACAATTATCTGTCCAGCACATATGCTTCTTATATGGGACCTTATACTCAGGAGCAAATCGATGCTTCAGAAGGCCTCAAATGGGCATATGCTATGAGAATGTGGGGATACGGTAGCTGGACCAGAGCATACGAAGTCAATGCGGAGGGCACATTCGGTCTTGTCGGTGAAGTTTATAAAACTCTTTATACGCCGACCCTGGATGCGGAGGCCGCGCTGTTCGAAGATGTCAACGAAGTAATGTTTGTCAAAGCAACCGCATCGACTCCTGCCAACCAATTGTATTATATTGTAAGCAGCGATTCCAGCGGACACGTTACTGCCGCTTATGAAGGCGACAGATACGCTCCCGGAGCCTTTGACGGCAAATTCAAGGATGCTCTTGGTACCATATATGATTGCGAAACAGAGTTTCCGACACTTGAGGCTTATTGGGAAAACATTCTGTATACTTATGGCTATGACTTCTCTTCGGATTCGGGTATCGGAATCGAATCCGCAACGGGCGCAGATTTCGATGCTGCCGTGAGAAGCCAGTTTATCTACGAGGTCGGTCCGGAATACATGGGCGGCAATCCCATTAACAATATCAGCGGTATTGTGAAAACCGGTGACTATTCCATGACCATCACAATGAGCAAATATGATGCAACCGCAATTTATCAGCTTGGCGTGAGCATTGCACCGCTTCATTATTATGGCAGCGCCGCGGCGTACAACTATGCGAACAATCAGTTCGGCTTCACAAAAGGTGATTTGTCCGGCGTAAGGTCCAAAACAACCTCTCCGATGGGCGCTGGTCCGTACAAGTTTATCAGTTATAACCAAGGTGTAATCACCTATGAGAAAAACAACCTTTACTATAAAGGCGCTCCCAAAATCAAATATATTCTCTTCAAAGAAACCACAGAAGGCGATAAGGTTGCCGGTACTGCCGGTACCACATTTGATGTTTCGGTACCCACTCTCAACAATGACGTTATTGCCGAAATCAAAAGCAAAAACTCCAATGGTGAAATCTCCGGCAATGTTTTGCATACCTATCTGGTTGACTTCCTTGGCTACGGCTACATCGGTATCAATGCCGATACCGTCAAAGTAGGCACAGACAGCAAATCCGAGGCTTCAAAGAATCTGCGCAAAGCGCTTGCTACATTGCTTGCCGTACACCGTGAAACCGTAGTCAATACCTATTACGGCGACCGTGCAACCGTCATAAATTATCCTATTTCCAATACTTCCTGGGCGGCTCCCCAACCTGCAGACGAAGGCTATAAAATCGCCTATTCAGTTGATGTGAACGGCAATCCCATTTACACAGCTGATATGGATGACCAAGCCAAATACGCCGCAGCGCTCAATGCGGCCAAAGGCTTTTTCATGGCTGCAGGTTATACCTGGAATGCGGATACCGGCAAATTCACAGCAGCTCCGGATGGCGCTTCGCTTGTTTACACTGTCATTATTCCTGGTGGCGGCAACGGCGACCATCCATCCTTCGGTATCCTTACCGCAGTGGCCGCGCAGCTTGCTTCCATTGGCATTACCTTAGATATCAATGACCCCGCTGATTCGAACGAACTCTGGAATGCACTGGATGCCGGTACGCAGGAACTTTGGTGTGCAGCATGGGGCGCGACAGTAGACCCGGATATGTATCAGGTTTATCACAGCTCCAACGTGGTAGGTTTGGGCGGCACCAACAGCAATCATTACCACATTCAGGACGCTACTTTGGATAGTCTTATTATGGAAGCCCGCGGCAGTGCGGATAATGCTTTAAGAAAAGCAACTTATAAAGAGTGTCTGGAAATTATTCTTGATTGGGCAGTCGAAGTACCGATTTATCAGAGAAAAGACGGCACGATTATCAATGTAACCAGAGTCAAGCTTTCTACCGTCACTCCCGACATAACAACTTATTGGGGATGGATGTCCGAAATCGAGAAGCTCGAGATGTATTGAGCATAAAATTCAATTATGAAAGGGGCAAGGGGGTCTTTTTGACCCCCCGCCCTTTTATTAAGACTATTCTTTCTCCGTTATTCTTTTGATTTGCATAATAAAGTGAGTTCTGCAATTGCAGCTTATGTGGGATTGCAGATTATTCAAATACTATATCTGGAACGGTTAACCGAATGGGTAGATTCATATTCAAAAGAACTCTGTTAAGCATTATCATATTATTTTTTGTAATGTTTATCGTATATTTTTTAATTCACTCGCTGCCGACGAGTTATATTGAAACCGTTGCGAGGCAGCTTGCCACACGTCCCGGTAATATGAAAAGCGTTGAGCAGTGGATGGCAGATCTGAATGCCACATACGGATTGTCCGACAATGTATTCACGGGATATTTTGTCTGGCTTGGCAAGGCATTCAAGGGTGACTTCGGCGACAGCTGGTATTACAGCATTCCTGTTGTAGAAGAATTCAAAAAGGTTATATGGAACAGTTTCTATCTTGGAATTGCCGCGTTATTGATTGAGGTCCTGGTCGCAATCCCTTTGGGTGTTATCAGTGCAAGAAAGCAGTACAGCCTTACGGATTACAGTGTGACAGTAACGGCGCTCATCGGCATCTCTTTGCCCACCTTTTTTGTTGCGACATTGCTGAAGCTTGTATTTTCGATCAAGCTCAATTGGTTTGACATCAGCGGTATGGTCAGCAGAAATTATATTTCTATGACTGATACGCAGCAATTTTTTGATAAAGCATGGCATTTTGTATTGCCAATCATTACGTTGACTGTTGTAGGGATCGGCGGTTTGATGCGTTATACACGTACAAATATGCTGGAAGTTCTTAATTCCGATTATATACGTACGGCGAGAGCCAAAGGACTTTCGGAACGAAAAGTCATCAACCGCCACGCCTTTCGAAATACATTGATTCCCATCGTTACAATCTTAGGCGGTTCTCTGCCGGGTCTTTTTGCCGGTGCGCTGATAACAGAAACGCTTTTTGCCATAGAGGGCATCGGCTTTGCTTCTTATCATGCGATGGTTGCGGGTGATATTCCGTTTACGATGTTCTATCTTTCGTTTATGTCGATATTGACGCTTCTTGGGAATTTCATATCCGATATTCTTTATGCGGTAGTCGATCCGCGGGTCAGGATTAACTAAGGAGGACAGCGCATAATGAAAATGAATTTATATGATCAAAAAAATCTCAAAGAAGAAGTATTGACTGACGTTGTCCCTGTCAATAACGCGCCCGAAATCGATGAAGAGCCACCCAAAGAAATACCTCAGCGCGCGCTGGACGATGCAAGGCGCATAAAAGTATTGTCCCCGTCCAGACTGGTTGCAAAAAGATTTTTCCGCAACAAACTGGCGATGGCAGGGCTTGTCATCCTTATCGCGATGTTTCTGTTGTGTTTTGTGGGCGGATGGGTAGGCAGATACGGTCAGAAAGAAGTATTCTATAAATACGATAATATCATGTTCAGCTTCGGCACGGCAAATGAGCGTACGACGTACGAAGGTTATTATGTTATTGATGCTTCGGAGATCAATAACCTTGAGCGCAACAAACTCAATTCTTATATTTCCGAGATGCGCAGCAAACAGCAGGATACACGTAACTATACGGACTCGGAGGGCAATGCCTATACGCTGACCAAATTAGATGAGAACCTCTACGAATACCGTTTTCACAAAATTCAGAAAACAGCGACATACGATAATAAAATTGAAATAGGACAGTATCACGAAAATATAAATGGAGAGGAGTCCGAACTGATCTTGGATGGGCCTTATAGTTCGTTAATAACAGACAATACCTTCAAAAATCTTGTAAAAGCCAATATCCCCGGAAGATTTGTTTATGAGGGAAATACTTACATCATTTTGAAATCCAACAAAATACCTACTATTTATATTGCCGGAGACGATGGCAAACTTATCGGCGAAGATCAAAGCGATGGATTTAAGACTGTGGTAAAAAACAATCTCAGTGCAAACGGATTTACGTATGAAGGAAAAGATTTTATCATCGAATTCATTGCTTCCAACGGGATATATCAAATCTCAAGAGATTACGGCAACAGGCTGGCGGCGTATCTTTCCACATACGTTTTCGATATGCAGGAGGCAGGGTTTTTAGTCGATACCGAATTTAAGACAAGCGCGTTCGGCGCAGTATATGGTTCAGGCACTTTTGAGTGGAAAGGCAAGACATACCGCATTATGAAAAATGAGAAGGATATTATTGTCATACAAGATATTTCGAATGCAGAACCGGTTGATTTTGCCAATTTTTCTACCTTTGTTGTAAGAAGATACAACGGCGAGGATACGCTGTCCATCAGTTTCAAAGACCAGCTGCAAGAAAAAGTTAAGGATATGATCGCAAACGGCGAAACTCTTTCTCAATTTACTTTCTATATGCAGCAAATTGACGGTGAGGGTAATCTGATTTTTAATGAAGAAGGCGAGCCTGTTTTTGATACCTCTGTGTTTGTGGTGGAGCGCAAACTCGATAATTTTGTTTTGACAAATCTTCAGAATAAATATCTGATCAATATTTTTGACAAACCCTCTTCGGAACATTGGATGGGAACAGACGGAAGCGGAATGGATGTTTTTACTCGCCTGATGTATGGCGGCAGAATTTCTCTTATTATTGGTTTTGTCGTTGTTTTCCTTGAAGTTATCTTGGGTGTTATCCTTGGTGGAATCGCAGGCTATTTCGGAAAATGGGTGGACCAGTTGATTATGCGTATCGTCGATATATTTTATTGCGTCCCGACATTGCCGATATTGATTATCCTGGGTGCTTTTTTTGATTCCGTCCGTATGGATTCCTATATGAGAATCATGTATATGATGATTGTGCTTGGCATTCTCGGTTGGCCCGGTGTTGCCCGTATGGTCAGGGGTCAGATTCTCTCTTTGCGTGAACAGGAATTCATGATTGCAACCGAAGCCGCCGGTCTGAAAGCGTCCAGACGTATATTCAAGCATTTGATCCCCAATGTTATGCCGCAGCTTATCGTCATCGCAACCATGGGACTGGGCGGTGTAATTCTCACGGAATCAACATTATCGTTTTTAGGCCTTGGTGCAAAATATCCGCTTGCGACCTGGGGTGCGATGATCAACTCTGTCAGCAGCTCTTCCGCTATGGTCAATTATACGTATATATGGATTCCTGTCGGGTTGATGATATGTTTGACTGTTATTGCGTTTAATTTTGTCGGCGACGGCCTCCGTGACGCCTTTGATCCCAAGATGAAACGTTGAGGAGGGGAAGTAATGTCGAAAAATAAATTTCATTTGAGCGCATTGACAGCGGTTTTCAAAAAGAAAGCGGTTGCAATTGAGGCAAAGAAGGCTCATTATATTTCGGGCAAAGAATCCAGAAGGATTTCTCGTACCAATCGCAGGATTACCAATCGTATCGAAAAAGAAAGAAAACGTAAGCATGTGCCGGAATCGGAATATCTTTCTGTCATGCGCGATCCGAATAATGTAGTCGAATTTGATAATGTGCATACTTATTTCTTTACGGATATCGGCACAGTCAAGGCGGTGGACGGCGTTACCTTTGATGTGCCTATCGGCAAAACCGTAGGCGTGGTGGGAGAATCCGGGTGCGGGAAATCTGTCACAAGTCTTTCTTTGATGCAGCTTGTACAGCGTCCACAGGGACAGACGGTGGAAGGTGAGATTCGTTTTAATACGGGCAGTAAAGTATACAATATTGTCAAAACGCCGACTTCCGTCATGCAGACGCTTCGCGGCAACCAAATGTCCATGATTTTCCAGGAGCCCATGACAAGTCTCAATCCGGTATTCCGTATCGGCATGCAGATAAATGAGGTATTGGAGCTTCATAATCCTGAGATGACCAAAACAGAGGTCAAAGCAAAAACGATTTCGCTTTTAGAGTTGGTCGGCATCGCCAACGCAGAGGGTGTTTATAAAATGTATCCTCACGAACTTTCCGGCGGTATGCGCCAGCGTGTTATGATAGCCATTGCGCTGGCTTGCAATCCCAGGATTATTATTGCGGATGAACCCACCACTGCGCTGGATGTTACCATACAAGCACAGATTCTGGGACTTCTGCGTGAATTGAAGGACAAAATAAACAGCAGCATCATGCTTATTACGCACGATCTGGGCGTTATTGCAGAAATGGCCGATTTTGTTGTTGTCATGTATGCCGGACGCATCATTGAGAAAGGAACCGCTGAAGAAATATTCAAGAATCCCTTGCATCCTTATACGAAAGGGCTGCTGATGTCCAAACCCATTGTGGGCAAAAAAATCGACAGGCTTTACAATATTCCCGGCAATGTGCCCAATCCGATCAATATGCCCGATTACTGCTATTTTAAGGACAGATGCGTAAAAAGCATTGATGTTTGCAACGGTCAATATCCTCCTATGATTAAGATTTCGGACACACATTACGTCGCCTGCTATCTCTATGCTGCAAAGGAGGAGAAATAAATGGATAAAAGAGCGATGCATGGCATCATAATTTCTGTACAGAAGAAAGTGTGTGACGTCCGGAAGAAAATAAGGAAGTTCGCTTCCGGAACCGGTAAATTTTTCAAGAATCCCAAAAAATATATATCAGATTATAAAGCGGCAAAAAAGGCAATCATTAGCGACGTTTATACACCGCTTGTCCACAATCCTGAAAACCTGCTTGAAGTCAATAATCTCAAGATGTATTTTCCCATTAAGGCGGGATTGTTGAAGCGCACTGTCGGATATGTGCGCGCGGTGGACGGTATTTCTTTCAATATCAAAAAAGGCACGACAATGGGGCTGGTCGGAGAGTCCGGTTGCGGCAAAACAACTGTCGGAAGGACAATTCTTCGTCTCTATAAAAGAACGGGAGGGCAAGTATTGTTTGAGGGGAGAGATATCAATAAGCTGAATAAGAAGCAGCTCCGTTTGATTCGCCCCAAAATCCAGATTGTTTTTCAAGACCCGTACAGCAGTCTTTCGCCACGTATGCCGGTGGGCGAAATCATCGGGGAAGCAGTCAGAGAGCATAAAATTGTTCCCAAAGCGAAGTTTAATGACTATATTACAAAAATCATGAATGATTGCGGACTGCAGGACTATCATAAAGACAGGTATCCGCACGAATTTTCCGGAGGGCAGCGTCAGCGTATCTGTATTGCCCGGGCTCTTGCGCTGAATCCCAAATTCATCGTTTGCGATGAGCCGGTATCCGCGTTGGACGTTTCGATTCAGGCGCAGATCATCAACCTTCTTAAAGACCTGCAAAGAGAGTATGGCCTGACCTATTTGTTTATTTCGCATGATCTGTCTGTCGTAGAGCATATTTCGGATACAGTAGGGGTCATGTATCTCGGAGATCTCGTTGAATACGCGTCGACCGAAATGATTTTTCATAATTATAAACATCCCTATACAGAAGCTTTGCTTTCTGCAATTCCTATGCCGGATCCGACATACAAGATGAACCGTATCATTCTGGAAGGCTCTATTCCATCGCCTGCCAATCCTCCGTCGGGTTGCAAGTTCCATACCCGGTGCCGTTATTGTATGGATATATGTTCCAAACAGAAACCTAAGGTGATCGAGGTTGAGCCCGGACATCAGGTTGTCTGCCATTTGTATGACAAGGAACAGTTGAATAGTCTGGGCATCGACCCTGAGGAAATTGTTAAACACGAAAAATAAAATAAAGATGAAGATGCTCAAAAAAAAGATCCATGAAGATGATGACGGACGCGTGGTGGCGCCCATGAATATCGAGGGCATGCCTTGGTATAATCCCCATGCAAAAAAGTCGGTTCAGGCAGAGAAAGCCACGCAGGATCCTTTGTCCAAACGAGAGACTTTTCGGTTGATTATGCAGCTTTATGCGTCGGCATTGCCTATTTTGCTTGTATTCATTGCCGCCTTTGCCGGGCTTATCTGTTTTATGGTATTTGTCTGGTTAAAATAACAATAACAACATTTTTTTCAGGATGGTATGGGAAAAAAGAAATTGACAAATCTTGAACGCCATATTGTGATATGTCCCCACTGCGGCGGAAAAGCGCTCGATCATATGACAGAATGTCCCGCATGCAAAGGAGCACTGAAGCCGCTTGGTTACCATGGAGAGATGGATCCCAGAATCCGTAAGCGTATTCGCATGACCCTTTGGATTGTTTTCGGCATCATCGCAGCCGCCGTTGCGATTTTTGCTTTTTTGAAGTAGCATTTGCGTGTATCGTTGCCATAGGCATGTTAGTTATAGCTTATCCTGCATTATTCTTATTTGTGAACAGAAAAGAGGTTGCCCATGAAAATCAGAGTTGCGATCAAGGATGACGCCAAAGAGATTGCGGAAATCTATGCTTATTATGTCAGGAATTCTTCTTATTCTTTTGACCTTGAACCTCTTTCTCCCGATGAATTTGAAGAAAAAATAGAGCGTATAAAAAAACGTTATCCTTTTTTTGTCTGTGAGGAGAACGGAAATGTGATAGGTTTTGCCTATGCCTCGCCCTACAAAGAAAAACGAGCTTACCTTTGGATTGCCGAAACAACAATTTACGTCAAAAAGGATACCCTGCATAAAGGAGCGGGTACCCTTTTATACAATAAATTGCTTGATGCTCTGACTTTTCTGGGTTACACAAAGGCGGTTGCTGTCCTTGGTCTTCCCAATGAGGCGAGCGCGCGCTTCCATGAAAAGATGGGATTCCGTTTTGTCGCAGAGTTTCACGACATGGGTTACAAGCTTGACGCATGGCATGGGATAAGCTATTATGTAAGAGATCTGAACCCATCAGGAGAAAATATGTCAGAGCCGGAATGTTTTGATGAAAAGATGGGATAGCCATTGCATGATTTTTTTATTTTAGGAGCAGCATGTCGAAGATCGGCATTAAGGACAGAATCTCAAAACGATGATGCGCTTGTCCGTAAGAAAGCAAGAAAGGCGAGAGGACAAAATAAAGAATGCACATGCCTTGCGGAGCCAGAAAACAAAAAGCTTGCCGTCCGCACGCTGGCTGCAAAAAAGAAGGCAGAAAAACAGGTAAATAGAGATATAACGTAATAAGGGATGGTATCAAGGATGTCGGATCGTTTTTCCAGGACAGAGCTTCTTCTCGGACAAGAGGGACGAAAAAAGCTTGCTGCATCAAGAGTCGCGGTATTTGGTATCGGCGGCGTAGGAGGCTATGCTGTGGAAGCGCTTGCGCGCAGCGGAGTTGGTGCGATTGATCTTATTGACGATGACAGGATATGCATTACCAATATCAATCGCCAGATTCTAGCATTAAGCTCGACCATCGGCAGATACAAGGTGGATGTTGGGGAAGAAAGGATTCTCGCCATCAATCCTGACTGCATTGTCACCAAGCACATATGCTTTTTTCTTCCCGAAAACTCGGCAGACTTTGATTTCTCTCTTTATGATTATGTTGTGGATGCCGTCGACACTGTCACCGCGAAACTGGAAATTATCAAAAAAGCCGGGGATGCGGGCGTTCCGGTAATAAGCTGTATGGGCGCCGGCAACAAAATGGACGCCTCCGCTTTCCGCGTGGCAGATATCTATGATACCAAGGTTTGCCCGCTTGCCAAACGTATGCGGAAGCTCTGCAAGGATGCGGGCATCAAAAGTCTGAAGGTGGTTTATTCTGAAGAAGAAGTCATGGTGCCTCAGGATCGGGAAGAAAAATACGAAACGCCGCACGATGTTCTATCAAAATGTCCGGAGCGCCGCCGCATTCCTCCTGGCAGCAACGCCTTTGTTCCCGGTGTCGCAGGCCTGATTGCTGCGGGCGAAGTGATTAAAGATTTATGCGGATTTTCCGTGGACAAGCGATGATGCCCGATTTGTTTTTTTGCCGGACCTTATGAGAATTTTCCGGCAGCTCGTTCTTTGCCGAATTTTACCGGAGGTTTTTATTCTTTGATCGGAATCAGTTGTTTGGATTCTTGAGGTTTTTGGTTGCGGGGTTTTCTATTACTTTGCCATGTTCATCAAACCGGGAGCCGTGGCAAGGGCAGTCCCATGTATGCTCGGCCGCATTCCATTTTAGCCCGCAGCCCAGATGCGTGCAGCGTTTTGTTGCTGGAGAGAGAAGATGCAATACGCTTTCTCCCAGGTTCATAAAGAGCCGGGCATGAAGGGCAGAGCGGGCAGGATTGAAGAGTTCTCCATATTCACAATCCTTGCCTGTTATCCTTTCTGTTAATACCCGGGCGGAGAGCATTGAGCCGGTCATGCCGAGTTCGTTAAATCCCGTTGCGACGTATACATCGGGAAGTGCATTGGAATAACGCCCGATATAGGGTAAACCGTCCAAGGTAATGCAATCCTGTGTCGCCCAATGGTATTTTTCGGGGCAGCAGGAATAATGCAGTGTCGAAAAATTCTTGAGTTCTTCAAATCCGCCGCCCTTTTTGCCTGTTCTGTGATCGCCGCCTCCCACAAGAAGGTAGTTCCTGTAATTTCTGAAGTACATTCCACAGGGTTCCTGGTCGACAAACATGCCGTCATAATCAGGTCCGTCTTCCAAAGCAAGCACGTAGGATCGCTTTTGGTACATCTTGCCAAAATAGAAACCGCTGGTATTTATGAAAGGAAAGTGTGTCGCGACAACGATTCTGTCCGCTTTTATCACACCTTTTTCTGCAAATGCTGTATTGCCCTTGATTTCGCGGACAAAAGTGTTTTCAAAGATATTCAGTTTTTCGGCAAGTGCTCCTGCGAACATCAGCGGATTGAATTGAGCCTGCTTGGGAAAGATATACGCACCTTGCACATCAAGCGGAAGCGGCAGGCTGTCGACATATCCCGCCTGATATCCCAAAACCTCCAGAACATCAACTTCTTCTTCTATCTTTTTGGTGTCTTTGAGAGAAAAGACGTAGGAGTCCTTTATCTCAAGATCGCACTCGATATCCTTTGCCATCTCTTTATATTTTTCGACCGCCCACAGATTGGCATGCAAAAAGCTTTTTGCTTTGAAGGCTCCCGATTTTGCCATTTTGGAATACTGAAGTTCGTTTTGTGCAGTAATCTGCGCTGTTGTGTTTGCGGTGACGCCGCTGAGGATCCTTCCGCCTTCCGCAATCATGCAATCAATGCCCGCTTCTTTGAGGAAGTGCGCCGTCAATATTCCCGCCAACCCTCCGCCGATGACAAGGACATCACACCGCTTGTCACCCTCAAGCGCCGGATGCTCTTTGATATGAGAAAAATCTTTCCAGATACTATGATGCAAAAATGACCTCTGATCTATCCCATATTATTATCAAATAAACAATAATTCTATACCGTTAAAATTCATAATGCATCTTGAGTTCCGTTTTCTGCATTATAAGAAGTTTGCCTCGCAATTCTTTCGCAAAAAACCATACTCCTGACAAGGATTCCGCACGGTATGAAGCGGTACACAGCAGGATCGTGCCGCTATTGACTCCATTGCTCCGCTGTGATATTATTGAATTGCGCATCCTATAAAGAACAAGCTGCTCCGTTTGAGAGTATTCAGAAAGTATGCAAAAAAGTAAAATTCTAAAGAAGCACTACAGAATCTGCAAAACCATCAAGCGTGTCGTCCTTGGCATCTTTCTCGCCGTATTGATACCCGTTACAGTCGTTTTGGCATTCGCATTGGGGTACTTTCAATGGGCAGGCAACAGCCGCATGAGTTATGATGCGGGCGCTTTCTGTCCGGGGGATAATTTCTTTCTGGCGTTGCATCAGGCCGGTCCGCGATGGAGCGTTGGTTTTGCCAAAGCGGTGATTACACCGGAGGACGCAGTATCGGACAAATACTTTCTTGCGGGCTGCGGGAACGGCATGCATCCGGATGAAGTATTTGATGATCTGTATGTCCGTGCCGTTTACCTGGATGATAATACCGGACGTGGAGGTACCGTATTTTGTGTGATAGATTGCATCGGGCTGAGCAATCACGATGTGCTGCGCATACGGCGCAAGGTTGCCGAGTACAATCCCGGTATTACCTTGAAAGCGGTCAACGTATCTTCTACCCATACGCTTGGCGGGATTGATACGCAAGGTCTGTGGGGAGAGCCATTCAGATTAAAAACAGGGTTGAACGAAGAGTTTCAGAATATATTGATTGATAAGGCGGCGAAAGTTGTTGCGGCGGCCTGCGTCGACGCAAAAGAGGGTAAGCTTTATGCGGGAAGGATGCAGGATGCGACATTGTATCATGATAACCGAACGCCCGGGGCAACAGACATTTATCTGAATTGCATGAAATTTGTGCCGGATGGCCGCGCCAACGCCTCGCTTTATATCGTCAATGCGGGCATCCATCCGGGAAACATGGCAGAAGGCAATACATCGATATCCGCGGATTTCCCGGCCTATATGGGAAGATATCTTGCCGACCATGCATCCGGCGCGGAGTTTATCTGGATAACGGGGGCACAGGACGCATCTGTCAACGCGGACGGTTTGTCGGATGTGTTAGAAGATATCAAAGCAATCCAGGCGGATTCTTCATTGAGCGAAATTCAAAAAACCATGCAAACACGGGAACTGCGCAAGGCCTTTACCGTACAATACGGTGAAAGGATAGGCGAAAAGGTGCTGTCCATTACCGATTACAGAGAAATTGAGCCTCTTCTTAATATACGCATACGCAAAGTGCTGGTTCCGGTAGAAAACTTTGTTCTGATTATGGATAGAAAAACAGGATTAATCAATACGGATATCACGCTGTCGGCCAAAGGAAGCAGAACACGTTATAGTGTGATAACAGAAGCGGGCATCATGAAGCTTGGATCATTTGTCAATATCGCGCTTTGTCCTGGAGAACTGAGTCCCGAAATCGCAGTGGGAGGATTTCTCTCCGCAGAAGCGAGCGGAAACGGATACGCGATGGACGACGTCACACCCTTGTATGACATGCTTGGCGCAGAAAATATGAATATGGTATTCGGACTCACCAATGATCAGATAGGGTATATCATCCCGGACAACGATTTTGTTGTCCATCCTACGCTTCCCTATATCCACGTAGCGACGGTGAAAGGCATACAGCATTATGAAGAAACCGTCAGCACAGGCAGATATGCCTGCCGCGTTCTGCTGGATGCCTGGAAAAGCGCTTCGGAAGAAATGAATGTCATCGGAGGGTGAGTCCTTCTTTGACGGCGGAATCATTTATCATTTTTATCCTTCTTTTATAAAATAAGAAATTAAGGAACCACTTCATAAATCACGTATACAGAATGAATTTTGATATTCAGGTTCGGATTTCGAAATTATAGCGGAATCTGATGGTGGTTTCTCTTTCCTATTGGAATCGATGAGAATCGGCGATTGTACCTTTCTCGTCATTTGTCAAGAAATCCGCAGGCTCTCGATGAAAGGATTTACAAAAATATAGTAAAATATGTTGCTATAGCAACAAAAATGTCATTTATTAATCATGCACAAAACGGGATTATCGGTATGTCGATATCCTGCGAGCCGCAGCATATGTTGAGGATTCAGGAGAAAATGGTACAACGTTTGCGTTTTCGGTTTCCGCGACGGAATAATACAGTGTCAACTGGAGCATGAACAAAAGAGGAATGAATATGCCCGGATTGACAAGAGACATCATATACAATCCGATCGTGCAGAGAAAGATTGTGAAATGAAAATCGGTTTTGCCCTCTTGAAGCAATCTGATACGCGAGAAGAACATGTAACCATATGCGAGAATACCCGCAAGTCCAAGGCTTCCGATGATTTGAAAGGGCGCTGAATGAACAAAATGCATTGCTCCGGTGCGCGGAGTATAAAAATCTTCCGTGCCGCCATAGCCTATTCCTGTACCAAAGAGGGGGTAATGCAGAAAGTTTTTTACGGCAAGATTTGCCATTCCTCCGCGGCTCTCATCCAATCGCATCAGAACGGATGACGTCTTGTCCCAAAATACCAGCAGGATTATGCAAAAAACGGCGATGACAGTGGTTGTTACGGGTACAAGAATGCGCCGCATCTTGAAAGGCATTCTGAACAAAGCGACAGAACAGCTTGTCATCATTGTTGCGCAAACGGCAATGATGACATATTCTACCCATCTATCGCGCAGAGGGAAGGCGTAATTGTTAAAAACAGGGTTCCATATTTTTTGATTCCCCGCAAGCAGGATAATCAGAATTGCTGCAGCGATTATTGCAAGAGCGGCGAAATATTGTTTTCTTTTTGCCGGGTCATTTTTTATGGCAAGAAAGACCATCGGCAGTGTCAGGGCAAAGGAGAAGAAGAAACCCGAGCGCGAAGTGGAAATAAGCATTGCAAAGCCCTGCAAAACGCCGGAAACAAAGCAGATGACTCCATATTTCTTGCGTACAGCAAGATAAAATGAAAACGGAGACATCATCAGTATATAGGTGCAGACATTGTTGGACATCGAAAAATACCGCTCTATGATGTTGTAGGAAATCGGCGGACCCAGAAGCGCCGGTACAACTTTGGCGCAGTATTGCCATCCTACCATGAATACCGCAAACGCGCCTGCAACAAACATCAGGAAGGCGAGGTATTCTTTTGCGTCATAATCTTTATTGCGGTTGACGGAATATCTGTAAATTTTGTATGCGGCAAGCATTCCGAATCCCAGTCCGAGCGTATAATATAGCGCTGTCGGGCTGAAGTATTTTTCAACGCTGATAATACCTGCCCCGCCGCATACAAGAGCAAGGCTTACCGCCAGATACGGGAAGAAGAGCTTGCCTTTGCCTTCTCCGCGTTGCGGTGGATGAAGGACGAAATGAAAAACGATTGCGGCCAGTGCAATCACACCCGCCCAAGAATAGCGGATAAACAAATTATAGCTGTCATAGAGACGCAGAACGCTCATCGCACCAAAAAGAATGGGAGGATAAGAAAGTAAAACATCCTTTTCGAGGATCAGAATGACGGATGCAAACAAAATCATAGCAATCATTCCCTGCGCCTCTTTATCCGCCGCATAGGAAAGTGCGGCAAATCCCGCACAGAAAAGGATATAAGCTTTGCTTTTTAATGCCTTGTTTACAGCCAACATTCTGTTATTATTCTTTAAGAAAAAGAAATTAAACCTCTCTGCTATTATCTTACAATCATTTGTCGGAATGCGATCAATTTATAACACTTTTGCCAAAAAATCCTTCAGTCTTTGATTCACGGGATTGGCAAAGAACTCCTTGGGTGTATTTTCTTCTACGATTCTGCCTTCGTCCATAAACAGAATACGTGTGCCGACTTCACGGGCGAAACCCATTTCGTGCGTGACAATGACCATTGTCATGCCTTCTGCCGCCAGTTCGCGGATAAGATCCAGCACTTCGCCCACCATTTCGGGATCCAATGCCGAGGTCGGTTCATCAAACAGCATCACTTTGGGATTCATTGCTAACGCACGGATTATCGCGATACGCTGTTTCTGCCCGCCTGATAGCTGAGCGGGATAACTGTCGATTTTGTCCATCAATCCGATGCGCTTCAGATACTTTTTTGCAAGAAGATCCGCCTGCTCCGCATTCAGCAATTTCAGACGTACGGGCGCCAGGGTGATGTTTTCCAAAACAGTAAGGTGCGGGAAAAGATTAAAATGCTGAAATACCATCCCCATTTTCTGTCTGTGAAGATTAAGGTTCTTTTCCATCGTCTTTTCAAACGAACGCTCTTCCTTGCGCTTTGCTTTGTAATCGGCGGTAAGCCTGCGGTAGGAAGCAAGCTTTTCTCGGTATACAATTTTACCTTGCCGCATGATTTCTTTTGCAAGCTCCTTGCGCAAAGAACGTATTTCTTCTTTGACGAATACAGAATAATTTTTGAATAGAACGTCGCCGTCAAAACTGACCAATCCGGAAGTGGGTATTTCCATCAGATTCAGACATCGTAAAAAAGTGCTTTTCCCAGAGCCCGAAGGCCCGATGATGACCACCTTTTCACCTTCGCGAATATCGATGTCAATGCCGCGAAGCACTTCTTTATGTCCAAAAGATTTGCATAATTTTTCTGTATGAATCAGGTTATTGTTATCTTGCATCGCTCTTTCTCAACCTCTTTTCGATAACTTTAAGAATTTGTGTCATCACCATAACCGTCAGAAAATAGACAACTGCAGCAAAAAAATAAGGTGTCACTACATTATAAGAAGAATTGACCACTCCCTTTATAACGGTGAAGAATTCGCTGACGCCGATAATCAGAGCGACGGAGGTTTCTTTTACCAAGGTAATCGCTTCGTTTCCCAAAGGAGGCAAAATGTTCTTTACCGATTGCGGAAGGATGATTGTTCGCATGGTTTGTCCATAGCTCAGTCCCAGAGAACGTCCGGCTTCCATTTGTCCTTTCTCCACGCTCAATATGCCCGCACGCATGATTTCCGCCACATATGCACCACTGTTGATGCCAAATCCGATGGTTGCGACAATATACGGCGAAACCGTGCGGTTTATAAATACAACATCGGCAAATACAACAAAGCAGATAATCATAAGCTGCACCAACACCGGTGTGCCGCGGATGACCGCAAGATAAAAAGAAGCGAATTTATTGAGTATCTTATTAATCAGATTTTTCTGCGGCAAGACCAAAAAGATTGCCAATACGGTACCGATCAGGATGCCCAGAGTGAGCGCCATAAAGGTAATTGCGATTGTCCATCCGTATGCCTTGGCAAGAAGCTGCAGAATTTTCGGGTTGAAAAGAATTGTAAAATCAAAATTCACGAGGATCTCCTTAACAGCAATACAAGGACTATGCCGCAGGGCATAATCCTTGTCCGCTCAAGCCATGGGGCTTATTAATTGTTCTGAGTGCCGAAATATTTGGCATTCAGCGCATCGAACGTACCGTCCGCCATCATTTCTTGGATTGCTGCATTGAGCCATGCAACCAATTCGGTGTTGCCTTCTTTGACGGCGAATGCGTATTCGTCATCAAAAACGGAGGTTTCTGCAATCTTTATATCGGCATAGGTCGAAACATATTTTTCGGCAGGATATTTATCGATGATGACCGCATCCACCTGCCCTGTTGTCAGAGCAAGAACAGCCTCGGCGCCTGTGGTGTATTTGTTTACCGTTGAGGGAGCAGCAAGGCAGACGTCATCGCCTTCACCCGCCCAATCCGGACTCATCTCTGCAAGAAGTTGTCCTACGGTTCCGTTCTGCACGCCGACAATTTTGCCGCCCAGATCAAAAGGCCCTGATATGGTGCTGTTGTTTTTAACAATGATAACTTGCGAACTGTTAAAAACCCCTATGGTAAAATCCAGATTTTCGTCGCGGGATGCACTGTAGCTGATACCCGCCATTGCAATATGCGCCTTATTGACGCCGGGCGCAAGAAGGACCGAATCAAATTCCATATCTTCTATCACCAGTTCCACGCCAAGCTTCTCTGCAAAAATTCTGGCAATATCGATATCCCAACCGACGATTTCGCCGGTAACAGGGTCCTTATACTCAAAAGGTGGGAAGTATGCGTTGGTCGCAATAACCAGTTTGCCGTATTTCCGGATACCTTCCGGTGTTGAATCTTTGATGCCCTTGTTGCAGGATGCAAGTGCAAAAATACCCGCAGCAAGAAGTACAATTATCAATAAAATGCTGATAATCTTTTTCATTTTTCATCTCCTGTCCAGTTTTTATAACTTCATTATAATACCTGTTTCTGTATAATGCAAGAGATTTATGCAATATTAGTGAAAAATTATAATATTTTATACATATTTAAGCTTTATTGCGGCCGTATCGGATAACGTAATGTATGCATTTTTTATCCTGAAAAAAGCGTTGAAAACCTGAAATTTTTGTGCTATAATC
>LVAO01000014.1 GCA_001604065.1 Clostridiales bacterium Firm_09
ATCGTATTTTCCGACGCGGACCCGCCTGTTTTAGGATATAAAAATAATTCATGACTTTCTAAAAAAACTGTATCCGTCATGAATAAAAAATGTTATAATTTCTTTGAAATGGGAAAAAGAAAACCAAGCTATTATGAAGAATCCAACCGCAAAAGGTTTGAAGAGCTGTCCGGCAGACTGAAGTCCCTGCCCTTCTTTTGCCGTGAATATTTTATCGGGATTGAGCCGCGCACATCCGTTCTGACCAGGCTGAATTATGCGCGGGACCTGGAAATCTTCTTTCATTTTCTGCATGATAATGTCGCGGGATTTGAGTACATCGGCATTGATGAGCTGACTATGACCGATCTGGAGAAAATCAAGACTTCGGATATTGAATATTTTTTAAGCTACATCACCTATTATGAACATAACGGCATCCGCTATGCCAATGGCGAAAAAGCCAAGGCGCGCAAGCTGAGCGCGGTGCGTTCCATGCTCCGATATTTTTACAATAAAGACAAACTTTCAAAAAACGTCGCTTCCAAAGTCGCCACACCGAAGCTGCACGAAAAAGAAATTATACGTCTGAATGATCATGAGGTAAAAACATTATTGGATGCTGCCGAGAGCGAAAAAAAATTCGAGACGCCGCACAAGGATGCATATAACCTCAATACCAGGGAAAGGGACGCTGCAATTCTGACTCTCTTTTTAGGTACCGGCATCCGTGTCAGCGAACTGGTGGGACTTAATGTGACGGATATCAATACGGAAGAGAATGCCTTTACCGTTACCCGCAAAGGCGGCAACCGCACCACGCTGTATTATTCGCCCGAAGTCGGAGAAGCTCTGTCAAAGTATATAAAAACGCGTGAAAAGCGGCTTTTTGAAGCGGGGGACACCGCCGAAGATGCCCTCTTCCTTTCTCTCCGCAACAAACGTCTTTGTGTCCGGGCTGTGCAGAATCTGGTCAAAAAATACACCGGCACTGTCAACCCTCTCAAGGAAGTTTCTCCGCATAAGCTCCGCAGCACGTACGGTACTGCTCTGTACAGAGAAACAAAAGATATTTATGTGGTTGCCGAGGTTTTGGGTCACCGGGATGTCAATACAACCAAAAAACATTATGCTGCAATCAGCGAGGATATTAAACGTGAAGCCTCTTCCAGGCATATTTTGCGTTCGCAAGACAAAAACAAAAAATAATCCTTTTTTTATATTTTTTACACTCTTTTTTCTGCCTTTTATAAATACAAAAACTTTTGTTTGCATTTCGGCGCGTAATATGATACAATTTATCTATATAAGTCGTATTTCTTGCTTCTGTTCCGCTCCTATTTTATACTGGAGGAAACCTTATGACCAAAAAAACAGAATTGATGATAAAATTATCGCAGATATATCAGTATATTGAAGAGACATTGACCGAACGTCAATGTCCGCCTACCATCCGCGAAATTCAAGAAAAATTCGATATCAAATCAACCTCCAGCGTCGCCTATTACTTAAAAAAAATGGAAGAAAACGGTCTTATCCGCGTCAACCGTCAGAAGAGCAGAGGTCTTGAGATTATCGGTTCAAGGCAAATCCGGCTGAGCGACCTGATGCAGGTTCCCCTTGTCGGCTCTATCCCCGCCGGTCAACCCAAATTTGCGATAGAAGAATGCGAGGATACCTTTACATTGCCCAGAAGTCTGTTCCATGCAGAAAACGGACAGCTTTTCATGCTCAATGTCGAAGGCAGCAGTATGAAAGATGTCGGCATTAATGACGGCGATATCATCATTGTACGCAGCCAGAACACCGCAGAAAACGGACAGATTGTCGCAGCGCTTGTCAACAACGATTGCGCTACAGTCAAAAGGTTCATCAAAGATCAGAACGGCGTACGGCTGCATCCCGAAAACAGCGCCATGTCCGATATCTATCCAGAAACATTGTCCATCTTAGGTATTGTTGTAGGGCTTATCCGCACGAATATCAATTAGAGGAGACTATGGATAATACAGAGCTTATCAGAGGTCATGTCGATACAATCATCCTGCGCGTTTTGGAAGATCGGGACAGATACGGTTACGAAATCCTGGATCTCATCTCGGACATGAGCGATGGGAGATATGCAATCAAGCAGGCAACGCTTTATAGTTGTCTCAAACGTCTTGAAAAACAAGGCTTTATATCCTCCTATTTTGGCGAAGAAACCAACGGCGGAAGAAGAAGATATTATAAATTGGACGAGAAAGGCAAAAAAACGCTCTCGCAGGACCAGCGCGAATGGGAGTTTTCGCGCACGCTGCTGGATAAGCTCCTGAGCGACAAAAAAGTGGATCTGAAGACCGTAGAAGCGCCCTTTAATTCAGAAGAGCTGAGACCGCTTACCAAGCGCGTCAAAGCCTATGATATCCCGGATCCCGAGCGGCGCATCTGTTCTGTGCAAACGGCTCCCATTGTTATTCCTATCACAGTCGAAGCAAAAACAGTCCAGGCTGCACCGGAGCAGAAATCGCAGTTGCAGAATCAGGCACCTTCTCCTGCTGCGGCCAATGCCGCATCGGTTTCGCAGCCCATGTCTCCTCCTGTGCCCAATTTTTTCAGTGCCATTCTTACCCCCGTACAAACTGCGCCGTCCGCACCCAATCCCGCACCAGTCCCGCAGTCCGGGACAAATTTTTCACCGGTCAATGTTTCGCCTTCCCCTACGATAGAAAAAGAGATAAAAAAAGAACAAATTCCGCAAAAAACAGACTCTCCTATCCCAATTTCGGATGAAAAGGCACGTGAAGAAGAATTACGTATAAACGCTTCGCGGCTTTTGCAGCTGGGAGAATTTGCGCCACCGCCGACAAGTGTTGTTCAGCAGATGATTGCAAAACCGGATGCTGCGATGCCAAAGTCAGATGCAAAACCAGATTACCAAAAACAAATGGATTCCGGCATAAACAAAGCAGAGCCTGCCGTAAATCCCATTCGGGAAGCGCACACGTCCTATACGGTCAGCAGTTATAAGGATACGCTTGCAAATCTGTTCGGAAAGCGTGGGACGGCTGCGCCGGAAGCGGCTGCAGCTTCTGCATCAGAAGCCGTTAAACCCGAGGAGCTTCCTCCCAGACGGCAGTTTTATGACCTAAAACAGGAACTGGCCGCAGAAGGATATAAATTAAAAAGCTATTCCCGCGCGACGGCCTCCGACCAATATTACATGAACTATGTGTACGGCAGCAGACTTCTGCGCGATACCTCCCTGTTGCTTTATCTTACCATTATAATTGAACTGATTCTGCTCTATATAACCAGAAACATCTTCGGTTATCAAATCAATACGCTTATAACCATAGGCGCGATAGCGCTTGTTCTTCCGCTTTTCGGCACGGCAGTATGGATATTCCATCCCGAAAAACGCAAAAAAGCAAAATTTTCTTTGACTCAGTCTCTCATCAACAGCGTGATTGCCTATATACTGATTGTTGCGTTCACAACCATTATCTATCTTGTATCGCCTTCAATCGATATCGGCTTTCAAGACCCACAGATGTATGTGCCCTATATTTTAGGGATAAATATACCTCTTTTCGTGCTGATATACAATTTTCTATATAAATCCAAGCATTACCATATCCGATAAACAGCTTTTATGTCGGATTCAGAATAGCTGTGCACAAAAAACAAAGGTTTGCTTATGGACGCTTCGCAAATCACGTTTTCGGCGAAGAAAAGGCGAACGTGTTTTATGTTTCCTGCATTTTCTGTTGATCGGCCGAATGGGACAGCCCTTTTGCTATTTCGCTCGCTATCTTATCGCATTTATTATTGTAGTCGTTGTCCGCATGCCCTTTGACATGGATAAAGGTGATTTCATGCTTTTTTACCTCTGCGGCAAGCGCTTCCCATAAATCCCGGTTTTTGACCTCATTTTTATCCGTGCCAATCCAACCATTTGCCTGCCAGCGATAAATCCAGCCTTGTATAAACGGATTGAGCGAATAGGAGCTGTCGCTGTAAAGTGTGACTTTGCAGGGGAACTTAAGGGCTTTGAGACCTTCAAGAATTGCGGTAAGCTCCATCCGGTTGTTGGTCGTCTGAAGCGCGCCACCGGATATGGTTTTTTCTTTCCCTTTGTAAATAAGAATTGCGCACCAGCCGCCTGAACCGGGATTGCCGCTGCATGCGCCATCCGTATAAATTTCTACCTCTTTTTTGTTCATAGCTTATCGGAGAGAAGTTTGGATTTTTCGCGGCAGCGCCGTACGCCCTCACCGATAATGCCAGGGAGATCCGCAGCTCTGTAATAATCGATGGCTTCTATTGTTGTGCCGCCCTTGCTGCAAACTCTGTCCACGAGCGTATCCAATGCGGTATCGTCCGCTGCGGCAAGCATGGACGCGCCTTTGAGTGTCTGAAGCGCGAGGAGCCTTGCTTCTGCCTCGGTCAAACCCCCTTCCATGCCGCCTTTGATGAGTCCGGCTGCAAACAAATACACATATGCCGGTCCACTGCCGCTGATGCTGGTCACAGCATCAAATTTGTCTTCCGAAATCACAATCGTTTTGCCGCAGGCGCCAAAAACCGCTGTCACAAAGGCGGCTGTGTCCTTGTCCGTCTTATCAAAGGCCAGGGCGGACATCCCTTCCCCGATACGGCAAGGCATGTTGGGCATTATGCGTATGATGCCCATCTCATTGCCCACAATTTTGCGCAGCGTGGAAATTTTTACACCCGCCATGATGGAGGCGATTGCCTTGCATGAATATTCCCCGACTTCAGCAAGAATCGCCGCATAATATTGGGGCTTGACGCCTAAGAGAACAATTTCACAGCTCTTAAAAAGTTCGGCCGCCGTTCCGGCGATGGACACACCTTTTTTTGCATAAAATTCGCGTTTCGCAACGTCGATGTCATAGACTGCAAGCGCATCCGGGCTGATGCCAAGTGTATCTGCGTTGTCAATAGCGTTGTCCAGAATGGCTCCCGCCATGGCTCCGGCACCTAAAAAACCTAATTTGTACTGCATAAATTTACTCCTGTTTTCAATTGACTATTCTATTTCATTAGGGTATAATAACAATGCTCAAGTTTAGGGGAGTGGCTCAACGGTAGAGCAGCGGTCTCCAAAACCGCTGGTTGCGTGTTCGAATCGCGTCTCCCCTGCCAAAGGTCTTCACAATAGGAAGGCCTTTTTTTG
>LVAO01000015.1 GCA_001604065.1 Clostridiales bacterium Firm_09
AGGATGTATTGTGTTAGCGATGCATTTTTATGAAAATGCCGGATTAACTATTTTTTACGCAATAGAAAACGATAAAATTTTATTAAGCAAACATCAATTTGAATAAAAAGGAGGAATATACAATATGAAAACTACAAAAGCGATAGTTATAAATATATTTACGAAAGTACTAATTTGGGGAGTAGCTATTCTAACATTAGCTGCAATTTCTTTATCTGACGTAAAAATTGCGGCAAAGGCAGATATATTGAATTCTGCTGAATGTGCGAGTAAACAAGATAGTGATAGAATAAGTGTTTCTTCGGAAAAATCGCAATTTAATGCCAATGAAATAATTGAACTCGAATTTCATGTAGATTCACTAAGTGAAATATCAAATTATACATATCAAACGAACGGATTTAGTATCATTAATATTAGTCAGCAAGGACGAAGTATTAAAGTTAAACTAAAGTATGATGGCGTTAATACTAATGCTGATTTTAAATTGAATGTAAAATTAAAAAATGGCTCCGCTATTGAGGATAAATTATATTCATTCTGTAAGGATGGCATGCTGTTCTTAAGTGATGGCTCATATGGAGAAGCAAAAGAAAAATACTATTTATATGCAAATGAAAATAGTATACTAACTGAAAATGAAATTAATGCCGATAGAGATAATGCCATTTCGAAAGAAACAATTGTTAAAAAATCTAACACAAAATACGCATCTATTAAATCAAATACCATTCCAATTTATACGCAGTTATTATGGAGAGATGATAACGCAAATGACCATCCAATAGCCTACACTAAATTTGATGTAATAGATCGGGGTGGCTCTAGTACAGTAACTAATACTTATTATACTGATGCAAATGGCTATTTCCCTTCTGGCATTACGGTAGCTTCACCAGCTAATGTCGATATAAGAATATACGCAGCGGGTTCTAATACTAGTGTACATAAAAAGACTTTTTTAGGCATAAATTCGCAATGGGATTACTTACGTTCAGATTTTGATCCTAATGTAATTACTATGATTTTTCCAGTTACGATGACAACAGATTTTGGTCGGGTGCAGCAAATATCTCAAGCACTTATTTTCGCCGACAGATATGTTACCACCATGAGAGGTAGTTCCATCGCTTCCATTAAAGCGGTTTATCCAGATAACAGCACACATTACAATAGTGTTACGGAGAAGATTCATCTTTTAGGAGAAGGAAGTGATCTTGATTATGCTGATTGGGATGTTATTATGCATGAGTATGGACATCATGTAGCTCATAAACTTGGTATAGATGATAGTCCTGGTGGCGAGCATAGCTCATCAGAAAATCTTGCAGATAGATATAATAAATCAAAAGGTATTAGGTTGGCTTGGTCTGAATCATGGGCAACTGTATTTGGTGGAATGGCCCAAGAATACTATGCTAGCGAACTAACGAACATAGATGGGGTTGCCGATGGAGCATATTCTGATTATCCAAGTGCCCCTAACGGTACAACTCTGTACAACTATAATACAACCACAACAAGAATAGGCGAGGCATGTGAACTCTCAATAATAGGAGTATTGTGGGATCTTTTTGACAATGATACTACAGAAACGCATGATAATATAACATTTACTCATATGAATTTTTGAAATTTATGCATAGGCAGTCAAGCTAAAACATTTTCAGATTTTTCTAATCATTTCTATTCAGTTTATACTTCGGTAACACAAAGACAAGGTTTCGGCAAATTGATAGAGTACTATAGAATGGCTCCTGAAAATGTGCATTCCTCCTCATCATCAAGTGTCTTGACTGCAACACCGCCAACGTTTTCCTGGACTGCAAATGGCACTAGCGCGTCTTTGAGAAATAATGATTTTACTGTTCGAATACTTAGTAATAACTATGCTTCTTATATAGATATATCAACAACATCGACCTCATTGACGTTAACAACCAGCCAATGGAACACAATATTGGGTTGGACTGGTGATACAATTCATTTAACTGTTTTCGGATATCAAACGAGTAGTCCGTTAACAGGTGCATATGGTCAAGGATATCAGGATTTTACAAAACCCATTTATATAACTAGCATATCTAGCGGAAACGTTACTATTACCGGCACCTATTTTAATTTTTCGGGAACTATTGCAATTCCCTCTTCTATAAATGGTCTTCCTGTTACTGCTATTGGGATACAAGCCTTTAAAAACCAAGCGGATATTACAGGAATAATACTTCCTTCAACAATTACTACAATCGGTAATCGAGCATTCCAATTTTGTTATAACTTATCCTATGTAGAGATGTTGTCTACTTCGGTAACAAGAATAGAAGCTTATACATTTGATACTTGCAGTATTACATCAATAAGTTTCCCAAATAATTTAAACTACATTGGTGAGGGTGCATTTATTAGAGGAGGAAATATTAGCAGTATACCTACTAGTGTAGCAACCCTTGGTGATTATGCTTTTGCTAATGTAAGTACAACAAGATTAATAATACCTACAAATGTTGCTAATATAGGATATTTAGCATTTAAAGAATGTAGTTCATTAACCATATATACTGAGTTCAGTACTCGTCCTTCTACATGGAACACAAGCTGGAACAATTCAAATAGACCAGTTATATGGGGCTGTACGTTGTCTTCTGATAAGACCTATGTAGTATCCTTTACAAAATCGGCTTCAAATCCGTCTAATCCAACTGCAACAAATGGAATAACACAACCATATCGTTCAGGCTATAGCTTTGGCGGATGGTATACAACTTCAGATTATTCTGGAACCCAATATATGGATGTAACAGCTGCTCCCAATGGAACATTATATGCAAAATGGAATAAAAATTCTTGTGTGGCAGAAGGTACGTTGATAACACTTGCCGACGGCAGTCAGGTTGCGGTAGAAGATTTAACGGGAGAGAAATTGTTGCTTGTCTGGAATTTGTTTACTGGTACTTTCGATGTTGCGCCTATTCTGTTTATCGACAGCGACCCGTATACGCAGTATGAGATAATACATTTATTTTTCTCTGACGGAACGGAGGTTAAGGTAATATCTGAACACGGTTTTTGGGATTTAGATCTTAACGAGTATGTATTTCTTAGAAACGATGCGGCGCAATACATAGGTCATTGGTTCAATAAGCAAACACAAGACGGCAACGGGAATATGATATGGACGGCGGTACAACTTGTGGATGTCGATATTTATACAGAATACACTACCGCATGGAGTCCCGTTACCTATGGACATTTATGTTATTATGTAAACGGCATGCTGTCTATGCCCGGCGCGACGGAGGGTCTTATCAATATTTTTGAAGTGGATGCAACGACCATGCAATATGATGCGACTTCCTTTGCTGCTGATATCGCGACCTACGGTCTGTTCATTTACGAAGAGTTTGCGGAAATTATCCCGATACCCGAAGTGATTTTTGAGGCTTTTAACGGGCAATATTTGAAGGTGTCCATCGGCAAAGGTCTTATTACTATGGATGGTCTGATTGCCTTGATAGAACGTTATGCCGATTTCTTCACGGAAGAAGATGCCAATATTCCAGACGACCAAGATGATCAAAACGGTCATGGTAACCATAATGGTCAAGGCAACGGCAACCACCACGGTCACAACAACGGAAACGGAAACCATAACGGACATCGCCGCAGAGGTAGATAGTTTCTAATTTATTT
>LVAO01000001.1 GCA_001604065.1 Clostridiales bacterium Firm_09
GAATAAAAATGGTTTTAAGTCTTATGCTTTTGTACGGGTACATAATCACCTGCAAAATTGTTTGAATTGAAATCTGAAAATGTTTTCTCAATTATACCATCATCCGATCATGAATGGAAGACAAATCCGCAAATATTTGTATATTCCGACCTCAAATCGCCCATTGACAAGGGAAAATCAATCTTTTATCATATAGAAACAGGAGGATTTTATGAAATATTCCTATTTATTGCCCAAAGCGGTATGTCTTTTCAATGAACGTTTGGGTCAACTGACTCTGTACAGGCCGGGAAAGGCAAAAAACGTTGTCTATTCCAGAAAGATACGGTATTCCGAAGATAAAAAACTCTATCTGAATCTATGTACTCCCGCGGAGCTTCCCGCAGGCAGGCTTCCCGTATTTGTGTATATCCATGGCGGAGGCTATGTTTCGGGCAGTCCCGAACAGAGAGAAACTTTTGTGTCCAGGATAGCTGCGGCCGGCTTTTTTACGGTCAATATTTTTTACGGCTATGCGCCCGCATACGGACATCCCCATTCGATACGCAATATTTACGATGCGCTTGCATGGCTAAAAAACAATCAGGATAAGTATAATATCGACCTGGACAGGCTATATATGGGCGGAGAGTCGGCGGGCGCCTATTTTACAGCAATGGCGGGGGCTGTGTCCTCCAATGAGGAGTACAGAAATCGGCTCCATCTTAATCCGGTATCGCAGGGCCTAGTTTTCAAGGGGCTTATCCTCAATTGCGGCATCTACGATATAAATGACGCCTTGTCAAGCGGCTTCCCGTTTATGAAGGCATTTATGGAAGCTTATTATGGGAAACCCCTTAAATATCTCAAGAACGATCCCGACGCGGATCTGCTGTCTCCCGCAAGGTTTTTGACCAAGGATTTTCCTCCGTCGTTCGTTCTTGTCGCCCAGCACGATCATCTGAAGGGCGGAGGTATATCCTTTGCCAAAAAGCTGGATGAACTTGGTGTCCGCAACGTCTACCATATGGGCACCGGATTTTTTGCCGTTCATGCTTTTCTTGTCGCCCAATGCCTGCCGCCAAGCAAGATTGCCATGCCGAAGGTAATGGAATTTCTTTTATCCGGCCAGTCTGAAACAAAATCATAAGAAAAAGGAAAAGTTCCCTTGTTCAGGCAAATTGAACGCCTTTTCTGCCCGGATTCGGTCGTTCTCCTTGTGACGCGTCGAGCCCGTCCGAACCGAACGAAAAATTCATTTCGCTTTGCGCGGGGTATTTATGAGGTTTGTCCTTGAATAAAAAAAGCGCGGAGATGTACTATGCATCTCCGCGCAGATCTGTTTTGTTCGGCTTGCTCAGGCTTTGTCGTTGCATCCCAACACTTCAATGATTTTGTGCTTGACGATATCTCTGACCGCCAGTCTGGCCGGTCCGAGATATTGTCTGGGGTCAAAGTGCGAGGGGTTCTCTGAGAAATATTTGCGGATGGTGGCAGTGACAGCCATGCGGAGATCGCTGTCGATATTGATTTTGCAGACCGCCATCGACGCTGCCTTGCGGAGCATTTCTTCCGGCACGCCGCGTGCGCCGGGCATGTTGCCGCCGTAAGCATTGATTTGTTCAACAAGGTATTGAGGCACACTGGAGGCGCCGTGCAATACTATCGGGAAGCCTGGAAGACGTCTGCCGACTTCTTCCAGAATGTCAAAACGGAGTTTGGGTTCACCCTTGAATTTATATGCGCCATGACTGGTGCCGATGGCAATGGCAAGGCTGTCCACATTGGTTCTGGAGACAAACTCCTGCACCTGCGCGGGATCGGTGTAGCAACTGTCTTCTGCAGAAACATTGACAGCGTCTTCTATACCGGCAAGCTTACCGAGCTCTGCTTCTACAACAACACCGTGATCATGGGCATATTCTACAACGTTTTTGGTGATTTTGATGTTGTCGGCAAAGCTGTGGCTGGATGCGTCGATCATTACCGAGGTAAAGCCCTTGTCGATGCAGTCTTTGCAAAGTTCAAAGGTATCGCCGTGGTCAAGATGCAGACATATGGGCAACCCGGAGTCCTCAACGGCCGCTTCGACCAGTTTTTTGAGGTAAATCGGATTTGCGTATTTGCGGGCGCCGGAAGAAACCTGAAGAATGAGCGGAGCATTGACTTCTTTGGCCGCCATGACGATGCCCTGAATGGTTTCCATATTGTTAACATTAAAGGCGCCGATGGCGTATCCGCCCGCGTAGGCCTTTTTGAACATTTCTGTGCTTGTGACGAGTGGCATGGTATTACCTCCATATATTTGTCCTGAAATTTGTCTCATATATTATATCACCAAAGATTGAGAAAATCCAGCAGCGAGCATCATATTTTGTCGATAGGATTTGCTAAATTATATCTTATTAAGGTATAATACAACTATGCTGAAGCAGAACGAACGTCTGGATTATTTGGAATGCAGGGACCTGCGGATCATACAGGATAAAAACGGCTATGCGTTTACTACAGATGCCGTGCTGCTTGCCAATTTTGTAAAAGCTTCTGCAAAGGAGCGCCTTCTTGATTTCGGCACAGGCTCGGGCATTGTGCCTATTCTGTGTTCGGCAAAAACCAATGCAAAAGAGCTTATAGGTATCGAACTGCAGGACAGGCTTGCCGATATGGCGGAGAGGTCGGTAGCTTATAATAATTTGTTTCCGAGGGTGAAAATCATCAAAGGAGATATCAAGGATGCTCCCGCTCTTTTCGGTGCGGGTACTTTTGACGTTGTCACTTCCAATCCGCCGTATATGACCTATTCCGGTGAAAAAGGAGCAGCCTCAGAAGAAGATATATGCAGACGTGAAGTGTTTATTACCGTTGCGGAGTTGATGGAGAGCGCGGGGAAGATGCTTAAGTTCGGAGGACGTGCCTATTTCGTGTATAAAGCGGAACGTCTGACCGATTTGCTTGCCGCCATGCGCAAGAACGGGATAGAACCGAAATCGCTGACATTAATCTATCCAAAAGCCATCAAAGAGGCGGATACGGTCATTGTAGAGGGAAGAAAGGGCGGGAAGCCCGGACTGCGCATCCGCAAACCTCTGGTCATTTGCCGACAGGATGGAAGCTATACGGCCGAAGCCGCAAAAATATACAAACCCTGTGAGCGCGGAGGAGAAAAGCGATGAGCGCAACCTGCTATCTGGTCGGCACACCGATCGGGAATCTGAAAGACATCACCCTGCGCGCGTTGGAAATACTGAAGACCGTCGATGCCATTGCCTGCGAAGACACGCGCAAGGCTTCGGTATTGTTGAATGCTTACGACATAAAAAAACCTCTCATACGTTATGACATGCATAGAGAATATGAGGGTACGGCGGCAATTCTCAGACTGCTGGATGAAAACAGAAGCGTCGCCCTTATATCGGACGCAGGGATGCCCGGCATCAGTGATCCGGGTGCCGTCCTTGTGCGCAGGCTTCGCGCCGGAGGCTATAAGGTAGAAAGCGTGCCGGGACCCACCGCCGTCGCGACGGCGGTCAGCCTGGCGGGCCTTACGCAGAACGGATATGTCTTCGCGGGTTTTTTGCCGGAGAAACGCCGCGAGCGCGACAGAATAACAGAGCGTCTCAAAAATCTGCCTTTTCCGCTGGTATTCTATTGCGCGCCGCATGACCTGGATGACACGCTGTCCTATCTGTATGAAAAACTGGGCATACGCAAATTATGCGTTGTCAAAGAGCTTACCAAGCTTTTTGAAACCGTGTATGAAGGTGAATTGGGTTCAATCGAAATCGGGAACAAAAAGGGAGAATTCGTTTTGATTGTTGACGGTGCTTCGGAAGGCGGCTCCGCCCCGACGGATACAGATGTCGAAACAATGCTGAAGGACTTGATAAATGGCGGAATGAGTAAGTCTGAAGCCGTAAAATATGTAGCCAAAGCTACCAATTTGCCCAAAAATGATATCTATGCGATTACACTGAAATTATAAGGCAATCAAAATATCTTGCATAGCAGGCAGGCAAGAAAGGTTGCGGCGAGAGATACAAAAACGGAGATGGGGATGGCAAGCCCTGTCTTTTTGTTTTTGGAAGTGGAAAAATAGACGGCGACAACGTACATAATGGTGTCCGTGCTGCCCATAATGACGCTCGCCACCCGTGCGGGATAGCTGTCCACGCCGTAATTATCGTATATTTTTTGGAGTATCACCAGACTTCCGCTGCCGGACAAAGGACGAAGTATTAGCAGTTCCGACAACTCTTTCGGTATCCCAAGATACATAAATGGCTTTTCGAGAAGCTCTGAAAGCAGGACGGAGAGTCCGCTTGCACGCAAAAGCTCAATTGCAAAGAAGATTGTCATAAGATATGGAAGAATGTTGATCATCAGTTGGAAAGCGGAACGGATGCCCTCGGCGAAGCTGTCGTATAAGCTGACCTTTTTTGCAAAGGCAATCGCAAAGGTTATAATCAGCAGAACGGGCAAAGTATACATTATTTTCTGACCAGCAGGGAAACGAGGGCAACGGCGGTGACAGTTGAAGCGATATTGACGATAAGGGTGGGGAGCATGATGTCTTCGGTTGCGCCCATTGCCGCGCGCATAGACAGGATGGTTGTGGGTATCAGCTGTATTGAGGTTGCATTGATGACGACGAGCATGATCTTGTTTTTCTGGTTTTCCATTAATTCTACGGCGCGTATCCCCAACGGTGTTGCCGCGCCGCCCATGCCAAGCAGATTTGCAGAAAGATTCAGATTGATATTCTTATAGCATTCTTCGCTTTCGTTTTTGAAAAGCCGCTTTGTGATGGGATTGAGCAGTCTTGCCACCCATATGTCGAGTCCGCTTTTTTCCAAAACCTTCATGACGGACATCCAGACCGCATAAATGACAAAGAGTTTGACAGAGAAGGTAAGGCTTGCCATGCCGCCGTCCATAAATGTATTTATGATCCCCCCGGGTGAGGTAAAAAGCATATAGCATACACAGGCTGTGATGATAATCGAAAATACAACGTTCATGCAATAATTATATTGGCGCGGACGGGGCATTATGTTCCGTCAGACGGGAAAACGGAGTCGCAACCGCGTTCGTCACGCTTTGCGCGCACTGGGAGAAATGGTTTTTGAATCTTATCGGTTGAAAACGCACAGAATTTATTATATAATGTTGATTATGAAAATGACATTTAGATGGTATGGCGATAAGGACAGCATCGCCATCAGCAAAATTGCACAGATACCCGTCATTGACGGGATTGTTTCCGCTGTTTACGACGTGCCTGCGGGTGAGGTTTGGCCCGAGGCGAGCATCAAAAAGCTCAAGGATCAGGCAGAATCCTGCAATCTCAAATTTGAGGTCGTGGAGAGTGTCCCCGTCCATGAGGATATCAAACTCCGTGCGGCAGGTTGTGACAGGCTGATCGACAATTATTGCGAAAATATCCGTCGCCTGTCCAAATACGGCATTAAGGTGATTTGCTATAATTTCATGCCTGTTTTTGACTGGTTGAGAAGCGAAATGGCGCGGCCCCTTGCGGATGGCTCCAATTCGCTCGCATATGATGAAAAAACCGTGCTTTCGCTGAATCCCTTGACAAGCAACCTCTCTCTTCCAGGCTGGGACGAGAGCTATACTAAGGCGCAGCTTGTGGAGCTGCTCAACCGCTACAGGGATGTCGACGAAGAGAAGCTCTGGTCCAATCTTGAGTATTTTCTTAAGAAGATCATACCGGTATGCGAAGAGTGCGATATAAAAATGGCGATTCATCCGGACGATCCGCCATGGGGCATATTCGGTTTGCCCCGTATCATCACCGACCAGAAAAACCTCAGGCGATTTTTGGAACTGGTGCCCTCGGTTTATAACGGGGTGACCTTCTGTACGGGCAGTTTCGGTGCGGGACAGAACAATAACCTGATAGAAATGATTAAGCTTGCTCAAGGAAGAATCCATTTTGCGCATATCCGCAATATCCGGTATACGGGCGAAAGAAGCTTTCAGGAGAGCGCGCATCCGACCGTGTGCGGCAGCCTGGATATTTTCAATATCGTCAAAACGCTGGTGGAAACCGGATTTGACGGATATGTACGTCCCGATCACGGACGCATGATCTGGGGAGAGACGGGCAAATACGGCTATGGTTTATATGACCGTGCGCTGGGCGCGATGTATCTTTATGGTCTATTTGAAGCAATACAAAAACAGAGAGGGGAACCGCATCATGACGTCTGACAAGCTGTCTGCCGGCTGCCGTCCAGGATTGCATTTTGCGGGCGGCCGGTACTTTGTATGCTTCGTATCCACACATGTACGCAACAAAATATAGAAGAGGAAGAACCTGATATATGTCACAAGCAATTAATCTTACAGGGAAAAATATTGCAATCACAGGTGCGGGCGGCGTGCTCTGCTCAGGCTTTGCCGCTGCTCTTGCGGCAGTCGGCGCCCGCATTGCTCTGATCGATCTCAATCTGGATATGGCAGAAAAATTTGCAGCCGATATCCGCGCGAAGGGAGGGTTTGCCAAGGCATTCTTTGCAAACATCCTTGACAAAGCAAGCTTAGAAGCTTGCTACAGCAAGGTCATGGAAGAGCTGGGCGGTGTCGATATTCTGATTAACGGCGCGGGCGGCAACCATCCCAGTGCAACGACGGACAAAGAATATTTTGAAGCGGGGGATGAAGAAGCGACGGACCTGAAAACGTTCTTTTCTTTGCCCGCGGAGAGCATCAAAAAAGTGTTTGACATCAATTTCACGGGTATTCTGATGACCACGCAGGTCTTTGCCAAAGGGATGTTGAAAAAAGGCGGGAGCATCATTAATATTTCCAGTATGAATGCCTTCCGTCCGCTTACCAAAATACCCGCTTACAGCGCAGCGAAGGCTGCGGTTTCCAATTTTACCCAGTGGCTTGCCGTCCATTTTGCGGGTGCGGGCATCCGCGTCAATGCGATTGCACCCGGCTTCTTTTCAACCAACCAGAACAAAGCGTTGCTTTACGACGCAGAAGGCAGACTGACTGCGCGTTCGCATAAAATTTTATCCCATACGCCAATGGGACGCTTCGGAGAGCCTGATGACCTGATTGGCACTCTCTACTGGCTCGCGGACGATACCTTCTCCGGTTTTGTGACCGGCATCGTCGTGCCTGTGGATGGCGGCTTCAGCGCCTATTCCGGTGTATAAACGCAAAGGAGGATAGCAATGATCAAAGCAACCATATCAGGATTTTATGATGAAGTCAGTTTCATGCTGGAGGATCAGCTTGCCGCGCTCAAAGAGCTTGGCGAGACGTTCATGTGTCCCCGCACAATTGACAAAAAGAATATCGGCAGTTATACGGCAGAAGATTTTGCCAAAACGGTAAAACCGCGGCTGGATGCCGCCGGCATCCGGTTCAGCTCGATCGGAAGTCCAATCGGCAAGGTGGCAATAGGCGATGAGGAGGGCTATCAGAAACAGCTCAAATCCCTTGCGGAACTGACCGGAATCGCCGAAATGATGGGCTGCAAATACATCCGCATATTCAGCTTTTTGCTGCCAGCCCATGAGGATCCGGCGATTTACAGGGATCAGGTGATGGCAAAAATGCGCGGCTTCCTTGATGTCGTCAAAGGCAAAGATGTCATTCTTCTGCATGAGAACGAGAAGGGAATTTATGGCAATGTCGCTTCCCGTTGTGTCGATATCTATAGAACGCTCAATGACCCTCAACTCAAATTGATTTATGATGCGTCCAACTTTGTGCAATGCAATGAGGACCCAGTCAACGCCTTTGAGATGCTGAAGGAATATGTCGTTTATTACCATATCAAGGACTGCGACAAAGAGACCAAGGTCGAGGTGCCCCTCGGCACGGGCGACGGCTGTTATGATTATATTTTTGCGGAGCTCAGCAAGAGAAATTACGAAGGTTTCATGACACTGGAGCCGCATACCGGCAAATATGCCGTACTGCGCAAACCTGTTTATTTCTTTCCGTTCATGCCCCTCGCGCTTCCGAAATTCTATAAGGCGTTCCGCAAGATAGACAAGGCGCTTGGTAAGAGTCCGTTGGCCAAGGTCACGCGCAAGGATACCTTCATGATTCAATATCAGAATCTCAAAAAGATGCTCGGGGAGGTCGGATAATATGGATACTGTCCGATATGGCATTATAGGCATAGGCAAAATGGGTTCGCTCCATTGCCTGCGTTTCAAGAGTAAGCTTATAAAGCATGGAATACTGACCGCCGTTTGCGATATTTCTCCCGAAAGAAGAGAATGGGCAGACAAGACGATTCCCAAAGTCAAATTTTTTGAAAATCATATCGAATTGTTGGAGAGCGGATTGGTGGATGCCGTGATTGTCGCGACACCGCATTACCTTCATCCCGAAATCGGCAAGGCTGCGCTTGCTCGCGGCATACACACCCTGATTGAAAAACCCGCCGGTGTCTATACTTCCGCGGTTAGAGAACTGAATGAATTTGCCGCGACAAAAAAAGATCTGGTCTTTGGCATCATGTACAATCAGCGAACAAATCCGCTGTACCGCTATGCAAAAGAGCTGATTGACAGCGGCAGATTGGGCGAAATGAAGCGCATCAACTGGATTGTTACCGACTGGTACCGTCCGCAGGCATATTATGATCAGGGCGGCTGGAGAGGCACCTGGGTCGGCGAGGGCGGCGGCGCGCTTATCAACCAATGCCCGCATCAGTTGGATCTCTTCCAGTGGCTGGGCGGAATGCCCTCCAAGGTGGTAGGGTATGCGAAAGTTGGCGTGAAGCGAAATATCAATGTAGAAAACGATGTCACCGCCTATTTTGAGTACGAAAACGGCGCGAGCGGCGTATTCATTACCTCCACCCATGATTTCCCGGGCACCAACCGGTTAGAAATTGACGGCGATAAAGGCAAACTTGTCATTGAGAACAACAGACTTGAATTCACGGAGCTTGCCGTAGGAGAAACCGAATTCAATGCGGTCAACAAAAAATTCATGCCCAAAATCCCTGTCAAGAAAAAGATTGTCAAGCGCGTTACCAAGCTCGGGCTGCTTATGCAGCTTGTCTATGGCCAGCATACCGCCATCCTCCGCGGCTTCACTTCGGCGATCCTTAACGGTACGCCTCTTCTCGCCCCGGGGCAGGATGGAATCCGCGGCCTGACAATCTCCAATGCTATTCACCTTTCCAGCTGGACCGGCAAGCCGGTGGTTCTTCCCATCGACGAAAAGCTCTTTGAGGAAGAGCTGGCAAAGCGTATCGAAGAAGAAAAAGAGTTTAACAAAAAGAAAGTGTGACCAGCCGAAACAGGATTCACTCAATTTATTTGGGTGAATTCCGTTTTGCCGGACTCAAAGGTCCGACGCCCGCGTAAACCTGAAGAGGCGGTCGCCATAACGCGACCGGGAGAACAAGCTTCTTCGCTTACAATAATATCATAAGACAAAAAATTCTATTTAGTATTCGTCGGATTCTTTTCGGAGGATGCCTATGAAAACACGTTGGTACAAGGATGCCGTATTTTATCAGATTTATCCCCGCAGTTTTTGCGACAGCAACGGCGACGGGATAGGAGATATCCAAGGGATTATCAGCAAGCTGGATTATCTAAAGGAGCTTGGAATAAATGCCGTTTGGCTTTCTCCGGTGTATGCTTCCCCCAATGACGATAACGGCTATGATATTTCTGACTATAAAGCGATCAATCCGGAGTTCGGTACGCTGGAAGATTGGAAGCAGATGGTAGCCGGCATGCATGAGCGCGGCATCCGTCTTGTGATGGATCTGGTTGTCAATCATACCTCGGATGAGCATTTCTGGTTTAGAGAAAGCCGCAAAAGCAAGGATAATCCGTACAGGGATTATTATATCTGGCGCAAGGGCAGAGGGAAGGACGGCAAAAAACCGCCCAACAACTGGACTTCACGTTTTACAGGTTCTGCCTGGAAATACGATGCGGCAACGGACGAATGGTATCTTCATTTGTTCAGCGAAAAACAGCCGGACCTGAATTGGGACAATCCCAAGGTCCGCAAAGAAGTGATCGATATCTGCAATTACTGGCTTTCTATGGGCGTGGACGGCTTCCGCTGCGATGTGATTACCTATATCAGCAAGGCGGAAGGGCTGCCTATGGGCAAGTTCAACCCGGTGATGTGCGGAGACGAGCATTTTGTGCTGGGACCGCATATCCACGAATACCTTAACGAAATCAACCGCGAATCGTGGAGCAAATACGATACGATGATTGTCGGCGAAGCGATCGGCTGCAAGGTGGGCGATGCTGCAAGTATTATAGCGGAAGAGAAGAACGAGCTGGACAGCGCCATTACCTTTGAATTGATGGAAGTGGATATGAAGTTGAACTTCTTTCCCGTGAAGCTCAGACTGCCCAAATTCAAAAAGGTCATCTCCGCTTGGCAAAACCTTCCTCCCAGTTGCTGGAATACGCTGTATTTAGAAAACCATGATCAGCCGCGCTCCGTCTCGCGTTACGGAAACGGCGCGGGCATATACAGAAAAGAGCTTGCGAAGATGCTTGCGGTCACTCTCCATTTTCTTCGCGGCACGCCGTATGTGTATCAGGGGCAGGAAATCGGCATGACCAATATCGCGCTCAAAGAAGAAGAGTATATCGATATCATGGCGACCCGTATCTTTACGATTATCCGCAAGGTCTTCCCGCCACTCATGCCGCTCGCAAGGTGGGCAATGAGCAAGCGCGCCCGCGATCATGCCCGGACGCCGATGCAGTGGTCCGGCAGACCCGGCGCGGGCTTTACCACCGGCAAGCCCTGGATGAAAATCAATCCGAATCACGTTGATATCAATGTCGAGAACGAAAAAAAGAACCCCTCTTCTGTGCTGAATTTTTACAAGAAATTGATTTCTTTGCGTTTGGGCAACCAGATTCTACGCGACGGAAGCTATAAAGAGTATTTTCCCAAAAACAGAAGCCTCTTTGTCTATGAGCGCGCCCTCGGCAAACAGCGCTATATTGTGATATGCAACTTCAAAGAAAAGAACGTCAATCTTAACGCCATCGACATGGGCGCGAGAGGCGCAGAGCTTGTCTTGTCCAATTATAAAGATGCGCCCAAAGCGTTCACCGACGGACAGACCTTGAGACCATATGAAGCGAGAGTATACTTGCAAATAAAATAAACGCTCTCTTGCTGGTTTTGGTAAAGATGAATGGGGAGAGCACGGCAAATTCTTAAGAAAAATATCTTTCTGAAGACTTGTCAGAGTACAGAATGAAGAAGTAATTATTTCTCAAGGGGAATAACGGCGGCCGAATGTCTGGGTTTAACGCAAAACAGCATCTGTACAAAGTATATAAGGTTCAAAATGCAACGTGGCCTATCGAAATCAAAAGGCACTCCCGCAACGGGAGTGCCTTTGTTTGATGACCGGAATTTTACTTTAATTCGGCAAAATATTTGATCGTGCGGACCATCTGGCTGGTGTAGCTGTTCTCGTTGTCATACCAGGCAACGGTCTGAACCTGGGTGCAGTCGATGTCGGGGATGTACTTGACCATGGTCTGGGTAGCATCGAAGAGTGAGCCGTAGGTCATGCCGATGACGTCAGAGGACACGATCTCTTCTTCTGTATAACCAAAAGAAGCGTTTGCGGCAGCCTTCATGGCGGCATTGACACCTTCTGCAGTCACTTTACCTTTGCAGAGGGATACGAGGATGGTGGTCGAGCCGGTGATCACAGGCACTCTCTGTGCGGAGCCGATCAGCTTGCCATTCAGTTCTGGGATAACAAGACCGATTGCCTTGGCGGCGCCGGTGCTGTTGGGGACGATGTTTGCAGCAGCGGCTCTTGCTCTGCGGAGGTCGCCCTTGCGGTGCGGTCCGTCAAGAACCATCTGGTCGCCTGTATAGGCATGCACGGTTGTCATGATGCCGCTCAGGATGGGGGCAAATTTATTGAGGGTTGCGGCCATGGGAGCGAGGCAGTTGGTTGTGCAGGAAGCGGCGGAAATGATGGTGTCGGTTGCCTTGAGGGTGTTTTCGTTTACCGAATAAACGATGGTGGGGAGATCATTGCCTGCGGGAGCGGAAATGACAACCTTCTTTGCTCCGGCATCGATATGAGCCTGTGCGGCGGCTTTGGAAGTATAGAAGCCGGTGCACTCGAGCACGACGTCCACGTCAAGAGCCTTCCAGGGGCAGGTTTTGGCGTCTTTTTCTGCATAAATCTTGATTTCTTTGCCATCTACGACAATGGCGCCGTCTTTGGCGACAACTTTATCGCCGAGGGCATATTTGCCCTGTGCGGAGTCGTATTTGAGAAGATGAGCAAGCATTTTGGCATCGGTAAGGTCATTGATCGCGACAATGTCATAGCCCGGAGCCTGAAACATTTGTCTGAAGGCAAGTCTGCCGATTCTGCCGAAGCCGTTGATCGCTACTCTAACATTTGCCATAATTTAGTCCTCCATAAGTTTATTTCTGTGTGTTATTTTATACTTATTATGTGTATTATGCAACCAAAATTACCCAGTAGAAAAATATTTCTCCAACGTAAATTTCAGTAAAAATCTGAAGGCAAGCTGATTTATCGGACCACAAGGTTTATAATCTTATTGGGAACAAAAACAACTTTGAGGACGGTCTTTCCTTCCAGAAGTCCGGCTTTCTCGATTTCTGCCATCGCCTCGTCCTGTGTGGAATTCAGGGGAATTGTAATTTTTGCACGCAGTTTGCCCATAATCTGCACGGGAATTTCTACGGTATCGCTTACCAGCTTCGCAGGGTCGTATACAGGAAATCTTTGCTTCTCGATTTTTCCGCCTTTATTCAGAAGTTCAAAAAGTTCGCTGGTGAGGTGAGGGGCGACAGGATTGAGAAGCAGGAGCAAGGTGTTTATTTCGGATATCGTTGTTTTGCCGCGGGCATAGATGGTATTGAGCGCGGTCATCAGATAAGCAATGGCAGTATTGAATTTGACGTTCTCGTAATCATCGCCCACTTTTTTGATAAGCGCGTCCAGATTGAGATCACACGTGTTGCAATCCTCAACAACAAGATCCTGAAGGTTCCAGACCCGATTCAGAAAACGTGCGCAGCCTTTGATGCCGTCCGGGTTCCAGGGCGCGGGTTTCTCATAGTCGCCGATGAACAGGATATAGGTTCTCAGAACATCCGCACCGTAAGTGTCCACGATATCATCAGGATTGACGGTGTTTCCGCGCGATTTGCTCATCTTTTCGCCGTCCGAGCCAAGGATTAGGCCCTGCGCGGAGCGGCGCTTGTAAGGCTCAGGATAGCCTACCACACCGATGTCATAGAGGAACCTGTTCCAGAACCTGGAATAGATAAGGTGTCTTGTTACATGCTCCATGCCTCCGTTGTACCAGTCCACCTGTCCCCAATATTTGTAGGCCTGAGGGTCGACAATGGCGGTATCGCAATGGGGACTCATGTAGCGGAGGAAATACCAACTGCTTCCTGCCCATTGGGGCATGGTGTCGGTTTCGCGCGTGGCCGGGCCGCCGCAGACAGGGCAGGTGGTATTGACCCAGTCTTTGCACTTGGACAGCGGAGAAGAAGCGTCATCGGAAGGGCTGAAGTCCTCAAGATCGGGAAGGCGAAGCGGCAGTTGGTCTTCGGGGACAGGCACCTGTCCGCACTTCGGACAATTGATGATCGGGATCGGTTCACCCCAGTAGCGCTGACGGTTGAACGCCCAATCCTTCATTTTATAATCAACCTTGGATTTGCCGATGCCGCGCGCTTCCATGATGCCGATCATTTTGGCAATTGCCTCTTTGACGGGGAGTCCGTTGATGAGCGGAGAGTTGACCATGGTGCCGCCGTCTTTCGCGGCATAGGCTTCGACGGTGACATCTCCTCCGGATATCACTTCGATAATGGGAAGGCCGAATTTTTTTGCGAAGTCCCAGTCCCTCTGGTCATGTGCGGGCACCGCCATAATGGCTCCGGTGCCGTAGTCCATCATGACATAATCCGCCGTAAAAACAGGGATCCGGGTTCCCGTAATTGGATTAACGGCATATATTCCTTCTACTTTTACACCGGTCTTGTCTTTTGCCATATGGACGCGGTCAAACTCGCGTTTGGTTTTTGCCTGCGCCTGATAAGCCTCGATTTCTGCCAGATTCGTTATGCTTTCTTTGTGCTCTGCAAGCAACGGATGCTCCGGAGACACTACCAAAAAGGTGACACCGTAAATGGTATCCGGACGCGTCGTATAAACGGTCAAAGGGTAATCCCCTTTTTTGGTCCGGACCTTGAAAATCAGTTCTGCGCCGGTGGAGCGGCCGATCCAGTTTTGTTGCTCGACCTTTATTTTCTCCGGGAAATCAACCTCGTTCAGACCTTCAAGAAGTTTTTCTGAGTAATCGCGTATTTTCAAAAACCAGACGTCTTTTTCTTTTTGGATAACCTCTGCGCCGCAGCGGTCGCAAACGCCGTTCTGACTTTCTTCGTTGGCGAGGACGACTTTACAGACGGGACAGAAGTTGACAAAGGTATTTGATTTATAAGCCAGACCGCGCTTGAACAATTGTAAGAAAATCCATTGGGTCCATCTGTAGTAGTCCGGATCGGTTGTATCGATGACGCGCGACCAGTCAAAACTGTACCCCACTTTTTTTAGTTGGGAGATGAACTTAATGATGTTTCTGTCGGTCACTATGCGCGGGTGCTGCTTGGTCTGCATAGCGAAGTTTTCGGTGGGAAGGCCAAATGCGTCAAAACCGATAGGGAAAAGAACGTTGAAGCCTTCGAGACGTTTTTTGCGGGCAATCACCTCAATGGAGGAGAAAGCGCGTATATGTCCGACATGCAGACCCGCTCCGCTGGGATACGGAAATTCAATCAGCCCGTAAAATTTGGGTTTGTCCGCGTCCTCTTTGACTTCAAAGAGCTTATTGTCATACCAATAGTTCTGCCATTTTTTTTCTACGGTCTTAAAATCGTATTCTTTTGCCATGTTTCACCTTTAAGATCCGCGCAATGCGCAATACATTTATTTCCATATAAGGATAGCACAACACGCTTCTTTATGCAATGATTCTGCGTAAGCGTAAAAAATCGTCTTGAATCTTTTTTTATAAATTGTTATAATAATAAAAAATATCGTTACTATCATTTACTATCAATGCTCATACATTTTGTTTTGGTATGGAGGAAATGTCGGTATGCGTTTCAGAAAATGTATTCTTTTATCGATTGTCGTCATGACAGTGATTCTTATGGCGGTTCTTGCCGCAGCCTGCAATAGAGAAACTGTGCAAAAAAACAATCAGTCCGAGCTGATTTCTGTAACAGGCGGCGCCGTAGGCGAGAACGGTGCGTATTTCGAGACGCCAAATACAACCGATACTCTGTCAATGGGCAGTCTTGTGTCGGTAAGCGAAGGCGCAACATGGCAGCTATGTTCGGACGAGGATGGACAGATGCCCTACGCGACCAAGGATATTACGCAGCTTCAGAACGGCCTGAATACTTTTTATATAAAGGTCACGGCGGAGGATAACAGCCGGAGCAATGTGTACAAGCTGGAAATTTATAAAAATTATTACGTGACCATCACCTACATGTACGGGCAGACGGTTTATCAGACCGAACAGGCGTTGACTCATACCGTTTTGGGAAGCGGCCCGGCAATCTCCAAAGAAGGATTTACTTTTTCCGGTTGGGGCTGTGAAGGTCATTTTGTCATCGGACCCGCCACTTTTTATGCATCATGGCTTGCCAATACATATATGATCAACCTGAATCCGGGAGAAGGAGAAGTATCTGCGGCTTTTGCAGAAATCTCGTATGACTCCGTCTATCAGTTGCCTGTACCCACGAGAGAAGGCTACGGCTTTGCCGGATGGTACTACGGCAACACGCAAATGACGGACAGCAGCGGATACGGCATCAGCCGCTGGAACATCGCGGACGATGCAACCCTGACGGCAAAATGGGCCGCCAACTTTTATAACGTAACGGCGAATAAGAATATTTCTGCCGCGGGAACGGTAGCCGGAGCAGGAAGCAAGGAATATCTTTCTTCGGTTACGCTGACGGCCTCTGCCAATGCGGGTTACACCTGGCTGGGCTGGTATGACGGCGATACTCTTCTGACGGCAGAAGAAGAATACAGCTTTACGATGCCGATGAATGACGTTGCGTATACGGCCAAATGGGCAAGCTACGGCGTGACGATCAATAAAAATATTTCGGTCGCGGGAGGAGTAAGCGGAAATGCTCTCCGGGTGACGGCAGGCCAACAGCATACTGTTGAAGCGACGACTCTGACTGGATATACGTGGCTGGGATGGTATGAGGACGGTGAACTTGTCTCAGAAGAAAGGGTCTATCAGTTTATCATGCCCGCGAAAAATGTCGTTTTGGTTGCGACCTGGGGACATTTTTCGCTTGCCTTTTCTGCCAATATTTCTGCCGCAGGTTGGGTAGGCGGCGACAGCGGCTTTATCTCTGCAGGAACGTCCTGTAATGTTTCCGCCACCACATATTCAGGCTACACCTGGCAGGGGTGGTACGAAGGAGAAACCCTTGTCTCGACAGATCAGACTTATTCTTTCCTTATGCCCGCACGCAACTATATTCTTCAAGCGACATGGGGAGATTACAGCATTACCGTAATTAAAAATATCCCCGCAGCGGGCAGTATCAGCGGAGCCTCCGGAAGAACCGAAGCCGGCACAAGCTGTTTTAACCAAGCTTCCACCGTCGAGGGATACACCTTCCTCGGCTGGTATGAAGGAAATGATTTGCTGAGCAGCGAGATCCGTTATGAGTATACGATGCCTTACAGGAATTTTGTTCTGACGGCATGTTGGGAAGCAAACATCTATCAGGTCATTCTGGACGCAAACGGCGGCGGCGCGCTGGATCCGGATACCTTTGACATGACATTCGGCGAAGATTTTTCTTTGCCCGTTCCCGTTCTCCGATACTATGCATTCGCCGGATGGTATTATGTAAACGGTTCATACACTATGCAGGTTACGGATAGCGAAGGCGGCTGTTTTTCAGGATGGAACATCGCGGAGAATGTCACGCTGACTGCGTTGTGGAGCGCCGACACGATGGATGAGTATATCGTCGATGCGGATGATCTGAAAGCGATCTCCTTGACCGGAAGCTATGCACTCCTCAACGATATCGACCTGGGCGGCGAAGAATGGGAACCCATCGGCGACAATTATTCTCCTTTTTCGGGCACGCTGGAAGGGAACCATCATACCATATCCGACTTCAAAATAACGGTGAACACATCCTATTGCGGATTGTTCGGCGCCCTGACAGGCACGGTGAGCAATCTGAACCTTGAGGATGTCATTATCCTGCAGAATATGCCGGAAAATATATTTGCCGGATGTCTGGCGGGATGTTTCAACGGCACGATAGCAAATTGCGGCGCGGAAGGAGAGATGACAATCAGTGCGAATACCGCCGGAATTTATGTTTATATTAACGCGGGAGGTCTTGTCGGCAAATGCGAATCGGAGGGTGTCATAATCGACAGCCGAGCCGATGTGGATATTGCCGCGGCGATTTATCAAGCAGATCGCTCTTATTTAAGAGTCGGAGGACTGGCGGGCATAAGCGGGGGCGAGCTGATTGACTGTAACGCATCGGGGGATATACAGTCCGAGTTGTATCAGAGACATTATAATTATGCCGGCGGGCTTGTAGGCGACAATACGGGAACGATTGACGGCTGCCATGCGGAAGGGGATGTATCCACGAATGCGCCGGTATCCCTGTCAACTGCTATAGAAGTCTATGCCGGCGGAATCTGCGGAGACAACGGCGGTGTGATTTCGGACAGTTATTACGATACCGGGAATGTGCTTGCGCAGGGCGCAAATGCGACGATATACGCCGGAAACATCGCCGGGCGCAGCAAAGCATCTTCCACTGTCCTACGCTGCGCGGCCGTCAGCGGCATCCGAGCAAAAATGTCCAATAAAAATACAAGTATCATAAGCAATGTTTATGTCGGCGGATTAATCGGTTATACCGCAGGCACATTAGAAAACAGCTATCATGCAGCCGGTACCGTCGAAGGGGAAATAAATTACTCGTTCGGCAATCTTTATGCAGGGGGTGTATGCGGTTATATGAATGGCGGAAACATAGCGCGCTGCTACTCGACAGGCAGTGTGGCATGTACGGGAAGCGATCTCAACACCAAAGAAATTTATGCGGGCGGTTTTGCGGGATACAATCTTGCCGGTCTTATATCGGACTGTTATGCAAAAGGCAATGTCAGCGTCAATTGTTCAACGACAGGGAGCTATAATGATGCATACGCATTTGCCGGCGGATTCTCGGGCTATTGCAACGGAAATATAATTTGTTCATATTCTACGGGCACTGTATCCGCCGTAGCAGACTCTGTTATGGATACAAGAAGCTACGCTTACAGCGGAGGCTTTGCGGCTTACTATTTCAGCGGTGCGACAGGTTCTTGTTTTGCAACGGGCAACGTCTATACGGAAACCAGAATAGGTTCGCAAGCCTATGCGGGAGGCTTCACCGGACGGGAAATATCCGTCTGCAATGGTTACAGATGCTCTTCCCAAAGCATTACCAGCGGACCAAAAGGAGGCATATTCTCTATATGCGGCACAGAGACAACCTTGCAGAATCTGCAATCCGAAGCCTATCTTACCGTTACAGTCGGATTCGGCAAATATCTCTCTGAGGAAGACAGGGCAGTACATCCCGGCAATGTCTGGAACTTTGCACCCAATCAATATCCCGTTTTATATTGGCAGTTGCAATAATCCAGATTTTACACAACATCTTCACCGGGTCAACACGGCGGACGTGTTGACCTTTTTTATACTCTATAGTATACTTAGGATGCATGAAACAACGGATATTTTTGCAAAAGAAACTGTTTGCAGTTGTTGCGCCTTTGGTGGCCATTGTTCTGATAGCTTCGCTTGTCATTGCTTCGGTCGTGCTGCAGAATCAGAATAAGGTCACTCCGGCGGGCAGGATCGGCAGAGGGCAGGACGGACAAGCGTACGAGATTATTTCGGATGCTCCTTTTCAGTACGATATTTCCGTATACACATCCGTGGCATCCGATGTCGAGAAATATCTTAAAATGCTGTTTGGCATCGATACTGTAAATGCGATGACAAGCGTGGGCATCAGTGTTTCGCGCAGGGTAAGCGATATCATTATCAATGCCTTCCGGATGGCGCGTGTGCCTTCGGAAAAGGCATTGGCATTTGGACGATATCTTGCTTCCACCGCCCAAAAAGTCAATGATTATTATCAGTACGAAATGCCCGTCTTTGACGCGGGTGAATATACTTACACAATACCTTACAACCCCGAAACCGGCAGCGTTCTGATGATCTTCCTGTTCCGAATGTATGTTTATGAATTTCAAAAGGACGAACAGGGCAATCTTGTGCTGGATGAAGACGGAAGGCCGATTGTTATCGGTCAGAAATTCAATACGTCGCCCGCTCTTTTTGACAGCATGGTGAAAGGCTTGGACCTGGGCAGTATTTATCAGGAAATCCTCAAGGAAACCGGCATGAATCCCGAAGAAGCGGGCAGAGTTCTTTATCAGATAGCCTTGGCATTAAGCGGAGAAGATGATCAGGAACTTATACGCGAGCTTGGGGAAGAAAGCTTTGTTGTGCTGTTTTCGCGCACCGCGGTTGCGGCAAACGAAATCCCCCTTCTTTTGGCGGGCAGTTCTCTTGCGTCGGCGAGGATGGCAGCCGAACTTGTATATGAGCTGGGTGCGCAGTACCGCAAAATAATAGATACTTTTGGTGCGGAGAATCTCAATAAACTCTTTGGCGGAGTGATACTGGATAATTTTCTTGTTGATATGGAGCAGCCCGGTTATGCCGGATATGTGATGAAGATGATAGCGGAGACACAGAATATATTTGGCTATTCTGTTGCGTTCATGTCAGAATTTTTCACATGCCTGGACAACAAGATTGCCTATTCTTATTATGATTTTGCCCTTGACGGCGGTGATAAAAGCAAAGCGTTGACTGCCCTTTATATCGGGAAGGCGGCGGCGAAGGCTTTTTCTTACGCATCGGCCGTTACAGGAATTTCTGCGGCCGAAGCGGGGGATAAGCTTGCCAAAATCAACACCTATCTCTATCTCATATCCAATGAGGAGCAGGAAAATGCGCCGGGTTATGAAGAAGTCTATGCCGCCGAGAGTGCAAAGACCGCCGCAACGCTTCATGCCATAGAACACCTTGCCGCCCTTGCCGAAGGCGGAGAAAAAGAAGAAATCATTGATGACGAAGCGCTTCTTGAAGAAATTCGAATCAGCACGGATACCGTACTGGGATATACGCCGGAGATAGAAGAGGGGCTCAAAATGAGTGCGACGCTCATCGCATTCAATTATTTGGTTTACTATTTTATGTCGATGGAGGAATAAGCGTTGATTATTGCCGAACACATTACCAAAATCTACAACGGCAGCCAGAAGGTGCTGGATGACGTCAGTTTAGAAATCAGAAAAGGTGACTTTCTTTCGGTCATCGGCGCTTCCGGCTCCGGCAAATCGACGCTTCTCAGTATTCTGGGCGGCATTGATCGCCCGACCAGCGGCAAGGTGGTCATGGAAGGTGCAGAAATCAGCGCTCTGCCGCAAAAAGAGCTTGCGCGGTTGCGGAGGACGCGCATCGGTTTTGTCTTCCAATTTTTTAACCTCGCCCCGTATCTGACGGTGTATGAAAACATCATGCTTCCTCTTATTCTGGACGGCAAGCGCACCGCGGCGTATGAGAAAAAGACGCTGCAATTAATGGACTATCTTGGCATTGCCGCCCAAAAAGATAAACTTCCTTCTACGCTTTCGGGCGGCGAACAGCAGCGGGCCGCCATTGCCCGCGGACTTATTTTTGATCCGGAGGTAATCTATCTGGATGAGCCGACGGGCAATCTGGACAGCCGCACGGGCAAGGAGACGATGGAGCTTCTTGCGCGCATCAATAAAGAGATGGGCACGACGATTGTGCAGGTGACCCACAGCATGGACAACGCTGCCTACGGAAACCGGATTATCGAAATAGCGGATGGAAGAATTGTCAGCAAAGAGCAGTCCGAAACGCCTTCTTCGGTTGCCCAAAAAGAAGAAATCAAGCATTCCGGAGAAGTGAGCGAATCATGAAACCGCTTCTCCGACATACCCTGAGAAGCGCATACGACAGTAAGGCGCAGGTAATAATTATCGTCTTGACGGTTGCGGTTGTCACGGCGATGATGTTTGTTTCGCTGACGATTTCGGATGTTTTTTATCAGGTCAACATGATCGAAAACGAGCGTGTTTCGCAAGGTTCCGATATGCTTCTGGGCTCCAATCTCAGCATGCAGGAATATTTCAGCCGTGCAAGGGTAGAGAGCGTTCTGACAGAAGAGCCGCAGGATATTGCCTTGGCAGAATATTTTCTCAAATTCACGACGGTTATGAAGTTTGAGGACAGCACAAGAGCGGTTCTGCTGGAAGCCACCGACCTCAATCAATATCTGGCATTGCATGATATCGGCTATATAGAAAAAGACGAAGGCAAAAGAGGTGCGTCCGGAGAAATGCCCGTAATCGTCGGCAAATCCTTTGCCGAAAATGCCGGACTTCATGCCGGAGACGAAATTGAGCTCTATATCGCTTCTTACAATAAGTATGTCCGGACATATATCGCTTATGTTGCCGCCGACGAGGGAATTTTCCGTTCTGCCGTCAACATAAATGTACTGGCGGATTTTTCTCTGGTCGGCAATTACGGCATGGTCAGCGCAGTGTATATCACGTTTTCCGATCCCGGTTTGTTTGAAAAATATGCAAATAGATTTGCGGAGATTCTGCCGTCAGTCCCATGTCTGGAAGGCAGTGATTATACCGGCGCAAAAAACATCGTGTTTAATAATACGCTGCTCTTTGCCATCGGCGTCGCCTTTGTGACGGCAACCATGTCGCTCATTTTAATGACGTCCTACATGGTTATTGCACGAAAGCGCACAAGAGAAATGGTTGTCTTTAAGGCGGCGGGAGCATCTCCCGCACAGACGGCTCTTATCATGCTGACAGAGGTCACGTTTTATGCCATGACAGGCGCCGCAATCGGTCTTGCGCTCGGCAGGTTATTGATGCAGATTATTATTCAAAACCTTGCTCCTTATTCTGTCAGCTTTTTCGCGTATCCCTTCTGGAAATTTGCGGCAAGCGCATTCATTGCGGCAGGGGTAACCATTATATCATCATTGGTACCCATTATCCGCATCAGCAGACAAACGATACATGAGCTTCTTTCACAAAGCCCGCGTATTGCCGGATCGCCGAGGCCGATTGGCTTTCTTATTGCGACAGCATGTGCGGCCGGGCTGCTTGCCGCTACGTATTTTCTTGAAGGAATCTTGTTGGCGATCATCAGTCTGCTGGATATTGCCGCAATCATCCTATGGATTGTCTTGGCAGTCCCTTTGATCCTGAAGGGTGTGACGCTCCTGCTGTCAAAAATCAAAAAAGACGGCGGGTTTGGCTTAGGCGCGCTTACTCCGAATCGCAACAAAGCGATGCAGACCATTACCGCGCTCATTGCGGTCGTGATAGCTTTTTCTTTTATAGTGGTGCAAATTGTGGCTTTGGTCAAATATGCGGTTACGCCCTTTGAGGCAAGATATTCTGCCGATGCGGTTGTTCTGGTCGAAAGTGAAACGAGCATGGAACAGCGTTACAGGCTGTACAATTCGCTCTGGGACGAAGGTGTCTCGTTTGTTGGTTATATGCATGGAGTCGAGTTCAGGCTTCCCATGGGCAAAATGGATCTTGCGGACGGAGAAAAATTCTGCACTATATACGGAGTCAACAGTGCCGAAATGCTTGCGCACTGTGCGCCCGGTCTGCAGCCCGGTACATTGGAGCGTTGGGACTCATTGGAAAATCCCATTGTGCTTACACAAGACATGCTGTTGCGTTTGGGTCTGAAAATCGGGGATGAAATATCCTTTGTCCCATTTGATGAAGATTATCGGAGCAAGGTAAAAACCTTTACCGTTGCCGGCGTGGACACAACAGTAACCCGTTATGACAGAATCGGTTTTGTACGCTTTGAAGAACTGGAAGCTTTTCCCGGAGGGTTGACTTATTTTATTGATTACGGTGCGGGCGGCGCAGATACTTTATCCGACTTGATCCAGGCTGTTGATGCTCAGGACCTTACAAGATCGTTTGTTCTGACCTTTGAAGAATATGCAAGTGCCGGAGATGACAGCCTGGAAGGCATTTTGGGAATAATGACTTTTATGCAGTATGCGGTCATTGCAGTCGGGCTGATCGGCATGATCAATGTTGCGGTTGTAACCGTATTTGATCGAAAAACCGAGTTCGAACTATACAGGCTTTGCGGTTTATCCAGACGAGGTTACATGAGTTTTTCTGCCGCAGAAGGACTCTCCGTATCTTTTTCGGGTGGACTGATCGGATTTGCCGTATGTATTGTACTCAATCGTCTTTTGCCCGTTTTTGTAGGTATTGTGGATAAATATCTCTATTTTGCGCCGGTATCCGCACTTTCCGCCGGATTGGCCGCATCAGGAATGGTTGTCTTTGCCGGCTGCTGGCAGCTGATTGCGGCCCTGAAAAGAGAAAACGTTGTGAGACCGATCAATGAACGCTATCTGCAATAAAGGATGCGAAAACATATTATAAGCGGCATTTTTATATTATAAATTATATCTTTATATCCGGTTTTACCGTGCTTTCGGTTGCAAAACATGTCAGGATATGCTACACTTACCTAAATAGAATATGGAACATGCCAGAAACATATCATAGGATATCAGAAAATTGGTGATTCCAAGTTTATGAGGTGTCTTTTGGGAAAGGAACAACCGTCCCGGATAGTCAAACCGAGATACAAGAAACCCAATCTGTTTGTATACGTCATTCTTCTTATAGGAAGTTGGATTCTCAGCATAATTTTCCGCGCTCATATTGTTGACCGCAAAGCTTTGAAGGCAGTCCGCTCCATAAAGGGACCGGTCCTGGTGCTTGGTACGCATCATGCCGGGACAGATTTTCTATTCATGACCCGTGTCATGGCGCCCAAAAGGATGAGTTTTGTGATTGCCGCCAATATGTTTTATGATAAACGCTATGCCGGCGCAATCCGCTTGATGCGCAATTCCATTCCCAAAAAACAATTTACGGCGGATTACGAGTGTGTTCGTTCCATAAAGAAGATGGTAGAATGCGGCATCAGTATCGGATTGTATCCGGAAGGCCGAGTATCTGTGGACGGCACCGAATCCTATATAAGCATTTCTATCGCAAAACTGATAAAATGGCTTAACATCCCTGTCGTGATGGTAAAAAATCTGGGCGGATATCTGTCCATGCCCAGATACAATTTCAAATTCCATATCGGCAAAGTCGAAATAACGGCGAAGCCTCTGTTTACCGCAGAACAAACGAAGACCTTGACCGCGCAGGAAATTCATGAAGTGCTTCTCAAAGAAATGCGCTACAATGAATTCGAATATCAGGAGAAAAATCATATTGCGTTCGGCGGCAAGCGTCCTGCACTTGGTTTGGACCGTCTCTTGTATAAATGCCCCCGATGCGGCGCGGAGTTCCAGATGAAATCGGACTTCAATACTCTTTGTTGCAAGGCATGCGGCAACACCGCAACCATCGATAAATATGGCAAGATAATGCCGGTCGGCGAGGGCATTGCTTATCCCAGAGTGGACCTTTGGTACAGATATCAGAAGGAAGAGGTAGAAAAAGAAATAGAAGCCGATGCGGAGTATTCGCTCAAATGCGAGGTCGGTCTGGCGATAAACGATGAGGCCACGGGAGAATTCAACAGCATTGAGCGTGGTACGCTGACGCTCACCAGACAAGGATATCATTACCAAGGAGAAACAGGAAGAGAACTCAGGTTTTCGATTGCAGGCACTCCCTCGATTGCTTTTGTTGTGGGAACCTCCATAGATTTCTTTGAAGATAATGTAATTTATCGTTTTTGCTTTGATCAGATATTCATGTCTACCAAATACAATATCGCAACAGAATTGCTTCACAGGAAATTTTATAAAGAAATCAGCTGATACGGAGATCGGAATTTATATGGCACAGAATATCATGGATACGCTTCGCGAGCGGGGATTGATCAAACAAACCGTTTACGAAGAAGAACTTTATGAAAAACTCGGCAAAGAAAGCATGACCTTTTATGTGGGTTTTGATCCCACGGCGGATAGCCTGCATGTGGGGCATTTTCTTGCTTTGATGGTAATGGGGCATATGCAGCGTGCGGGGCACAGGCCGATCGTGCTTTTGGGCGGAGGAACCGCGATGGTGGGGGATCCCACCGGCAAATCCGACATGCGCAAGATGATGACTAAAGAAACGATTGATTACAATGTGGGACGTTTCCGCGAACAGATGGCCCGCTTCTTTTCCTTTGAAGGCGAAAATGCTGCAATAATGGTCAACAATGCGGATTGGCTTCTCAAGCTGAACTATGTGGATTTCATCCGCGATATCGGCGTGCACTTCAGCGTCAACCATATGCTTGCGGCGGAGTGCTTCAAATCGAGGATGGAAAAGGGTTTAAGCTTCCTTGAATTCAATTATATGCTGATGCAGAGCTATGATTTTTTGGAGCTTTATAAAAAATATGGCTGTCTCCTCCAGCTTGGCGGTGATGACCAGTGGTCCAATATTTTGGGAGGAGCAGACCTTATCCGCAAAAAAGAGGGTGTTACCGCTTATGCGATGACGTTCTCGCTTCTGTTGACCTCAGAAGGCAAAAAAATGGGCAAGACGGAGAAGGGCGCCCTGTGGCTGGACAAAGAAAAAACCAGTCCCTACGATTTTTATCAGTATTTCCGCAATGTCGCAGATGCCGACGTAGAAAATTGCCTGAAATATTTAACTCTTTTGCCGATTGCCGAAATCGAGGCGATGACATCCTGCTATACAGAAGGTGAGCAGAACGGCAAAACCGTCCGCTTCTATGACAAGGCAATCAACCTTGCAAAAGAGCGCCTTGCCTATGAGGTTACCAAAATTGTCCACGGAGAGGCAGAGGCGAAAAAAGCGAGAGAGCAGGCGCGGGGTGCATTCGGCGATGGCGAAGAGATGCCTGAGGCAGTGATGCCGTCAGGGGTATCCAGGATTGTCGACCTTATAACGGCGCTTTCTCTTGCCCCTTCCAAAGGGGAAGCGAGGCGTCTTATTGAAGGCGGCGGAATCCGGATTGACGATGCCGTTGTCGACGATGTGGCGGCAGCGCTCACCGAAGAACAAATCAAAAAAGGCTTTGTTATCCATAAGGGCAAAAAAGTGCATCTCAGGGTGCGCCCTTCATGAACGATTATCTGAGCGTCGCGGGACTTTCGGAATACAGCTATGAAGTATCCCGCAGCCTCTTTGTCTGCCGGCTGTTTCCTGCGGATACTTTGGAAGAAGGTCAGAAGTCGGCAACCGGAATCCGGAAGCGATTTCCGGATGCGACTCACCATTGCTACGCCTTCATAGGACCTCCGGATTCTGGCATCCGCAAGTGCTCCGATGACGGTGAACCGCAGGGCACGGCGGGACAGCCGATTCTCGCCGTGCTGGCAAAGCATAATCTTTATGCGGTCTGTGCGGTTGTGACAAGATATTTTGGCGGCATAAAACTGGGTGCGGGCGGTCTGACCGGCGCGTACACCAAGGCAGCGGCGGGCGCGGTGGAGTCGGCAAAGATAATAAAATATGTCTGGTCGGCGGTATTCAGAGCAGAACTCACCTATGGCGAATACACAACGGCAGAAAAACGCTTCCGCGAAAGCAATATCAAAGTGTTGAAAACCATTTTTGACACACAGGTCACAACAGAATTTGCTGTTCCGTACGCAGAAGCAGAAAAAATCTCATGCTTTTTGGAGGAGCTTACTTCCGGGAAGCAGAGCCAACGGATTATCAACAACCAATATATCTTATATTAGAGGTATCATTATGAAAGTAACATTGACGACACAAAAAAGAGAAAAACCGGATTTTGCAAAACTTGGTTTCGGCCGATATTTTACCGACCATATGCTCGTGATGGAGTACAATGACGGTGCCTGGCAAGAACCCGAAATCATTCCTTACAATGATTTCAGGCTTTCTCCCGCAACAACCGTTCTGCATTACGGGCAGGGCATTTTTGACGGACTCAAGGCATATAAGAATGCAGAAGGCAAGATCACGCTGTTCCGCCCTTACGACAACTTCAACCGCATCAATAATTCCGCCAGGCGCCTGTGCATGCCGCCGATTGATGTCAACAAGATGGTAGAATGCCTGAAGGAGCTCATCCGCATTGATGCGGACTGGATTCCGACCGCTCCCGGCACCTCTCTCTATATACGTCCAACGATGATCGGCGCAGACCCGCAGCTTGGTGTTCATCCCGCGCATCATTATCTTTTTTATATTATACTTTCTCCTGTGGGCAGTTATTATGCGGGCGGTCTGAAGCCCACAAAAATCATGGTGGAAGAACAATATGTCCGCGCGCCGATCGGCGGTACGGGTGAGGCGAAATGCATGGGCAACTATGCCGCTTCCCTGCTCGCGGGCGAACTTGCCAACAAAAAGGGTTATGATCAGGTGCTTTGGCTGGATGGCAAAGAACACAAGTATGTAGAGGAAGTGGGCTCAATGAATATGTTCTTTGTCATGGATGGTGTAGTCAGGACTCCTGCGCTTGTCGGCTCCATCCTTCCGGGCATCACTCGCGACAGTGTCATAAAAGTCTGCAAAAAGGCGGGTATTCCTGTAGAAGAATGCAGAATTTCAGAAGATGAGGTTCTGGAAGCGTTGGAAAGGGGGACGCTGAGCGAGGCATTCGGCAGCGGCACCGCCGCAGTCATTTCGCCCGTCGGTGTGCTGCATGCAAAAGGCCGCGATCATATTATCAACAATAATGAGATGGGCAAAATAACATCCTTCCTGTACGACAAAATTACCGGCATCCAGTACGGCAGACTTCCGGACGAATTCGGCTGGATTGTCAAGGTCAATTGAAGTCGATGAAAATCGAAGAGGTCAGATTTCACAAAAACACCGCCGACGTCACTGCCGGCGGTGTTGTATATGAAAAGCTGCCGCTTTCTGAGGTCATCTATTATGCAGTGGACAAGGATAAGGAAATGGAAGAAGAGGAATTTCAGCAATTTCTTGTTTCCTGCGACAGGACTGCGGCTAAGGACTATTTGTTTGCCATGCTTTCCCGCGGAGCAAAGACGGAGATGGAAGCGCGCATACGGCTCTGTCAGAAAGGTTATCGTTATGAGAGCATAACCAATGCCCTTGCTCTGGCAAAACAATACGGCTACATCAGCGACAGCGCCTTTGCGGAGACTTATGTGGAAATCAATAAGGCTTCCAAGGGCGGATATCGCATCCGATCCGAACTCAAATGCAGAGGCGTGCCGGACGAAATAATTTCACAAGCGACTGCGGGCATCAAGGAGACAGAAAAGGATTCGGCCGCGCGGATGGCGCAAAAGCTTGCCGCGGGAAAAGATTTGGCCGACAGAAAAACAAAAGAACGTCTTTTCCGCCAGCTTGCTTCGCGCGGATTTTCTTATGACGCCATAAAAAAAGCGATTTCTGAGCTTGGCGCGGATGTTGCGGATTTTGAAGAAGACATTTGAAAGCGGGAAAAAACGGCATATTTGACAAAGCCAAATACAATAACCTGATATTTCGGAGGAACGAACGATGAATATTTTCACGATGCTTGCGGCAATCAATGCGTGGTCCTACGTCATCTTAGTGGTATACTTCGCATTTCTGGTGGGAATTTCGGTATTTTCACACAAAAAAAGCAGTTCTCTCAACAGTTTTTATCTTTCGAATCGCGGCATGAGCGGATGGATGAGTGCGTTTGCTTACGGCACAACCTATTTTTCGGCGGTCATCTTTATCGGATATGCCGGCAAATTCGGTATGTTCATGGGATTGTCTGCGGTATGGATCGGAATAGCGAACGGCATTATCGGTGCCTTTCTGGCGTGGAAAGTGCTCGCAAAACGTACCCGCGCGATGTCTCAGGCAATCGAGGCGCGGACGATGCCGGAATTTTTTGAAAAACGTTATGACAGCAAATACCTCAAGCTTTACAGCTCGCTGATCATCTTTATTTTTCTTATCCCATACAGCACTTCGGTCTATCAGGGACTCGCCTATATCATCGAAGCGGCATATGGCATTCCATTTGTCTGGTGCGTCATTATTATGGCATCCATTACCGCGGTTTATCTTTTTGTCGGCGGATATTTTGCAGAAGCGCTTTCTGACTTTATCCAAGGCATCATCATGATTCTCGGTGTGGTCGCCATGCTTGCTTTTATGTTGAATTCGCCGCAGGTCGGCTGGGCAGACGGTTTTCGGAAACTGACGGAAATGGGCTACGGATTGTTCCCAAGCTTTCAGAGCAGCGGGAAGTTTATCGACAGTCCCGGCTTTACGCTGATCATCATGTGTCTTCTGACCTCTTTCGGCATCTGGGGATTGCCGCAATCCATCCATAAATTCTACACCATCAAGGATAGCGCGGCTATCAAGCGCGGAACCGTCATCAGTACCATTTTTGCCTTGGTCATTGGCGGAGGCGCTTATCTGAACGGCGGTTTTGCGCATCTCTTCTTTCTTGCCGGCAACCCGGCACCGGCGGCGGACAGAGTCATTACGACCATGTTTGAGCAGGCAGGTATGCCCGCGCTCCTGTTGAGTTTCATCGCGGTTCTTGTTCTTTCGGCAAGCATGTCCACGCTGTCCGCGCTTTCTTTATCCAGCTCTTCTACGGTATCGATTGATCTCTATCGCGGCTATATACGCAAAACCGCGTCCGACAGCAATGTCAAAGTGCTGATGCGCTGCCTTTGCATCGTTTTTATTGCCGTATCCGCAGCACTTGCCATCCTTCAGATTGACGTGATTGTCACTTTGATGGCGTTGAGCTGGGGCACCATCGCAGGTTCGTTCATCGGTCCGTATATTTATGGATTATATTCGAAAAAGGTCAACAAGGTGGGCGTTTATGCATCGATAACCTTCTCTCTTGTATTGACACTGACACTCATTCTGGTTTTCGGCTTTGCAGAAACACCGTCGGGCACCGCCTTTGGCATGGTAATAAAGAAGGGCATCGGACGTTCTCCGATCATCGGCGTCAGCGCAATGGTATCCTCGATGATCGTGACTCCTCTCGCGAGCCTGGTTGCATCAAAATGCAGACCTTCCGAAAAAACAATAAAGACCTGTTTTGACGCTGTAAAGAAAAATCAAACGGCGTAATTAAATTTGCTTTGTGAATTAAATTTGCCTCTGCCCCGGCAGAGGCTTTTTTTATTCCAATTTTTCTGTATTCAACTTGTATAAGAAAATAAATCTGGCCAATAATCTCCGTATCACAGCAATGCAAAGTGGAGGTTTTGAGCATTATGGACAAAAAATATGCAAGAAACGGAAAGGGTAAAGCTTTCCTGAAAAGAAATATGTACTACATCATTATGGGTGTATGTATTTTGGCAATCGGTGCAATGATTACCGTCGCGGTTATTTCCCAGAAAAAGGACTCCGTACCGGTTGACAATACGCCGGTCGTTGAAGACCCTGTCGATGATCCGGTTGATGATCCGGTCGATGATCCGGTCGATGATCCGGTGGTGCAGCCGGACCCCATCGTATTCAGTTTGCCTGTCGAATCCGGCACAGTAATAAAGGATTACGCTATGGATTCCCTTGTATGGTGGACAACCTTAAGACTTTATAAGGTTCATGACGGCATTGATTTTGGCGGCGAAGAAAACGAAGCCGTCAAGGCGGCTTACGGCGGCACGGTTTCGGAAGTAGGCTACGATGCCTTGAAGGGAAATTATGTCGTCATCGATCACGGAAATGGGCTGAAGACATTCTATGGCTCATTGAGTGAACCCGTTGTTGTAAAGGGACAGAATGTTGCAAAAGGCGCGACGCTTGGCAATATCAGCACCTCGGCAACCAACGAAATGAGCGACGGTCCCCATGTGCATTTTTCTGTAACCAAGGATGGCGCCATCGTGAATCCCTATGATTATCTCCCTTCCGGGGATAAATAGCAAGGCAAGATAGGATGATTAAATCCCGCCCAGAATCACGCCATAGTAGAGGATGCCTGCCCCGGCGGAAACAAGGATAACCAGGATCGGATGCACCTTCTTCTGGATGCGGAGCGCTGCAAAGCAGAGCAGAAACCAGATAAGGGCAAACCAGCTGAAGGATTTCTGTTCCCCGCTGCCGACAACAAACGCGGACATTGCAACCGTCACAAAGGCGCTTGCGACAAGAGCGACCACTGTCGGACGCACGCATAAAAAGGCGTCTGTAAAATAGCGGTTTTTGGTAAGCCTTGCAGCCAGCTTATAGACTATCAGAATGATGACAAACGAAGGGATAAAGAGTCCCGCAACGGTGCATAAAACACCCAGGAGTGCCCCGCCGAAGCCATGAAGCGCCGACTCACCCACTATGCTCCCTACAAAGGTAGCAACATTGATGGCAAACGGGCCGGGAGTGGACTCTGCAATCGCGATAAAGTCAATGAGCTGATCGGGCTGCAGCCATCCTTTTGTGATGACGGTATCCGAAATAAGAGGCAGCATCGCATATCCGCCGCCGATCGTAAAAAAACCTATTTTGAGAAAGTTGAGAAACAGCTCAAGAAAAATCATTTATCCGCCTCCTTTTCTCCGGGGGCGGATATTTGATGTTTTGAAGAAGATGGTTCCGCTGCGGTGTTCTTTGCCTGTTTTTTACGTTTGAAAAAGCCGTAAACGATGCCGGACAGCGCCGATGCAAGAAGGATGAAGACGATATCTACGGGGATGATTTTGAAAACAGAAAGCAAGGCGAGCGCAAAAGACACGGCCATGACAATGTAAGACACAACAGATTTTTCTATAGAGCGGAACAGCTTCCAGACAGCGTTGAGAATAAGCGCGGCGATTGCCGAGCGGATCCCCCAGAATGCCCACTGAACATATTTATTGGTGCCGAATTTCTGCAATACCGGGGTAATTGCCATGATGATGATGACGGAAGGAAGAATGACGGCGATTGAACAAGCAAGCGAACCCCAGAAACCGCCCAGCTTTGCGCCGACATAGGTTGCCGTATTAAGGGCAATCACGCCGGGCGTAGACTCTGCAATTGCGATAAGGTCGAGCATTTCTTTGTGGGTAAGCCAGGCGCGTTTTTCCACCACTTCGCGCTCAATAAGCGCAATCATGGCATATCCTCCTCCGAAGGTGAATAAGCCTATTTTGAAAAAGGTCGCGAACAGAATAAAAAGGGTTTTGGGTTTAGATGGATTCATCGTTCTCCGTAGGATGGCTGCAGTATTTCTGAGGAAACAGATTATATCGTTCTGCGTTGACAATTGCTTCAAACATTCTGTCCTTGGCAAACGGGATATCTTTTTTGATAGAATGGATAAGGTTTTTCATATATTCCCGCTGGCTGAAATGGTTCATCGGACAGGGATTATTGACAATCGGGAAGTTCAGCCGCTTGGCCGCACCTTTGATGTCGGACTCCGATGCATAAATCAGCGGACGTATCAGCGTGATTCCCGAGCGGCTCATGTAGGAGACAGGTTGGAAGGTGGACAGTCTTCCTTCATAAATGAAAGAAAGAAGAAAGGTTTCCAGCACGTCCTCGCTGTTGTGGGCAAGCGCAAGCTTGTTTGCGCCAATCTGCCGGCATTTGGTATTCAGCGCGCCGCGGCGAAGTTTTGCGCACAGGCTGCAGGGATTGCTTTCTTTTCGGATGTCAAAGACAATGGAGGCTATGTCCGTCTTTTCTATTATCAGTTGGACATCCAGATTGCGGCAGTATTCCTTAAGTGCTTCAACTTCTTCTGAGTTGGTGCCTTTGAACCCGCCGTCAATCATGACTGCCGTAAGTTCATAGTGCTCGGGCGAAAAACGCTGATAAAGCTTGAGTGCGGTCATCAGCGCAATGCTGTCTTTGCCGCCGGACAGACCGACTGCGATTTTGTCGCCTTCAGCAATCATATGATAATCTTTGATGGCCTTGCGCACGCAGCCAAGAATTTTTCGCATCACAAAAGCTCCTCATTAAAAAGTATACAGCATTCTGTTCGGATTGTCCACTTTTGCCGGCATGCAACAATCGTTTCAAGATATGGCAACATACAGATGGCATGAGAACAAAGAAAGAAGGTTTTTGCAAGCATGCAATCCCGTCCCTTTGCACAAAAAAAGACCGAACATTGCGTTCAGTCTCTTCTTTTGGCAGGAGCACTAAGAATCGAACTTAGATCAGAGGGGTCAGAGTCCTCTGTGCTACCTTTGCACCATGCTCCAGTATACCGACGGAATCATGAGAGCATCATTTTGTTTTGGCGGCCTCGTTGAGAGCTTTTACCATTTCTTCGGGGTCTACGCCATGTACGGCGGCGGCTTGCTCGATGGTCTCACCGCGTGCAAGCGCGCATCCGAGACAGTGCATACCGAAATTGTAAAGAACCTCGGCCATGGCATCAATATTGCCTTGCCTCAAGGCATCGGAGATCAGCATATCCTTTGTGATCATGATCGCACCTCCTTCCAGACTATTGCTATTATATAGTATTATGCGGAAATTGACAACTATTTTAATTAAGTTACGGAGAATAAATTTACCTATTTTTTGTTTGGCACCGTGTCTGCCTTAAAAGACGATTCTTGAGAGTCCCAAAACAAGCGGGATAGTCAGGACAGAAAGCAGGGTGGAAATAAGAACGATTTTTGCCGCGAGCTTGACATCCTTGTCATGGAGGGAAGAAAACATCATCAGATTGGTCGCGGTCGGCATGGCGGCAAAAGCGACAACGTTAAGAAGTATCGCATCAATATTATAAAAAATCCTTGTAATGAACAGAATACAGAATGCGATGAACGGCGCAAGAATCAGTTTCAGTCCTGCCGAAAGGTAGGGCCGATAGTCCGACAGCAGCTCCTTGAACCTGATTTCAGAAAATTTAATGCCGAGCAGCGTCATCGACATGGGCCCGACAAGTTCGGCAAATAGCCGGCATACCTTTGCGACACCCTGCAGGCTGGCCGAACGGTTGAAATTCAGATTGAGCATGAACAGAGGAAGCGCAATAAGAAACGATATGGTCGGTGGGTTAAAGAAGGCTTTCTTCAGACTGATGAATTTTTTGTTCCTTGTAAGAATATAATTTCCCATTGTCCATGCCGCAAGGTTGAAGGCAACAATGGAGGCTGTCGCATACAGAATTACCAAATTGTCCCCGGGCCGGAGTATTTGAAGAAAGGGAATGCACATATATCCGACGTTGCCGAAGGTCGCGGCATAGGGAATCATGCTTCGGACATCGGAATCCTTGCTTTTTATGAGAATGAGGCGCGAAAAAGAACATACTGCCACCATGATTACTGCGGTGACCAAAAATACCGCGATCAGATTGAACAGCACAGTCTGTTGATAATCCGTATTCAAAAACGAATTGAAGGTGATGAACGGCTGGCAGATATACAAAAGAAGAATGGAAATGAAGTTGATTGCGCCATCCGGATTTTTAAGCATTTTTAATTTTGCAACGATAAATCCGGGAATTGCCATGGCAAGAAGCAGCGCAACGTTTTCAAGTGAAGTAAGAAACATCCGTTATAATACCCCGTAGACAGTAAGAATATTTTTGATTTCGGAAAGCTCGCGGCGGCCAGGTCTGAAGTTTCCTAAGGTGTTTTTGAGACCTGTCCATAAAAGTTTGATGAGCAAGGGATTGCGCCCTTCAAGAACATAAATCATGCCTTTTATCATTTCGATATATTCTCTTCTTTTGTCCTCGGGCGTATTGTTGTCGCCTGCGGCAATGTCCAGAAGCGCCTTGAGCCAATGTTCGCAATCTTCTTTTGCTTTGTCAGGAAAGGAATAAGGGGTCTGAAGTTTTTCTGCAAGCGTTTCGCTGACAGTATCGGGTTCTCCCTTCAGACGCCTTGTAAAAGCATCAAAATAAGGCTTGATGATGCGTTCACAAAACATTCCGTAGGATGCATTCGAAGAGTCGGAAGGAAAAAATTTGGTGACAAAGTCGACAATGGAAATGGTGCCGTTGTCAAACTCATACATCAGGCCGGTCACCAGGGAAATCATCTGTTTGGTGCCTTGAGGCAGGAGCAGATAACTTCCGACGCCATCGCGCGAGACAGCTTTTTTGTATTCTGAAGGATAACTTGCGCTCTTTGCACAATCTTCAAGAATGGCAAGAAGATCCGGATTCTCCGTAAGTCCCTGAAGAAAACCGGAAATTACCCTTTCGACCAGAATAAGGCGCGACTCGCAGAACTCATGCTCGGACGCGCGTAAAAATTGCAGTGCTGCTTCTTCGGACATATGAAAAGTATAGCACAAAAATCGCCAAATGTCTTGCATAACGCTGTATTTTATTATATAATGAAATAACATTTGTTGCTTTGGCTACAAAGTCATGTTTACCGAGGAGGAAGCCCTATGAACATTGTAAGGCTGATAAAACTGAACAATTTGTTTTGTGATCTGGAAGACAAAGAAATCAATGCTTTGTTCGATGTTCTCAAAAGCAGGATTGTCAGATACCCCAAAGGCAAGATAATTCTTCAAGAGGGTACCCGAATCGACAGCATCGGTATCCTGTTGAACGGGTTGCTTTTAAAATATGTTACCAAGGAGGATGGCAACCGTGTCGCGCAGGGAACCATCGAGCAGGGCGGCATGTTCGGCGAGGTGGACGGATTCAGCAAGGACGGCACGGCATCATTTTCCATTGTTGCCGCGGATGAGTCGGCCATTTTGTATATAACGCTGGAGTCATTGATCGCCGACGGAGGCAGAATGTCATCCGGATTGATGACCAATCTCATACGTTACTATGTGGGCAGGATTACCGCTATCAATAAAGATACAGAATATCTGATCATCAAAAGCATGCGTCTCAAGATATCCAAGCTTATTTATGATAAGTACATTGAACAGGGTACACTTTCGATAGAGCTTGGCCTGAACCGTAACGAAATGGCAGAATACCTCAATGTTTCCCGCCCTTCGATGTCCCGCGAAATGATGAGGATGCGCGACGAAGGGATCATCACGTTTTGGAAGGATAAAATCAATATCACCAATCTGTCCGCATTGGAAAAAATATTAAAAATTCAATAAGGAGAACATAAAATTGTCCCATATAATGGGCAATTTTTATGTACTTTATTAATTTACTTGACTAAAGCGCTAAAGTAAACTATAATGGGGACAGTAAAAAGGAGAGAATATGGATTCCGTTTTGGATACACTGAAGAAAGAGGAACGTGTGGCGCTGTCGCTGCGGCAGTTGTATGAGCGTTTCGGGTACAAAAAATATAAAATGAGCCGATTTGAAGAATATGGCTTCTATATGGACAACAAAAGCTTTATTCCCGGCGGACAAATCATCTCTTTTACCGATCTGGATGGGCGCTTGCTTGCTCTTAAGCCCGATGTTACTTTGTCGATTGTCAAAAATGCCAAAGAACTGAAAGGTTGTTTTGACAAGCTTTATTATATAGAAAATGTTTATAAACCGGCGAAGGGAGCGCATAAATTCAAAGAAATATCGCAGCTTGGATTGGAAGCGTTGGGGCCGGTGGATGGTTATACAACCCTGGAGGTTGTCACGCTTGCGCTCAGGAGTCTGCAATCGGTGGAGGATGATTTTGTATTGGATCTTTCACACATCGGCATTGTTACCGGACTGTTGGAGTCATCGGAGCTTCCTGCCAATGCGGATAAAGAGCAGATCCTGCAATGCATTGTATCAAAAAACGTGCATGACCTCGGAAGACAATTGAAAGCCTGCAATGCGGGAGAGGGAATTGCCGCAAAATTGGAGAAGCTTATCACCATCAACGGTTCTCTGGGCAGCGCTCTGCCTGAAATTTGCAGCATAATTTCCGGAGGTGCCATGGAAGAGGCGTATGAAGAACTTTCGGATATCTATAAAGCCATCAAGGGCGGCGAATACGAGAACAGGGTGCGCGTGGATTTTTCTATCATTAATGATATCAATTATTATTGCGGCATTATCTTTCACGGTTATGTCAGTCGTGTGCCCCGCATGCTCTTGTCCGGAGGGCGGTATGATAAACTCCTGCAGAAATTCGGCAAGGGTGTCGGCGCCATCGGATTTGCGTTGATTCTTGACGAAATTGCCGCTTATTATCCCGAGGACAAAGATCTGGACGCAGATGTGCTTATACTCTACGAAAAAGACGCGGATTGCAAAGGACTGCTGGAGGCCGTAACAAGGCTGGCCGAAAACGGCTTGAAAGTGAGAACGGAAACCTCTCTGCCGCAGGGACTTTCGTATGGCAGAATTGTCCGGTACGTTAAAGGAAAACTGGAGGAAACAGATGTTTAATATAGCGTTACCCAAAGGAAGATTGGCCGAAAAAGTATGCAGCCTGCTGGCGAAAATAGGCTTTGATACTTCAGGCATCAATGATGATAACAGGAAACTGGTCTTCGTCGATGAGAAGAACGGCGTATCCTATTTTCTTGTCAAACCTTCGGATGTGGCAATTTATGTAGAATACGGCGCGGCGGATGTCGGAGTTGTCGGCAAGGACATCCTGCTGGAATACAAGCCGGATGTCTACGAACTTCTTGATCTCAATATCGGCAAATGCAGAGTGGCGGTTGCCGCAAAAAACGACTTCCGGGAGAATAAAGAGCGCCCCTTGCGCGTAGCAACCAAATTTGTCAATATTGCGGAGGAATATTACAGCTCTCTTAACCGTGAAATCGAAATCATCAGGCTGAACGGCTCCATCGAACTTGCGCCTATCCTCAATATGTCCGATGTGATCGTCGACCTTGTCGAAACGGGAACAACGCTTAAAGAAAACAATATGAGCGTGATAGCAGAAATTGTCCCGATCAGCGCAAGGCTGATTGCCAACAAAAGCAGTTATAAATTCAAAACCGTAGCGATTGATTCACTCAAAGAGAAGCTGGCGGAGGTGATTGCATGATAAAGATTATGAATGCGGCAGAGGCGGGCGCGATTATCAACAGAGAAAGGATAGATTACTCCGCCGTAGAAAAAACTGTGGCAACCATTCTTGCCAAGGTGCGCGAAGAAGGGGACAAAGCGCTTTACGAATATACCGAACGCTTTGACAAAGTAAAATTAAATGCATTGCTGGTTACCGAAGAGGAGATTTCGGAAGCCTATAATAATGCAGACAGATATTTTATCGAAACGCTGAAGCAGGCGGGAAAGAATATTGCTGTATTTCACAAAAAACAGCTGCGTAAAAATTATGCGATAAAAAAGAAAGACGGAACGATTGTCGGCCAACGTTTTTTGCCTTTGGACAGTGTCGGGCTTTATATTCCCGGCGGTACGGCGGGGTATCCTTCTACCGTATTGATGAATGCAGTGCCAGCAAAGCTTGCGGGAGTCAGAGAACTTGCAATTGTGACCCCGCCCGGCAAGGATGGAAAGGTTAATCCCGATGTGCTTACCGCGGCGCGTATTGCCGGTGTGGACAGAATTTACAAGGTGGGCGGCGCGCAGGCGATTGCCGCGCTTGCCTACGGCACCCAAACCATAAAAAAAGTGGATAAGATTGTCGGTCCGGGCAATATGTATGTCGCAGCGGCAAAAAAGCAGGTGTTCGGCGAAGTCGGCATCGACATGATAGCAGGACCCAGCGAGATATTGATTATTTCCGACGGGAAATCCGATCCCGGCTGTCTTGCCGCCGATCTTCTTTCGCAGGCTGAACATGATAAGAACGCAAGCGCGATATTGATTACGGATTCTTCGGCGCTGGCAGAGAAGGTGAGTGCGGAACTTGAGAAGCAGCTTTCGGTACTTCCCCGTGAAAGCGTTGCCCGCGCTTCAATCGATGATCATGGCAGAATCCTTCTCGTATCCCGTCTGGAAGAGGCCGCAGAGGTTTCCAACAGCATCGCGCCGGAACACCTGGAGCTGTGCGTGGACGAGCCTTTTGCCCTTCTGGACAAAATCACTTCGGCAGGTTCGGTCTTTTTGGGGCGCAGCACTCCGGAGGCGACGGGCGATTATTTTGCGGGCGCCAACCATACACTTCCCACAAGCGGCACAGCAAGGTTTTCGTCTCCGCTTTCGGTAGATGATTTTATCAAGAAGAGTCAATATATCTTTTATACCGCCGCGGCGTTAAAGAAGAACGGCAGGCGTATTGCCGATTTTGCAGAACGGGAAGGCTTGCAGGCCCATGCGCGTTCTATCACCGCAAGAACGAAGGACTGAAAGAGAACTGCACCCCTAAAGGCAATTTCGGGGGCAGTATCAATCGTTCATCTTTCTTATGGATTACCGTATTTTCGCCCTAGGGCATTGCTTCTTCCGGATACAATGAATTTAAGGAGGTATCAATCATCAATGAGCAGATTTCTAACCCCGAAATACGCTGGACTTGCGACCTATATACCAGGCGAACAGCCCAAAGGAATCCGATATATCAAACTGAATACAAATGAGTCGCCCTTTCCGCCTTCTCCGAAGGTAGCGGGCGCTATCAATCTGAGTGTCATTGACGGGCTGAAGCTTTATTCCGATCCGACAGCCGGAAAAATCAGAAAAGCGATTGCAGATTTTTATGGATTGAACGAAAACGAGGTTGTCGCAACCAATGGTTCGGATGAAGCCCTTATGCTTGCGTACTTTGCGCTTTGCGGAGGCGGCGGCGACATTGTCGCGCCGGATGTTAGTTATGGGTTTTATCCCGTGCTTGCGGGACTTCTCGGGCTACCCGGAGAGACCATACCGCTCAAAACGGATTTCACGGTCGATGTGGAAGCCTTTTGCAAGACGGATAAGCATATTGTTCTTGCCAACCCCAATGCCCCGACGGGTATTGCATTGACGCTTGCGGAGATGGAAAAAATCATTTCTTCCAATCTTGACAGGGTAGTCATTGTTGACGAAGCCTATGTGGATTTCGGCGGCCAGAGTTGCATCCCGCTTATCAGAAAGTACGATAATCTGATTGTCGTGCAGACCTTTTCCAAGTCGCGTTCGCTTGCGGGCGCACGTCTCGGATTTGCGGCGGGGCAGGCATCGCTGATGTCCGATCTGGACAGGGTGCGCGATATGATGAATCCCTATAATATCAACAGCATGACCGAGCTTGCAGGCATCGCCGCAATGGAAGATAAGAGTTATTTTGAGGCATGCTGCGCAAAAATTATAGAAAACCGTGGATTTTTATCAAAATCGCTGGCCGCTCTGGGCTTTGAAGTGCTGCCTTCCTCAACCAACTTTGTCTTTGCGCGGCATAACCGTATTCCGGGAAAAGTGTTGTATGAAAGACTCAAGGCAGAGGGAATTCTCGTACGTCATTTTGACAAAAAGCGGATTGAAGATTATAACCGCATCAGTGTAGGTTCACGCGGAGATATGGAAACCTTAATAAAAAAATTATCCGAAATCCTCTTGCAATAGTGTACAATAGATGAAGGATCCCTTCATAGTTTATTGATTGGTTCTAAAAAGTATAAGGAAGGCAGAGAGATGAGAACATCCGAAATTGTCCGAAAAACCAAAGAAACCGATATTTTCCTCTCCCTCAATCTGGATGGAAGCGGCAAAGCAAAGATTTCTACCGGAGTGGGTTTTTTTGACCATATGCTGGATTTATTTGCCGCGCACGGCAGATTTGACCTTACCGTCACATGCAAAGGCGATCTGAAGGTCGATGCGCATCACACCGTTGAGGATGTTGCCATAGCATTGGGCGGTTGTTTTAAGGAAGCACTCGGGGATAAGCGGGGCATCTGCCGCTATGGCAGTGTGACACTGCCCATGGACGAGGCGCTTGTGATGGTTGCGCTGGACTTCAGCGGCAGATCCTATCTGAATTATAACGTTGCGATTGCCGCAGAAAAGGTTGGAGAGTTTGACACAGAGCTGGGCGAAGAATTCATGGCGGCTTTTGTGAGAACGGCGGGTCTTACCCTCCACATCGAACAGTTGGAAGGCAGCAATGCCCACCACATCCTGGAGGCGGTTTTCAAGGCGCTTGCGCGTGCGCTTCGTCAGGCCATAGCTTATGACCCCGCCGCCAAGGACGAAATCCCTTCCACCAAAGGATTATTATAAGATTATTATAAGGATAACAATATGATAGCAATCATCGACTACGGGGTAGGCAATCTTTTTTCCTTGAGCAGCTCACTGAATTATCTGGGGCTGTCCAATGCCGTCACCTCGGAAAAAAATGTCATTCTTGCTGCGGACAGAATCATTCTTCCCGGTGTCGGTGCCTTTGCGGACGCATATGCAAAACTGGAGGCAACCGGACTGATAAGCCTGATAAAAGAAGAAGCCGCAGCGGGCAAACCGCTTCTGGGGATCTGTCTGGGTATGCAGATGCTGTTTGACAAGAGCTTTGAATACGGCGTGCATGCTGGCCTGGGATTTATCAGAGGGGAGGTTTGCCCCATTGCGGAGGATTTGACGGAACCTCTGAAAGTGCCGCATATCGGCTGGAACAGTCTGCATTTTGTCAAAGACAGTCCGCTGTTCAAGTACAATAAAGAGGGGGATTACGTCTATTACGTGCATTCTTATTATGGAAAAAACTGCGCGGAGTCCGTCATCGCGACTTCCCTCTACGGCATTGAGATCACGGGGGCGGTTGCCTGCGGCAACGTTTTCGGCACGCAGTTTCATCCGGAAAAAAGCGGAGAAGCCGGACTGCGGATATTAAAAGCATTTTCTGAGGTATAAGATGGATATTTATCCCGCGATTGATATTCTGGGCGGCAAAGCCGTCCGTCTGACGAGGGGCGATTATGCAACGGGCGAGGTGTTTTCGGACGATCCCGTAAAGGTGCTGCAAGGCTTCAGAAAGCAGGGAGCACAGTTTTTGCATGTCGTCGATCTGGACGGTGCCAAGGACGGCAGCATTGCTAATTTTGCCATCATCCGCCGTTTGGCGGCAGAAGGCGGTGTATTCATGGAGGTCGGCGGCGGAATCCGCAACGAAGAACGCGTCAGAAGCTATCTGGAGTTGGGTGTCGGCCGCGTTATTCTGGGCACGGCGGCGGTCCGCGATTTTTCTTTTGCAGAGAAAATGGCCGCCAGGTATCCCGGCAGGATAGCCGTTGGTGTGGATGCCAAAGACGGATTTGTCGCGGTGGATGGCTGGAAAACGGTCACCGATACCGATGCCTATCTGTTTTGCGCGCGATGTGCGGAAGCAGGCATCGACAAGGTCATTTTTACCGACATCGCTACCGACGGCGGGATGGCAGGCACCAATATGGAAGCATTTAGAAAGCTGTCCCAAATCAAAGGGTTGGATGTGATTGCTTCCGGCGGAATCTCGGACGAAACGGAGCTTCGCGCCCTTCGCGTGCTTTCTGTATCGGGAGCTATTTTAGGCAAGGCGATATACAAAGGTTTGATTGATTTGTCGCGCGCGGTGCAGATAGGGAGGGGCGAATTATGATTACCAAGCGGATTATACCTTGTCTGGATGTGCGCAACGGGCGCGTAGTCAAGGGTGTCAATTTTTCGGGTGTGCAGGACGTGGAAGATCCTGTTGCGATGGCGGCATTTTATAATGAGAGCGGCGCGGATGAATTGGTTTTCTACGACATTACCGCCTCTTTTGAAGGACGGGCGCTGTTCAACGATGTTCTGACCGAAGTTGCCAAGCAGATTTTTATTCCGTTAACGGTGGGTGGCGCCATCAACAGCGTTGCGGATTTCGACCGGGTTCTCAAGTGCGGTGCGGACAAGGTCAGCGTCAATACGGGCGCTGTCCGCAATCCTTCGCTCATTACGGAGGCCGCAAAACGGTATGGTAATCAATGCGTGGTGCTCTCGATGGACGTCAAGAGAGTGGACGGAAAATACACGATTTTCGCCAAAGGCGGCAGAGAAAACACCGGCATTGACGCATTGGAATGGGCAAGACAGGGAGAAGACCGGGGAGCGGGCGAATTGGTGGTCAACAGTATCGATACCGACGGTGTCAAACGTGGCTTCGATACAGAACTTCTGGAAGAAATCGGCAGACGCGTATCTGTTCCCATCATCGCTTCGGGCGGGGCCGGCAGCAAGGAGGATTTTCTGAAGCTTTTCAAGACCCTTCCCAAGGTGGACGCGGGGCTGGCGGCATCCATTTTCCATTTCAAGGAAATCAATATCCGGGATCTGAAAAACTATCTGCGTTCAAACGGCGTGGAAGTGAGATTATAAAATTCTGAATCGGGAGAAAGAATATGCTGGACATCAAAGACATTAAGTTTAATCAGGACGGATTGGTTCCTGCCATCGTACAGGACTATTTTACAAAAGAAGTGCTGACGGTAGCCTATATGAATTATGAGAGTCTGTCAATCAGTATGGAGGAAGAAAAGACCTGCTTTTACAGCCGTTCGCGCAAGACACTCTGGCGAAAAGGCGAAACCTCCGGCAACTTTCAACACATTGTTTCCATCAAAGCGGATTGCGACAGGGATGCACTGGTAATCGAGGTTGTGAAAGATGGACCCGCCTGCCATCTGGGCAATGAGAGCTGCTTTGTGGATAAGCTGTTCCAAAGCACGCAATACGGAGAATTTTCTTATGAAAAGCTGTTCGGACTCATCAAAAGCAGGAAGTCCGATCCGCAGGAAGGTTCTTATACTACTTATCTTTTTCAGAAGGGCATCGACAAGATTCTCAAAAAGGTGGGCGAAGAAGCAACCGAGGTCATCATTGCCGGCAAGGGCGGCAGCAAAGAAGAGCTTATTTATGAAATTGCCGATCTCACTTACCATGTCATGGTGCTGATGGCAGAACAAAATGTGACATTAAACGAGATATTTGCAGAATTGTCTTCCCGCCATGTGATTGATAAGAAGGTCAAGCAAGAAAAGATGAAATAATCAAAAAGGCGCGCAAAGCATTTGCATTTCAACAAGAGGTGTGTTATAATACCTCGAAAGGTTAAGAGCAATCAAAGGATACAAACCTCACAATGGTCTTTGCGAGAGGTAAATGAGTTATGAGAGGCTTGCTGACACTAAAGTCCTTATCCACGCAAGAAATAATGGACATCATTAATTTAGCCATCCGTTTCAAAAATGGGTTGACCGTAAATTTCTCGGGGAAGAAAATGGTCAACCTTTTTTATGAGAACTCAACCCGTACCCAATACAGCTTTCAGATTGCGATGCTCAATCTTGGTATCGCGCCCCTGAGCTTCAACCTTGCCACCTCCAGCGTCATCAAAGGCGAAACTCTTTACGATACGGTACGCACCTTTGAGAGCCTCGGTGTCGACGGCATTGTAATCCGTCATACGCAGGATGTTTATTACAGGGAGCTTGAAACAATCAAGGTCCCTATTTTTAACGGCGGCGATGGTACCAGTGACCATCCCACACAGACACTTCTGGATCTGATGACGATATATGAAGAATTCGGCAAATTTCAAGGACTGAAAATCTGTCTGGTAGGGGATGTTTTACATTCCCGCGTCGCACACGGCAATGCGGAAGTAATGAAACGTCTTGGCATGGAGGTCTATATCAGCGGGCCAGAAATATTCGCAGACCAGACAGGGCCTTATCTTCCTATAGACGAGGCGGTCGCAACATGCGATATCATCAATCTTCTCCGCGTTCAGTTCGAGCGTCACGAAAAAGAGATGAACATTACAAAAGAAGAGTATCATCGTCAATGGGGGCTTACCGTCGAGCGTGTCGCGGCAATGAAAAAGGGCGCAATCATCATGCATCCCGCGCCCATCAACCGTGGAGTAGAAATAGCTTCCGAAGTTGCAGAATGCGTATCGAGCAGAATTTATAAGCAGATGGAAAACGGCGTGTATGTCCGTATGGCGGTCATTACAATGGCGCTGGAGGGCAAGCTGTGATACTTCTTAAGGGCGGTCAGACGCTCTGCGCGGGCAAGCTTGCGCCCATGGATGTGTTGATTGAGGGCAGCAGGATTGTCCGTGTTGCGCGGGATATCGATTCTCCGGGAGCAATGCTCTTCGATATGCACGGCTGCTGGGTCGCACCCGGCGCGGTGGATGTCCATGCGCACCTTAGAGAACCGGGCTATGCGCACAAAGAAACTATATACAGCGGTACGCGGAGCGCAGCAAAGGGTGGCATTACGGCAGTCATGTCCATGCCGAATCTCGACCCTTGTCCGGACAGCATAGAGAATCTGGCTGTTCAAACGGCGATTATTGCGAAAGACGCTGCGATCAGAGTATATCCGTATGCTTCGCTTACTAAGGCAGAAAAAGGAGAGAGCCTGTCGGATATCCGTCAGCTCAGCAAGCTGGTCAAGGCATTCAGCGACGACGGGCGTTGTGTCAACAATATCCGGCTTCTCGAACAGGCCATGCGCATTGTCAGGGAATGCGGCGGCATCATCGCTTCACATTCCGAAGCCGCGGGATATGCTGGTACAGAAGCGGAGAGCGTCGCGGTAGAAAGAGAGTGCGAACTTGTCTGCAAAACAGGCTGCCGATATCATTTCTGTCATCTGTCCACCAAAAAAAGCTTTGATGCGGTGCGGCAAGCGAAAAGCGTCGGTGCGGATATAACCTGCGAAGTGATGCCTCACCATCTGTTTTTGGATGAAGAAGATGTGAAGGGCAACCCCAATGCCAAAATGAGTCCGCCGCTCAGAAGCAAAGAGGACAGGGAATATACGGTCCAGGCGCTTCTTGACGGCACCGCGGATATGATAGCGACGGATCATGCGCCGCACGCCGCTGCAGAAAAGGCCATGGGCTTTGACAAGGCTCCCAACGGAATCATCGGCTTCGAAACGCTGCTGCCCCTGGTTTATACCGGTATGGTAAAGACAGGATATGCTGATTGCAAAATGATGCAAAAATGGGTAACAGAGTCTCCGGCATCAAGATTTGGTATCCCATATTCAATTATTGAAGAAGGTGCAGTCGCTGATATTGTTGCGCTGGATATAGCAGTTGAACGGGTTTATAAAATAGATTCAACCCTATCGAAAAGTAAAAATACTCCCTTCTCGGGAAGTGTGCTGTATGGCACACCGGTACTGACGCTCGCAGACGGCAGGATTGTATACGATACAGACAGGAGGATGCAATGAAGGAAAGAATGTTGGTGCTGGAAAACGGGCGCGTCTTTTACGGCAACGGCTTTGGCAGCCGCGCGCAAAAGATTGCCGAAATCGTTTTCAATACCTCAATGGTTGGCTATCAGGAGATTATGTCCGATCCGTCCTATTGCGGGCAGATGGTTGTAATGAGCTATCCGCTGATAGGAAATTACGGTCTGACAGATGATGATTATGAATCCAAAGGGATATATTTTTCGGGATTCATTGTACGCGAGTACAATGACAATCCTTCCAACTTCCGCTTCACCAAGACGCTCGGCGAAGTGATGGAGGACAACAACGCCTCAGGCATCAGCGGGGTGGATACCCGGGAGATTGTGCGGATCATACGCGACGAGGGTTCAATGAAGGCGATGATTTGCGATGCATCAAGAAATGTCGAAGAATGCGTCGCCCAGCTGAAGGCTGCAAAGCTTTCTACCAGACAGGTGGAAGAAGTCAGCGGCAAAAAAATATGGTTTTCGCGCACACGCAATCCTATATATACGGTTGTTGCGCTGGATTGCGGCATCAAGCACAACATCATCAACTGTCTCAACAAAATGGGCTGCAATGTGGTGGTTGTGCCTTATAATACGCCTAAAAATGTTGTTATGCAATACAGGCCGGACGGACTCTTTTTGTCCAACGGGCCCGGAGACCCGGAGAATGTCAAAGAAGCTATCGAATTGGTGCGGCAGATGAAAGGCGTCGTGCCCATCTTTGGCATCTGTCTGGGGCACCAGATCATCGGTTTGGCTTACGGCGCAAAAACATATAAAATGAAATTCGGTCACCGGGGAGGGAATCATCCTGTCAAGAATCTGGTAACCGGCAAGGTCGAAATCACTTCGCAAAATCACTCTTATGCAGTGAGCAAAGAGAGTCTGGAAGGCACCGGACTGATACTGACCCATATCAATCTTCTTGATAATGAAGCGGAAGGCATGGCCGATTACGAAAACAGGGTGATGAGTGTTCAGTTTCATCCGGAAAGCGCGCCCGGTCCTCAGGACAGCGGATATCTTTTCGGACAATTCATTGAACTTATGAAAGCCGCGGGAGGAAATAAAAATGCCCAAGAGAACAGATATTAAAAAAATAATGGTGATCGGTTCGGGTCCGATTGTCATCGGACAGGCTGCAGAATTCGACTATGCCGGCACGCAGGCTTGTCTTGCCCTTAAAGAAGAAGGTTATGAGGTTGTTTTGGTAAACAGCAATCCCGCAACAATCATGACGGATGTCAACATTGCGGATAAAGTTTATATGGAGCCTCTTGACCTGGAGTATGTTTCCAAAATCATTCGCCATGAGCGTCCGGATGGATTGGTAGGGAGCCTCGGCGGCCAGACCGGCTTGAATCTGAGCATGCAGCTCTATAGAAGCGGCGTGCTGGACGAATGCGGGGTAGAATTGCTGGGCACAGGATATGAGGCGATTGCCAACGCCGAAGACAGGCAGCTCTTCCGTGATCTCTGCGTCCGCATCGGTGAACCTGTACTCCAGTCGTTTACGGCGACAACCATAGAAGAGTCGCTCAAAGCCGCCAATATCATCGGGTATCCGATTATCGTACGTCCGGCATTCACGCTGGGAGGCACCGGCGGCGGCTTTGCGGACAACGACGAGGAGCTTAGGGAACTTGCCAAACATGCTTTGAAGCTCTCTCCCGTTTCTCAAATTCTTATAGAAAAATCCATCAAGGGGTTCAAGGAAATTGAGTTCGAAGTCATGCGGGACAGCAACGATACGGCGCTGACGGTTTGCTGCATGGAGAATATTGATCCTGTCGGTGTTCATACAGGAGACTCATGGGTTGTCGCTCCCAGTCAGACGCTTTCCAATAAGGATTATCAGATGCTGCGCGACAGTGCCTTAAAGATTATCCGCGCACTTAAAATCGAGGGAGGCTGCAATATCCAGTTCTCACTGGATCCTTTTTCATTCCAATATTATGTCATCGAAGTCAATCCCAGGGTGAGCCGTTCTTCTGCGCTGGCGTCCAAGGCGACAGGCTATCCCATTGCGAGGGTATCTGCGAAAATTGCTTGCGGCTTGCGGCTGGATGAAATCAGGATTGCCAATACTTTGGCATCCTTCGAGCCTGCATTGGACTACGTTGTCGCAAAGATTCCCAGATTCCCCTTTGACAAATTCACCGATGCCAACCGCCATCTCTCAACACAGATGAAGGCAACCGGCGAGGTGATGGGCATCGGACGGACGATAGAAGAAGCTTTATTGAAGTCAATCCGCTCTTTGGAGATCGGATTATGCCATATTGAGATCCCAAAACTCGCAAAACTATCGAATCATGATCTTGTCGATCTGATAATAGAAAATACGGATGAACGCATGTATGCGATAGCGGAGGCAATCCGAAGGGATATCACGCTTGATTATCTTTATACGCTGACCAAGATTGACAGGCTGTTCTTGGATAAGATAGCCAAGATAGTAGAATATGAGAAGGTCATCAAAAGCAGTCCTGGCGATATTTCTGTACTCAGAGAGGCAAAGCGCCGCGGGTTTTCGGATGAATATATCGGCAAGTGCTGGGGAATGAGTTTTGATAAAGTATATGCTCTCCGCAAACAGATCGGGCTTTATCCTGTTTATAAAATGATTGATACCTGCGCAAGCGAATTCAAGTCCTACATTCCTTATTTTTATTCGACCTATGAGAGCGAAAACGAATCTCGTGTGGGCAAAAAAGAAAAAGTGATTGTTTTTGGCAGCGGACCTATACGCATCGGGCAGGGCATCGAATTCGATTATTCTACGGTCCATGCGGTCTGGGCAATCCAGCAGGCGGGTTATGAAGCCATTATTATAAACAACAATCCGGAAACGGTTTCTACGGATTATACGCTCAGCGACAAGCTGTATTTTGAGCCTCTGACCTTCGAAGATGTCATGAATATCGTTGACTATGAAAAACCGAAGGGAGTCATAGTTGCGCTCGGCGGCCAAACGGCAATCAATCTTGCGGAAGATCTTGCTGCGGCGGGTGTCCATATTCTGGGCACCAGCAGCGAAAATATTGCAATTGCCGAAGACAGGGATAAATTTGAAAAATTGCTTAAAGATTTGGGGATTCCCATGCCCCAGGGCGAATCTGTTTATGGATTAAAAGAAGGCAAGGAAGCGGCTTTGCGTATCGGCTATCCCGTTTTGGTACGGCCTTCTTTTGTTCTGGGCGGAAGGATGATGCATATTGTCTATGATGAAAACGCGCTCTGCACCTTCCTGACAGAGGCCGTCAAGCTGAACGAAAAACATCCGGTTCTGATCGACAAATATATTGAAGGCAGGGAGTGCGAAGTGGATGCAGTCTGCGACGGACATGAGGTTTTTATTCCCGGCATCATGGAGCATATAGAAAAGGCCGGAGTGCACAGCGGCGACTCGATGAGCGTCTATCCCACTTATTCGCTGTCAGAAAAGGTGCGTGAAACGATCATCGACTATACCAACCGTGTCGGCATTGCCAATGGCATCATCGGACCGTTCAATATCCAGTTCATCGTTGACAAATCGGATAATGTATATATCATTGAAGTCAATCCGAGAAGCAGCCGCACAGTACCCTTTTTAGCCAAGGTGACCGGAGCGCCCATTGCCAATATTGCCACCAAGGTAATGCTTGGGCAGACGCTCAAAGAGTTGGGATATACCGGAGTGCTTCCGCGTAAAAACAGATGGTTTGTCAAATCCCCTACTTTTTCTTTCTCCAAGCTGTCCGGTCTGGATGCTGTTTTGTCGCCGGAGATGAAATCGACCGGCGAAGCCATCGGGTATGACGACAATCTTAATCGTGCTATCTATAAATCCATCAGTGCATCCGGCCTGCGCGTCAGCAACAGTGGTACGGTACTGGCGACCATCAGCGATGCCGATAAAGAAAAGACATTGCCGCTTATCAAAAGATTTTATGACCTCGGCTTCAACATTGAGGCGACAGAGGGCACGGCGATGTTTCTGAAATCTCATGGTATACGCACCAAGATAAGAAAGAAGATTTCGCAGGGCAGCGAAGAGATTCTGGAAGCGCTGCGTAAAGGCTATATTACGTATGTTGTAAATACCCTAAGCCAGGATGAGATAGCCGTCCGCCGCGACGGCATCAAAATCCGTCGGACTGCGGTAGAAAACAACGTACCGGTATTCACCTCGCTGGACACCGTCAACGCGCTTCTCAATGTTCTGGAAGATATCACGATAGGAGTATCCACAATCGGATAATGGAATGCAGAAAACTCATCATACAATCGAACCGCCCGCTCAATGCCGCCGTATGGGAAATGAAACTGTACGGAGAAAACCTTACCTCCGCGCCCGGACAGTTTATTGAGCTGGAAGTTCCGGATTGCTGTCTGAAGCGTCCCTTCAGCGTGGCGGACTGCCGGGAGGACGTGCTGACAATATTATATAAAGTGGTCGGCGAAGGCACAAAGAAAATGACCGCGCTTGCAGAGGGCAATAAGGTCTGTGCGCTTACAAATCTCGGAAAGGGCTTTGACAGCTCTTCTTCCGTGCAGCCTTTGCTGGTCGGCGGCGGCATTGGCGCTGCGCCCCTGTATTTTCTTGCAAAAGAGTTTGCAAAAAAAGGCATTCAACCGGTAATTTTGCTTGCCTTCCGCTGTGCGGAAGAAATCTATTATATGGATGAATTTGATGAAGTTGGGAATGTCCTGATTTCTACCGATAACGGCAGTCTGGGATTCCAAGGCAATGCGTTGGATGCACTAAAAGAGTATTCTCCCAATTTCGATATCTATTTTGCCTGCGGGCCGCTGCCGATGCTCAGGGCACTTGCGGGTTTTTCGGATAAGGGACAGCTTTCTTTGGAGGCACGCATGGGCTGCGGCTTCGGCGCGTGTATGGGTTGCTCCATCATAACGGTTTCGGGACCGAAGAGGGTATGCAAAGAAGGACCGGTATTTGCGGCAGGGGAGGTAATTTTCTGATGGATACCTCTGTCAATCTTCTTGGATATCGGTTGGACAATCCTGTTATCCCTGCGAGCGGTACTTTCGGCTTCGGATATGAATTTGCGGAATTTTATGATATCAACTGTCTGGGTTCGATTTCACTGAAGGGAACAACGCTTGAGCCGCGTTATGGCAACCCGCTTCCACGCATTGCAGAATGCCCTGCGGGAATGCTCAATTCTATCGGGCTTCAGAATCCCGGCGTGCAGAAGGTTGTCGGCGAAGAGCTTGTGAAGCTTGCAAAAGTTTTCAAAAAAAAGGCAATTGCCAATGTCGGCGGCTCGTGCACAGAGGATTATGTTCAGACAGTTGAGTATTTCAATCATGCGGACAATATCTTTGCAATCGAGCTCAATATCAGCTGCCCCAACGTGAAATGCGGAGGCATGGCGTTCGGTACCGATCCGACAGTGGCAGGTGGATTGATTTCTGCAGTGAAAAAAGTATGCACAAAGCCGCTCATCGTCAAGCTTTCTCCCAATGTGACAGATATTTCCGTTCTTGCAAGAGCGGCAGAGGATGCGGGCGCAGATGCCGTCAGTCTCATCAATACCCTGCTCGGAATGCGCATTGACCTCCGTACGGGAAAGCCTATTTTATCTATGAAAGCCGGCGGATACAGCGGCAGAGGGGTCTATCCGGTTGCCCTCCGCATGGTTTATCAGGTCCGACAAGCCGTAAACATCCCGGTCATCGGCATGGGCGGCATCTCTACTGCCTATGACGTGTTAGAGATGATGATGGCGGGAGCTTCTGCCGTCATGGTGGGCACCGCAAATCTTATCCATCCGTTTGCCTGCCGTGATATCATTGCCGCATTGCCGGGCGCCATGGAAGAGTATAAAATAAACAGCCTTGAAACGATCATCGGGAGGGCGCATCATGCATGATGTCATTATTGCTTGTGATTTTTCTTCCAAAGAAGAATTGTATTCATTTTTGGATAAATTCGGTCCCGTCCGTCCTTTTCTGAAGGTCGGCATGGAGCTTTTTTATCAGGAAGGACCAGAAATGGTCAGAGAACTTAAGAAAAAGGGTTATAAGATTTTTCTTGATCTGAAGCTTCACGATATTCCCAACACCGTCATGCGCGCGATGAAAAATATCGCAAGCCTCGGAGTGGATATCACCAATGTCCATGCCGCCGGCGGCATAGAGATGATGAAGGCGGCATTACGCGGCCTCAGGGAAGGCGCAAAGGGAGAAATCCCCAAATTGATTTCGGTTACACAACTGACTTCCATCAATGAAGAAATTCTGAAAAACGAGCTTTTTATTCATGCGGGACTTGCCGAAACCGTACGCGCCTATGCCCAAAATACAAAAACAGCGGGTCTGGACGGTTGTGTCTGTTCGCCATTGGAAGCGCCCATCATTAAAGAGCTTGGTTTGCTGAGCGTGACGCCCGGCATCAGGATGGAGGGCGACTCTAAGGACGATCAGAAACGTTTTACGACGCCCGCAATGGCGAGAGAGCTCGGAAGTACCTATATTGTTGTCGGCAGAAGCATTACCGGAGCCGCGGATCCCATGGCGGCATATGAGAGATGCAAGAAAGATTTTGCGGGTTGAGGAGATTGCATATGGAACAAAAAAATATTGAGATTGAGGTTGCAAAAGCGTTATTGTCTATCCGGGCTGTGTTTCTGAGTCCCAAAGAACCTTTTACCTGGGCAAGCGGTATAAAATCCCCGGTTTATTGCGACAATCGTCTGACTTTGTCCTATCCCGACATCCGTTCGCTGATTGAAACGGCTCTGGCAGAGACCATACGCCGTGAATATCCCGGTTGCGAAGCTGTTATGGGAACATCCACTGCGGGCATTCCGCATGCGGCGATTGTATCGGAGAAACTGAATCTTCCTATGGGTTATGTCCGCGCCGATGCAAAAACCCATGGACGCAACAACCGCATCGAAGGCGTACCTCCTGTGGGCAAAAAAGTGGTTGTGGTAGAAGACCTTATATCTACCGCGGGTTCTGCCATCGAAGTGGTGGAGGCGCTGCGTGAGATCGGCGCGGAGGTTCTGGGCATTGTATCCATATTTACCTATGGTATGAAAAAAGGTGCAGAGAATCTTGCCGCAGCGAATGTGAAGAATGTTTCTCTGTCCAATTTTCCCGTGCTTGCATCCGTGGCAAAGAACGAAGGGTATATTTCACAAAAAGAATACGATATGGTGATGAAATTTCAAAAAGATCCGTCTGACCCCGGCTGGATGGATGACAGGAACGAAGGATAATATCTTTCCCATAAAAGAGGTCCGCAGAAGAAAATCGCCTCCGGAAGAGGCGATTTTTTAGTGCGGCGAACAGAAAGGAAAATCGGATATTATATTCCCAGCCAGCCCGATACCGTACCAACATACGGCTGCAGAAACGTCCATACGGCAGGCCAGAAGATGACTGCAAGCACGGTCAGCACAACGCCGGGAATGACTATGAAAATAAGAAACATCCATAATACGGCGCGGGCAAAGTAGGATTTGCTGGCGGGAGCTTTGGTGCCCAGCGCCCACACAACAAGCAGGATAAGATTGACGACCGGAACACACATCAGAAAAAAAGTACCGATCCATTGCGCGGTTGTAACGGCATTGTCGATCCGGCCGCGAAGAGGCTTTGCAGGTTGTCTGGGATAGGCGTATTTCATCCTTTCTGGCAAATTCATGCGGTTGCCTTCAGGCTGATAGGGTGTGTAACCGTAATAAGCCATAGTTCCTCCGTTTCGGTTATTTGATGACGTAGACAAGCGCTTCATATGGCCTTAATATGCAATCAGCAATCTTCGGACGGTCGTATCCGTAATTGTGCAGTTTGAGATCGCAGCATTCAAAAGACAAATCCTTGGGCATTCTGAAGGGAACTTCTGCATTTGCGAAATTGCAGATCACAAACAGTTTTTCACCATGCCACCAGCGCTCATAGCAGTATATCTGCTTATCGTCCGGATAATTTTCTTTATAAGTTCCATACTTGATTATATCATTATTTTTGCGGAATGCAATAAGTTTTTGATAAAAGCGGAGAATGGAATCAGGATCCTCCAAAGCTTCTTCTACATTGATATCCTTATAATTCGGATTGATTTTCATCCAAGGTTTGCCTGTTGTAAAGCCTGCCTGAGGCCCGGAAGACCATTGCATGGGCGTTCTTGCATTGTCGCGAGCGCGCTTTCTGAGAACATTGAGAACGATAGGGCGAATCAGGAATTCAAATCTGCCGAGCACATCGCGCACATATTTCACAAGCACGTCCTGAAATTCATCGAGGTTATCAAACGGGCAGTTTGTCATCCCGATTTCTTGTCCTTGGAATACGTAAGGAGTACCTTGCTGCATGTATATGGAAACAGCAAGCATTTTTGCCGCTTCTTTGCGATGTGTACCGAAGTCGCCTGTAAAGCGTCCTAGACTGCGGGGCTGGTCATGGTTTTCGTAATAGAGGCTGTTCCATCCGCGATCGCGTAGTCCGTATTGCCATTTGGAAAAAATTTTTTTGAGTCTGGGAAGAGAGAATTTCCTCGGTAAAATCTGGAAGTAGGTATCGCATGTGACATGCTCGAACATGAAGACGGTGTCCAGTTCGTTGCGGGACTCTCCGGTATAAAGCGCCGCTTCATCCAATGTGACACCCGCAGCTTCGCCTACGGTCATGCAATCGTAATGGGACAGAACCTTTTGATTCAGCTCATTCAGATAGGCATGAATGTTCGGACCGTGCGTGAAGTGTTCATCTCCGACAAGACCTATCGCAAACTTTCCGTCCGGCAAACCCTCGCGTTTGCTGATGTACGTGATTACGTCACAGCGGAAACCGTCGCACCCAAGGTCAAGCCAATAGCGCACGAGGTCCTGCACTTCTTTTCGGACTTCAGGATTATCCCAATTCAGGTCGGGCTGCTTTCTTGAAAACAGATGGAGATACCATTCTCCCGTTGTATCATCATATGTCCAGGCCGGGCCGCCAAAACGAGAAGTCCAGTTGTTGGGAGGTTTTTTACCATTTTTGCCTTTGCCCTTGCGCCAGATATAATAATTCCTATAGGGGTTGTCCTTGCTTTTGCGGCTTTCTTGAAACCATCTGTGTTCATCCGAGGTGTGGTTGACCACAAGATCCATAATGAGCCGGATGCCGCGTTCGTGCATGCCGGCAACCATTTCTTTCCAGTCCTCCAATGTGCCGAATTCATCCATGATATCCCTGTAATCGGAAATATCGTAGCCATTGTCATCATTGGGGGATTTGTAGCATGGCGAAAGCCATACCGCATCAATTCCTAAATCCTTCAGATAATCAAGTTTGCCGATGATCCCACGAAGATCGCCTATGCCGTCGCCGTTGCTGTCGTAAAAACTGCGGGGATAAATCTGATAAATAAAAGCATCTTTGTACCATCTTGTCCGTTCCATTTTTCACCTATATTATTGCTCAGATTATATAAAAGGGTTGTTCCTCGGCGGACACAACCCTGCATTTTTAGGAATAAAAACCAAGCCTGCCCAAAGCTTCTCAGGTCGATTTACTTCAAACTAAAAAGAAGATGGGCTGCGGCTCGTGTCCGCAGCCCCAAACCCGGTATTATACTTTCGCTTTTGCGAGCAGGTCTCTTAAAACCTTTACCTCTTCTTTGGACAGGGTAATGCCCTTGCCCATTCTCTCGTGACTTGGGGACCATTCGCGCAAGTCGAATCTTGGCTCCCTGTCGTTCCAGCTGATGAGATTGAGTTCTTTGGTCCACCCTCTGCTGGATTCGCTAAGTACTCCGCAATTTTCTACTATTTCGTACTTGAGTTCTGGCATTTTGAGCCTCCTTAAAATATTAATATATATATTGTATATATTAAATATAATATAAACTATTATTAAATTAAAGGCAAGTTAAATAATTAAGATTTACTATAAATTTATGTCGAAGGAAGAAAAACGACGGATTATACCGCGATAATCCAGGATTTATTCATTCTTGAATCTTAAATCTTTACCGTCAAGATGGATGATAAAAGAATTTTCTTTTGAACAAAGCCGTGAAGCAATCCGATGGCCGTACCGCTCTAGAAGTTGAATGGCATTCATGTTGGAAGTGAATCCTGTCAGCTTATCCGCGCGGAATACAAGCAATTCATACAGATAGGTTTCTGTGACGTTCTTGATAAGGTTTTCTGCGCCCAGATCGTCTATCACCAAAAAATCGGCTTCCGTCAGAGGCTCAAAAATATCTTCTTTTTCTTCGACAGGCGCCAGATGATACCGCAAAAAAATCTCGTTGAGCTGAACGGAATTATAGAATAGTACGGTCGCGCAGGATTTCATCATGGCATTTGCCAGTACCGACAGAAGAAAGGTCTTTCCGGTTCCCTGTTTGCCGGAGAGCCCGATCACCGAAATTCTGCTTTGACCGTTCCTGTGAAGAAATCTGTCCAGGATATCCGCCGCTCCTTTGTATGCGGCCCGCGAAGCCTCGGGAACGAATGTGTAATCAATTTTTGTAAAATCATCAATCGAAGTAATCAATGCGCGGCAATTGTTTTTTAACGTCTTATAAGCCAATTGCCTTACGCATTCGCAAAGACGTCCCCGAACGAATCCCGTGTCCCCGCATTTTTTGCATGCGTATTGCGGAAGAAGCTCTTCCGGCTTAAGGTTCTTACTGCTCAGATAGCTTAAAAAATTTTTTTCGGCCTCTTCATATTTCTCTTTTAGGTGCCCAAAATCCGTGTTTTTGGATTTCAGTTTTGCTATTCCAAAACGAAGGATGTCCCGTTCCGCTTCGATTTGAGAAAATACGGGATCTTCTCTGAGAGCATCGAGAAGTTCTGCAGCTCTTAGTTCTGCGTCGGTCTTGCGGCTTTTTATGATGCTGAGTGCGGCGGCTTCTGCTTTGTTCATATCAGAAATCCAATTTATCCAGGTCTATTTCGCCGGGGTTGACGAATACTGAATCCAGTTGTTCTTTGGTATAAGTTTGCTTTTGGTAATCATCCCTTGGCGCGGCAGATTTTGCAGAGGGCTGCGAAAGCGCATTCAGAAAGGATTCTGCTTCTTCTGCATCGCGTATCCCCCGTTCTTTGAGCAGGGCAAGCGTGCGGTTTATCTCGGACATGGGAAAAGCTTTGCCGGCCGCTCTCGCAGCGGCAAGCAGAATCGTCTGTTGGGGGAATCCCCAGACTTCGGCAAAGGTACGGTAGAATTCTCTGTCGCGGTTGGTGACATTCGCCGTGACATTTGCCGCCGACAGAACTTCTTTAATTTGCGCATCGATGCTCATTTGCCGTGCGATGAAGCTTTCTATTCTTTCTGCGGTCAAAAAACCAAGATGATAAAAACGTTCGACAATGTCATTGACACCGTCCAAAGTTCTGACATTGCGCAAAAAACAGTATTTTGCAATCGCCCTCAAAGCATCGTCCTCGAAGCCTTTTGAAAGCCAAGGGAGGATATAGGTTTCGACGACCACATCGACATTTGCATAAAAACTGCCGATGCCGGACACAATGTCCTCCGCCAGCTTGCGGGCGGATTCTTTGGATTTGGCAAACGCATCCACTTCCTGAGCTGTGGTCACGCCCGCTTTGCGCAGCTCTTCGATGACCTGTTCAAGTTTGTGCATGCCGCCGCGGCGTTTGCAGAACCGCGCCGCCGTAAGGATAGCGTCCATTTGGAAGCCATATTCTTTGGTCCATTTGAGGTACAGCTGCCTGTCCTCGATGGAGGGGAGAGAACGCATATTGAGCGCCTTGAAAATGGACCGGATATCGTCGCTGCTGCACTCAAGCTCCTCAATGTGTTCGGTCACCTCGGCTTCGGTCGTGATGCCTTGCCTCGCCCAATTATCGGCGACGGCAAGAATATAGGGTGTACTGGCAACGCCGCGGTAATCCATACAGTATTTGACAATCATGAGCATGGCATTGATATCCATTTTGTAGGTGCGCAGCGCCTCCAGATAGGCATTGATTTCGTTGGGATGCAGGACGGTGTCCGGGAAAAGGCGCGCCATTTCTTCGACAAAAGTGGAATATTCTCTTGCATTGTATTTGATGACAGGCGTTATGGGCTGACGAACCGAGCCGTAAACAATGTGCACCGGATGAGTTTTGCTTATGCTGACAATCCCCTGATCTTCCCAGTAGCGGAAAGCCGCGATGACACGCTCTTCACTCAGGCGCAGAGAAAACGCGATATGTTCTATGGAATTGTCGGGCAAATCGCCTAGATATGCCAAATGAAGGCCATAAAGATATACTTTGACGTCGGTAGCGTCCGCAGCCGGAAGATACCCTTCCAAAAAGACGTTGTCTACCGGTGTATATCCGTTTTTTTGAAAATCGCTGCCGAAACTGCAAAAATTCATTCAAAAGGCTCCTGTATGGGTTCAAATCGTTTTACGCCGCATCGGCATCGGAACGAAGTATTTGCGAAGAGCACCCTTTATTATTAATTTTATCTATTGCAAATTTGCACTGTTAGTTGTATAATTAGATAACTCTTTGGATAACTATGCCGGATTGCAGAAATAAGTATAGCACATTCTGCCGGAGTTGCCAACAATAAATTGCGGACATATAGATTCAAAATCCACTTGGAGGAGAACATGAAATTTATCCAACTAGCTTTCGAAAACATCGGGGGACAAAGCAAAACCATTGATTTCGGCAACAAGATTTCCGGCTGTGTCATGGTTGCCGGCATGAGCGGCAGGCAGCTCAGCGAAGCGCTGCGTTATGCCTTATTCGGTGCGATGGGCGATTATGCCTCCCTGACCCTTCCCGCAAGAATTCTTCTTAAATTCGAAACAGGCGGAGAATCTTATACCCTCATTCGGTTGTTTGAAGCCGATGAGTCCGGATCTCCTTCAGAAAAGGCTGTTCTGTCGGATCTGAGCGAAATCAATATTATCGAAGAAGGCTCCCAAAAAGTCAATTCTTTCGTATCAGAGAAACTCGGCCTATCGGCCAGAGCCTTCGAAAAGCTTTTTTATATGGACCGCAGCGCCGTCGGCTCGGCTTTGGCCGGTGATGCTTCGGCAAGAGAAAGTTTTGTGGCGGAAGCCGTGGGAGGCATCACAACCCTGGACGAAATCATTTCAAAAATCGACGCCCTAAAAACTGCAGAAAAAGCAATTTTGGATCACATGGATGCTATAGAGCCTGTCACCCGCAAAGCGCTCAAGGAACAACGTTCGGTTACGGACGCAGATAAGGTCGCGGTGGACAGCCTGAAGAACGATATCGCTGCCGTTCATGCGCTTATCAACAAAGCGGCCCAGTACGAGGACGATCTTTCAAAGTACTATTTGGCCGTTGCGAAATTGGAAAAGCTTTCGGCGCAGTCGGAAGCAGTAGAAAAACTTGCAGAACGCAATGCTTTCTCACGCGAAGCAAACGCTCTGAGCGCCATTTACACGCAATATCAGACGGAGCAGCAAAAGATTTCGGTCCTGAAGAAATCTTTGGGAGACAAAAAAGCAGAAAAAGAGGCGCTGCAGTCAAAAATCAATGAGAGCAAACAAAGCATTAAAAAACTGGAACAGAAGTTTATTTATCATAACGAAAAAACCGCCGAGCTGGACAAAGCCCTTCGCAAGCTTTTAGCGGATGCCGCCAAAGATCCCGATTCGCTCAAAATTGACGAAATTATAGAAAATTATTATGCCGGCACCCGTAAAACGATGCAGGAACTTGAGCAAACCCAGAGCACACTGAATGCCAGGTGCAATGAGCTCAAAGCGCAATGTGAAGCATTGCAAGCGCGCAAGCTGGAGCTACGCAACAATCCAGAATATAAAAAAGCCGTCCAAGACGGCGCGGTGCTTGAAGCAAAAATGAGCCGTGTGAGCACCGAGATTGCAGCAGTCGCTGCCGATATCCAAAAACACGAAAAGGAACAGGCGCAGATATCCGAAAAGCTTTCCGCCCAGGCCGAAACGATCCGGGCGCTCCAGTTGCGCTGTGAAGAACTGGAGCGGGAGCTTCGCAATGGCAAGAAGAACCTTAACGAAGCAGAAAATGCTGTTGTCCTTTATTCCCAATCAATTTACGGCAAGCACATCATGGTGAGCAGCTACGAGGCAGAGATCAAGGCGATTGAACAAAAAATCGAGCGGCTCAAGGCGACGATAGAAAATTTCAATACAAAGCGCGGTGCCATTCTGCAAAGAAAAAAAGAAGTTCTTGCCCATATCGAAAAACTGGAAGGAAAACGCACTCTCCTCATGGACAAACTGACCGCCTATATCGGTTACAATCGTCTCAAAGAATATTCCGACGCTATAGAATACGGCAGTCGTTGTCCGCTTTGCGACAATTTTGTCACGTTCAAAAAAGATATTCCTGTCAAGGATACCGGACTGATTCAGGAGCAGATTGATATTGTCGACAAAGAACTCGCCAAGGATAAACAGGCTCTGGCGGAGGCGGATCAGACCATAGAGCAATACGACACCAACCTGTCAATCAGCAATCAATATATTGCGGCTTTAAATGATACCAAGGCGCAGAAGCAGGCTGCCATTGCCGTCATTCTGTCCGATTTCGGTGTAAAGACCACAGAAGAACTATATCAGAAGACAAGTGAAGCGGCAGAGGCATACAAGAAATTCCTGCGTGGCCTGAACGAATACCACGAGACAGAGGCAGAACTGCGCAGGTTGTCCGAAAACAATGCGCTGACTCTGGCAAACTTCAACGTGCTGACCAAAGAAGTGCTTCCCGCTGCCAAAGAGCAGCTTGCGGTCCTCAATAAAGAGATTACAGAATTGGGATCAGAATACGAGAAAATTCTTCCCTTATTCAATGAAGAAACCGCGGCGGATATTCTGGTCAAACTCCAGATTCTTGAAACAGAATACGCCAAAGCAGAATCAGAACTGGAAGCCAAGCAGCAGGAGCTTGCAAAGGTCACTGCCGAATGTGAAGAAAACCTCGAAATTCTGACTCTCGGTCGTCACAGGGCCGCACCCGTCATTCATAAGGGCGAGCGTTACAGCTACAAACAAGTGATTGTCAAGAGTGTGGCAGAAGTCTGCAATGTTTTGCTGGCGGAGATCGATGAGAATGAGGAACAAAAAGAAATTACAAAGGTAAGGCTGTCTGCGCTCAAGAAGCTCGCAGAGAAATACAAAGCACAGGCGGAAGAACTTGCGGTAGCCATTGCAGGTCTTGAGGCTTCTGTTGCCTCTGCAGAGTCCGTAGCAGAAGGCATATATGCCCATTATAGAGAAAAATTCGTGTCAATGGGCGTTGCTTCTCAAGAAGACCTTGAGGCGCTTGTCGTGGATCCAGAAATTCTCGCATCCAGAGAAAAAGAAGTGCTGGCCTTCCGCGACGAGATTTCACGCGCACAGGAATCTGTCAACAACTTTGCCGACAGCGTCAATTCCAATCTTGTTTACCATGACGAGCTGAATCAGAACAGAGAAACGCTGGCGCTTTTGGAAGACAAGCTGCAGGATGCTACTGCAAGATTATCCGTTTCAAATGCAAAACTGGCGGATATGAGCGCGCGTTATGATGATCTTGTGGACAGCAACCGTAAGCTTTCTGTACTGCAGGAGAAGCTTCGCGCCCTGGAAGAACTTTCTTCTGCCATCAGCGACGGCGCAGTGATCGCCAAGGATTTTGCCAGACTTGTCATTGAGCGCGCCAGCAAAAAAATACAGCGCTGGACTTCCGACAGATATTCTTTGGAAATCAGCTCAAACGGCCAGGTTGCTCTTAGAAACAACCTGAAGGGCAAGCCCGTAAGTCCTTCCAAATTCAACAAAGAAGAAAAAATGCTGTTGAGCATCGGTCTTTCCAATGCCTTGACAAGCGCACTGTCCGACCTTCTCGTGACAGATCTTACCACATCGATTTCAGTCAGTACCGATGAAACTGACAAGAGCAGTCTCGCTGTTATTCTGGAAGCAGCCAAAGAGAAAGATATTATCGTTCTGCCGGAGGATGACAATATGTTCTTCCGCGCGGTCAGCAAACTTGCATAAAAGAGCCGAAGATCAGCAAGAATATAATAACGAATATAAATTTCGCACGTGTTACGGGGGATAACAACCCGTGCGGCACAGCTTATAAAAAAAATCAAGGATAACTTCAGAATGTAACATGGATAAATGGCCGGATGAAATATTTTCGGCCGTTTCAAAAGTTTTGTCGCAGGTCCGCCTTGTTCTTTTATCGTAAAACGAAATGCGCTTCAACATCGTTGGCCGGACAAAACATTTTATGGCAAAGCGGCAATGAAGGTGTCTTGTGCAATCATTAAGGGCGGAAGACTCGAAAAGTCTTCTCAAGGAGAAGTATGGGCGTAGTGCTTGAAGTAAAAAACCTGACCAAAGTATACAGCAGCCATAAAGGGTTGTCCCGCGCAAAGACTTTGCGGGCGGTGGACAATATTTCATTTGAAGTGCATGAGGGCGAAGTGGTTGGTTTTATCGGCCCGAATGGCGCCGGGAAATCGACAACCATCAAAATGATCACCGGTCTGGCAAAACCGACATCCGGCGAAATAAAGATATGCGGATATTCGGTTGATAAGAATCATGTTGAAGCAATGAAGTATGTCGGCGGAGTCATCGAAACGCCGGATATGTACGGTGATATCAGCGGCGAAAACAATCTGAAATATCTTGTCACCCTGCATCCCAGAGAAACGATGGTGGATATCAACGACCCAGCGCTTTCTTTGCTGACCAAAAAAGAGATTGACAAAAAACGCGTAGAGGATGTGCTCCGCATGGTCGGCCTTTGGGAACGCAGGACCGACCTTGTACGCAGATATTCGCTCGGCATGAAGCAGCGGCTGGGCATCGCTCAGGCGCTGCTGAGCAAGCCCAAGCTTCTTGTGCTGGATGAGCCGGCAAACGGTCTGGACCCTGCCGGTATCATTTATATCCGGACCTTGTTAAGAAAACTTGCAGAGGTTTATAAGATGGGCATTCTGGTTTCCAGCCACCAGCTGTCCGAGCTGCAGCTTATGTGCACTCGTGTTCTTGTCATTTCCAATGGAAAAATCACAGCAGAAAAGAATATGGATGAGCTGGCGCAGGATGAGACAGGCGCTCATATCATCACGCTTGTGACAGACAGACCACAGGAATCCGCAGAGTTCCTGCAGACAAAATTTGGTCTGCATCCCCAAATAGAGGGCAGTCAGATCAAGCTGAACACTTCCATTGATACCGGCACGATTACCAAAGAACTGGTGCTGGCAGGTTTTAATGTTCTGGGTGTCAATATCGAGAAGGTGCGTCTGGAAGATCTCTTCATGAATGCCACCAAGGAGGCCCGTTAAGATGTTCAAGCAGCTTTATCTGGGAGAACTGAAAAAGCTTTTCAGCCTGAAGACAGCCATAATCATGTTGGTTCTGTTTCTTGCCGGCTATGCCATCGTAGGATTTTCGATGAATGCAGTTTCTGAATTATCGATCACCAATCTCGGTTCGGAAGTGGAAGAGGGCAGTGCAGAGCTCAGCAATGTCATCCGTGTCAGCGAGTCCGAAGCGCAGATTCATTTGGGAGTCAACCGTACGCTTCTGGAGAATGCAGAAAAAGAAAAAAAGGAGCTTGGTTTCAAATATTATACTTCTTTCCTCAGCCATTCTGACAGCATTTATTACTATAAGAGCCAGATTGCCATCTATGAATATATCATAGAGAACGAATTATATGATACAGACATCGTATATTATGACAGCACGCTGTTTGCTCTCAACTTTTTGTCCGGACAAAACGCCGGCGGATATGCAATTGTCATGCTGGGCGTGTTTTCGTTTCTCCTGACAATTTATGCGTTAATCATTGGTTCGGGTGCATATGCCAACGAAATGAAGAACGGGACTCTGAAAATTGTACTTATGAATCCCATAACACGCAATCAGCTTACTCTGGCAAAGCTGCTTGCCATCCTGACCCTGATTTCGGCCGCTTTTCTGATTGTTTGCGCAACAATTGTATCGATCAGCTATGGTTTGTACAATGACGCCGAAGGCAAATTTGTTTATGTCTTCAACGCGCTTAAGGCTTTCCGCGCAGGGCCCGGTTTTGCCGTATTCGTGGGCATTCTGGATGTCTATCTTTCTGTGATAATGTATGGTATCATGTCATTTTTCTTCGGAACGCTGACAAAAAAACGGATATGGGGCTTTGTAATCCCTTATGGGTTCAGCCTGACTGCGACGCTTGCCGGACTTGTCGGCATCGCTCGGTTTTGGCCTACCAACGTCACCTCGGTTTCCGGGTTTTTCGGCGTATCCGGCAATGCATTGCCGGGCGGCAATTTCTTCCTGAGTCTGCCGCTGCTTATATTTTATCTGGGCGGGATGATAGCGGGTACATTCTTCATATTCAACCAGAGGGATGTCGCCTGATGAAAAATTCTACCAGAATACTCATAAGAACAGCAATGATTGCGGCAGTCTATTTTGCTGCGACGGTTGCCATTCCGGCTTTGTCCTATCAGGCAATCCAGTTCCGCGTGGGAGAAGCAATGACCCTTTTGCCGCTTGTCTTTCCGGAGGCTACAATCGGATTGACCCTCGGATGCTTTCTTGCCAACATCAGTTCTCCTTTCGGGTGGATTGACATGGTATTCGGAACCTTTGCGACATTCGTATCCTGTGTCATGACGGCTGCCATCGGAAAAATATTCAAAACAGAAAGAATGTGGCTCAAATGCCTTGTCGGGTCTGTGCCGCCTGTTCTCGTCAATGCGCTGATGCTGCCGCTTGTGTGGCTGCTGTTCGGGATTGAACAGGTTTATTGGCTGAACGTCGGTACGATGCTGATATCGCAGACGGGAGCGGTCGCCATCCTGGGAACCATCCTTATTTTAGCCTTAAAAAAAGCCCGATTATTAGAAAAATCAAAATTGTATTGACAAAATCTGAGCTTTATACTATATTATCATAAGTTATCATTGCATAAAAAGCATCTGATTGCTGAGGACAGAATCAATTTGTACCGTAAGAGTGGGTACGCTGATGCGTACTTACTTTGTTTCCCGGCATAATTGAACAAAGAATATAGATACTTATGAAAAACAAAATGGCATCAACGGATACTAACCGCATATCCGCATACATATATATAGAAAATAAAGCATAAACCGCCCGTGAGGGCCGGAGGAATTATGGAGAAAACCATACCGCTTACCCAGGCCAAATACGATGAGCTGACAAAGCAGCTGAAACAATGCGAAACGGTAGAACGTACCGAAGTTTCCAATGCAATCAAAGCCGCTAAAGAATTTGGAGACCTCAGCGAAAACGCAGAGTACAGTGCAGCCAAAGACGCGCAGGAGAAATTGGAAATCAAGATTGCTCAACTTGCCGAAATTCTTGCCAAGGCATATCCTATTGACACCAGTCTGTTGAGCACTAAAACGGTATCCGTTGGCAACTATGTCAAAGTTCTGGATGTTGAGCTTGATGAAGAAGTGACTTATCAGATTGTAAGCAGTATTGAGGCTTCCAGCAATGAGAATAAAATCAGCGACCAAAGTCCCATCGGAAAAGCGCTGATAGGCAGATCAAAGGGCGAAACAGTATTTTCGAAAACACCTGCGGGCGCCATAGAGTTAAAGATTCTGGATATCAGCAAATAAGAAACGGCAGCAGAACGCAGGACACATGAAAAATTTATTTCGATAGCCGTAGGTGGCATATTGTTTCAGACGGCTGCATCCGTATGGAAGAATTGTTTTTCATGCAGTTTTATGCAATCTGCAAGGGTTCGACAATAAGGAGAAGAAAGAATGATGAACGATTTGGATACCGGTTTGGCGGGTCAGACAGAAGAAATCAATATAAATGATATCATTGCCGCGCGGCGTGAAAAACTTGCGCGTCTGAAAGAAGCCGGAAAAGATCCGTTTCAAGAATTTCGTTATGATATTACCGCGGAAGCAAGCAGGATTTTAAGCGATTATTCTGCTTATGACGGTAAGCAAGTCCGCATGGCAGGACGTATTATGAGCCGCCGTATCATGGGCAAGGCAAGCTTTTGCCATATCCAGGACGGAACCGCGCTTATTCAGATTTATGCCCGCATTGACGCACTCGGCGAAGAATCCTATGAGGATTTCAAAAAACTGGATATCGGCGATATCATTGGTTTTGAGGGCAATGTTTTTACTACGCATAAGGGAGAAATCAGCATCAAGGTCACCGGATACATCCTTTTGTCGAAGTCGCTGCTCCCCCTTCCGGAAAAGTACCACGGTCTTAAGGATACCGACCTCCGCTACCGTCAGCGCTATGTCGACCTCATCGTCAATCCGGAGGTCAAGGAGACGTTTATCAAGCGTTCAAAAATCATCAGCTCCATACGCAGATTTCTGGATGGCAAAGGATTCATTGAGGTGGATACCCCCATTCTCAATACTATTTTAGGAGGTGCCAACGCTCGCCCGTTTGTGACGCATCACAACACACTGGATATTGATATGTATCTGCGCATCGCACCGGAGTTGTATCTCAAACGGCTGATTGTGGGCGGTTTTTTGAAGGTGTACGAGATGGGTCGCCTTTTCCGCAACGAAGGCATGGATATCAAGCACAATCCGGAGTTTACCACTATAGAGTTGTATCAGGCATATGCCGACTACAATGATATGATGGATATCACCGAACAGCTTTTCAAATATTGCGCAAACGAAGTGCTTGGTACGACAGAGTTGACCTATCAGGGAACTCCGGTTTCTTTGGGCGGCAAATGGCGCAGGGCGACGATGGCCGAACTTATCAAAGAGGTGACGGGCATAGATTTTTATGCCGGTCTTACGGATGAAGAATTGGAAGCACAGGCAAAAGCGGCGCATGTGGATTTTACCCCCGGTATTGGCTGGGGCAGGCTGATGTATGCGATATTTGACCAGAAGGTAGAAGAGAAACTGATACAGCCTACCTTTGTCTTGGATTATCCCGTCGAGGTGAGTCCGCTTGCAAAACGCAAGAAATCCGATCCCCGATTGGTGGAACGCTTTGAATTCTTCATCAATGCCAGAGAGATGGGCAATGCTTTCAGTGAACTGAACGATCCCATTGATCAGAAGAGACGTTTTGAGGAACAAGTCAAGGCGCGCGCCGCAGGCGATGATGAAGCGCAAATGATGGATGAAGACTATATCACCGCGTTGGAATACGGATTGCCCCCCACCGGCGGTCTGGGTATCGGCATCGACCGCATGGTGATGCTGTTTACAGACAGCTATTCGATACGTGACGTGCTGTTGTTCCCCACCATGAAGCCAATCAAATGAAGACCCCGCTTTCGGATGCTGTCAACGCAAAAAAAGCGCATGTTTCGTTTCATACCCCCGCCCATAGCGGGGTTCTTTCTTCGGAAGATATTACAGAACTGAGCTATAGCGGCAATCTTCTGACTCATTCCGGCGCAATTGGTGAAAGCGAAAGACTTGTTGCTGAGGCTTATGGCGCGGATGAGGCTTTTTACGTTACCTCCGGTGCGACAACCGCGATTCATGCGGCGATGTCCATATTTGCTGGAGAGACGTTTCTTGTCTTCGGTCCGGCACATAAAAGCGTATTTTCGGGTTTGCGGCAATATGCCGGGAAGGCATTTTATCTTGATGCACTTTCGGAACTCAGTAAAGCCCTGGATGCAATTAATCCGCAGGTGCTTATTGCCACTTCTCCGGATTATTTCGGCAATGTCCTCGATATGGAGCAGATTGACAGGCTCTGCAAGGCAAAGCATATCGCTCTCATAATCGATGCTTCACATGGCGCGCATTTTCCATTTTGCACACAATTCCCGGTTAAGGCTTCTTTATATGGAGATTTGGTTATCCATTCGCTCCATAAAACACTTCCGGTTATGACCGGTGGCGCTTTGCTTCTGACTACGGAAAGATACAGAGAAAAAGCGGTTTTTGCTCTTTGCGAAGTGCATACATCCAGTCCGTCCTATCCCGTTATGCTCAGTATCGAGCGCGCCGTTGCCGGGATGTGCAAGAACGGAGAGCAATTGTGGGAGAAAACATTGCAAGAGATAAGGCATTTTGCCGTATTTCTGCCTGCTCCGTATGAGATGGTCAAGAACGATGATCCGACGCGGCTTGTATTGCGTTCTCCTTATGACGGCGAGACGGTTGCCGCGGCGCTCGAAGCACGCGGGATTTATCCCGAGATGAGTTACCGTGACACCGTTGTGTTTATTGTCAATCCTTTTAATGCAGACAAACTGATTGCGCTATCGTCGGCTTTGGCCGATATGAAGAATTTATCCTGCGCGTCAAAGGAGGGACCGGACATCCGCAGTTTCCCGGAGGCGGTGGAGATACGCACAAAGGGCCGATGGGAGAGTGTCCCGCTGGAAGCGGCTCAAGGCAGAATTCTTTATCGGGAAATCGGTTATTATCCCCCCGGCGTGCCACTCTTTCTGCCCGGAAGCATTCTTTCGGCAGAAGATATTGCGCGCATTGATGCCGAAGCCAATCGTTTATTCGGTCTTGATAAAGGCTGTGTTTTTGTGGTAATATAATAAATAACGCGATTCGGCGGTTCGAATGAAATACCAGCGAAGGGAGGCATGAGGCATATGTCGGGCAAATTCATTGTTTTTGAGGGTTGCGAGGGTGTAGGAAAATCGACGCAGCTCAGACTTCTCAAAGATTATCTTACAGAGTCGGGCCAGCCCGCTGTTTTTACTAGAGAGCCGGGTGGAACACCTGTTGCCGAGGCGGTAAGAAATCTTATTTTAGACAAATCTTATGAGATTTCCCCCGTGGTTGAGGCATACCTGTTTGCAACCGCACGCGCCGACCATGTGCGGCAAGTGATTATGCCTGCGCTCAGACGGGGAGAACTGGTTGTATGTGACCGGTTTTTGAGCAGCAGCTATGCCTATCAAGGTTATGCCAGGGGTTTGGGATTTGAAATGATAAAGCAGATCAATGCGGCTGCGCTGGAAGACTGCAAGCCGGATTGTACGATATTTATCGATATGGATCCCGCGATTTCCTGGCGCAAGCAAAACGGCAAGACCATCACGGATGACCGAATCGAAAACGAAAGCGTGGAATTTCACGGCAAAGTATATGAGGGCTATAAACGTCTTGCCGAAGCGGATCCGACGTTTGTATCCGTTGCGCCTCTTCCAGAAAAGTCTGCAACGCACAGATTGATTCTGGAAGCGCTCAAAAAGAGGGGACTCATTCGTTGATGCTGGAAGAGCGTATTGACAACAGTGCCGAATTCAAGGAATTTGCCGCAGGCGTTGCCCGCACAGGGCTGTCGCATGCTTATCTCTTATTGGGGGCAGATACTTGTATACGCTCCATGTATATCAAAAAGATTGCTTCGTTTCTGATGTGTCCGGAGCGCGGTTGCGGCGAATGTTCCGTCTGTGAAAAAATCTTCGCCGATTGCCATCCCGATATCAGCATTTACAATAGGGACGGCAAATGCAGAGTGGAAGATGCAGAAAGAATGATTGCCGATACGTATATAAAAGCATGGGAAAGCCGGATCAAGCTTTACTTTTTTGATAATGCCGAAACGCTTCAGCCCGTAGTACAGAACAAACTTCTGAAAATCTGTGAAGAACCGCCACAGAATATCGCCATATTCCTGCTGGCGGGAAGTGACGGCGCTCTTTTGAATACAATCCTTTCAAGGACAAAAAAAATCTATCTGCCGGTCTTCACAAGCGAAGATATATATAAGGAGCTGGTGGAAGAAGGATACGGTAAAGCGGAAGCGGAGACGGCTGCGGCTCTTTCGGGCGGAAGATTTGACAAGGCATATCTCTATGTGAAGGATGAGGCCTATAACAAGTTATATGAGGCTTGTTTTGATACGCTTGCGAAGTGCAAAAGCTCCAGAGACATTCCCGTATATGCAGGCAACAATATTTTTTCTAAAGAAAATCTGCCTTTGACTTTAGAAATTATGGAAATCATTTTAAATGATATTCTCAGGATGGTCTCAAAGGGAGGCGCGCTTCAGACCTGCCGCAAAGAAAGTCTTCTGAAAGAAATCGGCAACGGATTCAGTGCGGGTGGCGTTGCGATGGCGATTCTGGCGCTCAATAAAGCGCGCAGGATGCTCGGCAGCAATGTGTCTGCCGCGGGCGTGGCAGACACAATCTTATTTGAAATATTGGAGGCGAAATATAAATGGCGATAGTAGTTGGCATAAAATTCCGTACAGGACAAAAAACATATTATTTTGATCCGAACGGCGAAGAGCTGAAAGACGGTGATAATGTTGTCGTAGAAACTTCAAGAGGTATCGAATACGGGCAGGTGGCCTTCGGAAACCGGGAAGTAAAGGACAGTGAGATTGTGCCGCCCTTAAAACCTATCATGCGCAAGGCGACAGAGAAGGACGACCAGCAGAATGCAAAAAACCTTGCCGAGCGTGACAGACTGATTTCGGTAGCGATAGAAAAAGTCGCTGCCCGCAAACTCCCAATGAAGATTGTCGATGCAGAATACACCTTCGACAGAGGCAAGGTCATCATTTATTTTACCGCAGAGTCGCGTATTGACTTCAGGGATTTGGTCAAGGAACTTGCTTCCGTGTTTCATCTGCGCATTGAGTTGAGGCAGATATATGAACGTGAGGACATCAAGCTTCGCGGCGCGCTCGCTCCTTGCGGACGTCCCTGCTGCTGCACGACATTTTTGCAGGATTATGACAAAGTAAGCATCAAGATGGCAAAAATTCAAGGCTTGTCCCTCAGCCCCAACAAAATCAGCGGCTATTGCGGCAAGCTGATGTGTTGTTTGCGTTACGAAAACCAGTATTACCAAGAAACCGCAAAAAAAATGCCCAAATTAGGCACTCGCATTAATACCCCGGATGGTATGGGCACGGTTGTCGCGGACGATATGATGCGGCAGGAAGTCAAAGTACTGTTTACCAATGAGGAAGGCGGCACAGAAATGAAGATGTATCCCCTTTCTCAACTGAATTTTAACCGCGATCAGCTTCTGGACGATATCAAGAGTGAGCCGGACGAGGGCATGGACGAATTGCCTGCCGACGGTAAAGAGTCTGTTTAAGACCTGCCATCAGTTTCCAGAATTTTTTTGATCCGGCAGCGTTTGGCTCCGGACAACAACCACGTCAAAGGAAGTGTCATTTTTATTCGCAAGGGGTTTTGCTATTGACAAACATGGGCTCAAGTGCTAAAATAGCATTCAGCTAATATACTTAAAGAAGGAGATAGAATTATGGCTTATCAGATCGACAAAGGAATTTGCATTGGGTGCGGAGAGTGCGCCGGAGCATGCCCGGTAGAAGCGATTTCAGAGAACGGTGGTAAATACCAGATTGATGAAGACGCCTGCCTGAGTTGCGGCATCTGCGCCAGTACCTGCCCGCAGGAAGCAATTTCGGAGAAGTAATATCGTATCCTGAACCGATTCGGGCTGTCCTATGACAGCCTTCTTTTTGTTTTACCGGATTCGATAAGCACAGGCACTTATTTTTTTTGAATAACACCGCCGGACTCCGCATGCCGATGCGATGCCGGCAACGGCAAGATATAGAATCATCCATGGTAAAAAGAAGCCAGGCAAAAGCTCTTCTTAATGACAGCATCCGCGATGTCGGATCCGAAGGAGAAGAAGCCGTTTACAATGTTTATATTTCGCGGGCGCTGTCAGCGGTTGAAAAGGAAGAAGACCGCTTTTTTTCCGCATCCTATTTTTTTCAGTATTATAACTTCGGCAAGCGCGCTGAACTGAATAAAAAGAAACGGGCGCACGGCAGGATCGCGGCAGCAGAAATTCCCGCGGTAACCCAGCTTTTCACCCCGCCTCATCTGGCGCGTTATATTGTGGAAAACAGCCTTGGCCGCTTGCTGTATGAATGCGGCATCCGACTGGATCTTCCTTATCTGGACGGGATTGGCCAAGAGGATTTCAAAAAGAAATCTATTTCTCTTGAGTCTCTGCGTATTCTTGACCCGGCTGCGGGCACAGGGAATCTTATTTATACCGCAGCCTGTCTTATGCAGCGTGCTTATATCGCGCAAGGGTATTCTCAGCAGCAAATCCCCGCGCTTCTTGCAAAGAATTTCGTCGGACTTGACATTGATGCGCGTGCGGTGACGTTATGCAAGACTCTTCTGTATAAAGAATTCGGTGCGGAATTTCAGATTGCAGCGCTCACCAAGCCGTCTGAAGAGATATTGGCATCGGTTAAAAATTTCAAAATGCTATATGACGCGCTTTATCATTTAAGCGAGCGCGGCTCGCTCTCTGTCTTTCCGGCACAGGAAGAAACAGACCAAACGTTTTTTGAAGATTTGCCGGAAGATATCCAGAATTACCTCTCGATTTTCCATACGGAATATGATATCATATTGGTAAATCCGCCCTATCTTGCCGGATCCGATTGCGGAGACGACCTGTTGCAATTTGTTGACAGATATTATAAGGCCTACAGAACGGATCTTTTTGCTGCGTTTATCGCCAGATCGTTCTCATGGCTTAAAAAAGAAGGTTATCTTGGCGTTGTCTGTCCTTTCAACTGGATGTTCACCAAACGATTCGGAGATCTCAGAAGATTGATTTTATCCCAACACCAGATTGTCAATCTTGCCATGCTTCCTGCGGATGATTATAAAGAAGCGGTGGTGTACCTCTCTTGCGCAGTCTTTTGCAAGGCGAAAAAAATGCGGAAGGGCGTCTATATCAAGGTGTACAATGGTGAAAATACAAATGACGCACTTATGGGTAAATTCGGTAGCCATGGCAACAGATTTGAGCTTTTTCAGAGCCGATTTGAGCATACGCCGGACAATGCTGTCATCTTCTGGACCACAGAGCGGTTCATCCGCAATTACCGTACAGGTTGCCTTGCCGATGTGCTGGAAATCCGTCAGGGTTTGGCAACGGGAAACAACAGAAAATATTTGAAAAAGCTATGCGATGTCAATCCTTCGGAAGTATGCTTCGATGCCGAAAGCGTCTCTGATTTTGACCGCAAAGGCAAGCTCTTTGCGCCGTACAACAAAGGCGGCAAATTCCGCAAATGGTATGGCAATCGGGATTATGTCATACGCTTTGATAAAGCATCGCGGGAGGAGTTGTCACGTCAGGGCAACAGGCTGCCGTCTATCCGTTATTACTTCCGTCCGTGCATCACGTGGACACTTGTATCATCCAAAGGCCATTTCGGAGCGCGTGCAAGCTGCAACAGCGTTTTTGATGTGGGAGGCTCATGCGGATTTCCAAAGAGGGATGAGGATTATTATGTGATTCTCGGCTACCTTTGCAGTGCCGTAGCGACCGCCTATCTCAATGCGCAAAATCCGACCATCAACTGTCAGGTGGGGGATCTGAAAAATATGCCTTATATCGAGCCGCCGTATGAAATACGTTCCCATATCGAAGAGCTTGTCAAAGAGAATATCCAAATTGCCCGCAAGGACTGGGAACAAAACGTGCCTCCTCCTCCGGAAGAAGCAAAACAATCTTTTTTGCGTATGAAGAGCAACGAAGAAGAACTCAACAAGATTTTCATCCGTCTTTACGGTCTGGAAGACATGTTGTCTCCGGAAGTCCCCGAAAGACTGATCACGCTAAAATATAAATGAATATGGGAGTACCGATATGATTGTCCGTCCTTATCAATCCAAAGATTTTGAAAACTGCCGCGATATTTGTTATGTGACGTCGCATGGTTTTGACAAAGACAAATATAAGCGCGCGCTGTGGTACATGTATTGTGATTACTATCTCATCCACGAGCCGGAGACCTGTTTTGTCGTAGCAAATGACAACGACGAAGCGATCGGCTATGTTTTGTGCGCCAAGGATCACAAGGTGTACCGCAAGCAGTTCAAGCGTTATTATTCGGAGCCTTTGCGCAAGGCTTCCTTCAAACACTGGTTGTATTTTAAGATTTCGACCTTTTTGGACAGAGGATATGCCCGCAAATATCCTGCCCATCTGCACATTGACATCAAGCCTGAGGGGCAGCGTCAGGGCATGGGGCATAAACTGGTAGATGCGTTGGTCGCAAAGCTTAAAGAACTCAAGGTCCCCGGGCTCTTTCTGACTGTCAGCGACAAAAACGAAAAAGGTGTCGGTTTTTATCGCAAGTACGGCTTCGCACAGACCAAAAAACTGCCCGGAGCCTATCTTTTTACGCTGGATTTGCGCCATTGACGGGTTTTCAGGTCGGTGATATAATGTGACAATACCAGAAAGAACAGATTCCGGAGGTGATTGAACCATGGAGTACAGTGAATTGAAGGCTTTTGCCAGAGAGGTGCGCGTCAATATCGTCAACAGTATTGCGAGCATCGGTTCGGGGCATATCGGCGGCAGTCTTTCGATTGTCGAGGTGCTGACATTGCTTTATAAAAAACATATGAATATCGATCCCCGAAATCCCAGGATGGCAGGACGCGACCGCCTTGTTTGCAGCAAGGGCCATGCCGGTCCCGCCGTATATGCCGTACTTGCGGAGATGGGCTATTTTGATAAGTCCGAGCTTCTGACCCTCAATCAGAACGGTACTCGGCTGCCCAGTCATTGTGATATGAACAAGACGCCCGGTATCGATATGACCGCCGGATCCTTGGGACAAGGACTCTCATGCGCTGTCGGCATCGCCATCGGTGCCAGACAAAAAAAAGATGGTGCCCGTTGTTATTGTATTATCGGGGATGGCGAAAGTCAAGAAGGACAGATATGGGAGGCGGCGCTGTTTGCGGCCAAAATGAAGCTGGACAACCTGATTGTCTTTACCGATTATAATAAGCAGCAGCTTGACGGCCCGACAGCCGAGATCAATCCTTTGGATCCGTTGCCTGATAAATGGAAGGCGTTCGGCTGGAATGTTTACAATGTCAAAGATGGCAACGACCTCCAAGAACTGGACGCGGCAATCATCGCCGCAAAAGCGAATGTCGGCAAACCCTCCATGATTATTATGAATACCGTCAAGGGCAAGGGCATCTGCTTTGTCGAAAACAATAAGGGCGGCTGCCATAGCATGTCCATTAGTTGCGAGCAGAAGGAATGCGCGATAAACGAAATCAGAGGTGCAATATGCTAGTAGAAAAATTGATGAAAGATGTTTTTGTCGACTTTATCAGAGAAAATCTGCAGAAGGATGAGCGCATCATGATTATCGATGCCGATCTCGCCAAATGTATCGGCAGCTACCCTTTAGAAAAGGAGTTTCCCGACAGAGCTCTTAATGTCGGCATTTCCGAGCAGAACATGGCATCGGTGGCTGCAGGACTGGCGAGTTATGGATTTATTCCCTTTATCACTTCATTCGGACCCTTTGCGACGCGCCGAATCTGCGACCAGATTATGATTTCCATTTGCTACGCCAGACAGAATGTAAAGATTGTCGGTACCGATCCCGGCATTTCTGCAGAACTGAACGGCGGCACGCATATGGCGCTTGAAGACATCGGGGTATTGCGCAGCATCCCCCATATTGTCATTTATGAACCCACCGATAACGTGGAGTTTGCGGCAATGCTCCCGCAAATCCGCGACCATGTCGGCCCCGTCTATATCCGCATGTTCCGCAAGTGTCCTCCGCCCGTCTACAAAGAGGACGAGAAGGGCTTTGACCTCTTCAAAGCCAAGGTGTATAAGGAAGGCAAAGACGTGTCGCTCATCGCGAGCGGACTGATGGTTTCCACGGCAATCGAAGCGGCGGGACTTCTAGAAAAAGAGGGCATTTCCGCAGAAGTGATTGTCTGCCCGACAATCAAACCGATTGACGCGGCTACGGTTATCGCTTCTGCTAAGAAAACCCGCGCCGTCGTCACCTGTGAAAACCACAACGTGATGGGCGCGCTCCGCAGCGCGGTTGCCGAAGTCCTAAGCGAAGAGTGCCCCACCGTCCTCCAATCCGTAGGTGTCAAGGAGCAATTCGGCGAGGTGGGCAAAATCAATTATCTGCGCAAGGTATTCCATATGGAAGCCGCCGATATCGTCGCAGCCGCAAAAAAAGCAATAACCCAGAAAATATAGCAACTGCAAAATGGGGCTGTCTCAAACAGCAGATATTTGAGGCAGCCTTTTTCTTTTTTTGATATTAAATTTTCAATTATATCGTAATAGCTTTTGTATTTATAATTTCATGTGAATAGGTACTGTCAAGTAATGTTCGCAATTTTAGGATTCCTGTGTTACGCTAGGCGGCTGGTTTTAGTGTTTCGGGTATCGTATCTTCGGCGATTTTCTTTTTTTGCAAAAAATTTAGGGGGTCTTTTGAGACAGCCCCCCGTTTATTTTTATTCGTTTTCTGCTTCGGGAAACAAGGTCAATCTTCCACGGGATAGCTCCGTCAAGAAAATTGGGAACGATCAGAAAGAAGACGTCCGTTCCGAAATCACTCCTCCGCCGATGCAGTCTCTACCACAATAAATTACGGCATACTGCCCCGGCGTCACTGCCCTGACCGGCTCATCAAAAACGAGGCGGACAGTACTGCTGTTTATGAGATATGCTGTTGCGGAGACAAGCTCCTGACGATGACGGGTGCGGGCGAGGACGCGCTCGCCGTCCGTGATTTTGCGGTGGATGAAATTAAAGTTTTCCGCTGTCAGCTCCTTTGAAAACAACTCAGGACATTCCCCTTGATTCACATATAATGTATTGGTATAGATATCCTTATATATAACATAGTAGGGTTCGCCGTTGCCGGCGCCGCCGATGCCAAAACCCTTTCTTTGTCCGATGGTATAATAAAAGACGCCTTTGTGCCTTCCGATGGTCTTTCCGTCCAGTGTTTTGATGTCGCCTTCCTTCATGGGGAGGTATTCCGATAAGAACTTGCGGAAGTCCCTTTCGCCAATGAAGCAGATGCCCGTGCTGTCTTTTTTTTCTGCGGTAACGAGATGATGCTTTTCTGCAATCCTTCTTACCTCCGGCTTGGTGATTTCGGTCAAGGGGAAGAGGACGTCCGTCAGCTGTTCGCGTGTCAGCTGATTCAAAAAATAGGTCTGGTCCTTGTTTTCATCCTTGGCGCGGTACAGGACGGGCAAGCCGTTTTCATCGGTCCGCAAGCCCGCGTAATGTCCGGTCGCGATATAATCCGCGCCCAGCTTTTTTGCAAAATCGCGAAAGGGTCCGAATTTGATTTCACGGTTGCACAACACATCGGGATTCGGCGTGCGGCCTTTGGCGTATTCATCAAGAAAGAATCTGAAGACTCGGTCTTTATACTCGCGTGAAAAATCGACTGTATAATACGGTATGTCCAGTAAAGAGGAAACGCGGCGCACATCGGTATAATCTTCTTCCGCCGTACAGGCCCCGTAAAAATCTTCTTCATGCCAGTTGAGCATGAAAAGCCCTATGACCTCGTAGCCTTGTTCCTTCAATAAAAGAGCCGCGACAGAGCTGTCTACGCCTCCGCTCATACCGATTACGACACGTTTTCTGCTCATTTTTGCCTGTTGTATATTATGATTCTAGTATATACTATATATAGTAAGGTGCCTGAACATTTTACCAAATTTTCCCGTATAAAATAAGAGAAACCTGTTGACAATTGTGAGGTGAAGTTATATGATTATATTCCACCTCAAAAGTGGCTGGTGTATCCGAAAGGGTTCGAACCTTCGGCCTCCAGAGTCGGAGTCTGGTGCTCTATCCAACTGAGCTACGGATACATGACATTGCAATCAGGCTCTCTCATTATAGAGCATGAAGACCAAAATTGCAAGAAAAGAGTATATAAATAACTTGTCAAAATTTTGTCGGAAGTTGTAGAAAAACAATTAACAAGTTGTAAAAAAACAATTGACAACAAAAAGAGAAAGTTATATTATATAAAAGCTGTCGCCGTAAGGCGGCAACGAAGTTTCTTCCGGGAGGGAG
>LVAO01000016.1 GCA_001604065.1 Clostridiales bacterium Firm_09
CGCTTACTCAGCCTGTGGGAATACAGGTGACCATCACTCCCAAGAGCCTCATCGGCAACGCCACCATTGCTCCGATTGCCGCGGTATATTATAAGGAATCGGCCTATACACCCACACCTGCCGTCACCGATACGGCAAGAGGCATGACACTTGTAAACAATACAGAATTCACCTACAGCTATCTCAATAATACGCTGGCTGGCACGGCGACTGTCCGCATTACCGGCATGTGGAATTATATGGATACAATTGAAGCAACCTTTACGATCCGGAAAGGCAGAGTATCCATTGCTCCGGAAAACATCGTAAAGACTTATGGCCAGAGCCTAGGAATAAGCGATATAACAGGTTCGCATTTCAATCTTGATTATCCCTCCGTCATTGTTGCGGGCACATGGAGCTTCAGGGATGCCTATAATGCTTCGCCGCTTGTCGCAGACAGCGGAACCTATTATATTGTCTTTACGCCGACAGACGGAGCAAACTATGACACGCCGGAAAGTGTTCCGATTACCCTCACCGTAAACAAAAAGGTCATCACCATTTCCGGTGTTGACGCATACGACAGAGAGTACGACGGAACCACAACGGTGACGCTCTATGGCGGCACCCTGAACGGTCTTGTGTACGGCGATCAGATTCTGATTTACCCGGGCACTGCACAAATTGCTTCAAAAAATGTTGGGTCTTATGGCGTGATTCATGATTCGATCAATGTCACATTGGGTGGCGCGCGTTCGGTCAACTATACGCTGATACAGCCTGACGGCATCGATGTCGTTTTATCCCCCAAAAACCTCACTATGGCAACGGATCTCAGCTGGAGCGATGTTTCCGTCGTCTATGACGGAACCTATCAGACTCTCGCATCGCCGCCTGCCGTTGCGGACAGCATCCAAAGCCTGGTCGAAAATGTCGACTTTACCTATGGAGCATATTCAGACAACCTCTTTGCGGGTACCGCTTATATTGCCATTCATGGCATCGGCAACTATACCGGCAACAATCTGATCACCTTTGAAATCGAGAAACGCACAATCGGCATCACTTATATCAATTATGAAAATCTTGTTTATAATGGTTATGAGCAGACCGTAAGCGCAATAGCGACCAATGTCCAATACAATACCGGCAATTCTGCACAGGACGTTGTCAATCTGACATTGCAAGGCCATGTCAACGTCAACGCCGGCAATTACCGCGTGACCGTAATCGCTCTTGATAATGACAATTATCAGCTCCCTGCGATCAATTATCTCGATTACAGCATTGCACCCAAAAACATAGCGCTTGTGAAGATTGCGGTTATGGATTCCGCAACTTATACAGGCAGCAAAATCAGACGCACGCCCGCTGTCTATGACGAACAGCGCGCCAATGCCTCACTCACCCAAAACATTGATTTCAGCTTTGATTACGGCAGTGCAGAGGATAATATCAATGTCGTACCGGGCAGCTCAAATGAAGGATTTGTCACCATCATCGGCTCGGGAAACTATATCGGCACTCAGACAGCTACTTTTGATATCGTGCCCAAGACAATGATAAACAGCGGTCTGAATCAAACCGTAATGACAGCGGAAATTCAATCGCATATCTATACGGGCAACCAACTTACGCCTACGCCGGCGGTAAATGACCTTGCTAGAGCCGTGACTCTCTTGCCCGGCACAGATTATATTTATTCTTATGCAGCCAACCTCAACGTTGTCAGCGGCAGCTTGATAGAAGGAACGGTGACCATTACCGGCATCAACAATTATACCGGCTCCTACAGCGTATCCTTTGATATCGCGCCCAAAACGATTCTTTTGGGAAGCACGCCCAATATCGCCGTCGCCGACATTGCACCGATGGAATATACCGGTGTCAAACTGACGCCTGCGCCTGCTGTTTCCGATATCGCAAGATCTGCGCTCATGATTGCCGGTTCTGATTTTACTTACGATTACGGCACAAGCAACCAGAATATTTTCTGTACAACCAATGGCACAACCGAAGGCTTTGTAACGATTCGTGGTACAGGAAATTATACCGGCTCGGCAACCGTATATTTTGATATCACGCCCAAGGCGATTACCGCATCGGTCAGCGGGCTTGACCCCGTTACCAATATCATCGAACTTGTTTATAATGGCAAATACCAAAGCATCGTATCGTCTCCTGTGGGTGTCGTTCAATATGATATCGATCATGCCACCGTCCCGGTGTTCACTGTTACCTATGCTAATGGCAAACCTTATGGTGTGCTTGCCGGCGCAGAAACTTATCCCGCAATACTATCTCTTGACAGAACGATCTTCCCCAATTACAGCTTTGTGCCAAAAGCCGTAGAAATCCGAGTATTGCCCAAGCCCATCGCCGTCACCTTCGGCGACCACAATGGTCTTGTCTACGATGGCACCTCCAAACAAATTTCCTACGGATTTGCCAATCCCACGGATATCTGCCGCAACGAACAGAACATACCCGATAATCTGATTCTGAGTCTTTCACAATACTCTTATACCCCGTTCATCGGCGCAACGGCAATGGTGGATGCCGTCCGCAATGCCGGAAATTACACCGTCAGCGTGTCGCTTTCAAGCACCAATTACGCTTTTGCCAACAGCAATGTATGTACCTTTACCGTAGCGCAGAAGCAGCTGACCGTGAAGGCAGAGGACAGGTCAAAATATTTCGGTGATCCCGACTATGCCAGTACCTTTACACAGCGGGTTGCTTCGGGCACCGCGGACGGGGATATTTATGTTCTGCTGCAACGCAACAGAACAAGCTCCTACTTTATGGATTATGAGAGATACGGCGTTTATCCCTATACCGGCATTGCTCCGCAAAACAACTATGCCTTTACCCTCGCAGAAAACTCCGGTTATTTCTCCATCAACAAAAGAATGCTGAACGTCGTACCCGAAAAACGTACAAAGATTTATGGCGATCCGGATCCGGAAAGCCTTGCACAAACCATCATCAGTTCCTTTGAAATTAAGATTGTCTTCAACTTTGTCCGCGTTCCCGGTGAAAATGCAGGAACGTATGCTATTGATATTGCCCGGACAACCGTGGAATATTATCTGTATATCGAAGGCCTGGGTTATGTCCTTGACAAAAATCTTGAAAATGAATCGGACAGGGATCTCTCCATCAATTTCCGCGCTTCCGACTATGCTGTCGCAGATTGGTTCACCATCAGCAAACGGCCCATTACCGTTTATATGGGAGAATACACCAAGGTTTACGGTGATCCCGATCCCACAAACTACTCGTATCAAGTCGATACGTCAAATCTTGCCGCAGCCGACAAGAACAGACCTCTCAACGAAATCTTCCCCTCTTATACGATCACCCGCGCAGAGGGCGAAGACGTCAAGGCAGGCGGTTATGCATTGACCTTAGAGCTTCATAATCCCAATTACGCCGCGTCCATGACAGGTCTTTCAAGACTGATGATTACCAAACTGGATATTGCAGCAACCTATAACCTCAACGAAATATTTACCATAATGACTACCAAGGTATATGACGGTACCAATAAAGCCGCAGTGGAGTCCAACCTTCCGGACCTGCTGAAGAAAACAGGCTTCGGTGTCACTGCGACTTTCAGCCAGAAGAATGCGGGCACAGGACTAACCATTAACCTTACGTATAAGATTAATTCCTCTTCCAGAGGCAACTTTGTGCTTCCTGCAGACTCAACTCTGTCCGGAGGCCAGATTACAAAACGCAAACTGATTGTATCCTTCAACAAGACTTCCGCAGAAATGGTATACGGTGCGACACCGCCGGAATTTTCACTTTCTTACAGCGGATACCTCACCGGTGACAATGCTTCCAACATTATGCACGCAGATCTTGTCGGGACAGGCCTTGTTGCAACGGTCATCCATATGAACGGTCTGTCTTCCCAAAGCAGCGTGGGCACCTATATCCTGACACTCTCCAATGCCGGCAATTATCTGAACTACTATCTTGATCTTTCTGCGACCGCTACTGTCACAGTGCTTCCTGCGCCTCTGACCATCCATGCGGGAGAAACCTATGTGCGTACGGCAGATGGTACACGTACCGCAAATCTTTCGGAAGCGAATTTCGTCTTTGTCGGACTGAAAAATGATGATACGGTATCTTTGGCTTATAAAGCTGTTCTGGACAGTGCGGAGCCCGGCAATACATTGGTGCGTATTACGGATATCAATATCAGAGACATGAATTCCAATTATGTTCTCATGAATACTTCGCTAGTTCTCAATGCAATCATAAAACCGCTTCCCGTCATCCGGATCAGCGAAATGACTGTAAATTATGATGGAACACCAAAAGCCGTGGTGCCGTCCGTCAAGGTGGGCGATGAGGATATCCAGGACTACATCGTCTTGTACAGCAGCAATTCTTATGCACAGACAACACAAGCACCGGTTAATGCCGGCACCTACAATGTCACCGTGCAGACAACCTCCGGAGACTATTCGACCATCTGCGCTTACTCATTTTTAACCATCCGTAAAATTCTGCCGCAGATAACAATCAATGGCACCCTCACGCAGACATACGGCAATTTCCGTCCTCTCTCCGCAAAAGTCAAAGGATTGGATTTTGAACAGAGCATTCCTGTTATTTATCCCTTTGATTTGTCCGTAATTCCGGATGCCGGTACGTATACCGTGACCGCCTCCTTTGAAGGCAATGATAATTATCTGCCGATCGCCGCCTTCAAGACCACTGTAACCCTGACCATCAATCCCCGCGCGGTTTCGGCAACCTTTACGGGTTACAGGGATCTCGTTTATGATGGCACACTCAAAAATGTTTCGGCAACCTTTGAGGGCATGCTGGAGGGAGATACCATTCCGCCCGTCATGACCTATGCGGGCGCGGCTCCGATCAATGCGGGCAGCTATACCGTCACGGTCAGCAGCGGCAATCCGAACTATAAGGTCGTAGGTTCCGATACATTAACCTTCACCATCGCAAAACGCGAATTGGTTGTCTATGTTGCAGAAGGTACCTTGGACGAAAAAGGCATACCCAACTGCAAACTTGTTTATGAAGGATTCGCAGAAGGCGACAATGAAAATTCTCTCTCTTCCCAACCTGTTGTCCGCCTGAAAACAATGAACAGCGGCAACAACGAACTGGAAGTTTTGGGCGGCGAAGCGCAGAATTATGAAATTGTATTTGACTCCGAACGGAGTGCCGAAATTGTCATCGAATACACCGCACAATCCCAGCCGTCCAATATCCTTTACATTCTGCTTGGCACAGGCGGAGGCATACTGCTGATTATCCTTTTTGCCGCAGTATTGAACAGAAGAAGAATGATGCGCGGCTAAATCCTTCGGATACCCCAACAAAAATGCACCCCGGAAGGAGGTGCATTTTTTGTTTCGAATCTTGGATGATTTATGAGATCGGGAAGAAATTGCTTCCCCGCGATAAAAATCGGCTGTTCATCTGTATACTTCGGGATGGTTCTTGACCATCACAGCCATTGCTTCGTCACATATGGACAATGTTTCATTCACCAATTCGGGAGTCAAGGCAAGGTTGACAAAGTGGTTGTGGTGATTGGTAAGGAAAACGCCTCTCTTGACACATTCGGCAATCCACTCCTGATGAAGAAGAAGCGAATCATCGTCCTTGATCATCAGATAGAACATGGCAGGTTCGCCCGAAATGGACAGCTTGACTCCCCTGTCCTTGGCAATCTTTGCAAGTCCGTCGGTCAGCATGGTGCCTATTTTTCTAAAATATTCCGGCGCCTTGTTCTGGATGAGCTTATTGATGTTGGCAATGCCTGCGGCAAAAGGCACGGCGCTCATCCAATAGCTTCCCGTATACATGATGGCACCCGCGGCATCCTTGATGAAATTCTTTCCGCAGAGTGCAGAAACATTGTATCCGTTGGCAATCGCTTTGCAGAAACAGATGAGATCCGCTTCAAAGCCGTAATAATTGTCAGAACCCTCCAGGCTCAAACGGAAGCCGGCACGGATATCGTCGCAAATAAGGACAATATTGTTGTCCGTACATAGCTTGCGCACGGCCTGCCAATAACCCGGCGCGGGCAGCTGGTTATCTGTGAAGTTGCCATGCATATAAGGAGTTGAGATAAAGCATGCAATATCATCTTTATTTTCTGCAATAACCTTTTTGAGCTGATCCAGGTTGTTCCAATCCACATAAATGGAATGCATGCAGTCTGTTTTCAGTGTTCCGGGAGAATCCGCTTTCTGCGTCCAGGGCGCCACGCCGTGATAGTAATTGTTGACAAAGATAATCTTTTTCTTGCCTGTATAGTAACGTGCAATCATGATGGCAAAGCTGGTCACATCGCCGCCGTTCTTGGCAAAAAACGCCCAGTCCTTCTTGACCGTCCTTGTAAGAAGCTCGGCAAAATCCACCATAATATAGCTTGGGAGCGTTGTGCAGTTGCCCAATTTCATCTGCGCCTGCGCGGCGGCATCGACATCCTCATCGCAATACCCGGTCACATTGGGTCCATAGCCGCACATATAATCTATGAATCGGTTGCCGTCGGCATCCCACATCAGAGAACCCTTCGCGCGGGAAAGGAAGAAGGGGAATGCGGAAGTAGGTATCATACAGCCTTCGGCGGGGCCGAGGTGTCCGTAAACGCCGCTCGGTATGACCTTGCTTGCCCTTTCCATCAACTCTAAACTCTTATTATAAGAATATGTCTTCATATTCTACCCTCCTAAGCTAAATATCTGGGCACGAGATTGAGCACTTTATTGAGATTGTCCAGCATCGGGATAAAGCCTTTCATTTCCAGCATTCCTTTGCTCAGACAGTCCATTGCGCCGATTTTACCGTTGATAAGATCTCCCGCTACTTCAATGCTGTTAAAAGACATAATTGCTTTTGGTTTCTCGCAACGGGCGAATCTGCAGATCAGTTTACCGTCTTTTTTGGTAATGGTAGCATAGGCAGCATCCTTGATTTCCAACAAGATATCCCCTTCGGGAATCCGTTTCATTGCAAGGCTTCCGATTTCATCTTCATTGCCTATCTGGGCAATTGCCGCAGCCATTGCATAAAATGCAAGCAAAGTGGACAGCTTCTTTTTTTCGGGGGTGTCGATATTCTTGCCTCTCATGATGTCCCCCATGCGTCCGGATAAAATATTAAAAGGACTCTCGGGCTTACCCATAAAGGATAATGTCTTCATCAGACCTTTGAGCGGGATCGGCATACCCTTGCCGTCCACCACCGCATTGAATTTTTCGGGTCCTGCGCAATAAAGATGGATATCCGTCCTGATCTTACCATCGAAAGGAGTCACTTTCGCGGTTCCGTCCTTAAAAACAAGCACCCCATCGGGTCCATCCTTTACTTGAAAACGAATCACAAGATTGTGTTTTTCGGCTATGTTCTTCGCCTCTGGATCGAGCTCGATATACTTCTCAAGCGTTCCGATAGCGGCGTATAAATTGACAAAAGCCTTTACACGAACTGCTGACATAGTTACCTCCTTCCTTATAATGTTTTTTATTTGTTATAATACTTCTTGCCCGGATTAATTATACTTGTCGGATCATATGGCATGGTCGGTACCGCAGGGTTTCCCTTGGGAACGGCTTTGATGCCTCTTGCCTTAAATGAGTTTTTGTATGCTCTGTTATAACGGCGGAAGAATCCTCCACGCTTAAGCGTCATGAGAATCATGATCACCAGAAGCACCACAAACATGCCTACCGCTACATAGGCAATATAAGTAAGCAGCGTGCCATTGATTTCGATATCACCGATCTTTCCGTATATCTTCTCCGATGGCGGTCGTACGGTGATGTTGCCCCTGGTCGCAAGGATATAGGTGCCCAACTGCGTATCGGTAAAATAAACACTCAGACCGTCACCGTTAATGGTCATATCGGACATAGGCGTGATCGTACCATCGGAAGCGAGCTTGTAAACTGAAAAATAAATATAATCATAATAAGTAGAAGGTATGGGCAACGTAATGGTGACGGTACCCGTATCCTGCTGCGATCCGTATCCGGAAAGCGTGATCTGGCTGATGGACACGATTGCCTCATTCTCTCCGACGGTTTCGAGAAGCGTACGCTGGGCATTGTTAAAGATTTCTCTGGTTTTGGGTATATCCGTCACCTTGATTTCCACACCGGCGGCAAGGTCTTTGCCATCAATCGATACACCTGTAGTCGGATCCTGCAAAAGCAATACTTCACATTTCCTCTTCAGTTCCAGAAGTTTATTGTACAGCGTATACCGGAACACACTCTTCTGATCCGTCGACAGGCTTTCGTACGCATTATATACGCGCAGAATATATTGATAGTCCCCTCTTTCTACTATATTGATGGCCGGAAGAACCGTCACCATTTCTTCTACATTCTCTACGTCCACCATCAGAGCTTTCAGCTTGGCATATTCGTTCTCCAGCTTGAGATAATACGTATCATAAACGCCTTCCCGGATTTCATCCTGGAGCCATTGCGGATAAAGAATGGACGTATCATTGGTAATAAAATAATTGATGTATTTGCTCATCTCGGGATAATCATCCTGCAGATTGAATGCAACACGGCTGTTAATGGTTGTCAGATAGGCACGGTAATCGTCGCGCATCTTTTCCAACGTAGCAATACGGTCCCAAAGCCTCGAGATGTACGCTTCAAAATACTCCTGTCTCGAACTTCTCAAACCGCTCTTTGCCCGTATAAAGGTGTTTTCGTAATTTACCAGCATTTGCCTGTCCGATTCGCTCAGTGTAATAGTATTTACATTGAGCGGGAACACCTTCATATAGAATTCCAACTCGGTTTTGTTGCCTGCCAGATCTTCTATTATGATATGCACATATCCGCCGTTCGAAACGTCCACTGTATCGGTCGCGATTATCTGACCATTGGACAGCGGAAATTCGTTGTATTTGGCATATTTGAGGTTGACTTCATCATAGGTGATTGCCTGATCGATATAATAGGTTTCGATGCGGTCAAGATTCTGTTCGATATATCCGGAGTGGATAACGGGCGGAAGGGTATCGATCCTGACTTCAAAGGTCCTCGTGTATGTTCTGCCCGCACCGGTGGTAGCAATGAAGACATATGAGCTGATGCTGTTTTCGGTTTGCGAGCTGCTGTCCCAATTCTGAAGGACGCTGCCGTTTCTTCTGTATTGATAGATAACGCCCGAAGCGTTGTCCATACTTGCTTGCACGGCTTCCGAAACATACCGGTAAATGGTAACACCGCCGGTAGAATTGGTCCATTCCCCCGATGCGATATCCTTCTCTACGCCTCCCACAGTCACTTTGCCGCGGAGGGTAAACTCCGGCAAAGTCTTATCAATCTTAAGAAGAAGCGGGTAGCTGTATGTTTTTTTGGTTGCGACGGAAGTCGCAACAAGATAGATATAAAGCGCACCGTTGACATAACCATCACTGTTTTGGAAGACAGAAAGATCATCCGTAGTGAAATTGGTACCATTGCCCGGCAGCTTCTGCAATTCGCCGACCTGCGGAACGCCGCCAACCAGGACATATCTTTGATACTTATAGATGACACCGCCCGGATTGCTTGCCGTCGGTGTGAGAATCAATTGAATAGCGTTCGGGTACCACTTGTTGAGTTCGTCCGCATTGTTGGCATTGATTGTGATGTCCCGGCCGGCCAGGTCCGTGCTGCGCAGGGTGATATCGAAAGCCGGAACAGAGTCCTCAATCTGCACGACAACACTTCTGTCCACATAAACAACATTCCCGGCGAGGTTTGTCACCCGGAAGGTGACGGTTTGCTGAATGTTGCCCGCTTTGATGACATCGGTACGGTTGATAAACTCAGGATCTTTGGCAGTCTCTTCGCCCACGAAGGTGATTTCTTTGGCGGATCCGTCTGTAATCTGTGCGCCGGCGCCGGGATCGAAAATCTGCCAGGCACCATTGGCGCCTATTTTATACCAATAATATACGGGAGAATTTGAATCCGCGGTAATCAGCACCGTCGCCATATTGCTCCATTTGAAAACGAAATATCCCTGATAAACCGTACTATCCGTCGCGCCGACGCCGGAATACGTGGCAAATTCTGCCGTCAGGACAGAGGAATCGTTCTGTACGGAGTTTTCTTTGGCGATATATACTTTATAGGTGATTGTGGTTTCGAAAACAGTATTGCGCGCGATAACCCAATACCAGCCGGAATTGAGTGCGGTGCTGGAAGTCACCTGTGTCGCAGAACCCCAGGTGGGCGGTGTCGAGCTTGCGCTGTCTGTCGCCAAATAATAATATAAGACCGGCGATTTGCCTTCGTACAGCGTTTTGACATCCAAATTGGTGGACAATTCGGATGGCTCTATGAAAACAGAGGAATTGGTATAGATATATATTCTTGAATGCTCGTCGTCTACAGTATAATCACCGGAATTTTGGTAGAATGCATACAAAGGATGCATGCCGTAGATATAATTGTTGGCGCCTGCAATCCTGTCAATCTTATCAATCATGTAGTTGCCGACATAGCACTCCTGGCTTTCTTTGCCTGCATCGCTGATTGCACGGAACCAGATTTCGCCGCAATAGGAAAAACCGTAGCTTCTGGTATTGACTTCCTCGGGATAATCCTCGCTGACAACCGTCGTGATAAAACGCTCGATGCCGGTAAAAGTATATACGTTGGAGCCGTCAAGAGTGATATCCTGCCAATAGCTCATGGGTCCGCTTCCCAGACGGATCTGATATCTTGATATCGTCACATTGTCGGGAACGGATATCGTAAACGCGATATTCTCCTTGGTCCATTTGTTGGGCAGTTTGTCCGTCGAAGCCGAAATGCTGAAGGTAGCGTTGTCATAATTGATGATCAGAACAATCCCCATATAAGAAGCAAATGCGCCGGAGCTGTTTTTGGCTTTGGTATATAAATTGAACACATACGACACTGTGCCAGTGGCACCGGTCGCAATCGAGAAGATAAATGCCTGCTCTTCGTCATAGGGATTTTCTACGCGCACAAAGTCACTTGGAGAAGGGATGACGTTATCAACCATCTCTGCCCATTCGTACACAATATGCGTACCATGCGTGGTGTTGAACGTAATGCGGAGGGGCTGCGCGGTTTTGTTCTTAAGCTGATATCGATCCGAGGTCAGCGGATCGAGCTCCAGCTCCTGACCGTCCATCGTCTCGACGGTAATCCATTTTTTATCAGAAACCTTGCCGAATTCCGAATCGTCAATATTGACAACCACCGTAAAATCGGTATAAACGCCCGCACCGCTCACCAAACGGAAAGCATTTTCGCCGGATTGTGTGACGCCCATCGCAAAATAACCGTCTGTAAGCGCAATTTCTCTTCCCAGAACAGTGCCGCCGCCCATCAGCGGATAACATTTCACTCCCGAAATATTGGTTGTAATGGCAGGATTTCCGGTAACGGTAGCCGTGGGCGTGATACGGATCTGTACGCCGTTTGCCGCCCATTCATTTTCATAGAGATCAAGAGAACCGATTTTTTTGGTGACATTCGGCACCGGCTTGGCAGTATCCAGACGAAGTTCTGAAGAAGTTACCAGTATGGGCGAAACGGCTTCCGCCTTGTTGACGACAAAGAACGACATTTTCTTTCTGTCCAAAGTCTCTTTGATATGTACAATATATCTTACAAGGCCGTTCGGGTTGGTGTATGTCGTATCCCGTTCAATATCGGTAATCTGCTTGCGGGTGGTGTTGTCGCCGTAAACCTCGCTGAAGAATGTATATTCGTCGTTTCCGCCCAGAAAGCTCTCAACATAGAGAGATACCGGTACGCCGCGCTCGGCATTGGCAGAAATTTCGGCTTCGGTAGAACCCCCGAACACGACCCAGCCCTGCGCATTGGTATTGACCGATAACGCATCCATCGTAAAGCTGAAGTCGCTTTTTAGTACGCTTACGGTAAACTCCTCTGTATCATAGAATCCCGCTTCTGACAAAAGCTTGAATATATAGGTCCTGTTTTTTAATTGGACGCCTGTATCCGCAATACTATAGGTGAGCCGGTAGTTTCCTGTGTCCGCGTTCATCTCATAAAAAGGAGAAGTGGTTATGTTGCCGTGCGCATCCGTTTCGCGGATTGCATAAAGATAGCTGATAGCCGGAAGAGGATTGGTGCCGACACGCGGCTCCGGATTTTCGTTTACCAGGGTGAATGAAACAGAATCGCTTGCATATCCCACTCTGTAATTGATATCCGGTGTTGTGCCCATGCTTTTTATAGTCGTATTTTCTTTATCGACGGCAATCAAACCTATTTTGGGAACATAAGTGCTGATATAGGTGCCATAGTTGACATTGGGCGAATAGACGCTGCCCGCTTCGTTGTAAGCACGGAAATTCAGACTTCTGGTGGTCGCCCTTACGGTATAAGTATAAGCTCCTCCCGTACTTTCTAGATTGACCCAAGTATTGCCGGCATTGATGTCCTTTACCTGAAATGTCATGCCGGAAAGTCCTATGCTGCCTTCAAGCCGTGACAGTGTGTAAACAACATCGCCGTTCGCCCATCTGTTGGGGTAATAAGGGATTGTCGGAAGTGTCGCATCCGAATAGTCGATTGTGGTTGCCGTAACGGTGAATTCCGGCGGAATCATATCCAGACGAATGAATTTGCGTCCGCCGAGATAATTTTCTAATTCTGTGTGAGACTTATCGCAGGCAAAGAACAATACTTCGCCCGCATAGCTGTCGCTTATGGTCGCCGTGCCATAATACGTGTTGACCCCCTGCGTGGTGACTGTGATGATTTCGAAGGGGCGCAGGCTGATGCCGCCGTCAATAGAATAAAAGAATTCGGTATTGTCTTTGGTATTGTCCAGCCCTTTCACCTTGAACGTAATCGGAGAAGCCACCCATTCCGGCTCGCTGCTGTCGACATTGTAAACCATTTCCACACCGCTCTTATTGTATGTGGCCTGAATCTCGGAGATTCCGAATTCCGCAGATATGCTGCTGCAGTCCAGCATCACATCCACATAGGTGGGAGAAATATAATAATAATCGATATTATCGACTGTTATCAGGGTTCGGAAATAAAAATAAGCCGTAAAAATATCTGTGAAACCTGCACCGATAATGGATTCGTCTATGGTCAGGACACCTTCATTCCAGGATTCTCCCGATTCAAAGGTTATCCAGCTGAGGTCGGAGAAATTGTCTCCTGTGACAATGGTCTCTCTTTGTGCATATTGATAAGAAACCTGGCTGCTTTGTTCGGTGCCATTTTGTGTAATGGTGATCTTGGGATAGGCATTGCTGCAAACACGCATACATGTGCCCGGAACATATGTCCCTGTGTCAATCTCAAAAGAAAGCTTGGGAAAATATACTTCGTAATAAGGACTGTCTTCTGTTATTCTTATTTGCTCCGACGCGGCAAAGGCCGTTTGAGTTCTGGATATACTCACAGCTGTGACCAACGCCAGCAAAGCCAACATAAATAGGATTGCCAGCCACGGTTTGCGAGCGAAAGCTTGTTTATTCATTTTCTACCTCTCTCAGGCTGAAATGTATGCATTACTATGATAGCATAATATATATATATATAACAAGGTCTTTTTTATATATTTACTAATTATTAATTAGAAGAGGACGGCAAGCAAGTGGCATTTTTTACTATTCTTTCATTGCAAGCCGAAAAATCCTGCCGGACACAGTTTTTGTCTTGAAATAAAAAAGCACCCCTGAATGAGGTGCTTCACAGGTTCTTCGCGGATAAAAATTAACTTATTCGGGATCTTCTTCTTCCTCTTCTTCGTCTTCCTCCTCGTCATATTCATCCGAAGAAGGATCTTGATCTTCATTGTCTTCAAAAAATTTATCGTCGAGTTCTTCATCCAGATCGCTCAACTCTTCCGCCTCTTCCGGTTTGATATCATCAAGTTCTTCCTCTTCTTCCCATGTTTCTTCTTCTGCAAGGCCCTCCAATGAGACTTCATCCGGCATCAGAATATCATCTTCGTCAAGGACGTCCTCGTCATCCAGCGCATCTTTTTCCCATGTCGCATCTTCTTCTTTATCTTCCTTCAGGTCTTCTTCTCCGATCAGAGCAGCGCAGCTCTCGCAAATGGTTTCGCCTTCGTTAAGATAGTTGATATGGCATTTGGGACAAAGCATGGCTTCTTCCTCTTCATCAAGCTCTTCTTTGAATGCTACACCGCGCATCTCTGCTTCACATATATCACAGAATTCTTTGTCTTCAGGAATATAGTTGATATCGCAACGCGGACATTTTTTGAATTTCGGCATATAATCTCCTTGTATAAACTTCCGTTTACATCAATAGAATCCGGCTATATTATATTGACTAACTGCACAAATGTAAACTGTTTTTTTATAAAATTTTGCAAATCCGGTATATTCCGCACAAAGTTCTCCCGCTTTCGTTTGTGTGCCAACCCCGGTCCGAGCACTGCAAATCCGTTTCATAAGTTTTGTACAAAATTCTGTAATTTTTGTGCGAAAGTATTGTATTCGTTATCATTAAATGGTACAATGTGACTGGTTTTGTCGAAGCACTGTTCAAAATTCTCTTAGCATTGCTATAATTGACCCATATTGACAAAAAATATATTGAGGAAGGAGAAAATTTATGATCAAAATTCGCCTGCTTTTATTGTATCAGACCAAATTATGCGATGAACTTAATCAAATGGCTGCCGATTCCCATAGTTTTGATATTGCCGGCATTGTGAACAGCGTCGCCGATGCGGGACTGATTCTGGAAAAGTCAGTAGTCGACGCAGTGGTAATTGAGCTAACAGAACCCACAGAGCAGATCCTGAAATTTATTGAAACCCTTTCTTCCCGGCCTTTTGCCCCGCCTGTTGCCGTCTTTACGCCTATCCAGGACGACGCAATTGCAGTGAAAGTTCCGTAAGAAAGGCTGCAAGCTGATTTTTCATCTTCCCTGCGAAATGGAGGATGCCATCGAAGAAATCAACCGTTGCGTCACCCTCAATAAAAAGAACCAGTCTCCCGTATCCGTCAAACTTCCCAAGGATAAGCCTATGGATGAGAGGCTGGCAAATATTTTTATAGAATCGGGCATTCCTCCCCATATAAAAGGCTATCAATTCCTGCGGCAGGCGGTCAAGCTGGCAGTACATACTCCCTCGATGATCAATAATATTACAAAACAACTCTACCCGAGCGTAGCTTCCAGTTACAACACCACCCCCAGCAAAGTGGAGCGCGCCATCCGTCATGCTATCGATGTGGCATGGTCAAGAGGCAAAATAGACAACATCAATGCGATATACGGCATCAAAGTCTTTTCGAAAGGCGAACGGCCCACGAACGGAGAGCTGATTGCACTTATCAGCGACAAACTGATTATAGAAGGCATGAATTAACACAACCGACCATATGCAACAAAAAACAGCGGTTCAAAAAACCGCTGTTTTATTTTTGCAGATACAAAAGATCTCAGCTTGAAGTCAGAAGCTTTACTTCATCTTCTGCTGTAACCATACCAAGAAGCCTGGGGATGCGGCTGTCGGCATCCCGGTCCCCAACAGCGGACAAATCAAGATAATAAATATTGTCCAACACCTTCGAATTGAAATAATACAAGCAATTGCCAACCAGATCCGGTGTCAGCCATCCGGTTGTATAAGAACCGTCAAAAATGATCGACGCGCTGCGGATGTTGATATTATAGTTCACATTCCCGTCCGCCACCGTTCTGCCAAGAACCGATATCTTATACAGGACATTGCTCAGCATATAATAAACCAAAACTTCGCTGTCCGTTTCAAAAATCCTGTAAATCGTGATGTCCGAAGAACCGGGTATCAGAGTTTCTGCCTTCCAGAGGTCGTCTCCCGGAGTAAGCAGCTGCACATTATTGCCGTTTTTTACGACGGCAGTCGTATCGTTCAGGAAGGTAAATTCTTTGTAGGTGGTACTGCGGCTGTAACGTACTTCATTTTGGGGAACAAAAGCAAGAGAATCGTCAAACAGATAAGAATAGGTGCCTGAAGAGGTCTTATTGGTGCCCTGGTCTGTTTTTGTATAAATTAATCTGAGGCCGGATCCGACATATACGGCGTCAATCAGAGTGAGGGAAAAACCCGCGGGATAGAGAGCGGTCTGATCATAAGTCTCAGCAGAAGCTTCGATAACCTTCTTCTTTTCGCCGCCCGCCCGATAGCACCACAAAACATTGAAGTAGTCGTTCTCGTTTTCGCTTGCTTTCAGATAGAAGACGGAATTGACGAAGCTGTTCTGCCCCTCTTTATATTTAGGAAAGAAATAAGAAGTAACCTCTTCATCAATTTTTGTATCCTCGAATTTGCGTGAATTGAGATTGATGGAATGGAGTTCTTTATTAAGAACATAAATGATATAGCCTTCCACCACTTTATAGACGGCAGTATAGTCTTCGAATTTTTTGACAACTTTTGTTCCGGTGCCGTCAAGCTTTGTTCTCATCAGCCACATTTCGGCTGTTTTGGGTTCTCCGCTGCTGTTCTTGTCTATGGACGGAGAACTGTAATATATATAACCGTCCGAAATATACAAACCGGAAGTCGCGGTAGTATTATAAACATTTTTGGGGACGATGATGATGTTGGTGCTTTTGATAGGCACTCCAGCCGCATCCAGTTCGACTCTTGCGATTGCGCCCTTCTGGACATTTCCGAAGGTATTGTCAACGTCTTTGCCGGCGTAGCCATTGATATAGTACAAATATTTACCGTACCGGACAGCCAGTCCGCCGTTTGAAGAAACCGTCGTATCTGTTGTATCGGTGCTGATTGCCTTCGTCCGATAGGATTCGTTGCAACCTGCAAGCACAACAACAGTCAGCAGCACACAGACAATCACTAAAAAAACTTTCTTTCCCATACGTACTCCGATGTTTTGTAATCGTAAAATATATTATATATTATAATAGAGCAGTTTGCAACAGATTTGGAAGAAAACACGCTATGCAAAATCGCATTACTCAATTATCTCGTTGACGGTGGGCAATACCAGAGTGGGTTGGACTCCGGATGAAACCAGCATTTCTGCCGTTGTCTCCCCCGACAGAACCAGAATGGATTTATAATTGTTATTTATCCCAAAGAGGATATCGGTATACAGTCTGTCCCCTACCATGACAATTTTTTCTTTGGGAGCAGAAACACGGGTATTGATGATTTCTGCCATGGGCGAATAAGGCTTGCCGCAAATAACGCTGGGCGCCCGTCCGCACGAACATTCCAGAAGCGCCATCAACGAGCCGACATCCGGCATGTCCCCGATGTCGGACGGACAGACAATGTCCGGATGTGTCGCGATAAATTCTCTGCCTTTTTCCAGCAGGATATTGGCTTTCCAGATTTTTTCGTAATTGAGCGTCGTATCAAATGCCAGCAGAACGATATCGGCGTCCTCTTTGACAGCAATGCCCGCTTCTTTTATTTCTTTGACAAATGCAGGTGTCCCGACAGGAAAAACGCTTTTGCCCGGACGTCGGGTGGTTAAATATTGGATGGAAGCCATTGTCGAGGTGAGGATTTGTTCCGGTTGAACGGGATATCCCAATCTCGCTATTTTTTGCACATATTCTGATTTGTCCCTGCTGCTGTTGTTGGTCAAAAAAAAGACCTTCTTACCGGCTTCTCCCAGTTTCATCAAAGTGCCGACAGAATCCCCTATCAGCTTATCCCCCAGATAAATCGTACCGTCGAGGTCAAACAGAAATACATCGGCATCTATCTTCAGTTTCATAGTTCTCCGTTATCCGTCGCTGAAACGCGCTACATAAGTTTGTCCAAGAAGCCCGCTCTGCAAAGCGAAGCAAGCAGTCCGTCGCCATCCGCCCGGTCCTCTTGCTCAAGAATCGCCGCAAAAACCTTTTTGCCGGGAGGTGCATCAAAACGCTTTTTACCCGCTTCCCAGAGATATCTTTGAGCATATTCGTTAAGCTTTGAGATGGGAGGCATAAGATCTTTAAGCTGTCCGGCCGTGTCCGGATTCAGTTTATCCGCAAGATTCTTATACCCTTTTTGCAATCCGGAAAGACATTTTTCTTTCCCAATAAAGATACCATGAAAATCGTATTTTGTAAACTGTATCAGCACGGCGCAAATTAAATAATTGGTAAAAAATGCCGCATCCTCACCGGGAAGCACGCAAAATGCAAGTCGTTCATACAGATTCCCCCGGACATATCTTAACGGCTGGGATGCACGGGCAATAAACTCTGCCCAGGCGGGGAACGAAATAGGGGAATCCAGAAGACGCCGTATCCTGCCTGTCAACTGCGAATATCCATAATCCCGAACAGAACAAACAGCCGCATCTGCGCATTCTGCAAGCAAGCCAAGCATCGCAGCATATGCGCCGGACCGCAATTGATTGTCATCGCGCAATCCGTAAATAACATAATCGGGTTCTGATTCTGCATTTTTGGAATCCCTGAATGAAATAAAACAGGATTTTCTGCATACCGAGGGAAGTAAAACCAGTTTTTTATCCGCAGCAATTCTTCTGGCAATGTCCATCTCCGCATCTCCGCCTCCCCCGACAATGAGCCGGACGTGGCTGTCGTTTATCTTGTTCCCCGTCACAACGGAATTGCCTTTTTCTGCCAGAAGCCGCGCAAGTGGATAAACCGACGGACCTGCTAAACCTACAACTCCGTTTGTATAGCTTTGAGCAATCTTCTCCGCGGCTGTTTGAAAAGGGCAGTCGCAAAATATAGGCAGAGTCATAATTTCATCATACAATACGGCACCGCAAGAAAATTGTCTGATCCTGGCGGAACTTGCCCTAGTTGCGCAAATCTTTTTTTACCTTCATGCCGTACATCACCTTGAAGAACTGATGGAAAAATGCCACAACCGGCACACCCAACACCAACCCCCAGAAACCGAACAATCCTCCGCCGACAACGACAGAAAACAGTATCCAGAAGCTTGACAACCCAACATATCTTCCCACCACAACAGGATAAGTCGTCACCTGTTCGATTTGCTGGACAACCAGGATTACGGCGACAAAAACGAGCGCCTTGGCGGGATTCGCCGAGAAAATAAACAAAAATGCAACGGCTCCTCCGATATACCCGCCCACCATCGGAATCAGGTTGGCAAATGCCATAATGACGGCGGCAAGCGGCGCATAGGGGATTTTGAAGATAAGAAAAGCTAACAAGCACATCATGCCGAAGATGAAGGCTTCAAATAGTTGTCCGGCAAGAAATCTTGAAAACTTATCCGTTGCCATTGCCAGGCTTGCGATTGTTTTCTGGGTCTTCTCCTCATCCGAAATATACAGAAGTGTTTTCCTGAGCCCCTCAACCAGTTTTTCCTTTGACAACAGAATCAAAAACCCCATGAACAAACCCAAAAGGATATTCGTAATGGTTTTCAAGGTGTTTTTGAAAAAATCCAATGCCTGCGGTAAAAAACTTTCCAATCCGTTTGTCAATTGTGCCATCAGCTTATCGAGATTGTCCGTTATAAACGGAGGCAACTTTGCGCCGAAAAAACTGCTCCATCCGTTTTCTTCCAGATCCGGCAGCTTGCCAGCAATGACATTGATGCTGTCTATCACTTCCGGCACAAGCAAAAAACCCGCCATTGTCAAAATTCCTCCCACTACAATCAGCGTAATGAGAAGAGCACCGATCCGGCGGATTTTTTTCAGTTTCGGCGACGACAACAGCGTGTTTTCCAACAGTCTGACCGGCGCATTGAGAATCAATGCAAACAGCAGACCAATAAAAACAGGATACAACGCATTTCCGATCGTTGCGCCGATATGAACCGCATGGTCAAAATTGAAAATGAAAAACAGTGCCGCGACAATCCCTGCTGCAATCCATAATTTTTTGTTCATATCCATAGTATGGAACAACAGAATAAAAAATAGGGATTTCGCTTGCCGTCAAGATGTCCTTTCTTTTTGACCGGACGGACAAAGAGTCCCTATGCAAAGAACGCATAAGGACGGTTTGCCGTTTTACAGAAACGCTTGCTCCATATATGGCTTTGAACGTTTCTCAGAAATTCAGTATACCATTTGTCGCCAACAAGATATACGCCATCACGCCGATGATTGCCGCGGCCAGAACACCTTTCAGAATTTTTGTGACAACAGACATACCTGCCTCCTTTCTGGGATATCTTTATAATCTCTTAATGTCCTTTGCATTGTTTGCAAAGGTGTTTTTGTTGTATACCTCGTTGGAAATCGCAATCGTCGTTTTGATGCCGATGACATTTGCGATAAACGAGTTGCCGTTAAGGGTACAGGCTACATTGGAGCCTGCAATATAAATACCCTCGCCCTTATTGTAACTGAATACACTGTTATGAATCTCAAGGTCTCCGTTACGTACCTGCAGCGCACTGACATTGTTATCCAGCACACAGGATTGCATGTTGATGGAGCCGCTCATCATCAGAATGCCGGCAGTAAAGCCATAGATCGTAGTGGTATTCATATAAATGGTATTTGAATATCCCATATCGGCATGTATGGCTACCGAATTTGTCAAAAATGCGCTTCCGGCACGTGTGAATACCGTTCTTGATACCGTCAGTGCGCCCGCCTTTGAGCCAAGTTCGACCAAAGCGGAATTTCCCTTTGCCTCAAGCTTGACGATATCCAAACCTACTGTGCCCTGCAGGATGGCAATGCTGTCAAAGACAACTGCGGGAACGCCCGACTCGTTGTATGCGCCAACAATTGACAGGTTGACGTTTTTGTCAATGGTTATTGCGCCGTATGAACCTGCGCTCAAATACCATTTATAGGATTCTCCGCTGTTGTCTACCAAAGCGTCTATGTTATCCAGCAACTGATTGCGCGTGGTGATCAATACCGCCTCGCTTGGAGTGATGATTTCGTAGATACCATCATAGAAGTGAACGATTTCGTAGTTCGCAATCGTTTCTGCAGAAGGTCTCGAAACAAGCGTCAAGGGATATTCGCCTTTGACACTGTATTTTGTGATAGCCATGCCGTTGGACATGCCGTTGGTCCCGATCACGATATCCAAGGCGCCCAGAATGGCCATAATATCATTGAGATTGCTCTTGACAACCTGTGCGGGCAAATCCTCGGGGCCGGGTTCGGTCAATGTAACCTCAGAATTGAATGCTTTCAGCTCATCCAGATAATAGCTGGTAACGGTATTGATCCGGAAGTCCACCTGTCTCTTGGTTATTGTAAATTGCTTCTCTTTAAGAGCGTCCACGATGGTCGTGGGATCAGGGTTTCCGTTCTGTAGCAGGAGGTTCGCGCTGTTGTAGTTGGTGCCTGCATTGATGCGGACCGTTACCCGGTAGGTACCTGCATTGATGACCTTGCTGCCGGGAGCCAACGTCAGCCAGCCGGACAATTGTCTTATCTGATATTCGTATGTGGCTGCGGCTACCATCGCATAAATATCCTGATATTGTGATCTGTCAAGTTCGGCCGCGTACGCATCGCGGATCACAACAGGCACATGAGAGAGCACGCCGTTATAGACAAAGCTGTCCACCAACGAATAATAGACGATTTTTCTGTTGATACGCACGGTCACCTCGATCGGCATATTGGAGGGCGCATAATAGAAATTCGGCTGATTGCTGATGGATACCACCAATTTATACACACCCACGTCCTTGATAAGTCCGGTATAAACGGACCATATTCCTGTCGTCGGATTGTAGAGATAGACTGTTTCTGTATATTGCAACAGGTTGTTGCTTATGATGTTCAGTTGCCCGCTGCCGCCTTCATAGACAAGCCGCGGACGCTGTTCCAATGCATTGTAGGTATAAGAAATCGTTCTTGCAATCACTTTTCCTTTGTTGTCATAGGTCAGCGTCGTTTCGGCATCGGGGCTGTCGTCTTTATAGAAAAGCTCGTTCTCTGCTATCTCATTGACGCGGATCGTAAAGCTGTAAATCTTGTAGCCTTCTATGTTGTAATCATTGATCATGATGCGTACATAGTATGTACCTACATCAACGGGCTGCGAGGTAATCCATGGACCGGAAGCATTGAAGGCATATGCGATGGTATAATTGACTTGGGCATAATCGCCGTTCTCCCTGAGGAAATCGACTATGCTTAAATAGCCATTCAACGGGAGCACTGCGCCGGAATACCTTCTTTCGAGCCAATAATTATCGATGATGACATCCGACGACACCAGCTGCTGTTTTTTTACGCGGACAGTCAATGTCAGGGGGACATTGGTTTCAAGCTGATTTCGGTAATATCCTACGGCCGTATAATCCCCTGCTTTATTGACGTTTACGCCGCTGAAGTTCCAGAACAAAGAAATGCCTTCGCCTGTGCTGGCATATGCCAGCGGCATCTGGGAAGAATACACCACTTGTCCGAGAGGAACCTCAAATATATAGTTGCTGACGGGATCTCCCTGGGCATTGCGGAAGCCGAGCTCTTCGGAAATATTGTTATAATTATACGAGACGATGTCTCTGGTAAATACCAAAGAGAGCTTGGCGCTGTCTTCGTCGTATCCATTGGCATTGCCGCTCAGTTTGTCGCTGCTGCTGCGGAAGAGATATTTGCAGTAGAAGGTTACTTTCCCGGCCGCGATGTCATAGACTGTACGGGTATTGTCTATTTCCAGATAGTTGCCGTTTGATTCGACTATGACAATTCTGGGCATCAATTGATATTCTTGTCCGGCATTGTAGTTCCCCAACTGGTCTCTAGGTACAGAGATACGGTCATAAATGAAGCTGCCGTTCGAATAAGACATACCTCCGCCCTGCGTCGCATAGGAGAATACATTGTAAATGACAGGGTCTATGATGGTCACGTTTACGTTGATATTATTGTCGTCAATCTTGCCAAGTTTGCCCTTGATGCTGAATGTAACGCCTACTTTTGAGGTATCAATCTTTGCAAGCTCACTGGAAGGGAAGCTGAGCGGCACCCTGGCGACCTCTGTTGCCGAGTCTGACTCAAATTTATAATAGAGATACGTCGGAAGGGCGGTTGCGATATTGGCATTCTTAAGAACGTAATACGTGCCTCCGTCGATACCGATCACACCGCCATTGGGATATCTGGGCACATCAATGTATCTGGATTTGATGGCGAATTTGATATTGAGTGTGGCGCCGAAAACCTTGATGGAAGCCCACATGAAAAGTTTGGCGGGATCATTGCCGCTGATAACATCCTCATCTTCCAGATACGTTTCATCATATTGCCATGTAAAGGTGCCTGCCGAGTAATGTTTGGGATCTGTTTCTCTGCCTAAGAAATAGACGGAGATGGAGTCCGGGAATTCCGGATTGTACGGATCGATGGCATATTGTGAGCTTGCCATCTGATAGACGGCACCCTCTTCGTTGGTATATTGCGAAGAGATATTGGTATAAACGACTGATCGGTTCAGCACCGTCATCAGAAGATCATAACTCTCATCCAGACGGTTGTTTGCGGCAGAAATTTCTTTTGTCACAGGGGTCGAAACCGTACCCGATATGATATACCGGAAGGTATATTCTTTCATTTTGAGAATCAAAGGCGCATCCTGCGGCGTACCGAAAAGCTCTATATTGCCCGAAATCAGCCATTTTTCATAGGTCAGGTTGTCATAGTATGTCTCTGCGCCCAGTTTTTCGATGCCTTTATAAAGCGCAGTACCCGGCGCAAAATCGTAATTATAGGTAACCTTCAGATTGGTGGGCAGCTTGTATCTCAGGTTCTGAGCGTCATAAATTGCTTCTTTTATCGGATCCAGCTCAAAATAAGAGGTGCGGATGCCGGTGACGGGATTGGTGATCAGCAGTCTGTAATAACCTTCAACGATACCCATTGTCGAGAAGTTCGGGTCCGTCGTATAAATGTTCTTCGCGACGCGGTTCAAATAATATACAATGACCTGGAACCTTGCCACCTCGGCACCGTTGATGATCAGACCAAGCCCGATGAGATATTGGCCGCCCGAAAGAGAAGTATGCTGATAGACCTCCTGGTCCCAGACAACGGCAACATTCTCAAGCGTCACTTCACGATGCGTAATCGTATTGGTGCCGTAAGCGGTTACGGTGGCAGGAATCTGCGGATAAATGGGATCGATGACAAATTCGACAAGGTTGGTGGTGTTTCTGCCATATCCCAAATCAATCTCGTTGATAATCATCTGCCCAAAGCTGTATTTGAATCCTGTCACCTTGATCCTGTTGTCCGGCGCGCCGCTCATTTTATGCAGGTTGCAAAGATAGAAATCACGGATTGAGGTTTCGCTGTAATCGGTTATATTGCCCCAGTCAATGACCGCACGTTTTTGCATATCCGTTGAAGCATAGGGCTTGGAATAGAAGATCACTTCAAAACTTCCGCCTACCGGCTCGCCTGAGGCAGCATAGCGCTGCATGATTACTGCAAACGCTGCATCGGCACTGGAATTGGTGTATGAATTGAATTCAATGATATTTCCGGTGATGGCCGTACGATTGCCGAACTCGTCGATGGAAGCCTCCATCCTGACATATTGAAGTTTATAGCCGGATATTGTCACCCTGGCGCTTTCGCCCGAAATCGTTCCATTTGTCAGGCTGCCCATGACAAGCTTATTGGAAAAACCATTGAGAAAGTCTATTTCTTTATCCGTCACGTTCCAGGCAATGTAAGGAATAACGGGTTCTGCAATTGCGTTGTAGTCATCGTACAGACTGTCCGAAAGGGGTACAAAATCCGACGCCGACAGCGTATTGGGAATATCTGAGGCAAGTCCCCAAAGCGTATTCTCAAAATAATACGTTTTATTGTATGCCTGGACAAGCGAACGGTTTAGAACAATTACCGTAATATAATAGGTCTGAGGATTGACACCGGTCAGAACCAGCCGGAAGATATAGGTTCCTCCTTCATAAAAGGTTTCGGAAGGTGTGTAGCGGAAGGAGCCGCCAATCGACGCAAACGGAGCGCCGACGGGCACTGTCCATACAATCGGAAGCTCTTTGCTCGAGCCGCCTTCAAAATAGAATCTTGCCGTTTCCGGCAGCGTGTAGGCGTCAGGATCGTAGGGATCGATATAGTATTTGCCAATCAGCATTCCGTCGGCTCCGGGAAGAGTCGCGTTGTTCTGCACCTTGACGGGAGAAGTCGCGGCCAATGTGCGGTCAAGGAAAGTAATCTTGAATTCAAAATATTGTCCATAGCCGTCGCTTCTGTAATCCTTGAGATAGGCTCTGACAGTCAGCGTATCTGTCGCTCCGGGGAAGTCCGAGCCTAACGTATGCCCGTCATAACTATAAGGAATCGCAGCGAACGGCAATCCGGGATTCACTTCCCCAAAGGAATGGAAGACGCCGGCGCTGTCGGCAATTTCGTATCTCAAATCTCCGGTATGGAAAGTATGATTGACCGTTGTGACCGCAGTGCCTCCTGCCAATCTGGAATACATTGTTGCCGTCAATGTATCGGGAAGACGGAAATAATACCTCCCTCCCTCTTGATAGACATCAAGGCCGTTCAGTCCATATGGATCGATATCCATGGCATAGGAGGTCGTTTTGAAAAAGTTTTTACTGTCATCCATGGGATCGAGAACAACTTTTTCTGAGCTTCTTATGGTGATGGGAAGACGCGCATGGGACAGTGAATATTGATACAACTGGGCAACGGTGATGTACAGCTTGATTTTCTGTACCTCTGTCAACGTGCCGTTTTCGTCGCAGATTGTGACCGGATAGCCGCTGTTGATGTCCGCAGTGGCAAGCAGAATCAGGGATTGTCCTCCGGAGTTTATCAATTCAAACAGCTTATTGCTGTCAAAATTCCCTTCTGCGGTCGCAAATTCGGGCGCAGGCGTCCATTTGGCAACTGTGAAACTGACGCTGTTTCCTTCTACGGTATTAAAGACGCTGCTCTGATTGGGCGTAATGGTGGTCGGCAATTTGGAAACGTCAAAGGGGAAAACAGCATAAACGTTGCGCAAAACAATGGCGCCTTGAATGCCCATTACGCCGATACTGTAGTTGGGATCCGCCGCGATACCCTGGTAATCCGTTTCGCGGATATTTTTGGGCAAGAATTTGAGTTCATTATAGATAACCGTGCCATCCGGCAGAGTCGTATGCAGCCTGATTGTTCTGCCATAAAGGGTGTTGAAGAGCGCATTGGGAATTATGCGTATGGTCTCATCGTCCAGACCAAGCAAGCTGTTTTCGTCATCCTTGACACGTTCTCCCTGCTCATTGTATTTGTATGCCTGATAAATGTCGCTGATGCTCCATTTGTCCACAACGTAATTGATGGTTCCGCTGTACAGATACGTTACGCGGACGTTCTGCATGACCGCATATCCGCCCGTACTGTAATCCGAATTGGCTCTTCCGTTTTCTGTCAGCGTTTCGATATTGGTTGTCAGGGTATTCTGGACCGGAGCATCGTATTTCGTCAGCACAAGAACGTTGAACCTTTCTTCGCAACTGCTTCCCGCATTCAGTTTGCTCACAACAAAGTTGACCGACGTTACCGATGACGGACCGGCAAAATTGAGCGCCTGGTCATCAAAATTTTCTTCAATTTCGTATATCGCCGACGCTCCGGGAATCTGCCGTGTTCCCGTCGGACCCGTGATAATCAGCGTGATATTGCCGAACAGATATGCAAAAAATCCCGAAGGCAACGCATACCCGTTGTCGGCGCCCTTGAGCGCATAAGGTTTTTTTATGAATACGCTGATTTCTTTGGTATCCGGATTGACGTCAATCGTCAGTACATCATATTTACTTTGATCCGCAAGGATTGCCGTATCATGAATCTCCGCAGCGGTTTTGGTAAAATAAGGATACGCTTGCAAATTGGTAAAATCAATCTGATTGAAGGTCTGAGCGCCGATTTTATAGGTGAAGCTGACGCTCTGTTCAATATTGGTCCCACGGAAGATCCTGCCTTGCAAAGTGATATTGCCATTGGGCAACAGGCTGCTGCCGAGAGGAGATTTCAGCGCCGCAATCACATTTTCTATGGAGTTGTCTTCCCATGTCACCAGAAGACCGGATTTGTTGACAATATCGCCGGAACCGTTCAAGAAACTCAGCGTAAGTTCGCTTATGCCGCCTTCAAGCAGTTCAAGCAGAGCAAGACTGCCGGGAGAATACGTATCCACCGACACATAGCGCAATCCGGTTTGATCGGCCAGACAGCCGAACCCGGCATCCAGTGCATTTGCACTGTAATTGAAATCATTGTTGTTATTCAGGGTCATCGGCTCAACACGGACAATCAGCCGGATTGTCTGAGCCAGAATACCGGCAGAGGGGTCCTTTTGGATATAGGTATAAATCTCTTTGTCGCCACCCTGATACCCGAATTTATACGAGGAGGCAATTTCTATCAGTACGCCGTTTTCGCTGCGGTACCAGATCAAGTTATGGAATGTCTGATCAACATCCCGCACGGTATACCGTACGCTCAGGGTCTGCGGCAACACATAATTATCATACGGATTGATGCGCAGCACGTACGCGTCGTTTTCTTGCTCCGTAAGCACAACATCACCGTTATTGGGATCAAGAATATCCAGAACATACGGAGCGCGGATGTTATGAATGGCAATCGTTGCCGTTTGCGTTCCAATGGTGCCGGTCGCCTTTACGTAGACCTCATCCGCCGAAGGATAGCGGAGATTGCCGTTGCCGTCGATCAGGCTGGACTGTGCCCAGACCACAGGATATCTTCTGAGAATATCCTGATTGCCGTATCTTACAAGAATATATACATAGGAAGGCAGCCTGGAATAGCTTGCCAGAGCGATGGGATTGTATTCATACCGACCGTAGTCTGTTTCTTTGTCGCTGGGCGTCAGCGTGAATGCAAAGGCAATTTTATTCAGCTTGACGTCTCCCATGACGCTTGTATTGTCTCCGCTGCGATCAATTTCGCAGCGGACGGCATCCGCAAGAAGCTGCAGTCGTCTGGAAGGGCAATTGACAATCAAGGTGATATTCTGCTGGAAGCGCTTATCTCTGGAAGATTCGAAGGCAAAATACCCTTTGTTGACATTGGTCGTCCCCCCGTTGAGCGGATTGGAGGAACCGTCAATATCGATGTTGTCGGCGACAAAACTCCAGGTGAGCGCAACAGGGAATTCTCCGTCGCATACATTATTGGCTTCGATGCCCAAGTTTTGTCCGATCACGCGGTAGTTGCCTGTTTTGAAATAAACACGCACTTCCGCTCGGGAATCCGTTGTGACAGGCATCGCATAGCTGTTTGGCAACAGAGCATCGATCGTATACTGACCATTTGCTTCTTCCAGAAGTCCATGGTCCGGGTCTTTGACGAACACTTTGACATAATCAAAAATGCGGGCCTTGACCGTTACCTCCAAAGCGATTTTCAGCGTATAATAATCTGCCACGACATAATATCTGCCGCCGCGGAAATTGATGACGGACTCATCAAAATTCCAGCTGAACGCCGCGTATGCGGGATCCTGAAGAATATTGACCGATGTTATTCCCGTCTGAGTGTTGATCGGCTGGAAATATAAGAGGAATTCGCCTGCAGGGTCTACGGGATTGTAGGCCGGATCGGCATTTTTACGGATCATATAATCATAGGGATCGATGGTTCTGGTTGCAACGATGGGAACGTTATCCGTATAAGAATAGGTCGAGTTTCCGTCCGGAGAAGTCAGAACCAGCGGTATGATGGTGCGGCTGAGAATTTCAATCGGCAGCGTAAACCTTCTTTCTGCAATGCTGCCCTTTCCGATGATAATCGTATAATTCTTCAGCGCCAGTCCCTGAAGCGCGGCAGAAATCGTTGTCGCACTGTACGGGAAATTGACAATGACAAAGGGCAGGCTGCCGCGTGTGCCGTCATCATATAATACGGGGATTTCGGTGGGAATAGGCTGCTCCTCAATCGGATTGATGGAGAGTTTGCTGATACCCAGCTCGCTGATGACTTTGGTACCGTTGGTGACGTCGGTCAGAACCATCATATATGTGACAATCTCACCAAAAAGCTTGGCCTCGGGATAGTAATCGTATGTATTGCTTTTCAGCTTTGCGGAGTCCCCCAGAAAAGAGAGTTTGAAGGAGACGGTCTGTCCGCCGAATGCGACGTCAACCCTGTCGTGCCATGTCGCCTCATAGATGCTGCGGAAACGGACACTGGGAAGCTGCGCAATCCGGGGCACAGGATAGGATTCCTCCGAGAATGAAGCGCCGAACACATCCTGCAATGTTTCAAAGGACGCACCGTTGACAAAACGCACTTTTGCATTGAGATCCGCAATCAGGGAGCGCAGCCCGATCAGTTCATAAATAGGATCGTGGCTGATTCCATTTTTTTCATAAGGCGCAAGGCGTATTGCGATATCGTCATCATTGAATGCGACGCTTCCGCCTTCCGAAAGCATATTGACGACGTTCATGACGCCATCCACAGTAAAGATGTTCTCTTCTCCCAACAGCTCCGTAAAGGCATCCATCAAGCCCTGAAGAGTCATGCTGTACTTGATACCCAATAACCTGTTGTCACAATATACGGTACCTTGGCGGATACCCGAAGCATCCGTACCGGTAACAACGGTGTACAGTTCCATGATGACGGCATAGTCCTGTGCCGCCGTATTCTTTGTGCCGGCCTTCAGAATGGCCTTGACATACGTCCGTGCACCCACAGAGGTCAGCGACATATCCAATCTGAGAATATCATTGATGCTGATGCTGTAGGGCGTATTGGCTCCTGTGACATCGCCGATAAAAGCTCCCATAAATGCGGACATATCGACGGGCGATGCGCCTTGTTTGGTTACCTGTCCGGAAAGCTCCAGCGTCACCGCCTGCGGTTCCTGGATGGAATAATACTCTCCGGTATAATATTCTGCCGGAAAATCAATATTGATTCCATCATCCGGGATATCCTGGCTGAATAGCGAAAGAATGAAAATGATTTCGGTACCGTTATACATCGTAATACCGATTTCTTTTGTAACGGTATCATATGAGAGTTTCAGACATACGTCCTCCAAGACGCCGGTGCCCAGGACACTTTTTATGATTGTGTCGCTGATGCCCAGCTCCTCCGCCATCCACTCAATAAGATCCGCAGAATCCTCTCCTATGAGATCCGCTACCAGCTGGTCATTGAGGGTGACAACAATCTTAGAACCTTCGGTCCCGATATAAGAAAGCATGGTTTCCAAACGCTCATAGCTCAACAGGGACAGGATTGTGTTCTCGGCGTCTGAAGTCATGATGAGCGACATCAGAAAATCCGTCACCAGACTGTATTGTCTGGAAAGGTCCAGCCCTTCCATGCGGAAACGCAGCTTGTCGGAAGCAGCGGCTCCGCCCGGCACATCCAGAAGCTGCCAAAGAGCAATGCCGTCTCCGAGATAAAGGTCTCTGAGGCCCTCCATATCGACATACGTGACGCCGTTCTCATAACAGATGAGTCCGATGCTTTTGTTGATATAATAGCCGCTGCCCTGGAGATTATCGGAAGTCTTATCCCTTATATCAATATAGAGTAAGTTGTTCTCATTGCCGGATGAAGATATGCTTCCTTTGATTTCGACATAGAAAGGATGGTCTTCATCGATATCCAAAGAGGGAATGTACATTTCTCCCGCAAGGTGCATCTGGCCAAGATGTATCTTCTTGTAATCGTTCAGATATTTATAATTGCCGCTGTATTCGATATCCTCAACCATCACATCGGGATCTTCGCTTCTTGTCAAATCGATATTGCCCGCGCCTCCGGTATTTGTGTAAAAGAAATCAAATCGGAAGACACCTATATTGTCCGCCTGTTTGCCGCTGATGTTGATTTGAATGGATTCCGTCGTTTTGTTTTTATTGACAATGTTCAGCTTATCCAAATTGATGACGCCTATTTCTACCGTTTTGAAGATGCTGAGCTTGAACCCCACCAGCAGCTGGGAAAGCGCATCAAAGCTTTCGCCGATCAGCGAAGAGTATTTTTTTATCATGCCGTTGATGTATTCGCGGATGCTGATAGTCTCTGTTACCCCCTGCTCGTTGACATACGGAACAACCGCAACATTAAGATTGACATCGGTAAAAAGAATGCTTTCTTTTTCTGAACCTATGGGAATAATGCTGATATTGCGCGTGGTGGGAATACCTGCCGTCAGAAATACAGAAAAATCCTCCGAGAAATAATAGCTTCCGGCGTCAAAAACAGACATGGCTTTATAAAATGAATCAAAACTGCTGGTATTGCCGAAGTTTTCTATCTTCCTGAGGTCGTCATCCAGCATATAATACAGATTGCCTTCGTTATAATAAATAAACAATTCATTCTGTTGATATTGGTTATTGAAGACCCGAAACAGGATTTCGCTGTCCTGAGGACGTGAAAGGTTGTAATTTGCCTCATAATAGAAAGTCATATTGATGATATCGACCAGAAGATCATAACGTGAAACAACGTGCCGGACGCCCGTCTTCTGTTCGGCTATGCCATTGCCTGCATTGCGGAATCCCAGATCAATTCTTTCGTTGACCTCTTCACGGTCCCAAAGCGTTTTTTCGTTGGTCCCGTTATCGATTCCTGATCCCGTATCGTCTGTGTCATCCGTCTTGTCGGTACAAGCAAACAAGGTGAACGTCACGGCAAATGCCAGCAGCAATATCAATAGGAATTTGAATTTTTTCATATGACCTCCTGAAGCCGGTCTTTTTCGCTTTACGCAAGGCTCGCCAGCGTAAGAACGCAATGTCTGCGTGAATATCAGCTCTCTATATAGTCGATAAACAATTTGGCGCAATTGGACGAATATGTTCTGCCGTTCACGGTGATGCTTGTGGAGTAAATGGTAGTATCTTGTGTGAACGTCATCGCTTTCAGTTCGGACTGCGTCAAGGGCCAGGTGATGGTATATACAAAGGTATATTTGTCCGCATCCGGACTTCCGGCCGTATAGAAAAACCTTTGCGCCGCCAAATTGAGCGCATTCATCACTTCACCGTAGCTTTCAAAATACGGATTGTATGCTGCCCCGGAATAGCTGTCCTCAGTATAGTTATACTTGACGTCTGAAGTCAGCGTATGCTCCAGCGTGAAAGTAGGACTGGCGATCATCTCCGTTGTGGTTTGCAAGATCTGCACCGGCGACATGTCAAGGAACACCAGCATGATATTGAACTCCTGCGTCAGCGTAAAATTGATGTCGTTGACATTCTCGGTATAAACCACCTCTACCGTATAGCCGGCATAAATGCCGCCTTTGACATAGGCAGACAGCGCGGCAGGACTGCTGAAATCACTTCTTCTGAACCGCACCGTTACCGGGCCGAGCAAGGTATCGGGAACGCGCTCCTTGTCGCCCTTTGCCTGCGCGATTACGGTGTAATAATCTGTACCCGGCACTTCTGTCATTCCGTAATAAAAATCAAAGGGATTGGCGACATAGATTGCTTTATTGGCTACGCCAAAACCATTGCCGAAATCAAGCTGCGTGATACGGGTTTTTTCGACTTGATAATATGCGTCATAATTCTTGATTTTTTCTGTCCGTTCCGCGTTGGCAAGCACGAAATACCCTTTGGGTGGCGGATATACATCATTGATTGCGCTTTGTTTGGCATTGTTGTCCCATAGAATAACATATTCATAAAGGCTGTCCTCCGGCAATCTGTCTTCGGGACGGAAAATGATCTTGATATCGGTGCCGACATAGGAGGGAGAGTTGACCGAAGGCGTTGTTTTGCGGAATGCGACCTCGTAGGTTTCTTCAGAAGATCTCTTGGTCAGATCCGAGAAGAAGAAACGGACCTCCTCCATTGGCTGGTAGACGCCGCCCTGAAGCCTGCGGATTCCCAGATAATCCCATCTGGAAACAAATACGCGGATTGTAAAGGGCTGCCCGACCTCTTTATTTTTCAAATATCCGGTGTATACCGTACCATAGCGGTTATACTGGTCGAGTATCAGCACGTCGCTCTTTATGATATCCCGTCCTGCCGGAAGATCCCAGACAATGTTCAGTGCAAGCAAATCGCTGTTCGTTTCGAAGGTATACGTCAGCTTCTGCGGCAGCTGCGACACTCTTCCCGCAAAAATATCATCGAATAGATGGTAGGAATTGGGATTGGCTGCAACAACGCCGGGTTGACCGGAATAGAGTTCGGAATAATCCACGATGGTTTCATCGGACATCAGCCTCCACATCTCTATGACGCGGTCTTTGATATAAACTTCAAGACTGAGGGGTTGGCTGCTGATGCCGGCAGAGGTCAGCGAGGAAGTCAATCCAAAGAAGCCCGCCCCGCCTGCCAGCACTCTGCGGTAGGTATCATATTTTACCTCGTAATTGGCAGGGTATGTCCATACCGGAACAATATCCAACGGAGCACCCTCGGCAAAGAAGATACGCGCTTTTGAGGGCACCGCAATCTCTCCGTACGGGTCAATTTCATAAAGACCGGCAGTGGAAGGATCTGTACCGGGCACTTCTCCATCCTTATATACAAAAATCTTTTCGATGGTCTTATCATAAAAGATTACATTGAATGAGACATTCTGGGTATCCGGCATGCTGACCCGCAGCTCCGCCCGATTGAGGATGGTTGCAAAATTATCCAGCGTATACCCTTGATAATCGTAAGTAAAACCGGTTACGCGAAGCTGGTTGCTCCTGAAGTAATAATTTGCGGCGCTCAGCGTATGTTGTCCGCCGCCTGCAAAATGAATCGTCAGATTGGAAGGAAGCGCAAACCTTCCGTTGTATCCCTTGTTATGATATGCATCAAAATATACGGTAATCAGGCCCTCTTCGATCGAAATATTGCCATAAAAATCTTTGGAATCGTCATCCGCCGCATCGTAACTGATGGAGGTTACCGTACAATCCTTGACTTCCATATACAATTCAACCTTGTTGCCCCAGATGTAGGCCGTTGCCAGCAGGAAGCGTTCACATCCTGTATAGGTAATCTGGGCAAGCTGTGCCGAGATGCCGTTGACAAATGTCCAGACGATGTTGTCCACAACGATGCCTCCTGCAAGGCCCTCCCCTGCATTGTGTACACGAATGGATGTGGGAAGCTTGTCCACCGTCAGATTGGCGGCAATCGGATAAATCTTGTAATAATCCGTGATCGTGATTGTTCCGTTGGTTATCGCATAATCCCCAACATACATATCACTGCTGTAATTGTTGGTTATGGTCGGGCAGACCGCCATCAGGCGGACATAAATCCGGGAGCCGTCGGGAAGCATTGCCGATACCCAAGCGATGCCGCCGTCTTCAAGGACAACAGCAGGAATGGTTGTCAGGACATCTCCTTCCTCTATTCCCAGCATCGTGACAGCACTTTCGTTGACAGGCACTCCGTCCACAGTAAAATCATCCGGTTTGGATATAACCCATCTGACCAACGGGATGGTGTCCGGTCCGAAAGAGGCTGAAGTTCCGTCTGAATAATGGACAAGGATTGTCAATTCGTCGCCGATGACAAATCCGTTGGGATAATCCATCTGATTATCATCATTATAAATGCGGAAATCGTACATGGGATAATTGCCCGGCTGTTCCGTATCGGTAACGACGGTATAGCCGGTAATCACCTTTGCTCCCGTCATTTTGAACACAACCGTGCAATCGTCTGCGCCTGCGCCCTGCCCCAGATGAATGACAAAGGACTGGCCCTGCGGCGTGATCATTTTCTGTGTGTCGAAATTGCGGAAAATCGTGTCTTCGACACTGAGTGCGGCATCGGTTACCTTGATTACCTCTCCTGTTTCGTCAAAACTGAGAGAAATGCTCGAAAGGAGATAATACAGGTATTCATAGGGCGTACGGCCGTTGATAAGCCCGCCCGATATTGTGACACCGCTCACATTGATGACCCTGCCGGAAACGTTGATGTTGAGAGTTTCTATCAGATCATCATGATTATCAAAAGTGATCGCATTGACTGTGAGCGCCCGTATGCGGTACAGAAGCGGGATGCGCGCGGTCTGAGCAGAGCCGATATAAGCGTCCAGAGCGATATTGTGTCCGGCAATCCACGGAGGATTGGCGGCCCAGCGTAAAGAATAGGAGCGGACAGTGCCGTCTGAAAAAAGAATGCGTATGGATGAGGGGATTTCGAAACGGGCGTAGGTGTCCACATCGTAGGTATACAAATTCTCTCCGCCGTAAGAATACCCCGGCGCTTCCTCCAGCGAACCGGCAAGAACGCGGTTCTGGCCCAGAAACTCATAGTTTTCGATATGTCCCGAGAGGTTGCGGACAAGAAGCCTGAGTTCGATATATCCCAGATTGATGTTGCCGATGCGGGTTGAAACGACAAAATAGTTCTCATCGACATCGACATGGCGGAAAGCAAAGTTGCCGTTGCTGTCGCGGAAAACGTTTTGATCCTCGTCCCACTGGACGGGATAAGACATCGTATAATACTCGTCTTCGTTGTTGACGAAACGAACACGGATCGCCGAAGGAAGCGTCCAGGTGGACGTATCATAGGGATCCAGAAGATAGAGGCCGTTTTGCGTTCCGGACTGGACGCCGATGTCCGAAACAACATATTCTCCCCATCCGTCAACATTGTAGGAGATTTCTTCGACTTTCTTGTTGGGCATCAGCACAATCACGGTCACCACTTCCGAAGTGAACCATCCGGTGGTGAACCATGCCGCATTCGGATCGACATAACCCTGAATATCAAAGAAGGAGCTGTCGACATCCGATGTGGAGCCCGCGAAAGGCTTGACGTAATCCCGGATTTCGTAGGGATATTCCAGCACACCATTGCCGTTGATGTCGCCCAGATTGCGGGTACCCTGGACATTGATCAGTGCGACGTTGTTTGCCTGAGGGTATGTCCAGTTGATGAATCCGGTCAACTGGGAGATCGGGGAACGAAGGCTGGCATTGGTGACAGACACACCGAAGTTGCGGTAGAATGAACTGAATATGGTGCTCGCCCCGTAATGGAAATCGGAAAGGTCGAGCGTATAGGGATTGCCGTTCTGATCCTTTTCTTTGAAATAGATAACCGGATTCTGCGGTATGGTGTAGGTATCCTCGACGATTGCGTCGACCGTATACGTTCCATCATAACGTTCGTTCTCGAATTTGAGAAAATCAATTGTACGCGGCACGATCTCCAGTTTCATTGCGATAACCTGTCCCTGGAAAACAGTATACAGATACGTCGTTTCGGTCGTACCTTCTCCGACGCGGTTGCTGATGTCCTGCTCTCTGAAATAAATCTGAGAGCCTCTGGTGTCATCAAAATACCAGGCATATTTGCCTACGGCAGGCGCCGTATCACGATTGTCATTGAAAATCGTTGTGAAGCGTATGGAAACCGTATATTTCTGGAACAGCCAGGTGACAAAGTTTGCTGCGACAAAACCGTTTTTGACATAGTCCGCCTTAAGAAGAACATAGGCATAAGGATCAATTTCGACCGCGGCATTTTCGTTGATGACGGGCGCAATCACCTTTTTTGTAGGCGAAACCGTGCTGTCATCAAAAGGGAACGCGGAGGCATTCGCAGCAACATCAACCGTGACATTGACATAAGAAGACGTATCGACGGTTCTGTTGAGAATCTGAACGATGATATATTGCTCAAACGTCGCCATTCTCCCTTCGCCGATGCTGACTTTGACAAGGAAGAATCCTCCTGTGAGCGGAGAATAAAAATAACCGTTCCCGTCCACTTCAATCGGCATTTCTCCCCAGACGATATTGGTCCATTGCCTGTTGTTCCAGTCAACCCTGGTCAGGCTGGGGACAGATTTCTGGACATCCTCCCAGGTGTTGTTCTTGCGTCCGACAGTGTCCCAGTTGACATAGGTGCCGCGGTCAACAAGGACCGTGTCGACACCCAGAATCTGGGCGGCTGCTGATGCAAGGGAAGCGTCTTTATTGACATAATATTTGCTTCCATCGTAAACAACGGTATATTTGTAGGAGCCGGAGGTTACCTCATACTCATACAATCCGTTCTTCATATCATAATGCCAATAATATTCCTGACGCAATCCGGCGGTAACATGGTAATAGCTTGTTGCGGTGAATCCAAAGAGATTCAGAAGCTGGCTTTTGCGCGAGGCGATGACGTACTGAATGGTGTTTGACGGGCTGATTGTCGTATTCTCTGTGGGATTGAACAAAATAAAATCCTGCTTGACCAGCTTGGTTTCGTTGCGCTCCGGGTCCACGCCGTCCTGAAGACTGATATTCTCCGAAGTATACAGCAGCGATCCGCCGACAGGGCTGTACAAGACGGTATAATTGGGCAGCACGTTCTCTCCGTTTTTGTTGACCAGCGCCGTTACGACAAAGTATCCGCTGCCCATATCATAGCGCAGCGTTGCATCCGTATAATTGCCGCCGGAAAGCTGGAATCTCTTGGTCATATTGATTGCCATAAACAATCCGCCGTCATTGATGTAGGCTTGAGCCGCGGCAATTTCTGCGGGCGTCTCTACCAGATAGAAGCCTTCGCGCCGCAGGAACTGTGTGACCGTCTTGGTATTCTCATTGATAATGTCGGCGCGCTTCTTTATCATTTCGACACCGCCGGGATAATAATAAAGCACGCTCATGCCGATATTCTGTACGACATAATAACCAGCATAATGGCTGCCGATGTCATAAAGCATCACCACACCGTCGTCGGTCGTCACTTTTTTGAGATAGACGGTTTCGGATTCGTCAATGACCATGAACAACTTGTCATATTTGAAATTCGTGCCGAGATCCACAACAAAGACATCATTCTTTGCGTCATAAAGAATCTCATAGCCGTATTCGTTGGGAATGATGTAATAATCGATATTCCTGTCATAGTATCCGACAAAAGAATACAGCACCTGGTCCTGATACATATACGCATAGGTGCTCGTGCCGTAATAGGCGCGCACTTTGTCCGGCAGTTCCCGTACGGGGAGCGGCTCCCAGGTTTCTGTACCGGATACAAGACCGGTAATTTCGGACCGCAATGCATCGTCTACGCCGATAATCGTCACCATGTAGCTTCTGGAAACGCCCATGAAAAGTCCGTCAAACGCGGGATAATAATATTGCTTGTTGTTGGATACGGCAATCGAATCCGGGTCATAGGCGAATTTCATGTTTCTTGTTTCGATACGTGTCCCGAAATCAAAATATACCACCACGCTATCATGCAATTTTACAGTATACGGGCTTGTACCGGTAATATTTTCAAGCTCACCTACGGTGTACATCGCAAAAAGGTTTTCCAGCTCATCAATGTTCTTGACTCTCTGAACAAAACCTACCTGAACAGCAATCGTGCCGATCAGTTCGTCAACATGGAAGAGATTCTTTATGAAGTCGTTGGAGGTCGTCACACGGATGACATCCGGTTCGAATACCACATAAGAGTCTTCCATCAGAGCTTTGATGATATCCGTGAAACCGACGGTTATTTCGTCCTCATCCGTAAGGTCATAACCCATATATTGGTAAAAATAACGGAGGAAATAGTCCTCTCTTATCTTCATTTTCGGTATATCCGGGATACACAGCAGATGCACCCACACATATCCCAGCTCTTCTATGGGGCTAGAAGTGCTGAAACTGACATCGTTGGCGTAAATATGGAACAGATCGGTTCTCACATCGTTTTCGATTGCATAAAAAAGCACATCAAACGCAGAACGCCCCGTCCTTGTCCAGCGTCCATTGGAAAGAATCTGTTCGCGTATGTACTGATCGTAGTACATTCTGAAATGCACATCGGCTGTATTGGGCAAAATATAAGGCGTATTCAGGCCGTTCAGATCGCCGATCATCGTGCCCATCAATTGAGAAAGGTCAACTTCCTCCGTCATCGCGAATATGACCTGACCCTCCACATAGCCGGAATACGTCATGACTTTTTTGAGCGGCTTGAATTCCTTGAAATCCGGGAAGACAATTTTTACCTTGCGCCCGATTTTGGTAGGCTTCAGGTCAAGCTGCATGATCAGGTCGCTTCTGGAATAGGTTGAGGAGGAAGACTGAAGGTTTTCGTTTCTTTTATATACTTTCACGCTTATGCTGTATTCGTCCACATCATAGGTGACTTTTATCCAGGTGTCCTCAATGATTTCTTTGACATCGTAACCCAAAATACTTGCCATTGCCTCGAGGTCTATGCCGAACATCTCGTTGACGGTCGCTATCAGTTGATCGTTGTCATAGCTGCCGCCCGTCGGATTGGTTTCCCTAAGAATTTGGCGCAGCAGGTCCATGTCAATGGTAATGCTGATGGTGTTGCGGGACTCAGGCTTGTCCTTGGTCTTCATGGTCGATTCCATTTTGGACATGATTACGCGGGTCAGGTTGTCATAACTGCTGTCCTCGGAAGGCGACAGAAGTTCATCCACCATTGCGACGATATAATAATCTATTGTGTCCGACACAAAGGCAAGAAGCTTGGACAAATCAAAACCGCCTTTATAAGCCTTGGGAAGATTGAGATCCTCAAATTTGATGCCGCCGTAAAGATGCTGAAGACCTTCGATATCGATGTAGGTAAGCTGATCTTTTATGATATAGGGCTCGTCGCAATAGTACATGCCGATGATCAGGTCATCGTTTGCACGGTCGCGGAACTCTGCAAACACTCTGTTCTTGCTGTTGTCGGTCTCATTGACGTCGGTGCGGATAAGAGCGTTCAGGCGCAGTTCGTACTCCTTCTGCTCATTGTTGGGGATGAACAGCTCTCCGACAAACTCGTACTGGCCGTATTCGTAAAGAACATAATCCGACTTGTCAATGACAATATCCGGCGAAATATGCAGCGAATAATCAAAACTGACGCGGGTCTGAAAATTGACGTTGTCCGTATCCGTTGTTGTTGTTGTGTTGCCTGCGGAATCCGTGGTCTTGATGATATTGGTGACCACACTCGTCCCGCTCAGATCGATGACGGTGCCGGTCATAATTTCTTTGTCGCCCTGAGAAGTGATGCCGAAATAGGACATCGGCATGACAAAGAACTGCATGTCCGATGCCATTGTGCTGACGCTGGTATTGCCCAGAGTCGAAAATTTGAAGCCCAGGTATTTGTTGGTCAGCGGGTCGATTTTGTCTTCGAACGGCCCAAAGAAATTGTGAAGGTAATCCGTGACCGTGCTGGTCAGGGCTTTGAGGTCAACGTTATCAAAAAAGACCGAAACTTCTTCACCGTTAATTACTTGTTTATAATTGTTTGTGATGATAAGCTTGAGCAGCTCATTGAGACTCTTTGCCGAATCTTTGCCGGACTCATCGTTTGTTGCGGAAGAAAGGATGGTGTCCAGATTGAACTGCGTCAACAGACGGATCATCTGCTGAAAGAGCACGGTATCGCCGAAATCTTTGAAGAGCCGTTTGTCCCCTTGAAGATTAAGATAAAGATTGTTGCCCGCGTCCGCCATATTCTGGTTGACGCCGTCGAAATAGAAACCGATCAGCATGGTATTGGTCATGCCTTCATACCACTCAAGAACGATGTCGCTTTTTTTGATGGTCTCATTATACAGAGCCTTATCGGCTTTGTACTGTGCAAGATCTGCGATATACGCCGGATCATCGTGCTGGCGGGGGTATTCGTCCGACATGGGATCCGGCTCTTCGGGATACGGACGCGTAAAGAGGTTTGCACGAAGTTTCAGAATAAACGCGGATTCTTCTTTGGTGTCATTGTTGTATGAGTTGAAAACGATATCGGCGCCGATATAATACCCTTGCGTCGCAATAGCGTCTTCGTTGAGGTGATCGAGAAGATTGTCGATGCCGTTGGTCACCCTGTCGATCGCCTGATTCTTGGTGGTATGGTCCTTGTAAGGGTAGTTATCGTCATTGTCGACAATATAGTATTTGTCCTCATCGGCAGCGGTATAGGGCACACAGGAATATAAAACCGCCGCAAACAACAACAGCAAGCTGACGGCTACAATCCCTTTGATGAAGCGATGATTGTTCATCGATACCTCCCGGACGCACATATGTGCGCACATATAAAAGCGTTTATTGCGCGGCGAATAGTAAAACAAGCCGAACGACCTTCGCCGCCCTGCCTTTATACAGATTAAATATTAATATATATAATATAATTTGTCAAGACAGAACCGGATTTTAATAATAAAAATCGACTGGAAAAAACAGGTTTTTACCAAAATAAAATTTTCCGGATTTTAATTTTCTCAATTGGCCCTGCCGCAATCTTTCTGCTCATACTTAAATTGCGCAGAGACTTTTTGTTTTTTTATGCAATTTCTTCCATAACCACTTCTGTTCTTCAGTCATTCTACGTTTGTTCTTTGCACAAAAAAAGGCCTCCCAGGGAGGGAGGTCTTTTTTTGCGAATTCATTTATGGCTTATTCTAATGCAAGATAAGCGTTACCCAGAGCATCGAGCTGAGCCATAAAGAAATCCCAGCCTTCGTTGGTGTTGAGGTCGATGCCGCCGTCGGAATCGACTGTCTTGAAGTGGGAAGCGGAAGCTGCGACAAGCGTGCCTCTCAGGCCTACGTAAGCATAGGGGGCTCCCTCTTCGTCGGTGATGCTGAGCTTGAAGCCCGCGCCTTTGCCGCTGTTGTCAAGGGTATTGCCGAAGAATGTTTCGAGCTTGATAACAAGACCGTTCTCTAAGATGAACGAAGTAACCTGTTCTGTAAGCGACTCTCCGTCATATTCCGAAACGTCCTGACCGGTGATGTCCACGACCCAGTTGCCGATCGTGCCGCGCTCCAAACCTGCCGCAGCTTCAATCAGCTGGAGTGTGTCTGCTGCAACAAAGTATTCGGTGATGTTTTTGTCGTTGACAACAAGGTAATTGCTGCCGGAAAGCAGGTTGTCATTCGCGGCGTCAAGAGCAAGAACGTTTTCCATCAGACCGAGCACATCCAGAATCATGACGCCTTCTGTGGATCTGTCAATGGATATGTCGAGAACGCCTTTTGCAAGGTTGAACAGATTCATTGCGTTGCCGGCCTGTGCGACGACGGCCATGATGCTGCCCTCTGAGGAGAACATTTCCAATACTGCATCTATGACCTGATCAATCAGATTATCGGAGTTACCGGAGTCGCTTCCTATGTTTGCGGGCGCCATGTCCGATTCATCCTTGCCATTGAGAAGTTCGTCAAGGCTGAGCTTGTCATTGTAATAGATTGCGCCTTCTGCGGGAACATCGATGCCCAATGCCTCATATACACCGGCTAAATCAAAAGCAAGAATACCGTCTTGCGCGCTGTAAGAAATTTCTATCGGTTCTGAAATGCCCGGTATCGTTGCGGCAGCATAAGCTCTGACATTGCTGACGTTGAAGCCGTCTGCTTCGCTCCAGGATAAATCGGGAGAAACATAGCCGACAACGGTTACGTCCTCAAGACCCGTCTTGCCTGCCATGCCAAGGTCGAGGGTCAGCTTGATGTCGGGCTTGTTGGCCGTTGCCATGTTGAGGGCAGAAGGTTTAAGGGATGCGCCCGTTGCATTGCTGACTGCAACATTTTTTACGCCGACTTTAATGGAAACAGCATTGTTGCCGTTTTTCTCGGGATCGTCCGCCTTGATATATTCAAGACCGATGGAAGAGAGAGCGCTCTGTGCGATGCTTGCTTTGATGGAAATAGCGGGCTGCATGCCGTCGGGTGTGACGCCTGTAATCATACCTTCGTTGCTCACATTTAGTTTGAGACCAAGAAGGATAGGAAGAATGATGTCTGCAACACTCTTGACAGCTGCGCCGTCGATAGTGGTTCCCAATGCGCCGGAAAGAGTAGTTGCAAGGTCATTGATGTTAAGGCTGAGAGTGGTCAGGAGCGGGAGCACCTGATTGATCTTTGACATATTAACAGAGAGGCTGTAATCTCCGTCGATGTTGGTTTCTGTAATGCCTTGGGGATAGGTGACATCCATCAGAATGCCGCCAATCGTGCCGATCATCGGGCCGGCGTTGCCGAGCAAAGAAGATACTGCATTGGAACCGACGCTGCCCATCATTTCTGCGATCATGCCGGGAAGCTGGGTAAAATAATTTGCAACAAAGCTTGTGCCGGAAGCCTGATCCAATTTGTACCATGTGGCGGTCTTCTGGCTGACCAGCTCTGCGATGTAGACATTGCTGTTGCCGGCGACATACACTTGGACAAGATTGATGTTGTTGGTCTCATCCTTGACAAGTATGTATCCGTCGGTGTCGGAGGGCTGGCCGAAATTGCCTTTTACTGTGAAGCTGTAATTAAGGGGTGTTTCTGCCCCGATGACGATATCCGCATAAATTGTTGCGGCAAAATAAGCGGCATCTTCTATCGTGCCCACGTTCTCCACGGTCTTGTCTGCGGCTTTGATGATGTTGCTGAAAACCGTGCTGAACCCGATTTCATCTTCATCGTCATCGTCGTCATCATCGTTGTTATTGTTGTTGTTGTTATTGTTGTTGTTATTGTTGTTGTTTCGCGGACCTGAGCAGGAAATCGTCGCGAACACAACAGACAAAGAAACAAGCAAAACAAGCAGGATGATCAGTATCTTCTTTTTCATTGTTACCTCCAAAAAATTCTTTTTGTATTGGTATTATACTCTCCGCGAGATTTGATTGTCAATACCTAATTTTTCAGGCATACGGACATGCGCGGCGCAGGCAGAAAACAGGCTTGAATCGTTCAAAACAGGGATTTTATTGTTGCATAAAATTTCTCTTTTCTTTTTCTGCACGGTTTTATGTCCCGAAGATACGAAAATATTACTCTGGCCACCCTTGAAAAGGAACGCAACGGGTGGTAAAATAATAACGATTTCATTCGATGTTCGGGAGGTAAAAATGGATTACGAAGCAAAAATCAGACAGCTGGTCGACAGTTACGGCGACTGGTGGAACAAAGGGTTTGAGACCCCTGAAATGACCGGCAAGCTTTATCCGTATACACAGATGTTCTCGCCCATCACCATCAATCGTCTCAGACTCAAGAACAGATTGGTTATGGCGCCCATGGGCAATATCAGCATGTGCGAAGAAACCGGACGTCCCAGCGCAAAAATGCTAAATTATTTCGAGGCGCGCGCCAAAGGCGGGGTCGGTCTCATCACTACAGGGCTCATTCCCGTTTCTTACGGCATAGACAAGTCTCTTATTGAGTTGGGGGATCTTACTTATTTTCCGCGCATTGACAGAAGCCGCACCGTCTTTTCCGGCTGGCGCGACCTCGCCGCAAAGGTGCACGCGCACGGTGCGCATATCTTTATTCAGCTTACCGCGGGTCTCGGACGCGTCGGCAATCCTCAGTGCCTGGTCAACTCAATGACTTTTCCGCGCAGCGCAAGCCTCAATCCCAACTGGTATATCAAAGATATCCCCTGCCTGCCGCTCTCCGATCGGAGCTGCAAAAAAATCGTCAAGCGCATCGGACAGGGTGCCGCAGATGCCAAAGCCTGCAATCTGGACGGCGTCTATCTGCACGGGCATGAGGGCTACCTCATTGAGCAGCTTGCAAACACCGCCTTCAATCACCGCAAAATCGGCCGGTATGCGGACTGGAAGGCCTTCGGTCTCGATATGGTGCGCGAAATCCGCCGCAGGGTAGGTCCCGATTATCCTATTATGTATCGTATCGACCTTTCGCTCGCCCTCAATGCGACGTATAAAGAAAGGATGGACATCCAAAAACCGCTCACAAAATTCAAAAACGAGCGCAAGGCCGAGGACACTCTTATTTATATGGCCGAGCTGGTCAAAGAAGGCGTCGACATGTTCGACGTCGATCTCGGCTGTTACGACAACTGGTGGCTGCCGCATCCTCCGGCTTCCATGCCTGCGGGCTGCTTCCTGGATGTGGCGGAAATCGTAAAGAAATATTTTCAAGAGAATAAAATTTTATCGAATAAAGGATTGGAAGTGCCCGTGGTCGCAGTGGGCAAGTTGGGATATCCGGACCTTGCCGAAAAGGCGTTGCGCGAGAATAAGTGCGATATGATCATGCTCGGCCGCCCCCTGCTTGCCGACCCCGAATGGTGCAACAAAGCCTACCGCGGCGATTGTGCGGATATCCGTCCCTGCATCGGCTGCCAGGAGGCTTGCATCAACGAATTTGTTGAAGGCGGGCATCCCCAATGCGCGGTCAATCCGCTGACCGGTTTCGAGGATGAGCTTGCCCCGGAAATTCCCAAGGCGCCCGTCCTCAAAAAGATTGCCGTCATCGGCGCCGGTCCCGCCGGTATTGTCGCGGCCGAAACGCTCATCGCGCGGGGACATAAAGTGGACCTTTATGAAAAAAGCTCCGAAATCGGCGGCAACCTCGTGCCCGGTACGGTACCGAAAATCAAGTTTGATATCCGCAATTACCTTGCTTATCTGCGCCGCACCGTAGAAAATCTCAAGAGCAATCCCGGCTTCCGTCTTCTTCTCAATACCGAAGCCGATCCCGCAATGCTCAAAGCCCAAAAATACGACGTCATTCTGTTTGCGAACGGCACAAAACCGCTCAGACTGCGCGTACCGGGCATCGACGGACAGAACGTCCTGCAAGCCGTTGATGCGCTGCGCGATCCCTCCCTGCTCGCCAAAGCAGATAAGATTGTAATTGTCGGAGGCGGTTTTGTGGGCACCGAACTTGCCTATCTCGCAGCATACGAACTCAACAAGAAAGTGACCGTCATCGAAATGCAGAAATATATCCTCAATAAAACCTGCACTGCCAACAGAGGCCACATCATCCATTCTCTCGAAGAAAAAGGCGTAGAGCTTCTCAACTGCACAAAGCTTGTCAAGATATCCGAAAAAGGCGTTACGGTAGCCCAAAATACCAGCAAACACGTTCCCGATCCTTATAATACCTGGAGTCCCATTCTTCCGGACAATGTCGAAAACCCGATGGACAAATTAAGACCCATCCGGGAAGAATATGAGGAGAGGGATATCCCGGCAGACCTTGTCGTCATGGCAGCCGGCGCAACTCCGGCAACCGATCTCTTCTATCAATGCCAAAAAGAAGGTACCGCTCCCGAGCTTTACAACGTGGGCGACAGCTTCAAGGCGGCCAGGGTATTTGAAGCGGTGCGCAGCGCATACAGAAAAGCCCTGACCATCTGATTCGACCCGTCGGGACAGATTGCTGCAATTTGTTCCGGCAGACAAAAAATCCTGTCAAAAACAGGTTGCGGCGACAATCCCAAAGAAAGGCCCTGCAAGAACAGAAACTCTTTTCGAAGATTCTCTGCCAAAACGTCCGGATGAGAGGAACGGGACTGCTTGCAAAAACGATTGCCGGAAGGTCGCCGGAAAACTGATTCTATATTTCTGAACATAGAATAATGGATAGTAATGGAGGATTTTGTTATGGATTATAAAATGTCCTTGACTCCCGGGCAGCAGGCAATACTGGATGGCAAGGAGGGCGAAATCAAAGCCCTCATCATGCAGACGCTTGTGCGCTTCGGCGATATCTTCGGAGCCAAAAAGCTGGTGCCCGTCACCCATAAAGACGGGCATCTGGTTACCAGCTTCGGCATCGGACTTCTGAAGCCCCTCTTCCGAACAATGGACAGAATCATAGCGGAGGGTGTCACGGCACAGGGCAAACTGACCGTCGATCCCCGGCCCGTCGATTACGATAACGTCAAATGCAACCCTCTTGAAAAACTGGTATTTGACAAAATCCTGTACAGCCAGCAGCAGCGTTACGAAGAGCAGTTAAAAAAAGTCGGACTGAAAGACGATAATGCCTTTACCTGTACCTGTTATCTTGATGAAGTCGGCAACATACCCAAAGAAGGCGACATCCTTTCCTGGGCAGAAAGCTCTGCTGTGGTATACGCAAATTCCGTTCTGGGAGCGCGCTGCAACCGGAACAGCGGCATGCTTGATCTGTTCGGTTCCATCATCGGATATGTCCCTGAGTTCGGACTGCTGACCGATGAAGGGCGCAAGGCGACCTGGATTGTCAAAGTTGTGACAACCAAGGTGCCCGAAGCGCAGATTCTGGGCAGCGCAATCGGTATGAAGGTCATGGAAGATGTCCCCTATGTCGTCGGCCTGGACAGGTTTTTAGGCAACAAGCTGAACGACGATGTAAAGGGATATCTTAAGGATTTCGGTGCGGCAACCGCCTCCAACGGGGCGGTGGGGCTCTATCACATCGACGGCTTGACGCCGGAAGCAAAGAAATATGGCAAGTCCCTCATTGTTCCCGACGCCAAAGAATACGTCGTCGACGATGCGGAACTGGAGCGTGTCTGCCAGTCCTATCCGAATATGTGGAAGAAGCCGAACGCAAAACCCACTCAGTGTTTTATAGGCTGCCCGCATCTTACTTATAAACAGCTTTGCGACTGGACGGACAACATTGTCAAAGGATTGGAAGCGAACAAGAAAAAGAAGGTTGCCATCCGGACAATTCTTTGCGCCAGCCCCGATGTCGCAGACAAGTTCCGCGCGACAGAAGGCTATCAAAAACTGATCAAGACAGGCGCAAAACTTACCAGCATTTGTCCGCTGATGTATACCAACAATCCGCTTACCAAAGGCAAGGCCATTGCCACAAACTCCAACAAGCTGCGCACCTATTCCGTCTCCAGATATTATAAAACGGCAGATTTGTTGGATATCATTACAGGAAAGGAGGGGAACTGACATGGCAAAGACTTTTTTTGGCCGCGTAATCAGCGGCGGAAACTGGACCGGCGAAGCCGTCGTCTCGCGTCAGGGCGTCAATACTCTTGCGACCTTCCAGAAGAGCGCGCTCAAAAACGCCAAGGAAGTGATCGTCTCCGACCAGAATAATCCGGATATTTTTGGCAAAAACATCACCGGAAAAGCCCTCTGCCTTCCGATTACCATCGGTTCCACAACCGGCGGCCTGGTCATTCAGACCATCTGCGGTATGGGCATCAATCCGGCAGCCTTTTTGTTCAGCGAACACATCGACAGCCTTGCCGCCTCCGGCATCGTTCTTGCGAACGTCTGGGAAAACAGCAAGGTGATTGCCATCGATAAGCTCGGCAAAGAATTTTTAGAGACCGTCCGAACAGGCGACAAGCTGGAGATTAAAGAGGACGGCAGCGTCACTATTCTATAATCCCGGTCCTATTGCCTCAATGCGCCTATGGATTCCATAGGCGCATTTTTTATGTTTTTGATGTTTACTTCTTCAAAAATTTATACTATACTTCTTCCGATGACCTTTTTTCTGGAGAAACTATGAATCCTTCTCAATGCCAAACCCATACCGGACTGACTGCGGACGAAGTCGAAAAGCTTGTTGCCGAAGGAAACGTGAACGGGGATACGAACATAAAAACCAAAAGTGTCGGGCAAATTATACGCACCAACCTTCTGACTTTCTTCAATATCATGTTTCTGGCGCTGGCTGTCCTTCTGTCTTTTTTCCTTGACCTGGGAGAGGACGGAAGATTCGGTATAGAGGATTTGTCCAATTATGGATTTCTGGGCGTCGTATTTGTCAATCTGATGATCGGCATCACGCAGGAGCTTCTCGCAAAAAGAACCATCGATAGATTGTCGCTCCTCTCCGCGCCCAAGGTGACGGTGCTGCGCGATGGACAATACAAGGACATCCTGCTCAAGGATATAGTCCTCGGCGACTATGTGGCGCTCTCCGCAGGACGGCAGATCTGCGCGGACTCCGAAGTGATTGAAGGACATATCGAAGTGAACGAATCTTTGATAACGGGAGAGTCCGAAGCGGTGGATAAAGAACCCGGAGCAGAGCTTCTTTCGGGGAGCTTTGTGGTATCCGGCAACGCGTTAAGCAAAGTCATACGCATCGGCAAAGAAAACTATGCCGCCAAAATTGCTTCCGGCGCGAAATATATAAAGCCCATCAACAGCGAAATCTACAAATCTCTTTCAAGGTTTATCAAGCTGATGGCATTTGTCATTCTGCCTTTGGGCATCGCTCTCTTTTCCGTCAAACACTTCGGGCACGGCAACAGCCTGCCGGAGGCGGTCCGCACCGTCGTCGGTACCGTACTGGGCATGATCCCAAGCGGATTGATGCTTCTTTCCTCCGCTGTATTCTGCCTTTCCGTCATCAGACTGGGACGTCATAAAACGCTTGCCAAAGACCTCTATTGCGCCGAGGCGCTTGCCCGGGTCGATGTTCTTTGTCTGGATAAAACAGGCACCATCACCGAAGGCAGCATGAAAGTCATGAGCGTACGTCCGGTGACGATCGGAATTGCGGAATTTGATCGGATTCTTAAAAATATGATGACCGCAATCGGCGACGACAACCCGACCGCAAACGCCGTCAAAGAATATACCGCAGGCGTCCGCGCCGACGCGGACGCAGAAACGGTTGTTCCCTTTTCTTCGCAAAGAAAATGGAGCGCGGCAGTATTTGGCGGAACAGGCTATGCGCTGGGCGCAGCCGAAACAATCTTCAAAAAACTGCCCGTTAAAATAATGAACGAAATCCGCGAGGAATCCGACAAGGGCAACCGTGTGCTGGTGCTGGCCGGCTTCAAGGGCGAAATCAAAAACAACAAGCTGCCCGGCAATCCCAGATTATTGGGAACCGTCATTATCTCTGACAAAATCCGCAAGGAAGCTCCGGATACTCTTGCTTTCTTCGCAAGAGAGGGTGTTGATATCCGCATCCTTTCCGGCGACAACCCTGTGACCGTAAAAAGCATTGCTTCCCGCGCGGGACTGGCAGGCGCCGAAAATTATGTGGATGCCACAACCCTCATAAACGATGAAATGATAACCGAAGCGGCAGAAAAATACAAGGTTTTCGGCCGGGTGACACCCGATCAGAAATTGAAAATTGTCAAAGCGCTCAAAGCCAAGGGACACACCGTCGGCATGACCGGAGACGGTGTCAACGATGTGTTGGCGCTTCGCGAAGCAGATTGCTCGATAGCGATTGCCGCAGGCAGCGATGCGGCAAAAAACGTATCGCAGCTTGTGCTTCAGGACAGCAATTTCGCTTCGATGCCCAAAATCGTTTCCGAAGGCAGAAGAAGCATCAATAATTTGGAGCGGTCGGCGGCGCTGTTCCTTGTCAAAACAGGCTACAATTTCCTGTTCGCTCTGATCTTTATGATTCTTAAATCAGAACTCCCCTTTGAACCCAAGCATCTCACTCTTATAAGCATCGTCACCATCGGCATTCCCTCCTATGTTCTTGCGCTGGAAGCCAACCACGATATCATCAAAGGAAAGTTTTTCAATAAGGTAATTAAAAACGCCTTCCCTGCCTCGCTGACGGTTGCCGCCTCGATTGCCGCAATCACGCTCGCCTCACGGTTTTTCCCGACCATTCTTTCCAGAGAACAGATATCGACCATGTGCACCATCGTAACCGCGCTTCTTGGCTTCTGCTATATAGCAAAAATATCGTACCCCTTCAATTTCCTGCGTATTGCGCTGCTCCTGTCGATGATAAGCATCTTCATCGCGGCGTTCTTTGCCGATTTTTCCTTTTTGGATCTGACGAAATTCTTCGGACTTACCAGAGATTTTCCCAAAGAAATGCTCTTCATTCTTGTCCCCGTATGCGTTCTGTCCATCCCGCTTTTCTGGCTCTTCTATTATGTCATGAAGAAACTGGAAAAGGTCAGTCTGCTGGACAGGGCATTGGTAAAGCTGAAAATAAATTAAGGAAGCAATGAATAAATACCCGTGCTGATTTGATTCGGTATTTCATACCGTTTCCTGACCGAAAACTTCTTTTGCTATCCTTGCCGATTCGTTGGCGTTTTTCGCATAGTAATCCGCGCCGATTTTATCGGCATATTCCTTGGTAATGACTGCGCCGCCGACCATGATTTTGCCATGATAGCCTGCCGCACGCAGCGCTTTGATGGTAATTTCCATTGAGACCGCCGTTGTTGTCATCAAAGCAGAAAGTCCCACAAGGGGCGCGCCTTCACGAAGAGCGGCTTGAACAACTGTTTCGGGAGGCACATCGCGCCCCAGATCGAAAACGGTGTAGCCGTAGTTTTCCAGCACGGCGCGGACAATATTCTTGCCGATATCATGGATATCGCCCTTGACCGTGGCAAGGATGATCTTGCCACGCGACTCTGCTTGTCTGCCTTTCAGACTTTCACGCAAGACATCGAATGCCGCTTTTGCCGCCTCGGCTGAAGCGATGAGTTCCGGCAAAAAGATTTTGCCCGTTTCATACAGCCTGCCCACTTCGTCAAGCGCCTTGATGAGACGTCCGTCAATAATCTCATCGGCTTTTTCTATAAGAAGAAGGTCGGCCGCCAGTCTCCGTGCTTCTTCGGCATATCCTTTAATAATGCAATATTCCAGATTCCGTTGCCGGTCGGCTACAGAATTGGCAGAAGCCGACGCATTTTGTTGCGGAGCGGCTACGGATGCCGTCTGTTGCGGAGGCGCAACGGAACGGATGGCGGCAAGATCCCCTTCCAGTGTGCGCGCGGCGGCGTAAAGCTCCTTCACCAAAAAAGCCGAGGGATTGACGATCGCGAGAGTCAATCCCGCGCCGGCAGCCTGCATCAAAAAGGCAAGATTAAGATATTCTCTGTTTGGAAGCCCGAAAGAGATATTTGAGATGCCTAGATTCGTCTTGATTCCTTTTTTTGCCAGCATCTCAACAGTTTTCAGGCATTCCGATGCCTTATATTCCCCCGTTGCCGCAGTCAGCGTCAGAGCATCAATAATGACATGCTCTTTTGGGATGCCGTGCCGTCTGCATGCCGCAAGAATACGATTTGCTACCTTGATGCGGCCTTCTGCCGCAGAAGGGATGCCGTTCTGATCCAAAGCAAGACCTATCACAAAGGCACCGTATTTTTTTATCAGAGGAAGAATTCTTTCAAGATTCTCCGGATCGCCGTTTACGGAGTTGACAACAGGCACGCCGTTATAGACACGCAACGCCGCCTCCAGCGCCGCGGCATTGGCAGAGTCCAGCATCAGCGGCACGTGAACGGATTCCTGGATAAGCTTTGTCAGAGCAGGCAGCACCTTTACCTCGTCAATCTCCGGCAAACCGCAGTTGACATCCAGAAGAGATGCGCCGCTATCGACCTGCGACAGTGCTTCGTTTACGGCATACTTGTAATCGCCCGCCTTCAATGCTTCCTTAAAAGGCTTTTTGCCCGTTGGATTGATGCGTTCCCCAACCAGTTTCAGCCCATCCAGAACAACCGTCTGCCGCTCTGTGCATACCGCTTCGGGAATCACGCGCGGGCGTGGCATGACGCTCCTGCCATCCATAATGCGCTTCAGCTCCCGTATAAACCTCTCGTCCGTTCCGCAGCAGCCGCCGATCAGAGAAACACCCATTTCCAACAGAATCTTATAATAATATGCAAATTCACGCGGATTATAGGTTCTGCCGTTGGGTAGTCCTGCGTTGACCTTGACCATTACAGGAAGATTGGTCCACTTGAGAAGCTCTCTTGCCGCCGGGATAATCTGCTCCGGCCCTACCGAGCAGTTGAATCCTATCGCATCCGCGCCCAAGCCTTCCAATGTAAGCGCCATGGAAGATATCTGCGTGCCGTTCATTGTGCGCAAGCCCTCAAAACTCATGGAACAAATGACAGGCAACGTACTGTTTTCTTTGACAGCAAGGAGCGCCGCCTTCATTTCATAAAGACTCATGAACGTCTCTAAGATAAAAACGTCTGTTCCGCTGTTGACCCCGGCAATCACTTGTTCTGCAAACATCTCATAGGCTTCCTCAAAGGTCATATCTCCCATGGGTTCAATCAGCCTGCCCGAAGGCCCGATGTCCTGTCCGACAAACAATACTCCCGAAGCGCGCGCGTTCTTGATGCCTGCGGCAATGACCTCCGAAGGCATCACTCCCGACGGCAATTTATAGCGGTTTGCCTGAAAGGTATTGGTGCAAACCAGCACGCTGCCCGCGTCGACATAGGCTTTGTGTATGGCGGTAATTTCTGCGGCTCTGGTAAGATTAAGAAGCTCCGGACATTCTCCGCCTTCCAGCAGGTTCTTTGATTGAAGCACCGTGCCCATCGCGCCGTCCAAAAGAGTCAGATTCGTTCGGATATAATTTCTGAAATTCATAGACTGCCTGTTCCGTATTAAAATAATGTTGAAATATTTTCTTTGATTCTGCGCGCAACGTCCGGCCTGTTCATGATATACAGATGGACGCCGTCGACGCCCTGTGCAAGAAGATCGACCAGCTGGGATGTCGCATAGGCAATGCCGGCAGACATAAAGGCCTCGGGATTATCGGCATAGCGCGCGATGATTCTTGCAAGCCCGGCAGGTATTTTTGCGCCGGACAGCATGATGATTCTGTCGATCTGACGTTTGTTGACCAGAGGCATGATGCCTGCTTGTATCGGTATTGTGATGCCCGCTGCGCGTGCGCGGTCGATAAACGCATAAAAATCCCCATTATCAAAAAAGAGCTGCGTGTTGATGTGCGTGACGCCTGCCAGCACCTTAATTTTCAGATTTTCTATATCTTTCGCCAGATTTGGGCTCTCATAATGGCCCTCCGGGTAACCCGCTCCAACGATATTGAGCGACGTATTCCTTTTCAAAAAAGCAACAAGATCGCTTGCGTGAACAAACACCCCGGCCGGCTCTGCGCCCGTCACCCGATCGCCGCGAAGGGCGAGCACGTTTTCTATGTTTGCGGTGCGAAGGTCCTCGGCAAAGCGCATCACACTCTCTTCCGTCTGATAGAGGGCGGTAAGGTGCGGAAGCGGTTCGATTCCGTATTTGTTTTTTATCAGCGCGGCAATCTCCGCCGTCCGCTTGCTCTGAGAGCCGCCGGCACCGTAGGTGACGCTGATGTAGTCGGGTCTTAAATCTCTGAGCGCCTCCAGCGTATCATAAACGGTTTCTACGGGCATATCCGGTTTGGGTGGAAAAATTTCGAAGGAACAGACTGTTTTCTTTTTAAAAAGTTCGTTTAATTTCATCTTTCAGTTTCCTTATATAGGACGAAGCCAAACTCCACTTCTGTCTGTAGAGTTTGGCCCCGTACGTGGTAATTTTATTCTATCAGTCCTGCGCCGATTATGCAAACGCTTTGAGGATTTCTAAACAAAAAATACCACAAAGCATCATGCAATTTTGTTTCTGATGCGGATATCAGGCAAAGGCTTTGACGATTTCGGTAAAGATAACGCCGAGTCCATATGCGCCGGCATCGGGATAACCGATGCTTCTTTCGCCCACGGTGCCCGCTCTGCCCATACGCGCAGCGATTTTTTTGGTTGATTCTGCTCCGGCAACCGCAGCCGCTGCCGCTTTCTTCATAGCGGGAAGCAGCTTTTCACCGGCTTTTGCCGAAGCGCTCAGACTGTCCGCGGCGGGAACCAACGCGTCGATAAGGGTTTTGTCGCCCACCACTGCTCCGCGTCCGAAGGAACGCTCACCGGTTGCTTGAATCGCTTTGACAGCAGCCTGCATCATATCTGCCAACTCCTTGAGACCGATTTCTTTGGCCTCGCCTGCCGCCTTGCCCGCGCCAAGAAAAGCGGAACCCCAGATAGGTCCGGAAGCGCCGCCGCAATACTCTTTGATGATTTCTGCAGAGCTTCTCAGAAATTCACCGATATTGCCTTTTTTGCGGGTTGCCCAATCCGCCTTCAACTGACGGAAACCTTTTGCGATGCTCATGCCGAAGTCGCCGTCTCCCGCAACGGAATCCATCTCACAGAAATGCACCTCGTTCTCAATGATGATGTCGCTCATTTTATTGATGATGGCGACCATTCCCGCGGTATTGATGATGTCGGCGACAACAGGTTCTCCGGTTGCTTCGTAGACCGCAGCTTCCACCGTCCCTTCATTTGCTGCCGCGGCGGGTTTTGCGGCTTCGGACTTGCCGATTTTTGCAGGAGAAAGATTAAGGGCTTTTGCGAGCGCCGCAACCGCTTCTTGCGCGGCAAGCGCTTCGGGGGTCATACTGTCGCCCCATGTAAGGGCGGGAGTGGAAACGGGATAATCCAGATGCTCCTTGAGTTCTTCATCCAGTTTAAGAATCGTTACGGAGGCGCCCGCCATATCAATGGAGGTCATGTAGTTGCCGACCATTGTCTTATAAATGGACAAACCGGCTTTCTTGAGGTCCTTGGTGACGGAATTGTTGAGAACATACAGTTCTTGCAGCGGCGTGCCGCCGAAACCGTTGATGAGAAGGCAGATTTCGTCCCCGCTCTTTACACCGAGATCCGCAATCAGATCCTTGGTGATACGCGCCGAAAGTGCATCCGCGGACTGAATTTTTTCTCTGGTTCTGCCCGGCTCGCCGTGAATGCCGACACCAAACTCCATTTCATCATCGCCGATTGCAAATGTCGGACTGCCTTTGGCCGGTACGGTGCAGGAAGTCAGCGCAAAACCGAAGCTTCTCACATTTGCGATTACTTTATTGGCAATCGCCTTGACTTCCTTAAGAGATTTGCCCATTTCTGCCGCCGCGCCCGCAATTTTGTGCACAAGTACGGTGCCCGCGACGCCGCGTCTGCCGACCGTATAAAGACTGTCTTTGACCGCGATATCATCGTTGACATAAACCATATCCACTTCGATGCCATCCTCTCTGGCATCAAAGGCAGCATTGTTGAAGTTCATACAGTCCCCGCTGTAGTTCTTGACAATCAGAAGAGTGCCTTTGTCCGAACGCGTTCTTTTGATGGCATTATAGACCTGAACCTGAGAAGGCGAAGCAAAAACATCACCGCAGACCGCCGCATCCAGCATGCCCTTGCCGACAAATCCGGCATGCGCGGGTTCGTGTCCGCTTCCGCCGCCCGATATAAGGGTAACTTTGCCGGTATTGATGACTTTCTTCTTGACAACCTTATACTGCTCGACAAACTCCAGTTCCGGATGCGCTGCGGCCAGTCCATGGCACATATCATAAACAAAGGACTCGGGAGTGTTGATGATTTTTTTCATGAATATACCTCTCTTTTTATGTTCTTGGACGGGTCGCCCCGTCCAAGAAAATGTTTTTGGGTTTATTTTTGATTGCCAGGCTTATAATCCTTTATAATAGGCACCCAGCTTGTCCGCGGTAACGATGGCTGCGGCGACATCCTTGGGGCTTACGGGGAAGGGCATCGAATAAATGCTTTCGCCGGGAGCGCACGCCTTTTCTGCAACGGTCATCAGTCTGTCGCCGATGTCCTTGACGCCGAGGTCGGCAAGGCAGACAGGAAGCCCAACCGAAATGCAGAAATCAATGACTTCCTCAATTTCTTCTGTGGGGGAGTTTTCCAGAACCAGCTGGCAGATGGTGCCAAAGGCAACCTTCTCTCCGTGATAGAACTTATGTGTTTCTTCCAGTACGGTCAGGCCGTTATGGATAGCGTGAGCCGCTGCAAGACCGCCGCTCTCAAATCCCAGCCCGGACAAGAGGATATTGGTCTCGATGATGTTTTCCAATGCGGGGGTAACAACCTTGTTCTGGCAGGATACCTTGGCTTTGTAACCGTCCTCCAGCAAGGACTCGTAGCAAAGCGTCGCAAGAGCAAAGGCTGCTTTGGTGCCCATAGCAGGAGCGGTATCCTTGTTGAGCGCGCCGCAGGGAAGCCCGGCGTTGACGCTGGCATAGGATTTGGTGTTGGCGCGCGCTTCAAAATAGGTCGAAAGCGCATCGCCCATGCCGGAAACCAGGAAGCGTACGGGCGCATTGGCAATGACGGTGGTGTCAATCAATACGACGCTGGGGCTCTGCTTGAAATAAGCGTATTCTTCAAAAGCGCCCTCGGGCGTGTAGATTACCGCAGAGTGGCTGGTTGGCGCATCGGTCGCAGCAATGGTGGGAACGATAATCAGGTTTTCGCCTTCGGCGACACACTTTGCCGTGTCAATCGCCTTGCCGCCGCCAAGACCGATCGTGCAGGCGCAGCGGTTTTCTTTGGCTGCCGCCTTAAGAGCGGCAATCTGTGGCTTCGAGCATTCGCCCATAAAAGGCGCGGTAATGAATTCTATTTTATATTTCGCAGCAGTCGCATCCAGTTTGGCCTTCACGCGGGCAACGTCGTCCTTATGCGCAATCAGAAGTGCCTTTTTCCCGAAGGTTTTTACGAAATAGCCAAGGTTTAAGAGCTCATCTTCGCCTTGAACATATTTTGTGGGACAAATAAATGCTTTTCTCATTTTATAAACTCCTTTTTTGGAAATTTTTGCTTTTCTTATTATATCCTTATAAAAATGTTTCGTCAATACCGCATAAAAAATTAAAAAAATGTAAAAGTATCGAAGGAAAAAACAAAAGGCTGCCCTCCTGCAAGACAGCCTGGTAATT
>LVAO01000017.1 GCA_001604065.1 Clostridiales bacterium Firm_09
AAAATCAAAGCAGAAAAACCGCTATATCCACAAATCATAGGATCGGTCTGACCAAAAACAGCAAAAACCGAATAAAAAGGCTGAAAATCAGCCGAAAACCAAAGAGAAACCGCCATCAAATCCCGCTATATTCTCGAAATCCGTACCTGAATATCAAAAATTCATTCTGTAAACGTGATTTGTGAAGTGGTTCCTTAAGATTATGATTAAGGGTATTTGTATGAAAAGAATCCTTACGCTTATTATTTGTATTTTGTTTTTTATCGGAGCGGCAACGTTTGCCGTTCTTGGTTTTGCAAACGATACCTCCGTACGTTTACAGGGCTATAAAATGTACGGAGAAAAGAATATATTAATTTCAAAAACCGATGGACGGTCGACAAAACCAATGACCCTGCAGGAGGCGGAAACAGTTTACAATGCTTATCTTCCCTTTACTTTTGAACCGATTTATACCAACGGCGTAAACAGTATCACTGTGACTTGCGGGGGTATCTTGCGCAATTCTACCACTTCGTGGTCTCAACAATTTGTTTCATTTTCGGGTTGCATGGCGATCGATGCGGATATTATGACGCGCTATGATTTTGAGCTAGCCGAGGGCAGACTGCCCCAAAGAGACGACGAGCTGTGTATTACCGTCCGGGAACTAGAATTATACAAGCTAGGCGGGTATGTTGATAAAAACGGTCATACTGTCAGCATCGGCGGACCTGACGATGTATTGGGACGTCTTATGGTCATTGAGGGTAAAAGCTTCTCTATTGTGGGGATTATCGACACGAAACTGAACAAATCCTTCCGCCTGACAGAAAAAATCGACCGCAGCCAAGCGGAAAGCATTATTTGTTCGGACACCGACACTGTATTTTCAGATATGATAGAAAGAAGCCCTCATAACGCGCTGTTCCTCCACAGGGACGGGATCGCCGATGTGTTTGAGGTCCCAGCAATGAGAGTCACATTATCTTACATTATAACGCTGGGTGAAATTTCTGTAATACCGATTTCCGAAGCGCTTATACGCCAGCCCCCGATAATCTGGGCAGAAGGCGTCAGCGAAATGGGCTCCGGCATCGTTCTTAGCAAAAATCGTTTCCGGGACATAGTCCAGTTCCATCGGCAAACGGAAGAAATTGCGGTCGGCGAAATCACGGAGGGTGATTTGCTTGCCGCGCTCAACGAGGGGCTGACCTGCCAAATCGGATCGCTTACTCTCGCCGTGATGGGATTTTGGGACAACGATAACGTTATAACACGCTACGATGCGATATTGTCCGAGGTTTATTTTTCGGTAATACAGGGAACGACGCTGCCCGACACCCGTATCATGTCTCTTATTACACGGTTGGACGATAAGAATGAGACCAATCGGATTTTATTTGAAACAAGCGTACGGCTTGAGGGCGACTGCCGCGCAGAGGTGCTGCCAACCGTAGGGGATTGGTATCCCCTCTCAAGAAAAACCGTTTGGATGATAAGCTTTGCGATTTGCAGCCTAACGGCTACCCTGTTCTTGGTTGTATTTCTTAGAAAAAAAGTATGAATGCAAAAATCGGAGGAATTATGATAGAACTACGCGGATTATTCAAGACATATAAAACAAGTAAAACCGCCGGCGTACAGGCATTACAGGATATTAATCTGACCTTAAGCGACCTGGGCATGGTATTTATTCTCGGGAAATCAGGCTCCGGGAAGACCACGCTTCTAAACGTAACCGGCGGGCTGGACAGCTTTGACAAAGGCGAAATAGTCTATAATGGTCAATGTATAAGCGGCAAATCCGACAGGCGGCTAACACAAATGCGCGCCGACCTTTTCGGTTTTGTGTTTCAGGATTTTCTGCTTTTCGATGACATCAGCGTACAGAATAATATGAAACTCGCAATCGAATTACAGGGGGGCAGGGCAACTCATAAAGAAATACAATCCGCGCTCACTTCGGTCGGTCTGGACGGCTACGGCAAAAGAAAAGCCGCACAGCTCTCAAGCGGACAAAAGCAGCGCGTAGGCATCGCGCGAGCTCTGCTCAAGCGTTCAAAGGTGATTTTCGCCGACGAGCCGACAGGAAACCTCGACAGCGAAAACAGCAAAAATATTTTTTCTCTGCTCCGCTCCATATCCCGCAAAGAGCTGGTTGTTGTTGTATCTCATGACGAAGACGCCGCGCGCGCTTATGCCGACAGAATCATAAAGCTGGAAGACGGAAGAGTCATTTCGGATACTCTTAATGATAATGAAGAGATAAGGGTAGCTTCATCTTGCAAAGAAGAGGTAGAACAGTTATGAAACAAATAAAGAGGCGTTTTCCCATCGGCTCCGTCCTATTGCTAGGTTTTAACAATATTAAAACAAAGCCGTTTCGTTTTAGTATTACACTGATTCTATTTTCCGTCACGCTTTTTTTGACGGGCGCGGGATATTCCGCCGCGGATATCCATATCGCGAATGCCTATATAAATGCCTTTCAGGATACGGGCGAGAAATATGCTATGATTTCTATCGACGGAGAAAACAGCGATATCCCTATGAACAAAGTTATTGCTTCAGAGATTAAAGCCGCTTATGGGGATTACGATTTTACTCCAATCTACGGAGGCAGGAATGTCTTTTCCAACAATCTCAGCGAGGTAAAACAAGCTGAATCCGAGCTGTATTATCAGCCTTTCGGACTGATGGCAATCAATGAGGCGCGCATGGAAAATTATGGGATGTCTTTGGCGGCGGGCAGGCTGCCAATCGGGAGAAGAGAAATCGCGCTTCCCCTCTCGCTGTATTACCGCTTCGCAGACTGCGGGTATCAATATATGGGAGAGTCCAAAAGAATACAAAGCTATCAAGATATTTTGGGACTAACCATCCTCGCGCACAGCGGCAGGGGCAATCTCGATACCAGAATGACCGTCGTAGGAATCATCGATACCGGCTTCAATTTCCAAACGTATGCGGCAAAATACGCGGGGGGCGTCTATGACGGAGAGAGGGAACGGCAGAAAGCGCTTCATGTGTTGGGCGATATGAAATATCATATGGCATGCTTCATCAGTGAGGATATGTGTGAAGAACTGTTTGAAAACCGATATGATTATGCCTCCTATGAACTCACTATTGTTTCTACCGAGATAAAATATGCGCTGGCAAGCAATGTAGACATCGCAGAAGAAAAAGGATTGTCGATTACCTTCTGCGGAGATGCGCGCACGCTCTCCGCGGGAGAAGTTATCCTGTCTAAAGAAGCGCTATGGGAATATTTTTGTACGGTCAATCCTTTTCCCTATCAAGTGGACGAGGCTGCAAAACAAGAAATGCTGAACGAATATATCATTTCTTATCCGCAAATCGATATTCAGTTGAACGATTATTTTACAGCTAATTACAATATCAATCGTTCTCATATCTTCCGTATTGCCGGATACTTTGAAGAGCAAGGGGAAACGGGCGAGCTCTCTAATCTTCTATTATTCTCCGAGTTAGATCTTGCGGACATCAAGCCGGAAACACCTCCGGCGGATATAAATGCCCTTCTCGTGAAAATCAAAGGCGATAAGCGCGATTTCGAGCTCTGTTCTATTGATGAACAACGCTTCGGCGGGCATAAAATGCGCCTGATTACGCTTTTTGAAGCGGATGTACAAATTGCAAAAACTCTTAGCCATGACTTATCCCGTTTGGGATTGTATGCGGGTTACGGCTTCGGCGTCTTTTCAATCTTGATGATGTTCAACTTTATTTCCGGCAGTATCTACGCAAAAAAAAGAGAAATCGGCGCGCTTCGCGCATTCGGCGCGAATAGCGGAACCATATTTTCTATCTATGCCATAGAGAGCCTGCTGACGGCAATGTTCTCCTCGTTAATTGCTGTAATCGGTATGTTCGTTTTCGCTCATGAATTTAATCTTGTACCGGCGTATACCATTGTAAAAGTTAAAATGTTTGCCGTAACCTATAAACAAATTCTGGCGGTTACAGGCTTGGGTACCGCGATAGCTTTGGCAGGCTGCGCGCTGCCAGTTATAAATTTTATAAAAAAACGCCCTGCCCTCTTGATAAAATAAAGCATAGATTCTCAAACTGCTTCGCCTGTCCATACACTCTTTTTTCATATTAATATAAAAGTCCTATTCCTGCGAAGTGAGATGAGGCATGGCGCTTATAATAGCAAAATTTCGTAGAAGAAAGGTAAAAATATCGTAATACCCCGCGTCGGGCGCACATTCGTTTGCAAACTGTCTTTATTTATGCTATCTTATTAGCAGAACTACATTCGGAGGAAGGTATGAGCCGTAGAACGAAAACCAGAACCATTACCGGACCAGTTATGATACAATCTTCCTTTGTTTCTGATACAGGACAACTCCGCGCCGCATAAACTGCGGCTTTTTTTGTACATTCTGGAGGTCAATAATGAACAAAGCCGCCATTCTGATGGGAAGCAAAAGCGATTTATCTTCTGTTAAACCGTGTTATGACCTTCTTTTAAAGTTCGGCATTGCGGCAGACATCCGAGTGATGTCCGCCCACCGTTCGCCGGAGCTGGTGACCGAATTTGTCAATCATGCAGAAAAAGAAGGCTATCAGGTCCTGATTGCCGCCGCGGGCAAAGCCGCGCATCTTGCGGGCGTTGTCGCGGGGCATACCATTTTGCCCGTTATCGGCATACCGGTCAAAAGTTCAACGATGGACGGCCTGGACAGCCTGCTTTCTACGGTTCAGATGCCCGCGGGCATTCCCGTTGCGACCGTCGCCATCAACGGCGCGGAGAACGCCGCCATTCTCGCGGTGCAGATCATGGCGCTGTCCTGCCCGGAGCTGAAAGCAAAGCTGAAGGAATACAAGGCAGAAATGCTCAACAAAATCATACAGGACGACGCGTCTCTTCAAGAAGAGCTCGCGGCCGGGGTTTCGGGCAAATAGAAACCAAGGAGAGAATTTTATGTCCATATCCTACAAAGACGCCGGTGTCGACGTCACCAGAGGCTACAAAGCCGTCGAACTCATGAAAAAATTCGTGAAATCCACTTATGACGAAAACGTACTGGGGGACATCGGAAGCTTCGGCGGCTTCTATTCAATCGAAAACTTCAGATACGAAAAACCCGTGCTCGTCGCAGGCACCGACGGCGTCGGCACCAAATTAAAATACGCTTTCACCATGGGCAAGCTGGATACCGTGGGCATCGACTGCGTCGCGATGTGCGTCAACGATATTGTCTGCCAAGGTGCAAAACCGCTGATGTTTCTGGATTACATCGCCACGGGCAAGCTTGTTCCGGAGGATGTCGCTACGATTGTCAAAGGCATTGCCGAGGGCTGCCGCCAGGCGGGCTGCGCGCTGATCGGCGGCGAAACTGCAGAAATGCCGGGCTTTTATCCGGAAGACGAATTTGACCTTGCCGGTTTTTCGGTTGGCATCGGCGATAAAGAAAAGCTGATAACGGGCAAAAATATTGCTGCAGGCGATGTGCTGGTGGGATTTGCATCCTCCGGTGTGCATTCCAATGGTTACTCCCTTGTCCGCAAACTTTTTGATCCTGCGGACAAAGCACTGATGAATACCTATAACAAAGAGCTTGGCATGACCTATGGCGAGGCGCTTCTTATCCCCACCAGAATCTATGTGAAATCCGTCCTTGCGCTGATGGAGAAGCTGACATTAAAGGGCATTGCGCATATCACGGGAGGCGGGTTTATCGAAAACATCCCGCGTATCCTTCCCGATCTTGATAAGCTGGGCATTTCCATTGATATCCGCAGCTACGAACTTCCTCCCATCTTCCGCATGCTCAAAGAAAAAGCGGATATCTCCGACCGGCAGATCTACAATACCTTCAACATGGGCATCGGTCTGGTGATTGCGGTTGACAAAAAGGATGCAACGACTCTCGTCAAAGAGGCTGAGGCGCTTGGAGAAAAAGCGTATATCCTCGGGGAAGTGACCGCCACACCCGGCGTCGAACTCAGAAAATGAAACGTATTGCGGTCTTTGTATCGGGCGGAGGCACCGATTTTCAATCTCTGATTGACGGCGTAAAGGACGGCAGAATCGATGCCCGGATCGCCTTATGCGTCGCCTCCAAACCGGGTATTTTTGCCTTAGAACGTGCAAAAGCAAACGATATCCCCTATGAGGTTTTTTGCAAGCGCGACTTCCCGACCGCAAAAGAGATGTTTTTGCGCATTTCGGAACGTCTGGACGCTTTGAATATCGACCTTATAGTGCTTGCAGGATATATGACGATATTGGAACCGGAGTTTGTCAGAAAATATAAGGGCCGCATCATCAATATCCATCCCTCGCTCATTCCAAAATACTGCGGCGAAGGATACTACGGAATGCGCGTTCATGATGCGGTCATTGCCGCCGGAGAAAAAACGAGCGGCGCAACCGTCCATTATGTTGATGAAGGCGTCGACACGGGAGAAATCATCATGCAGCGCGAAGTACCCGTTCTCGAGGGGGATACGGCAGAGACGCTTGCAGCCCGTGTGCTGGAAGCCGAGCATAGTCTTCTCCCGGAAGTTGTCGCGATGCTTTGCAAAAAAAATAAATAACCGGGTTTTTAGCATAAATTCCGTTTTATAAGAGGAGAAAAGATGAAAAGAGCATTGATCAGTGTATCGGACAAACAAGGCGTTGTCAGTTTTGCAAAAGATCTAGAAAGCCTTGGCTTTGAGATTGTCTCCACCGGCGGCACCTTTTCTGCCCTGCAGAAAGCGGGCGTCAAGGTCGTCAACGTGTCGGATATCACAGGCTTCAGAGAATGCCTGGACGGCAGAGTCAAAACACTGCATCCCGTCGTACACGCGGGCATCCTTGCAATGAGGAGCAATCCGGAACATATGAAGCACCTTGCAGAACTCGGCATCGGAACAATCGACGTTGTCGCGGTCAATCTGTATCCTTTTAAGGCAACCATCGAAAAGCCCGGCGTTGAACTTCAGGAAGCGATAGAGAATATCGATATCGGCGGACCCACCATGCTCCGCAGCGCCGCAAAAAATTATCAGGATGTCTATGTGGTCTGCGATCCCGCCGATTATCCGCTGGTGATAGAAGAATTAAAGTCCGGCAAATCCTCTCTGGAGACCAAATTCCGCCTGATGTACAAAGTCTTTCAGCATACCGCGGTGTATGACACATTGATTTCCACCTACCTCCGCGGCAAGCTGGGCGTCGACTTCCCGGATCAAATAACCTTTGCCTATGAAAAAAAGCAGGACCTCCGGTATGGCGAAAACCCGGCCCAGCGCGCGGCTTTTTATAAAGAATGCTTCCGCTATCCCGGTTCTCTCGTCGAGGCGGAACAGCTTATGGGCAAAGAACTCTCATATAACAATATCAACGATACGAACGGCGCTTTGGATCTCCTCAGAGAATTTGATGAACCCGCGGCAGTCGCCTGCAAACATGCCAATCCATGCGGCGTGGGCGTAGCGGATACCATCTGCAATGCCTATCTCGCAGCGTATGAATCGGACCCGGTTTCCATTTTCGGCGGCATTGTCGCCGTTAACCGCCCGGTCGATAAAAAAACCGCCGAAGAGATGGCAAAGACCTTCCTGGAAATCGTTGTCGCGCCCGACTTTTCGCCCGAGGCGGTCGCCGTCTTCGGTGAGAAACGCAAAAATGCGCGTCTCCTCCGTCTGCCTTCCATCAACGCACCCATCAAAAAAGGCACCTATGACATGAAGAAGGTTGTCGGCGGACTTCTGGTGCAGGATTATGACGACAAGCTTTTCGATCCGGCAGACTTCAGAGTGGTCACAGTCCGACAACCCACCGAAGAAGAAATCAAGGCGATGATTTTTGGCTATAAAGTCGTCAAGCACACCAAATCCAATGCGATAGTCGTCAACAACACTTGCCGTACGCTGGGCATCGGCATGGGCCAGACCAACCGTATCCAGGCGGCAGAACTTGCTTTGGTGCATGCCGGAGAAAAAGCCAAAGGCGCTGTAATGGCGTCCGATGCCTTCTTCCCCTTCCCGGACTGCGCAGAAGCCGCCGCAAAATATGGTATCAGCGCCATTATCCAGCCGGGCGGCTCTGTCAACGATAAGCTGTCCATCGATGCCTGCGACAAGGCGGGCATTGCGATGGTAATATGCGGCAGCCGTCATTTCAAGCATTAAATAAAGGCATATCTGCATCGCTGCGCTTTGTCCGTTTAATGTTTTCCCCGTGTCATGCAGCCCTGTAGAAATTCTTGCTTGTCTTGTTCCCTGTGCCGTTCAAAAAACACCGGACAATCTGAAAGTCATGTCATTCATCCGAAATGAGATAAAAAAGGAACCTATGGAAAAACCGGATATTCTTGTCATCGGCGGCGGAGGCCGCGAACATGCAATTGTACATGCATTGAAGAAGAGCCCGAGAGCCGGCAGAATCTACTGCGCGCCTTCCAATGCAGGAATTGATGAAGAAGCAGAGGGTGTGGCTCTCGCCGTTTCCGACTTTAAGGGGATTCTCGCATTTCTTGCCGGCCATCCGCGCATCGGTCTTACATTTGTCGCGCCGGATAATCCGCTTGCGGACGGGCTTGTCAACCTGCTGGAAGAGCATGGCCATCGCGCCTTCGGTCCCCGCGCCGAAGCGGCGGTCATCGAGGCCAGCAAAAAGTTTTCGAAGCAGCTTATGAAAGAAAATCATATCCCTACCGCCGCGTACGAAACCTTTGCGGATTACAAAAAAGCCGAAGAATATGTCTTGTCCGCAAAATACCCTTTGGTTGTCAAAGCGGACGGACTCGCCTACGGGAAGGGAGTCACCATCTGCCGGCATCCGGCGGAAGCACTGAAGGCGCTCAAGGATATCATGCTGGACGATGTCTTCGGCAACCACAATCCATGTGTCGTCATAGAAGAATTTCTGACGGGAAGAGAGGTCTCCGTACTTGCGTTCACTGATGGCAGGACAATCAAAACTATGCCCAGCTCGCAGGATCACAAAAGAGCGTATGACGGTGACAAGGGACCAAACACAGGCGGCATGGGAGCTTTTTCTCCCAGCCCGTATTATACGCCCGAAATGGATGCCTATGCAAAAGAGCATATCTACCTTCCTACGATTGAGGCACTGAACCGCATGGGCAGAACGTTTAAGGGTGTCATTTACTTCGGGCTGATGATGTGCGCAGACGGCATTAAGGTGCTGGAATACAACGCCCGCTTCGGCGATCCCGAAACGCAGGCCGTTCTGCCTTTATTGAAGACCGACCTCCTGGAGATAATCGATGCGGTTCTTGACGAGAAGCTGGACACCCTTGACATTGAGTGGTCGGACCGGACCGCCGTTACTGTTGTTTATGCCTCGGGAGGGTATCCCGGCAAATATGAAAAGGGACTTCCCGTCACCATCGGAGATGTGGGCGAATGTTATGTCTACCATGCCGGCACCAAGCTTGCGGACGGTAAGATTGTCACCAACGGCGGTCGCGTCCTTTGCGTGACGGCATTGGGCAACGATATCGCTGACGCAAGAAACAAGGTTTATGCCGCACTCAACAATATCCGGGTTGAAGGCGGTTTTTACAGAACGGATATAGGACTGAAAGAATGAAAATCAGACGGATATATGTAGAGAAAAAACCCGGGTTCGATATCCCGGCAAAAAGAATTCTTGAAGACATCACCGGAGTACTGAAGATTCCCGCAACAGGGCTGAGGGTCTTCCTGCGGTATGACATACAGGGCATTGCAGAAGAAGATTTTTTAACCGCCGTGGACAATGTTTTCCGCGAGCCGCCATGTGACAACGTTTTTTTTGAAACGCTCCCGGAACTTGCGGGATATGCGATCTTCGGAACAGAATATCTGCCGGGCCAGTATGATCAGCGTGCGGACAGCGCAGAACAGTGCGTCGAACTTCTTCTCAACAAGAACCGTCCGAAAGTCAGAACCGCAACCGTGTACGCAATCAGCGGCATAACCGAAGAGGCTGTGCGCGCCGTTCAGAAATATCTTATCAACCCCACAGATTCCCGTCTGTGCAGCATGGATAAGCCCGCATCTCTGGATTTTGCCGCCGTCCGGCCATGCGGCATTGAGACCGTTGCGGGATTCATGAACTATGGAGAAAAAGAGCTTGCCGCCTTTCACCATGCGCGCGGTTTTGCGATGAGCCTTGCCGATCTTGCTTTTGTGCGGGATTATTTTGCCGCAGAAAAGCGCGACCCGACCGAAACGGAACTCAAAGTGATTGACACTTATTGGAGCGACCATTGCCGTCATACAACCTTCCTCACAGAATTGACAGACATCGATACAGGGGACAATAAAGCCCTTGAAGAGGGCTATGCTCTTTATCGGCGGCTGTTCGCGGAATTATATAAGGACAGAAAAGACAAATATGTTTGTCTGATGGATATCGCAACAATCGGTGCGAAAGCACTCAAGAAAGCGGGATTGCTCCATGACCTTGACGAATCCGAAGAAATAAATGCCTGTTCCATACGCGTCCGCAACAAAACGGATGCCGGTGAAGAGGACTGGCTGGTGATGTTCAAGAATGAAACCCACAACCATCCGACCGAGATTGAGCCTTTTGGCGGTGCGGCGACCTGTCTGGGCGGCGCCATACGCGATCCCCTGTCCGGACGCGTCTATGTCTATCAGTCCATGCGTCTGACCGGCGCGGGAGACATCTTCAAGGATGTCCGGGATACCCTCCCGGGCAAACTGCCCCAACGCGTCCTATCCAAAACGGCGGCGGCCGGATTCAGTAGCTACGGCAACCAAATTGGTCTTGCGACGGGTATTGTACAGGAAGTATACCACGAAGGCTATGTCGCCAAGCGTCTGGAGACCGGTTTTGTGATCGGCGCTGCACCCGCAAAAAACATTGTACGCTCCGCGCCCGTAAAAGGGGATGTCGTCATCCTTCTGGGCGGCGAGACGGGAAGAGACGGCTGCGGCGGCGCGACGGGCTCTTCCAAGGCGCACAACAAAGACAGCGTCAGCGTTTGCGGGGCAGAAGTTCAAAAAGGCAATCCGCTGACCGAAAGGAAAATTCAACGTTTCTTCAGAAATCCGGAGGCTTCGCGCCTCATCAAAAAATGCAACGACTTCGGCGCGGGCGGCGTTTCTGTCGCCATCGGAGAGCTTGCTCCGGGCCTGGACATTTTTCTGGACAGAATACCCAAGAAATATGCGGGACTTACCGTGACAGAACTTGCAATCTCGGAGTCGCAGGAGCGAATGGCGGTAGTTATTGCCAAAGAGGATGTGCCGAAGTTTCTTGCGCTGGTCAAAGAAGAAAACCTGTCCGGCACAGCCGTTGCGGAAGTGACCGACAGCGGAAGACTGCGGATGTTCTCGGACGGAAAAGTCGCAGTCGACATTTCACGCGATTTTCTGGACACCAACGGCGTGAAGCAATATGCCAAAGTCAAATGCCGCAGATTCCGGGAAGAAGGATTTTTTGAGGTATATCCGGATGAGGTAAAAACATCCTTGGCAAAAGGGGATTATGCCGCCGCATTGGAATCCATACTCCAGGACAAAAACGTCATGCTCCAGAAGGGGCTGTCCGAGATGTTTGACTCCACAATCGGCGCGGGCACCGTTCTGATGCCTTTTGGCGGCAGACACCAGTTGACACCCTCTGTCGCAATGGCGGCAAAGCTTCCTGTGGTATCGGGCCGCACATCGACCGTCACACTCGCTTCATGGGGCTTCAATCCTTTTTTGACAGAGGCGAATCCCTATGCCGGAGCCGCAGCGGCTGTATTGTGTTCGGTGGCAAAGCTTGTTGCCTGCGGTGCAGATCCGGACAAAATCCGATTGACGTTTCAGGAGTATTTCAAACGCCTGGACGGCAACCCGGAACGCTTCGGAGAGCCGTTTGCCGCCCTTCTCGGCGCGCTTCAAGCCCAGTTGGGCCTGAATACGCCTGCCATCGGCGGCAAGGACAGCATGAGCGGGAGTTTTGAGAAGCTGGATGTCCCCAACACGCTCATTTCTTTTGCGGTTGCGGTCGGAAATGAAAATGACGTCATTACCAACGTATTCAAACCCGGCGACAGGCTTTACCGTCTGCCCCTTTACAAAAACGGCACGATCGCAGATTTCAATGCCGTCAGAAAAATTTTTTCCGCGGTCTGCAAGGCCATCCGATCGGGAGCAATCCTGCGGGCGACCGTGGCCGAAGCCGGCGGAGCCGTCGCAGCCGCAATCAAAGGCTGTCTGGGAAATTCGTCCGGCATCCATTTTGATAACCTCAGGCCCGTACATTTTGAAGCGCGTCTCGGCGAATTGATTGTCGCCGCACAGGATATCACCGCCTTGAAAGGGCTGGATATCGAACCTTTTGCAGAAGTCAATCAAAGCGGCATGATTACCGCGCAGGGCGTGGCCATGTCCGTCGCAAGGGCCGCGGAGCTTCTTTCGGGATTCGATAAGGTGTATCCCGTCACCAAAGAAGCCCCCGGAGAAGCCATGACCGTCAGCTCTTCAAAGACATACACTCTTCCCGCGGTCAAAGCGCATGCCGTGCGTCCGAAAGTATTTCTTCCCGTCTTCCCGGGAACCAACTGCGAAGTGGATACCGCGCGCCGGTTCGCGGCAGAAGGCGCCGAACCCGATATTTTTGTAATCAAAAATGCCAGTTCCCAAGAAATCGCAGAAAGCGTCCGACTGATGGCAAAAAAAATACGAGAAAGTCAGATCCTTGCCTTCCCGGGCGGCTTTTCGGGCGGCGATGAGCCAGACGGCAGCGGAAAGTTCATTGCGGCGACCTTCCGCAATCCCTTCATCGCAGAGGCAGTGGAGGAGCTGCTGTATATCCGCGATGGTCTGATACTTGGGATCTGCAACGGATTTCAGGCACTCATCAAGCTCGGTCTTCTCCCGGGCGGCAGAATCACAAAAGCGGGTGAAACCTCTCCTACCTTAACGTTCAACCGTATCAACCGCCATGTTTCTACCATGGTGCGCGTCCGAATTGCGACAACCGCATCTCCTTGGCTGTCTTCCTTCCATGTCGGCGATGTCTTCTGGGTGCCGGTCTCTCACGGCGAAGGACGTTTTACGGCAACCAAAGAAGACCTGGAAAAGCTGATTCGGAACGGTCAGATTGCCACTCAGTATGTGGACTTTGACAACCATGCGACAATGACATCCCCTTACAACCCCAACGGCAGCCTTTGCGCTGTCGAAGGACTTCTTTCCTCCGACGGCCGAATCCTTGGCAAAATGGGCCACTGCGAGCGCTGGGACAAAGGACTGTATCAGAATATTGAAGGCAATTTTGATATGAACATCATAAGATGCGGAACAGCATATTATAAATAACCGGTGTATTCGGGCATTCTTTTTCTACATCATCCTTAAGGACACTTCGCACGGATATTTGTGATGTTTGTCGTAAGGATAACGCAGATTGACAAAAAGACTGTTTTAAGATAAACTTGAAACAGTCTTTTTTTTGGGAGAAAACAATGAAACTGACTGTCATCGGGGGCGGCGGAGTACGCTCCATGTTCCTGGCAAAAAGCCTGGCGGCACGCTCGCAGGAGCTTGATATACAAGAAATTGTCTTTATGGACAACGATGCCGCAAAGCTTGCTCTGTACGGCGGCATGGCTGCGGAAGTCGCAAGAATGATTCGGCCGGACCTCAGATTTATACTGGCCTCGGACCCCGCCGAAGCCGTGAAAGACGCCGATTACGTCATCACAACCATCCGCGCGGGCGGCGATATGATGCGCGTCCACGATGAACGTATTGCTCTGAATCTCGGTGTCCTCGGACAAGAAACAACGGGCGCGGCGGGATTCTCTTTTGCCATGCGCTCTGCCCCGGCACTCCTTGAATACTGCGCGCTGATCAGAAAACTTGCCAAGCCCGGCGTCAAAGTGTTCAACTTCACCAACCCTGCGGGCGTCGTTTCACAGGTTCTGCGTGACGCAGGCTATGATTTTACCTTTGGCATCTGTGACGCGCCCAGCGGGATGCTGCGCGATTTTGCCAAGCTCTATGGCGCCGATCCCGATGCCGTCGAAGGGGAGTGTTATGGCCTGAATCACCTTTCTTTTTTCAGAAATATTACAATTAATGGCAAAAACGTCGTTCCTGAACTTCTTGAATCCCCTGAGGCAAGGACAGCAACAGATTTGAAGTTTTTTGAAAAAGAGCTCCTGAATCTTATCAAAGAGATACCCAATGAATATTTATATTACTATTATTACAGAGAAAAAGCGGTAAAAAATATCCTTGCTGCCGGCAAGACACGCGGCGAAATCATCGCAGAAATCAACGAAAAAATGACACAGGAACTTCGGACCGTCAATGGCGGCTTCTATGACAAGCTTGCCGTTTTTGAAAAATGGTACGGCCTTCGCGAAGCAATGTATATGGCCAACGAAACCGGCCTCCGGCGCGGCGGCGCACCCTGGCGTTTTGATGTATTTTCAAGAGACGACGGCGGATATGCCGGCGTCGCTCTCAAGTATATCCGTCTTGAGCGTCAAGAAGGAAGCGGCAATATGATTCTCTGCACGCCCAATCGGGGGGCCCTGGATTTCCTTGAAGATTCCGACGTCATAGAAGCGACCTGCACTGTCGGCAAATCCGGTGCCGTCCCGCATCGTTTTGACGGGATTGCGCCGGACAAAAAACAACTGATTTCCTCCGTCAAGCTCTATGAAAGATACGCTGCAAAAGCAATCCTCAACAAAGATAAAGTTGCCGCAATCCGGGCATTGACTGTCCATCCGCTGGTCAATTCTTATTCCTTGGCCGCGGAACTTGCAGAGCAGTATATCCGGCTGAACCGGCAATTTACAGGAGAATGGAAATGAGCGAAGCGTTTGTTGCCGGCGTAGGCAGACTCAATATGGACCTGATTTATACCGATTTGCCCCGCTTGCCCGAACTGGGAGAAGAACTCTACTCTGATGGTTTTTATATGGGATTGGGCGGAGGGATTCCCGGTTCGCTTGTCAGTCTGAAGAGATTGGGCATACCCGTCCGGCTGGGCACCTGGCTCGGAGAAGATTATGCCTCCGCTTTTGTCGCTGCGCGCCTGGAGGAAGAAGGAATCTCACCCGTCAATATTTATCATGGCAAGGGTATCCCAGTCAATATTACTTCCGCGATGGTAACCCCCGGGGATCGCACCTTTGTCACCTACGGCTGTATGGCATCGGAGGCCGGAGAAGACGATATTTATTCGATTTGCCACGGGGCAAAAGTCGCGCTGATGACGCTCAGCGCTCCCGATGCTTATCATAAACTAAAACAAGAAGGAACCGCGCTCGTGCTGGATCCGGGTTATGAAGAACATATGAATCTCAAGACGTTTTCGCCTTATCTGGAGATTGCCGACTGGTATCTTCCCAATCGCAAAGAAGCGCTGACTATAACCAATGAATCCGATTATGAACAGGCCGCAAAAAAACTTGCTGTTTATACCGGACGCGCGATTGTCAAGCTTGACCGGGGCGGCGCCTATCTTTATGAAAAAGGAAAAGGCATCCTCATACCCACAGTACCTGCCGAGCGCAGGGATTCTACGGGTGCAGGCGATGCCTTTCTGGCCGGATTTGTATATGGGATGATCAGGGGTTTTGATGCTGCTACCTGCATCCGATGCGGGAACATTTCGGGCGCAAACTGCGTCAGCGGCTATGGCTGCCTCTCGGCAAGGCTGACGGAAGCCGATATGGCAGAAAGGTTAGAAAGATACTACAATATAAGAATTTAGGATTCTTGATTATTTGATTTGGCTACCTGATTGTGCAGATTTCTTCTATCGTTTTGCGGCGCTTGGTTCTTACGGCATCTGTCGCGGCATAGCCCACGGCAATCACAAGACGCACACGATGGGATTTTTTGACAGCAAACGCCTCTTTGATTTTCTTTTCGTTCAGCCAGCCCAGGATGCAGGTGGATAGCCCCTGCTCTGTCGCGGCACATACGAACTGCGAGACCGCAAGACCTATATCAATGGGTTTGAAGTCGGTACGGGTAATCATGGTGCCGATGCGGGAGGTCAGGACGGTGCTCTCTTCCACAACGACGACAAAACTGTTGCATTTGTCGCAAAAGCGGTTCATACCCTGTCCTTGCACGGCTTCGCGAACGGTTTTTACAGCCTCTTCGCTCAGTGCTATGACAAAGTGCCAAGGCTGTCCATTGCACGCCGACGGGGCAAGACGGGCGGCATCCACGCATCGGAGTATTTTTTCTTTTTCTGCCGGACGTCCGTCAAAGCTGCGGCAGCTTTCCCTTTTGAGAATGATGTCTTTATAATCCATAAAAAGGCCCTCCTTTTTGATGAAATTTCAATGAAGCTCTGCCATGCCCATATAAAGCTGATAATACTTTCCTTTTTGTTGCAGAAGAGCATCGTGATTGCCGCGCTCAATGATTTTTCCGTCCTCAATGACAAGAATAGCGTCCGCATTGCGAACTGTTGACAGGCGATGGGCAATGACAAAGACCGTTCGGCCGAGCATCAGGCTGTCCATGCCCTGTTCGATCTGGCGCTCGGTGCGGGTATCAATGGAGCTTGTTGCCTCGTCAAGAATAAGAACGGGCGGATCTGCGATGGCAACACGCGCGATGGAAATAAGCTGACGCTGGCCCTGCGACAGATTCTTGCCGTCCGCGGTCAATACGGTGTCATAGCCTTCCGGGAGATGAGAGATGAAGAAATCCGCTCCCGCCAATTTTGCTGCGGCATACACCTCTTCGTCGGTCGCATCCAGGCGTCCGTAGCGGATATTCTCGCGAACCGTATCGGTAAAGAGATGGGTATCCTGCAGAACCATGGCAAGCGAACGGCGCAAATCGTCCTTCCTGATTTTGTTGATATTGATGCCATCATAACGGATTTTACCCTCCGGCACGTCATAGAAGCGTGTCAGAAGGTTGGTAATGGTCGTTTTTCCCGCACCGGTGGAGCCGACAAGGGCAATTTTCTGCCCGGGTTTGGCATAAAGCGAAATATTGTGAAGAACCGTTTTATTCTCTTCATATGCAAAGGTAACATTTTCAAACTGGATATCGCCTTTTAATTCCTTATATGTCAACGTGCCGTCGTTGTGGGGGTGCTTCCATGCCCAATGCCCGGTAGGCTTATCGCTTTCGGTAATGGTTCCGTCTTCACTTATATACGCATTGACAAGGGTAACGTAGCCCTGATCCGTCTCCGCGGGAGTGTCAAGAAGCGCAAAGATGCGCTCTGCGCCCGCAAGGGCCACCAACACGCTGTTGATTTGCTGTGCGGCCTGTCCGATGGGTTGGGCGAGCTGACGGGAATATTGCAAAAAGGAAATCAGGGTCGCGACACCCGCGGCATAAGTCCCCAGCCTTCCGCCTATCACAAAATACGCACCGACAATTGCGATCAATGCATAAAGGAGATACGAAAGGTTGCCCATGATGGGCATTACGGCGTTGGCATAGCTTGCGGCAGTCGTTGCGTTTCTGCAAAGCTCGTCATTGAGTCCGGTAAAGCCATCCTTGACCTTCTGTTCATGACAAAATACTTTGGTAACCTTCTGACCTTCGATATATTCTTCAATATACCCGTTGACCTTACTCAAAGAGGCCTGTTGAAGCATAAAGTATTTTCCGCTCCGCTTGCCCAGCCTGAAAACAGTCACAACCATTGCAGAGAGAATGACGACAACAAAGAGCGCAAGCTGCCAGCTTAAAACAAGCATCATGGAGAACATCGCGATGACAGAGACGAACGAGGATATGACATTGGGAAGCGCCTGGCTTATAAGCTCCCGTAAGGCATCCGTATCGTTGGTGAAGCAGGACATGATTTCACCGTGCGTACGCTCGCTGAAATATCGGATGGGAAGGCGCTCCATCTTTTCGAACATGGCGTCGCGCACCTCGCGCATAATGCCCGACGACAGATTGATCAACAACCGCTGCTGCATGAATGACGCAGAGATGCCGACCAGGTAGATCCCAATAAGCATTCCCGCCGCATTGGCAAGATCCGTATAGGAGGCAAGACCCGCGCGGATATTCAGGGTGATTTCCATCATGACCTTGATAGAATATGTTCCTCCCACATTGGCGGCAATCACCAAGAAAAGCCCGACAAGCGAAAAAATTGCCGAGAATTTGAATTTTTTCAAATAAGAAAGAATCCTCAGGATTGTTCTGACCGGGTTCTGAACTTTATGCTTATCTTGACCGGGCTGTTCGAATTTCTGCATGACTCCGGAGTTTTTTGCATCTGTTTTTTTGAAAGCCATATCAGTTCACCCCCTTTCTTTGAGATTCGTAGACTTCACGGTAAATCTCATTGCCTGCGAGCAGCTCGGCATGTGTGCCGATTGCGTTGATTCTGCCTTTGTCGAGGACAATGATTTTGTCTGCGCCCATGACCGAGCTGATGCGCTGCGCGATAATAATCACCGTCGTATCGGACAGTTCGCGCCGGAGTCCTTCGCGCAATTTCTGTTCTGTTGCGGTGTCGACGGCGCTGGTGCTGTCGTCCAGTATCATGATCTTGGGATGCTTGAGAAGAGCGCGGGCGATACAGAGCCGCTGCTTCTGTCCGCCGGAAACATTGACTCCGCCCTGTCCGAGTTCCGTATCGTAACCGTCGGGGAAGGACATGATGAAATCATCCGCCTGCGCTGTCTTTGCCGCCGCGCGGAGTTCTTCTTCTGTTGCGTCCTCCTTGCCCCATTTTAGATTTTCGCGGATGGAGCCGGAGAAAAGAACATTTTTCTGAAGAACCATCGCAACGGAATCGCGGAGATTCTTCAATGTATATTTCTTGACCGGAATGCCGCCCACCTGGACTTCGCCCTTTTGTACATCATAAAGCCTGGGAATCAGCTGCACCAACGATGTCTTTGCGGAGCCTGTTCCGCCGATGATGCCGACAGTCTCTCCCGGGGCGATAGAAAAATCGATGTCCTCCAGTACATAATTATCCCCTTTGGAATAGCTGAAGGATACACCCGAAAAACGTACCGAACCTTCCTTCACGATAAGAGAAGGATCGGCATCATCGTCTGCGATATCGGGGGACTCTTCCAAGACTTCGGTAATGCGCTTTGCGGAAGCCTTGCTGATGACAAGATTGACAAGAATCATGGCGGTCATCAGAAGAGACATCAGAATCTGCATCACGTAGACAACAAAGCTGGACAATTCGCCATCGCTCATTTTACCGTTAATGACAAAGTGCCCTCCGAACCAGAGAACGCAGAGCATGCATCCGTACATGCAGAAGAGAAAGGCGGGCATGCCGAAAACCAGAAGCTTTTCTGCCCGTTTCTGTGCCTTCTGAACGGCCTCGGAAGCTTTGCGGAAGGCTTCTGTTTCGTGAGATTCGCGTACAAAGGATTTGACAACGCGGATGGCCGTCAGATTTTCCTGCACTTTATTGTTCATGGCATCAAACATTTTGAACATCTTGTCAAAAAGCGGAAAGCCGAATCGGATCAGGATAACCAGTGCGACGACCAAAACAGGAATGATCCCCACGAACACCAGGGCAAGAGTGCTGTTGAGAATGAACGCCATAACAACCGCAACGAAAAACATCATCGGCGCGCGCACGGCGACACGGATGATAAGCATGAAGGCCATCTGGACGAAATTAATATCGGTTGTCAGTCTTGTAATCAGACTTCCCGTCGAAAACTTGTCGACATTATAAAAAGAAAAGTCCTGTACCTTCCCGAAAACGCGGGCCCTCAGGTTTTTTGCGAAACCCGCACTGGCAACGGCGGCATAACGCGCAGAAAGCACGCCCGCCACCAGCGAGGCGGCGGCAAGCGCGACCATGACACATCCGTACAGGACAACCGTGCCGCGATCCCCCGTCCGGATGCCTTTATCGACAATAACCGACATCAAATAAGGGATTGCGACCTCCATAGCTACTTCCAATGCTACAAACAAGGCCGCCAGAATGGAGGGTTTCTTGTACTCTCCCACACTGGAGGCCAATTTCTTAATCATATAAATAGTATCTCCGTTTTGTTCACGTAAAATTTCTAAAAAGCGATATCCGTTCGGAATTTCATGTTTTCCTTTATAGCAACGACCTGCACAACAATAAACGAGCCCGGATACCAAAAGGCGTGCCGATTACCATGCCTCGAACCATGCGGTTTTCCGGAGGCAAAAATGCGGTAATGCGGTCTGCCCATCGCGCATTTGTTTGTTTGCGGCACAACAAAGGCGGCCGCGCCCTCAATCCTGCTTGTCCTCCGTCTCGGCTTCCTGCTTTCGTGCCGTTGCGGGACAAAAATTATAGCATGCGCAGACCTTGCCGGCCCGACAAAACATACTTGCATCCGACAGCATCCTGCAATCCTGTTTTGATTGCCGGGAGGATATCAGTCCAGTCTTACCTCTTTACCCGTTTCGGCCGACTCATAGATTGCCATTAATATCTTTATCATATTGATGCCCTGCTCAATCTTGTAATCGGGCTCGGCAACACCGCGCACGACATCGACAAAATGGCAGATGTTATTGGTATGGCTGCGTCCGTTGCGGGAAAGCTGGCGGGCGCGGTCGCACAATATTTTCCATTTCTTGGGTCTGGAACCGTCATACACCGCATAAGTGCAGTGGTCCCAATAGGCGCCTTTTTTTGTGCCGCGAAGTTCTACGAAATTTGTTTCCCGCGGTATATTGGACGCCCAGCTGAATTCAATCTGGAGGCTTGCTCCGTTATCGAACTTGATATAGCCCATTGCAAGATCTTCGACATCATAGATCCCGTCCGCCTTGGCTTCTCCGAAAGCACTGTGCACAGAATTTGAAGAGTCCGTATTGTCGGCAAACTTGCTGTATGTCGCGCCGCTTACGGCAACAGCCTTGGGATTGCCCATCAGATAAACAGCAAGGTCAATCATATGTACGCCCAAATCAATAAGCGGTCCGCCTCCGGACTGCGCTTTGGTAGTAAACCAGCCGCCCTTGCCGGGGATGCCCCTCGAACGGATCCATCCGCAGCGTCCGGCATAAATTTCGCCGAATTCTCCCGACATGATACGCTTTTTGAGTTCCTGCGAAGAGAAATGCCAGCGATTGTTGCGTATGACCATCAAATGCTTGCCGCTCTTCTTTTCTGCTTCGGCCATTGCCATTACCGCTTGCACACTGACGGCATCCGGCTTCTCGCAAAGCACGTTGCATCCGGCGTTTAACGCATACACCGCGATTTCGGAGTGAAGGTAGTTGGGAGTGCAAATATCAACGATATCGGGTTTCTCCTTGTCAATCATCTCTTTGTAATCAATGTAGGTTCTGGGCGAACCCGGCAGCATGCCGAGCACAGCGCCGAATTTTTGTGGATTGATATCGCAAATAGCAACAAATTCGATCTCTTTTGCGGATTTCCATCCGGGAATATGGGCGCTTTTGCAGATTCCGCCCAGACCGACAATAGCAACTTTTAATGTGGACATAATTCTGTTCTCCTAAAAATTTATATGTTCGTTCTGATAACCGCTTTTTGTTCTATGGATTGGAAGCCCGCTTCCATCACTTTCATACAGCGCATGACGCTTTCGTTGGAGATAAGCTGCGGCTCGCCTTTGCGGAGGGTGTTATAGAAGCCTTCATAAAAAGAAGGTGTCTTTGCCTGCGCCTTTGAACGCGGAATACGAATCCGTTTTATCGTGCTGCGGCTTCTGTTCGCCATGGTTTTTGTAAAACCGTTGCCGGCGGTGATGCCCTTGTTCTTTTTGTCCAAACGCTCCTTCACCATAATCAGCTTGCCGCATGTATGCCAGCCTTCAACCATGCCGGTTCCGTTTTCTCCGAAAACGCGCCAGCGCCGCTCCTTCAGAAAGTTATTTGTGTCAATGACAATATGAGCCGTCAGGCCGCTTTCAAAATCCAGAAACATTTCTATTCCGTCATCCACGTCAAAACCGTAAACATAGTCCGCGCGGCAGGTAACAGCGACGACTTTGCTGCGGTCATATTCCAGCATCTGATCGATGAGATGAACACCCCAATCCCAAAGCATGCCGCCGCCCTTTGCCTTGACCTTGCGCCAGGAGCCCGGCAGCCCATGGGAAGAGGAAACATTGGATTGGACACGGTATACCCTGCCAAGGCCGGGCTCGGCGGCCAACCGCATCATCAGCCGGTAATCCTTATCCCATCGTCTGTTTTGATGAACAATAAAGAAAACACCGTTGTCGTTTGCGGCTTTTATCATTCTTGCAAGGCTTTCGCTCCCTAATGCCGCAGGTTTTTCGCAAATGATGTGCTTTTTTGCGTTTGCGGCAAGAACAGTGTAGTATTCGTGCACGTCATTGGGTGTTGCAATCAGCACAGCTTCGACTTCCTTATCCGCAAGAAGCTCTTCCGCTGCGGCATAAACCTTCAGCCCTCTGATTCGGGCGGCATCCGAAGCGTTTTTATCGATGTCGTAGGCGCCGATGACGCTGATTTTGCCCGAAAGCATCATATGCATGTGATGCCAGCGCGCCATGCCGCCGTAGCCTATGATTGCGATCTTGATTTTGTCATGGACGATTTGTTTTTTTCTCATGATGCTATTCCTTTTTTATGCTTTCCAGATAATTTAAGACCGCATCCATGTTGGATCTGGAGCCCTTTAAAAACGGCAACAGGTGTGTGCAGTGGGAATCGCCCTTCTGATCTGCAAGATAGGTCTTAAAAGGCACTCCGTTTGCTTTGAGTCTTTCTGTCATTGCTTCAATCTGTCCGCCGCAGAAACTGTCATGCAGAGCTGCAGAGATAAAGGTCTCGCACCAGTCGGAATTGACGAAATTGAGAACATTGGTCGTCTCGCGCTCCGGAAACTCATAGGAATAACCCTTGAAAGAAGTACCGAAAACACAGTTGGTAATATCTGTAGAAACATCAAAAAGAGTTTTTGTCATAAAACATTTTTCCAGATTGAAGGGTGCACAGAACGTTATGAGTGCGCGCAAGGGCTTGCCTGTATATTCCGGCAAACCGAGTCTCTCGCGAAGGGCGGGATTATAAAGGACAGCGGCTGCGTGAGCGGCATAATAGGCACCGGCGGAGTCTCCTGAGAGAACCAATTTATTGAGGTCAAGATTGTATTTCTTGCTCAAGGTGTTGACAAAATTCAACGCATTGATGACATCCTCCGTCGCCGCAGGATATTTATATTGTGGAGCCAGCCTGTAATTGATATTGACGACAAACCAGCCATGAGAAGCAATCAACCGGGCAATGCCGCTGCGGTATTTTTTATCTCCGCAGACATATCCCCCGCCGTGCACGTTGACGAAAACAGGAAGCGGTGCCTCGCCGCGGCAAGAAGGATAATAAATATCGGCCTTGGTCAAATTCCCGTAACGCTCATCATAGACAAGACCGCGCTGCGTGACGACCCCCGCGTACCTCTTGTAATTGCGGAGGGGATGGTGGATGATGTCGCTCATTTTGAAAAATACTTTGGATTGATGCATGGTTTTCCTGTTTTTTCTGAGTAATATGTATAAGTATACATAAGTAATAATTTTATGTCAAGACAACATCAGAATATCGGACAAGCCGATTGTAGGGTTGTCAAACATATAGAACACATTCGGATTTGAAAATATAGTCAAGGGA
>LVAO01000018.1 GCA_001604065.1 Clostridiales bacterium Firm_09
ATGGTAAGTCTGGCGGTATCGGTGATGATAATGTTGTAGTTGCGTGCAGATCCGCCGGAAAGATATACGGTATACTGACCGATATCCGTAAAATTGGCGACGTTGTTATAATTGATGGAAGGGGCAATGAAGTCAAGCGCCGTTGATTCGTTCTCTTCTTCGACAAAACCTTCGTAGGAAATCGGAAAGGCGGGATTGTCCTGTCCGTAGGTTTTTGCGGTGTCCTCAATATATGCATAAAGCGGCTTTTTTGTGATTGTAAGATTTCCGGAGTTGGGCGGATAATAAATATTATAATTTTGATAAGAAGAAACCGAGGTATCGTACACTGCTCCCGAAGCAGTCAGGGAATAGGTGCCGGTATTCTTCATTTCATCCGGTCTGTAGTTGCATTGTACGGACAATATGATTGCGCTTGTGTCTCCGTTTTTCAAACCGTTGAAGACAAAAGAATTTTTGTCATAGAGGACGGTGGAGCCGTAGACGACGGTTTTATCGGCGGGAGAAATGGACAGATTGGCTTTCGCAATCACGACCGTCAGCATAGCGTCGATTGCAGCATAGCTGTTGGAAAGATTGTCCAATGTCACAAAGCCCGGATGATGCAGACGGACGACAACGGTGCCGGCATTCAGAATGGTTGCGGTACGGAAGGAGTCTGTCTGCGAACCTGAAATGGCAAGCAGATCAGGGTTATCGGAAGTCATCGTGAAATCGTTTCTTCCCGAATTGAGACCGGCGGTCAGCTGAAAGACGGGATTGCCGTATTCTTTATTGATGATTACCGGACTGCCGGTTGTATAGAAGCTGCCCGAAGCGGTGTGATTTTTCTTGATGAAAAGCTTATGTTGGAGCGGCGAGGCATCTTCGGAGCCGAAATCTGCCGTATAGCCGTCGTCAATCGGTTTGAGGAGGGGGCTAATATTCTCATAATCATACTGTATGCTGGATTCCGGCGCAAAGGTCAGAGTATTGATGCCGTATTTTACGATATTGTCGGCATCCGAAAGATATATTTTTATTCTTGTGACAGAATACCAGACGTTGTTTATTTTTTCTAAATAATATTCTGCGGAATCACTGATAATTTTTGTGGTTCCGGGCGATTCGATCGACAGGAAAAATTTCCTTGCTACCATACGGGAGACATTTTCGTTGTCCGGCGAAGGCAAAAAGGTCTCGGGGAAGATAGCATCGGTATAAACGTAAGCCGTAACGTAGTTTCCTGCATAACCGGAAGAGGGGAGGAAGGTCACCTCGAATTCGGCCAGATCTTTTGCTATGGATTCCGGCCGCACATTGCTGTTGAGATATACGAGAGAGAAAAAGGCGGCATTCTGGGTTGCTTTCTCAATAAAAAAGGTTTTTTCTGTCTGATTCTGGTAGTTGTTTATGCCGGTAACCTTTATGGAACCTCCTGTTACGCAACTGTAGTTTTCTCCGTAAGCCACGGTATAATCCCTATCCTGCTGCAGCGCACCGAGGATGGGGTCTGTGACAACGGGAACCGGAAGAATGCGCGCACCGGTGAATCGATAGGAAAACGAAATTGTGGATTGCCAGAAACTGAAGGATAATTCTTTGGGAAGGATTCTCCAATTAACGGTCGGATCGGCCGGGAGAGCATAGTTGCCGTTGCTGACCGCCGTGGCTGCGGCCGTGTAATATCCCGCATTGATTTCGGCGCCCGCAACCGTGATTTCGCAGGTATCACCGGCCAGGATGTTGGTCGCTGTCGGGGACGGCAAATGGCTGTTGCCGTCATATACCGGATTGGTGTTGCTCCATAATAAAGTCAGGGTCAGGGGGAGGATGGTGAAATTTGCGGCAGCATTTGCAGGCAGTGCATAATTGTCATTGCTCAAGCCCGCTGCTATGGCGACATAGGAGCCTTGCGCAGTCTGTTCGCCGGTTACCAGGACCGAGCAGGTGTCCGAGAAAACGAGATTGCCGACCGTGGCGGTCGGTTTCTGGGCGGTTCGGTTATAGATGAGGGTGGTATTTGCCCATACCAATGCGGCGGTGCGCCTGTAGACGGTAATCGCGCAGGTTGCGGTGACATTGTTGTAATTTACCGTATCCGAAGGATAGAAGGTAACAGAATATGCCGTGCCGCTTTGCGAAAAAGTCGGATTGAACGTGGTATTTGTATAGGACCATGTGCCCGGTATTGCGGCATTGTCATAATCCCGTTTTGATGTGCCGGTTACAGTAGAATTGCCCAGGGACTGTCCGTATGTGATGGGTGTGGATGAAATGGCGGACAGGACAGCGTTCAGTTTTGTGATGGTGAACTGAATTGAGGCATTGGACGGCAAAGAATAGTTGGCATTGCTGACAGCGGTAATGGTTGCCGTATACGTGCCGGCATTGATGGCTTCTCCGGTTACGGTCAATGTACAGGTATCGGTGCCTTGAAGGTTGGTGATTGTCGGTACGGGTTTTTGGGCTATCCCTTCTCTGTAAGGTATCGAGACGGCGGACCAGGAAACAACAAGCTGTCTGGGCCTGATTTCCAGTGAAACCGTTTTTGTTCCTACCTGTTCTGTTCCATATAGAATTCTTACCACAACCGTATACGTTCCCACATTTTTGGGTACGGTGGAGCTGCCGTTATATTTTATTTCCGCGCTCAGTCCGCTGTTCAGACCTGCAGGCGCGTCCACACCCTGAGCGTTGCCATTGTAGGTGACGATTTTGTCTGCGGTGGATATTTCGTTAAAATAAGCATCAAACCACAGTGTGGGAGCGTATGCGTCTCCGTCGACAATGGTGTAAGACTTTGTCAAAGAGCCCGCAGTGCAGCCGTAGGTGCCGTTGCCGCTTGTCTTTGCCCAACCGTTCAGATAATAACCGTTGTTGGGAGCGGCATAAAAGACGAATGTGCTGCCGATTGCCCCATATGAAGTGACATACTGTGCGCTTCCCCCCGAGGAAGTGGCGCCGACCGTTCCTCCCGTCGTATTGATGCTGCCGCCGCAATATGCCTGCACGCTGATCTGTGCAATATAATAATAAACTGTTATGGAACTGCTGTTGCCCAGATTATCTTCGGCTGTGACGGTATAAGCCCCGATGCCCGGGAGTGTTATGGTCTGCGCAGTGGCGATTCTGTTGGAGGGAGTTGGATTTGTATACGAAATTACAGTCGTTCCCGAACTGTTTATGACGGAATAGGAATATAAACCCGATTGGGAATCCTGAACCGTGAAGCTGGCAGAGGATATTTTTGCGCCGTTTGAAACACTGAATGCCGGAGCCGCTGTTTCGGATTTTGACATTGTGAATTTTACGTTCTTGAATCCGGAATCGATGGGGTTGAATATGCTTCCGGAGCGGACAGCCATATATAGGGTGATGTCGTTTGCCGTGGGCGTTTTGCTCCCGGATTTGCGGGCGAGGATGTTGGAATAATCTTTTGTGCCGTCGACATTGTCATAGCCTTCACCGCTGGAAAAACCGGCTGTTTTGGCGTAAAAATAGAAATATTCGTCCGTTGCAGTTGTAGTATTGTTATCATAAACGGTGGCCGAAAAGTTGACGGTGATATATTCTCTGGCGGCTGCCATCCTGCCGGTCAGGGATGCGGTCACTTCTTTGCTTTTTGTGGTGTTGTTCCCGCTGTTCCATGTCGCTTGACCGCCGCCCATCGTTGTCGATTCGGCAAAAGAGCCGACGGATATGTTTGACACGTTGACGGTATCGGCATAGGCTGCCTTTTCGGTATTGACGGAAATCTCCATGCCCGCCATATCGGCAGCCTTGTTCAAATTGATTTTTATTGCGTTGCCCGAAACGGTAAAAAATACGCCGGACAGAATGATAATCGATAGCGCCGCAAAAAAATAGCGTGTCAGTTTTTTATTCATAAGCGACCTCAAAAAGTCTTTTTATATATTATATATACTGTCGGAAAATATTTCAAGATACAATTCTGGCAGAATGTCAGAATTTTTTATAAAAAAAAGTAAAACTTTTATAGGAAAACAAAATGGAAATACTACTGAGGGCTTCGGATTTCCGGATAACGGGCGCTTCCGCCCACAGGAGTCCGATTTTTTTCATATGGGCATCAGAAGGCAGATACTTGATTCCGCTTGCAATAATTACCCGGTTATGCTAAACTTTTAACCTGGTTCGTTCCAGTAAATTGCCGATAAATTTTTATGCCAGAAGGCTGTCTATGAATATGATGCTGTTTATAAATCCGGATTCACATCCTCTGACCATGTTCGCGATGTTTGCTGTGGTCTTTGTATTGCTTTGTCTGGCGATGTTTGCTTACAAAAAAATACGTTCGGGAAAGGCTCCCCAAGCCGAAAGCAACGCGCCCGATTTCCTGACAAACAGCACGGGAATCGCAAAAAGGAAATATGCGCAAGATTCTTCTCAGGACGGTCCGGCCGGAACCGGCGATTCGCGGGCCTCTGCACCGGCGCCCGGCAGGAGCGGCACCATGAAGCTTGTCAGAGTGTCGGATCGGGAAGCGGCGCTTATTATGGCTATTGTCGCAGAAGAAATGAACATACCGGTCAATCAGATTATTTTCAAATCCATCATATGTTGCGAGGAAGAAGGAAATGAAATATAAAATCCGCCTGAACGGCAAGGTTTTTGAAGTGGAAGCAGAAAAAGGCGAAGCTCAGTTGCTGAGCGAATATGACGATATCGGCACGCCTGCGGCATCTCCGCGGAACAAAGAATCCGATACGGCGGCTCCTGCTCCCGCATCCGCAGCGGCCGCTGTGCAAAAAGCATCCGCGGGCGGCAAATCCGTCTGCGCGCCCTTGCCCGGCACCGTTGTCGCCGTCAGAGTCCAGACCGGTCAGCAAGTCAAAAAAGGCGAAGCCGTCGCCGTCATCGAATCCATGAAAATGGAAAACGATATTGTTGCCACAGAAAGCGGTACCGTGACGGCCGTTCATGTGGCAAGAGGCGCGCAGGTGCAGGCCGGCGAACCCATCATTTCTCTATCTTGACAAAGGACGGCACGGTATGGATGCATTTTCATTTTTGATTGAGGGTCTTGCACATGTTACCTGGGAACAGGTGGTAATGTGGTGCGTGGGCGCGGGACTGATCTATCTTGCCATTGCCAAAAAGGTTGAGCCGGCGCTGTTGCTGCCGATTGGTTTCGGTGCGATTCTTATCAACATACCTTTTTCCGGCGCAATGGGAGAAGAGGGCGTCGTCCAATGGCTTTTTGACGTAGGCATCAAGGCGAGCGAAGCGATGCCCTTGCTGCTGTTTATCGGCATCGGCGCGATGATTGATTTCGGGCCGCTGCTTTCCAATCCGAAACTGATCTTCTTCGGCGCTGCGGCGCAGTTCGGCATTTTCATTACCATAATCCTTGCATCCCTTCTCGGATTCCAGCTTGCGGACTCAGCCGCAATCGGCATCATCGGCGCCGCAGACGGGCCGACCTCGATACTGGTGGCCAATGTTCTCAACAGCTCGTACCTCGGGCCCATCGCTGTCGTTGCTTATTCTTATATGGCGCTCGTACCCATGATTCAGCCCATTGTCATCAAGGGCATCACAACCAAAAAAGAGCGCGGCATAAAAATGGCGTACAGCCCCGTAGAAATTACCCGCATGACCCGCATCCTGTTCCCGATTGTAGTCACAATCATATCCGGCTTGATAGCACCGAAATCCGTTTCCCTTGTCGGCATGCTGATGTTCGGCAATCTTTTAAGAGAATGCCGGGTTCTGGATTCGTTGTCCGAAACGGCGCAGAAGACACTGACCAATCTCATCACGCTTCTTCTGGGCCTGACGATTGCCGCATCCATGAAAGCGGAGAATTTTGTGCGGCTTCAGACTTTAATTATTATGGCGCTTGGTCTGTTTGCGTTTGTCTTCGATACGGCAGGCGGTGTCATGTTTGCAAAAATCATCAATCTTTTTCTTCCCAAGGGCAAAAAAATCAATCCGATGGTTGGCGCGGCAGGTATTTCCGCGTTTCCGATGGCATCCCGTGTCGTCCAGAAGCTGGGGCTTGAAGAAGATCCTTCCAACCACCTCCTGATGCATGCCGTAAGCGCCAATGTATCGGGGCAGATTGCTTCGGTTGTCGCGGGCGGCATTGTTCTGTCGATCCTGCCTGCAATGATTGCCGCGCTGTAAGGAGGAAGCTGCCGTGAAAGAAATGTTCAAGCGTATCGGATTCGGATGGAAAGAAATTCTTTTTTGCGCCATACTGGCGCTGCTCACTGTTGTTTTTGTGATAGTGTTCACCGGCAATACCGCAGAGGTGCGGTTTGTCAGTCCGGGGGGCAGTTTTGATGCTTCCGAAAATGCAACGGTTTATGATTATCAAGCCTATATGGAAGGCGACAGCAACATGAATCTGAACAAATACCATCAGGTGCTTTCAAAATCCTATCGCATCAGCGCGATTGCTTCCCTGCCGGAGACCAGGCGCGAAGGCTGCCGCTTTGACGGCTGGTTTCTTGCGACTGTCGACGAAGAGGGAAATATACATTATTCGGATACCGAATTCACATCGGCGTCCGTAAAAAATCTCGAAAAAGACTCCGTGACGACGGTTTATGCAAAATGGTCGCCTCTTGATGCCTCTTCCCAAGCGTCCGTCAAAACCAATACGATAGCTTCGCTCAACATTGCCTGGAAGGGCATGCTGGGGATATTTATCGTCATTAGCATCATTTACCTGTGCATTGTCGGCCTGAATTCTATTACAAAACATATGAACGGAAAAAAGAAAGAGAAGGAATAAAGCAAGGAGCGGTTTCTCCATCCCTTTTGTTCACAAGGTGAGGCGTTTGAAATGCGTCCTCACCTTTTTTTTGCCGCGGAGACAGAGTATGCGTAACATTTTCCGTTTTTCCTTCATATCATGGTGTAGCGTTTTGGAGAGCTATGCAGATATATGTTGTGCAGTCCGGCGACACCTTATGGAATATCGCCAAAACATACAGCACAACCGCGGCTGATATTGCCGAGGCGAATGAGATTCCGGAGCCCGACAGACTGGTTGTCGGACAGGCGCTTGTGATCCCCATACAGGGCATGTATTATTTTATACAGCCCGGCGACACCCTTTGGCAGATCGGCAGAAGATACGGGATGGATTATCGTGAATTGGCAAGAATCAACAATATCAATCCGTACGCTGTCATTTATCCCGGTCAGCGCATTTATATTCCGCAACGCATCAGAACGGCCGCTGTCGCCAACGCGTATTTTGAGCCAATCGGTGTCCGGCCGGGCCAGATGCTTCTTAATGATGCAAGAAACGCGGCGCCGTACCTCAGTTATTTTGCGCCGTTCAGTTATGAAGCGCAGCCTGACGGAACCTTGGATCCGCCGCCCACAGCGGATATCGCATCGATAGCGTCGTCCTACGGCAACAGTCTGATGATGGTTGTCACAAATCTCAGCGAAGGTCAGTTCTCGGGCGAACTGGCGCGCACAATTTCAGAAAGCGCACAGATACAGGATAATCTTATACGCAATATCCTGTCAACCGCAGATGAGGCGGGCATTTATACGGACATCCATTTTGATTTTGAATACATACCCGTTGACCTCCGGGACAGATACACCGCGTTCATCCGAAAAGCGGCGGAAGCGGCGCGCGCGGCGGGATATCAGATTTCCGTTGCGCTGGCGCCCAAAACCAATGCCGACCAAAAAGGGCAATGGTATGCGGGACACGACTACGGCGCCTTGGGTTCGATAGTCGATTTTGTGGTCATCATGACCTATGAGTGGGGGTATTCCGGCGGGCCGCCGATGGCGGTATCTCCCATCGTACCGGTGGAAAGGGTGCTTCAATATGCGTTGACAGAGATGCCTGCAAATAAAATTCTGATGGGCCAGAACCTATATGGATACGACTGGACATTGCCCTACGTTGCCGGCGAAAGGTTTGCACGCGCATTGAGTCCGCAGTCCGCCATCAATGTTGCGCGGGATAACTTTGCTTCCATCTCGTACGATGAGAGGGCACAGGCGCCGTTTTTCTTTTACCGCGATGCAGAAGGACGTTCGCATGAAGTCTGGTTTGAAGATGCGCGCAGCATCCAGGCGAAATTCGATCTTATCAAACGTTTGAAACTCAAGGGTATCAGCTATTGGAAAATCGGATTCCAATTTCCGCAAAACTGGCTTCTTTTAGGAGACAATTTCAATATAACGAGGTATCAGAATGGATTACGTGACATCGGCAACTCTCAACCGCCAGCGCTTTGAGCGCGAATATGTCTATGACAATCTTGCTCTGCTCAGGACAAGCTATGACAGCTTTATTGCAGACCTTCCCGTCAAGACGGCTGCCGCGAGAATCAATGCGCGCATCGAGTCGCAGCTTAACGCATTCATGGCGGAGAACCGTCTCCGGCTTTTTCCGGAAGCGATTGAAGTTTACCGCGAATCGCTTGCACAGGGCTATCCCGTAAGACTGTTCGGCTCTCAGCTTGACTATGCGTCTTCGTACAATGCGAACGGGTATCTGAGTTTCTTCTTTGACCGCTATGAATATGCCGGCGGCGCTCATGGAACAACGATCCGCCGTTCCGATACCTGCGAGCTTTCGACGGGGCAGGTGCTGCCGCTTCCGGCTTTTTTCCCGCGGGGGTATCCTTATCTGAAAACCATACTGGAATCCATATTGGACGAAGCCAGGAACAGAAATGCGGATGACCCGGTGTATTTTGAGAATTATGAAGAGCTCATACTCAAATATTTTGACCCCGGAAGCTATTATCTGACGCCGGAAGGGATTGCATTTTATTTTCAGCAATACGAAATTGCGCCGTATGCCGCGGGCATAATCGTCTTTACCGTGCCTTATAAGCTGTTGGGGTTGGATCGTCTGTACATCGACAATCCGCCGGCATCAAAGCCTGTGGTCCCAGCGGAAGAGGGCAGAAGTCCGTCTCCATCCGGACAGGAACCGGAGGCACAGTCCGGGAGGGACAGCAAATCCGGTTTTGCCATTCAGACAGAATAATAAGGAGAACAATATTCTATGCTAGAAATGAATCAGAAAAATGCGCCGGCGGCGCCTACCGTCAGCCGTCCCAAATTCAGAATTCCGGAAATACCGGTGCTTGGACAATATACTGCGACTCAGCTTATCGATGCGGTTTACCGTGCGGTTGTCGACGAAGCGACGACCATAGAATTCTATACCCGGCTTCTCAGGGATGCTCCCGATGAGCGGGCTATGGAATATCTGTCGGATATTATCGAAGAAGAAAAGAATCATCTGACCGCGTTTACAAAATTATACGTTCATTTTACCGATATGGTGCCGCATTATAAGGTGGCGCCCGTGCAGTATTCTTCCTATGCGGACGGATTGTTGAAGGCATTTGACGGCGAGCTCAAAGCGGTGGATTTTTACAAGGAAACGCAGCTGTCCACCACAGACGCCCTGACGCAGGAAACCTACTATTTTGCGATGGTGGATGAACTGGAGCATGCCGACATGTTCGGGCTGCTGTACGGCATGGCGACATAGGCGCTGCGCCATCGGCACAAAGGCGTAATTTTTTTCCGTATTGACATAATAAATATAGCGGAAAGGGATGTATTTCAATTATCACGCAAAAGCGGCAAGGCTGATTGAGACAGGGCATCTTGTCCGGTACGAATTTCTGGATGAGTATCGGGGAATTTCTCCCTGTCTTTTATTGTTTTTTGACAATAATATTCCCATGCCCGTGCGCGGACACAGGTTCGGCATGTACTATAAAATAATTACCGGGCTCAAACGGTAAAAACGGAAGGAAGATATGGGTTACAGTTATAAAGGCTCTTTAAGTTTCGGTCTGGTTTATATTCCGATTCGCCTGCAGAGATGTGTGCAGCCGTCTGAAATCGGCTTCAACCTTCTTGACCGCAAAACCTTGTCGCGCGTGCGATACAAAAAAACCTGTGTCGATTGCGGCGGACGCGAGCTTGCGCAGGAGGATATTGTCAAGGCATACGAATATGAAAAGGACAAATATGTTCTCTTTGAAGAGGCGGATTTTGAAAAAATAAAAAGCGAAAAAGACAAGAATATCACCATAGAGCGCTTCGTCGACCTTGCGGACATCGACCCGATATACTACGATACGCCTTACTTCGTTGTGCCGACGGGGGCAGAAAACGCCTATGCGCTTCTATTGCGCGCAATGGAAGAGGAAAACAAGGTGGGCATCGCAAAAACGGTGCTGGGCACCAAAGAAAGCCTGATTGCCGTCCGCGCAAGAAACGGCGCAATGTGCCTCAATACGCTGTTCTTCCATGAAGAGCTGCAGAAAAATCCCGCCAAGGACATTTCGGTCAGGCCTTCGGAAAAGGAGATGGAGATAGCCAAACTCATCATCCGCAACATGTCGGGCGATTTTGAGCCACAAAATTATAAGGACGAATACCGCGCACGGCTGATGAAGGCGATAGAGGATAAAATAGCCGGACGCGAGCTTGCCGCGCCCAAGGAACAGTTTCATCGCGTGAACGACCTGATGGATGCGCTCCGCATGACGCTGGATAAAAGCGGGAAAACGGATAAGAAAGATGAGCCTGCCAAGACGGAAAAGCCGGTCCGGAAGGCTCCCGCGAAAAAAGGCGCCGCCGCAAGGCAATTTGATTGATCGGACCGTTATTCTATTCGTCTTTCTCCACAACAAAGAACTGCGAAATTCTCAGATTGGTCGCTCCGTAGGGTACGAGTCTGATTTCTACCGTTTCGGGCTGGATTTTGCCGGGCATGCGCCTGCCCGCACTGTTCTGCACCGTTTCCCATTTTGCCTTGTGGGCTTTGACATTCAGGCTGATCTGCGGGAACATATACGGGTATTCGCAGTCCATGCCGGTATATTTTGCCTGCGCGTTTTCCAGAGCGTTTTTTGCCAGAACATAATTCCATTCGGAATCCGGCATGAGTTCTATATCGCTGAAGCGTCCGCGGTTCTTTTTGACATGTTTTTTGCAGGAAATCGGAAGCGCCATCAGAACATTGCCCAGCATGACGCTTTTTGTGCCGTCCGGGTTGTCCACAAGCCGTGGGGAACGGTCAAAAACAACGGAGAGCGTATCGCCCTTTTCAAGCGAAAACTCCGCTTCGGATGCCGTATATTCTTTGTCGTTGACGGAAAACTTTGACGCATAGCCCGGTTTATGCAGTCGGACAACGGGATTACCTTCTTCTGCATGTATCGCAAAGCATGCTTCGTAAGGATAGTTGCCGGTTACTTCCAGTACTGTTTTTTCGCCGTTGATGCAGGCGGATATCCTGTGCGGAGCGGGAATCATGATAACGATCTTGTTGCCGTCCAGATAAGAAAGGTGCTCTGCAAGCTTCGGAAAACCCTGATGCATGTTGGCAAGGCAGCAGGCATAATTGGGCTTCAGGCCAAAAATATTTGCGTTCTTATAGCTGTCATACCAGCCACGACGGGCGCTTGTGGCGGAAATCTGATTGGTCTGCTGAACATACTGATGGGCGCACATATCGTAGGTGAAGGTGGCGGGCAGCGCGGAAAACGCCACCAGCTCCAGTTTGTCCGCCCAATCGGTGTCGCCTGTCATTTCCAGAAGTTTTTCGAAGCTGTACATGCTTTCGACTACCGTGCAGAGTTCGGTGCCGCCTACCGGAGAAGGCCCCATGACATGTTCGTCGCAGGTGAACAGCCCCGCCGCGGTGCCGTGGTGCCGCATGATATCCTCATAACCCTTCTTTGAAGTATCGGCGTCGTCAAAAAAATACTGCTGGTACGCCGGATATTTGAATGCCATTGCGATATTGACACCATGCGAAATATGATAAAACACGCTGTACGGATGGCGGTTGCGCGCAAGAATCCTTTCGGAACGGATTTCCCGTTCCGGTCCGCCTATGAACGTACGGATGAAGTCCCCGGCAAAGAAGGTGACCTTGCGCACATTGAATCTTGCTTTGCTCAAATAGGCGTCCGACGGCTGTTTGTAAGGATAATCCGCAAAGACACCCGACCAGTCCAAAGAATATTGCCGGATTTTTTTTGCCAGTTCAAGGATTCGTTTATCCCGGGTTCTTGCGTACAGCCAGCGGAGGTTGATCAGTTCTTCAAAACCCCTTGACCATGCCCAGCCGGAAAAGGGAAGCCGGTCCAGATTCTTTGACATATAAAGATAATAATCCGTGAGGAAAGTGATAATCCTTTTGAGCGGCTTATACTCATAGTAATCGCAGAGAAGCTTGTTGACCACCATGCGCGGCCACCAGTCGGAATTTTTTTGCGGACCGTACATGCCGTCCGTACGCGCGGATGCCAGAATTTTATTGACCCACTTGTCGACTTCCGCAAGCAGGGACTCGCTTTCCAGCATGACGGCAAGAGGCAGCAGACCATAAATATAATACGGGCCTCTTTCCCATCCGTCTCCGTTGCCGCCGAGCCAGGCAGAGCGGTCGCTGGCTTCGTCCATCAATGCAGGCATATGTCCGCTCAGACCTTCCGCCTGCACCTCCAATTGTCTTTTAAGGTATCCCAAAGGCTTGATTTGCCCCAGTTCGAATTTTGTCAGCATGGTTTTTTTACAGCCGCTCCAAAGGTTTGATATATTATACATAAACAAAAACGGAAATGCAATAAGGAATATTGATTTTATCGCTTGCGGAGAATCCGTCCGTATGATATCCTTGAATTCATGAATGCTTCGGATAGAATCAAAGCGCGCGCCGACGCGGCTTACAGAGATTTCAGTGCGAAACTTATGCCCGATATTGATCGAGCGGTGATAATCGGATGCCGACAGCCCGACCTCCGCGCGATTGCGAGAACCATGCCGGAAGAGGAGGCCCGGGCGCATCTCGCCGCGCTTCCGCATTTCTATTATGAAGAGAACATGCTGCACGGCATGCTGATCGAACGTTTTTATCACGGAGATATTTCGGGCGCATTGCAGAAGACCGAAGAATTTCTTCCTTATATCGACAACTGGGCGGTATGCGACTGTACGGCAGCCGGACTGAAGGTGTTTTCACGCTTCCCAAAAGAAACTCTTGCAAAAATTCATCAATGGCTCGCAAGCGGCAGAACCTACAGCGTGCGTTTTGGAGTGGTCACGCTGCTGAACTACTTTATGGGGACGGAATTTGACAAGGATGCCGCCCTCCGCCTCTGCGCAATAGAAGGCGGAGACTATTATGTCGATATGGCTGTCGCATGGTATTTTGCGACCGCGCTCGCGAGACAGTATGATGCGGTCATCGGCATTTTCAAGGAAAAAAAACTGCCCCGATGGACGCATAACAAGTCCATCCAAAAAGCAAAAGAAAGTTTCCGTGTTCCGGAAGAAAGGAAAATCTTTCTGGATACCCTAAAATATTGAGGTTTGTTCATGAAAGCGGTTGTACAAAGAGTTCTCGGCGCCAGGCTGGAGGCGGACGGCATTGAGGTTGCCCGCATCGGCAGGGGGCTTGTTGTTTTTTTCGGTGTCGGAAAGGGGGACGACCCGGCCGAAGCCGATTGGTTTGCAAAAAAGATTGTCAATATGCGTATTTTTGAGGATTGCGCCGGCAAAATGAACCTTTCTTCTTTGCAGCTCGGATACGAAATCCTTTCCGTATCGCAGTTTACTCTGTGCGGCGACTGCTCGCATGGCAACCGCCCGGATTTTACAGGCGCAGAGGCCCCGGACATCGCTTTCGCCATTTACAACAGATTTTGCGAAGCTCTTGCGGCGCAGGGGATCAGGGTGCAGCGGGGTGTTTTCGGCGCGCATATGAAGATTGAGCAGACCAATGACGGCCCGGTAACGATCATATTATAGTTTCTGGCCGCTGCCGGCCTTTTTGAACAAATTTCTTTGACCGCCGCGGGCGTACCGCAGGGCATGCCTCCGACCGGATCATGGATTCCGTCGGTTTTAATTGTCAAATCCCTTTCACACTTGAGGCGAATTTTTTCATATCCTGTACTATGTGCGGGATTATCGGGTATACCGGTGCGGGCGAAGCCTGCCCGATTTTGCTAAGGGGACTGAGATACCTGGAATACAGAGGGTATGACAGCAGCGGTATTGCGGTTTTTAACGGAACAAATATCGAAATAATAAAAAAGGAAGGGCGGATTTCTTGTCTGGAGCGCGCTCTTGCGGAAGCCGAACCCAAAGGTACATGCGGCATCGGACATACGCGCTGGGCGACCCATGGAAAACCTTCGGACTGCAATGCGCATCCGTTTGTCTCATACAACAGCAAGTTCGCCGTTGTTCACAACGGTATAATTGAGAATTATCTGGAAATCAAGGATTGTCTGCTTGCCGGCGGCGCGCATTTCAGGTCCCAGACGGACAGTGAAGTCATTGCGCACCTCCTTGAATCTCTTTTCGGCGGCGACATCCGAAAAGCGATTCTGGAAACCCTGTCAAGGCTTAAGGGTTCCTATGCTCTGGGAATTCTCTGCGCGGATGAACCGGGAAAAATATACTGCGTAAGAAAAGACAATCCGCTTGTCATCGGGCTGGGCGACAATGGCAATTACATATGCAGCGACATTGTCAGCCTCCAGCTGTTTACGGACAGAGCAATCGTACTGGACAATTGCAGTGTCGCCTGTGTCACTGCAGAAAACGTTGAAATATTTGGATTCAATGGTGAAAAAAAAGAATTTCAGATTGTCGGCATCGAGCGCCACGGAGATGCGGACAAGCTTTTTGAAAGCTATATGCTCAAAGAAATTTTTGAGATTCCCGAAAGCATGCGCTCTGCGGCATCCTGGTACAAGTATGCGCGACCGCTGGAACGCATTGATAAAGAGTATCTTAAAAATCTCAGAAGGATATATTTTATCGGTTGCGGCACCGCGCTCCACTCCGGACTGATCGGAGCCTGGTTGGTGCGCAGGCTGATGCCAGGGATTGATGTGCATGCGGTGGTTGCAAGCGAATTCCGCTATGACAATTATGAGGTGGATGCGGGGACATTGACTGTCTGCGTGTCGCAGAGCGGCGAAACAGCCGATACGCTGACGTGTCTGCGCATGGTGCGTGCAAAGGGCGGCAAAGTGCTTTCTGTCTGCAACGTAAAAACGTCTTCAATTGCCCATGAGAGCGATTATCTGCTCAATACCAGTGCCGGTCCCGAGGTCGCCGTCGCAAGCACCAAGGCATACAATTGCCAGAACCTTTTGCTGGCTCTTTTTGCCATGGACCTTGCTGTCGCCAGAGGCGCAATAAGTGAGGACAGAAGAAAGATATACTGGGAGGATATCGTGCAGCTTCCCAGAAAAGCGGAGGAGTGTCTCAGGCTGGATAAAGCAATCCTTGATTTCTGCATAGATAATTTCAGAAGGAAATGTGTATTTTATCTCGGACGCGGCCAGGATTATTACACCGCAATGGAATGCAGTCTGAAACTTAAAGAAATCAGCTATATCCATTCCGAAGCATACGCTGCTGGAGAGCTGAAGCACGGGACGCTGGCCTTGATTGAAGAAAATGTGCTGGTTGTCGCCATCGCGACACAGGAGGAGCTGATAGAAAAAACCGTCTCATCTTTGGAGGAGGTCAAGGCAAGAGGGGCTGTCATTGTGACGCTGACGCCTTTTACGGGGGAAAAAGGTCTGCGTGCCGTATCGGACGCCCTGATACCTTTGCCGCGGACGGATGAAATATTTTATTCTGTTCTGTCCGTCATTCCCGCGCAGCTGATGGCCTATTTTATTGCCAGAGCCAAGGGTTGCGACGCCGACAAGCCGAGGAATCTGGCAAAATCGGTCACCGTAGAATGATTTTCTTCTTGAGGACAAACTTCACAAAAGCCTTGGGGAAAGGTGAAAAAATTTTTGACGGATATTTTGCCGGCATTTGTGAAGCTTGTCCTTGAATCTTGTATGAGCAACTATTAAAATCTGAATAAATTTTTGCATTGCCGGACGGATGCACATTGAATTTCGGGAGGATATATTGTTTTTGACACAATATGTTGTGGTTTTTGGCAAAATTCTATTTACAATAAACTATCCGTAATGCTATACTCTTAGCGGTTCAAATCCAATAGGAATTTTGCAAAGGAGAACAGCTTATGAAAATGATTTACAATGTCAACGATAAGCCGCAATTCAAGCACCTGATTGTGTTTGCTTTGCAGCAGCTTCTGGCAATCATTGCGGCAACCATTCTGGTTCCGGCGATTGTGAACGGAGCTCAGACGAACCTTGTTATGGACCCTGCGGCGGCTTTGCTCGGCGCAGGACTCGGCACGCTCGTATATGTTTTCTTCACACAAAAAAAGAGCCCCGTCTTTCTCGGCAGCTCTTTCGCCTTTATCAATCCGTTGATCGGGGCGACCGCTTTCGGTTACTGGGGCATTATCGTCGGGGCGCTGTTTGCCGGCGGCGTTTACGTTGTCATCGCAATCATCATCCGGTTTACGGGCAGCAAATGGGTCAATAAACTTCTGCCTCCCGTCATCATAGGACCCACCGTTGCGCTGATCGGATTGGGTCTCTCCGGCTCCGCGGTGGCAAACCTCGTTGCTTCTCCCAATCAGGATTACAATCTCATTGCCATCCTGTGCGGCCTCACCACCTTTGCTGTCACTGTCCTATGCGCCGCCAAAGGCTCAAAAGCAATCAAACTGATTCCTTTTATTATCGGCATAGGCGCAGGCTATGTTGTCGCTTCCTTGTTCTCTATTGTAGGCTATGCTGCAAGAATAGAGTATCTGCAGATCGTAAATTATCAGGCATTGATTGATAATTTCTCCACCGTCAGGTTTACCAGCTTTTTGGATATCCCCAAATTCACATTCCTGCAAAAATCTTCTGCCGCTCTTACCGGTACGGGCGTCGGACAGGTGGCGCTTCTGTTTGCTCCCGTCGCGTTTGTCGTTCTTGCGGAACATATCGCAGACCATAAAAATCTCGGCTCCATTATCGAAAAAGACCTTATTACCGATCCCGGTCTTACCCGCACCCTTCTTGGCGACGGCATCGGCTCCATGGTCGGCGCTTTCTTCGGCGGTTGCCCCAACACTACGTACGGCGAAAGCATCGGTTGTGTCGCCATCACCAAAAACGCCTCCGTGTTGAGCATTATCGGTGCAGCCGTGCTTGCGATTGTGCTTTCTTTCTTCACGCCTGTTATTGCGCTTATCAATACCATACCCGCATGTGTTCTCGGCGGCATCTGCCTTGCGCTGTATGGCTTCATCGCGGTCAGCGGTCTCAATATGCTTAAAGGAGTGGATCTCAACGACTCCGACAACCTCTTTGTAGTCAGCATCATCCTTGTCGCGGGCATCGGCGGGCTGACGCTCAATTTCGGCGATTTCACGGTAAGCGGCATCGCAACCGCGCTGATTCTCGGCATTGTGACCAATTTCATGCTCAGATTCAAAAAGACAAAGAAAGTCTGATTTCGTTTTTCTGCATGTCAAGCGCGGCGGAGATTCGTATTCTGCCGCGCTTTTTTATTTTTATGCTCTTTACATATTACAGCGTATACTTTATACTATATGATGTATAACCGTGGGAAGGCGGCGCTCGTAAGGAGTTACAGGATGAAAAAGGTTATCAGAATTCTTATTTTGCTGTTGGTATCCGTGTCGGCGGTATTGATTGCGGCCTCATGCGGGAAGGATTGTTTTTGTGATAAACGTCGGGAGGGCTCCGTACCCGCCTATGCAAGCGACGCTTCGTCTTTGTATGTCCGAAATGATCCCTCCGTTCCGGGCGGCTGCATGTACAGCAACAACGGTGTGGATTTTTATCAGCTCACGGGAGATCCCGTCGTTTTTGTCAATACATATTGTTCAGGATTGCCGGAAGATGAATTATTCTATCTTTATTTCGGCGAAGAAGGCAGTCCCATTTGCACATTGTCAACCATAACAATAACACGCAATACAATTGCCGAAATTTATCTTTTTGATATTTATGCGTCATCCATCGATCCTCTTGATCCGGAATATGCAGAAAAAATTGCCGGAAGCAGTGCGATTGCGATCCTGGGTTCCTCAGATCTCACAATCCGGAAGGGGGATATCGCCACCGACGGCGCACGTGCAATCACTCATCAATCGGCAGGTACGCTGGTGATTGACAGTTCGGAGTATCAGCTCACGGGGTATGATACAAGGATTCGGAGCGCGTCTCCGGTTGCGACCATATTGATTGAGGACATCATGTCGGATTCGGAAGCGTATCTTCAATACGGCGGATCTGTCTTCAACAGTTCCGATGACCCCGGCGCTTCGGTTGTGCTCAACGCCTCCGGCAGAAATATTTATGTTTACGGGGGCATCTTGGCAGCTATGCCTTCGGCGCATCCGGAAGAAGAGGACTATATCGGATACGGATTCTCCAACGTCATCCGCAATCTTTCTGACGGAAGCATCCATATAGAAGAGCTGCAACCCGAAAAATGGATTTTCATCGCATCCTCCAATACCCGAACCGGTGTTATTTCGCTTAACGCCGGAGCAGAAGGGAACATCCTGCTTTCTGCCGCGGGGGCAGAAATCGTCAACCGCAATACGGATGTGCTTGCAGCCGATACGGCGTATACCGTCTTTTCGCCGGGCACCGGCAATATTATCCTGGTCGCATGCGATGTTGCGATTTCCGCCGGGACGGCAATATATAAGACACAGGGGCAGTTGTCCCTCGAAGATTCTTATATAGCAAGCGGTTATGGCGCGGCAATCGTGGCGCAAGACATCCGTCTGACATTGATTAATTGCAGAATCTGTTCAGAATCGAGCCCGTACGGAGCGCTTCATCTGGCGGGAGGAACAATCATAGCCGATTCTTCGCAATTTTCAAATGCTTCTGCCGGCATGCTGCTCACGCTGGAGGAACAGTTCCTTGCCGGATTCGACGGACGCGGCTTGCAAGGAAACAGCCTTGCAATCATCACTGCAGAAAAAGAGAACGAAAGCATCGTGTTGCGGGTTTCCGCTGCCGACGGCGCAGAAGAATTTTTCCGCTGCTGGCAAGCGGAAGGCGGTTTCTGTTCTTTTCAGAATCCCATTGCGCTTGCGGAGATTCCGTCCGGCATGATGCTTACCCTTCATATGGAGCCCAAATATGCGCTGACACCGGAAGCGGGCATTGCGAACGGTGCTGTTACAGGGACATTGCCCGCATCGGCTTTTGCCGGCGATACAATGACGGTGTTTGTCCGTCCCGACAGCGGATATTATCTGCAGTCCATGTATTATTTTTCGGGTAGTCTTCCCGTTTCGCTTTATGAACATGCCGGAAGTAGCTATGATTTTTCTTCTGCCGACATCACGATGCCTGCCGAAAATATTGTGGTCACCGCGGTATTTTCACCCATACCGATAGACGCTTCTATGGAGAATGCCGAAGCCGATTATCCGGATTCGGCAACCCTGGCGCCATCCGTAACGGCATTTGACGGGATTGTATATTTTTATACCTGGTATTACCGCGGCCGGCTTCTGGTCGGACAGCATGATTCGTTTCTGACTCTGACCGAGGTTGACGAAAGCGGGCTTTATACGGTTATTGTCACAAACAGCATAGGTGCCGAGCAGAAAAGCGTCAGTGCGACCGCAACCATCCGTCCGTACCCGGTGCCCGCTGTCTGGGAAAGTGAACCCGAATACATCTTCAACGGCGCGCTGCAGGGTCCTTCGGCCCGGGCCAAGCGTCCCGACAATACCGACCTCCCCATTATGGTAAACGGCAGAAGCAGCCAGGCGGGCGAGCATACGCTCACCGCGGTCAGCATCGATACGAATTATATCTTAACCGGCAATACCACAGTCTACCGTATCGAGCCGCTGGGCATTTTTGCGGGATGGGGAGCGGTGACGTCGTTTGAATACAACGGCTTCGCCCATTCACCGGATGCGCAGGCGTTGGACATTGACGGCAACCCGCTGGAAATAACCATATACGGCAGCCAGATAAATGCCTCCGCGACGCCGTATGTCGCGCACGCCGTCCCAGATAACAGAAATTACTTCTTTACCAACGCGGACAAAGAATTTACAATTTATCCGAAGGCGGTCACTCCCGAATGGTCATTTGACTACACGGACGACAACCTGAGCATCTTCTTTTATACAGGATTCGACCAGATTGCCAGAATATCGGCAATTTACAGGAATATTTTCTCCTTTGCCGTTCCCCTGAGCGTATCGGTTGTCGGCGAACAAAAAGGGAGCACCGCATTTTCTGTGCCGGATACCTATCTTGTCACGGCGGATTTTCTTGCACCGTCACCCAATTATACATTGGCTCCGGCATCTACCCGCGTAATCATTTATCCTGCCAAGCCGGTCATCACCATACCGCAGAACGATGTCGTATTTCTGTATGACGGAAGCAGCCATTCTCTGCAGTACAGCTGCTTGTATACGGATGAAAGCCTTATCCTATTCAAAGTAAACAATGAGGTGTCGGCAAATTCTTTTGTGAACCCCGGTGTATACAGTGTTGTCATCACTTCGGAGACGGATGAATACCATGATGCCGCACCGCCGGTGACCGCGACGGTGCGCGTTTTGCGGACCATGCTGGAATACAAAAATGATGATGGCGTGCTGATTGCTTCCGCATACAATGCCTTCGGCGTGGATCCTCTGGCGGAACTGGTTGTTCAGTCCACGCCGGGCTCTTCTCCCGCCTTGGATGAACGCTATACGGACGCCTGGGGAAGGACCGTGCTTATGATATACAACCTGACACTTTCCGGCAGCAATGCCGCTATTGAAGGCAATACCGTTGTCCGGCTTAAGGTCGGTGAGGAGATACTTGCCAACCGTTCGCTCAAACTCTGTTGTTTCAGGGACGGACAGAAGCGCGAGGTCCCGTATACCATAGAAGACGGTTTTATCGTTTTTACCGCGGATGCCTTGGGCGAATATGTTTTGACGGGGGATTCGCTCATGAATTCCGTAATCGGCCTCGGCATCATTGTCTTTGTAACGGCAGTCCTCGTCTGGGTAGGCATTTCTTCTTCTTTAAGAAAACGGAGAGTCCTATAAATTCCCGGTAATATCCATGCTTGACCGGCACCTTCGGCCAACCGCCGGAGGTGTTTTTTTGTAAGGATATGGCGTTTCCGACATATGTTGTATTATGTTCGAAATATATTCTTTTTAAAGATAAAATGAATGTCCGTCTTAGGATATTCCTCTGAATTTTCTCTATTTTTACGCTTTATGCAATCCATATTGTTTGTGTTTGGATACATATTATGATATAATTAATGCATTCTGAAATAGAGGAGAACCGATGTTTTATGACGAACAATAAGTATGTTTTGGATTTTGTCAAAAAATATGCTGATTTGATGACTCCGGACAACATCGTCTGGATTGACGGATCAAAACAACAAAAAAAAGAACTCACGGATATTGCAGCTTCCACCGGTGAGGTCATCAAGCTGAACAATAAACTTCTGCCGGGATGTCTTTATCATCGTACGGCGGTCAATGACGTGGCGCGTGTCGAGCAGCGTACCTTCATATGCTCCAGAGACAAAGAAAACTGCGGCCCGACCAACAACTGGATGGATCCCCAGGAAGCCTATGCCAAGCTGGACAAAATCGCCGCCGGCTCCATGAAAGGCCGCACGATGTATGTCATTCCTTTCAGCATGGGCAAGATCGGCAGTCCCTTTGCGAAATACGGCATCGAGCTTACCGACAGCATCTATGTTGTCCTCAACATGATTATTATGACAAGGGTATCCGAAAAGGTCTATGACAAACTGAACGGCACCGATAATTTTGTCAAGTGCATCCATGGCAAAGTCAAACTGGAAGAAGAAAACCGTTACATCTGCCAGTTCCCAGAAGACAATACCATCTATTCCATCAACAGCGGCTACGGCGGAAACGTTCTGCTCGGCAAAAAATGTTTTGCGCTGCGTATTGCAAGCTACCAGGGCTGGAAGGAAGGCTGGATGGCGGAACATATGCTCATACTCGGTGTGCAGAAGCCCAACGGCGAAGTCAAATACATCTGCGGTGCGTTCCCTTCGGCTTGCGGCAAGACCAATCTGGCCATGCTGATTCCGCCCGAAACATACACTTCAAAAGGCTATAAGGTATTTACAGTCGGTGACGATATCGCCTGGTTGCGCAAGGGCAAGGGCGGTGCGCTGTATGCCATCAATCCGGAGAACGGTTTCTTCGGCGTCGCGCCGGGCACCAATGAAAAATCCAACTTCAATGCTTTGCAATCGACCAGAAGCAACACCATTTTCACCAACGTCGTCTACAATCCCAAAAACAAGACCGTATGGTGGGAAGGCCTCGACAAGAATCCTCCTTCAAATTGCTTCGACTGGAAGGGCAATCCCTGGTCCGGCGGCATGACCGATGCAGAAGGAAAGCCTGTTAAAGGCGCCCATCCCAACAGCCGCTTTACCGCGCCGATCAAGAACTGCCCCTGCCTCTCTCCCGAATTCGAAAATCCCAAGGGCGTACCGGTGTCCGCCATCATTTTCGGCGGCAGACGAGCCAAGGCTGCACCTCTTGTTTATGAGGCGCGCGACTGGAAGCACGGCGTATTTGTCGGAGCGATCATGGCTTCCGAAACCACCGCTGCCGCGTCCGGTGCCGTAGGTGTCGTAAGGCATGACCCCATGGCGATGCTGCCCTTCTGCGGATATCATATGGGCGATTACTTCCAGCACTGGCTGGATATGGGCAAGAAGCTCAAGGTCAAACCCAAGATTTTTAACGTCAACTGGTTCCGTACCGACGACAAAGGCAATTTCATCTGGCCCGGCTTCGGCGACAACATGAGAGTGCTCGAATGGATTCTTGACCGCTGTGACGAAGCTGTTGACGCGGTAGAATCTCCCATCGGATTGCTGCCCAGACCCGAGGATATCAATATCGAAGGACTTGACCTCACCGTTGATACCATTGCCGGACTGCTGAATGTTGACAAAGCCACATGGAAGGCAGAAGCGAAGGACATAGAAGAGTTCTTCGGCAAGTTCGGAGACAAGCTCCCCAAAGAGCTTACCAAAGAACTTAAGACCCTTAAGTCCAATCTTCGCAAGGCATAAGGCGGGACATACAACAACATCGTATGACTGCAGGCGGACTGTCCGATGATTTGCGGACAGTCCGCCTTTTCATCAACGGATTACAAGGCAATCTGCCGGATAGAATACAATCTGCCCGATGGTCTTTCGAAACAAAGAAAAAAGATGCCTTTAATGATTTTGAAGCCTTTTCTTGAGTGCGCTCTTTTGCGATGCAGAGCGCATTTCTGTTTTTTGTCTGCATTCCCGAGCAGCCGTGAACCGGATGCCATGCTTGATAGGCATCGGGCATTTCTTTTTTTTGATATGGTTTGTTTCGGATTTGTGGAATTATGGTGTATAATAAATTCATGTCTCCCTTTCTTCCCACAACTTCAGAAGAGCTGAGAGGCCTGCAGCCGGATTTCATTCTGGTCAGCGCAGACGCCTATGTCGATCACCCGTCTTTCGGACATGCGATCATTTCCCGTCTTATCGAGAGCGAAGGGTACCTTGTCGCCGTCCTTCCGCAACCGATTTCGGATGCGGAATATCGCTCTTTAGGAACTCCGAAATACGGTTTTTTTGTCAGCGGCGGTGTTGTCGACAGCATGGTAAGCAATTATTCCGTCGCAAAAATCAAACGTGAGGAGGACGCTTACAGCGAAGGAGGCAAGTCCGGCAGGAACCCGGACAGGGCGGTCGCATTTCATACCGGAAATCTGAAGAGATTATTTCCCGGCAAGCCTGTCATCATCGGGGGTACGGAAGCTTCTTTAAGACGTTTTGCCCATTATGATTATTGGAAGGATGATGTCCTTCCCTCTTTGCTTGTCGACTGCGGCGCGGACTTGCTGATCTACGGCATGGGAGAAAATCCGATATGGGATATTCTGTCGGAATTAAAGAAAGGCGTCCCTCTTGAGCGGATCAGGAATGTGCGCGGCACCGCGTACCTTGCCGATTCTCTTGACGAACAAATAAAAAAACTGATAGAAAGCGGCGATGCGCTGTTTCTTCCTTCCTACGAAGAAGTCCGCGGAAACAAGAAAAGCTATGTCAAGGCATTCAACCTGCAATACAATCATTCCGAGTATTTCAACGGCAGAACGCTTCTTCAGAAGCATGGCGAAAGAGTGTTAATTGTCAATCCTCCGCAAAAACCTTTGACAACGCAACAGCTTGATTTCATTTACGAACTTCCTTATATGCGGGAATATCATCCGCGATATGAGGGCGGCATCCCCGCTCTGGAAGAGGTAAAATTTTCGTTGGTGTCGCACAGGGGCTGCTTTGGCGCCTGCGCGTTCTGTTCGATAGCCATGCACCAGGGAAGGCTGATTACCCGGAGAAGCAAAGAAAGTCTAATAAGGGAAGCAAGAATCCTCATCAATCTGCCTGATTTCAAGGGCTACATCAACGATGTGGGCGGCCCCAGCGCAAACATCCGGATTTCCTCTTGCAAGAAACAGGAAAAAGCGGGCAGCTGCGTTGGCAAGAGCTGTCTGGGGTTTTCGCATTGCCCGAATCTGGAAGTGGATCATTCGGAATATATGGAGATTCTGCGCGCCCTCCGCGCGCTACCCGGAGTCAAAAAGGTTTTTATCCGCAGCGGCATCCGGTACGATTATCTGATGCTAGACAAAAACTATAAAAAGATTCTGAAAGAGCTTGTCGAACACCATATCAGCGGACAGTTGAAGGTTGCGCCGGAGCATTGCTCGGACAGCGTTCTCAGGAGAATGGGCAAGCCTTCGTTTTCTCTCTACAAAAAATTTCGGGAGGATTACCGTCAGGTCAATGCGGAGCTGGGATACAAGCAGTATCTTGTACCGTATCTCATCAGTTCCCATCCCGGCTGCACAATCAAAGATGCCATCGAACTTGCTGTATATTTGAAAAGTGTCCGCTATTTGCCCCTGCAGGTGCAGGATTTTTATCCCACTCCCTCCACCAAGGCGACGACCATGTATTATACAGGCATCGATCCGGATACGATGAAGCCTGTTTATGTACCTCGCGACCCTGTGGAGAAGCGTATGCAGCGCGCATTGATGCAGTATGGCTTCCCGCAGAATTATCACATTGTGCGCGCCGCCCTGGAGCAGGAGAATATGACCCGGTATATCGGTTCCGGGCCGGACTGCCTTATCCGCAATGAGCCGCCGTCCGGCTTCCGCAAGAATCCGGCAGATAAGAAGAAGGCCGTCAAGCCTTTGGCAAAAAAAGGGACGGCGCCGTCCCCTTCGCAAAAGAAGAGATAACAAGGAAGTTCGTTTGACTTTTATCGGTCAATAAAGTAGAATAATTCAGATATTATACGTTTTTATGGGAGATACAATGGAGAAGAAGCCTTTTTTAAGCCTGCAGAAGGCAAAAGAGATAGACAGCAAATTTCCCACGCCCTGGCATGTTTATGACGAAAAGGGGATCCGGGACAACGCAAGAAGGCTTTATAAAGCTTTTTCTTGGAATAAAGGTTTCAAAGAATATTTTGCGGTCAAGGCAACACCCAATCCGGCCATTCTCAAAATTCTTAAAGAAGAGGGCTGCGGCGTGGATTGCTCTTCCTATACAGAATTGATGATGGCGGAGAGGCTGGGCTTTATCGGCGAACAGATCATGTTTTCCAGCAACGAAACTCCCGCCGAAGAGTATGTCTATGCGCGCAAGCTGGGTGCAATCATCAATCTGGACGATATCACCCATATTGATTTCCTGGAGCGGTGCGCGGGCATCCCGGAGCGCATTTGCCTGCGCTACAATCCCGGCGGGGACTTCAAAATCAATAATGCCGTCATGGGCAGTCCCGAAGAAGCAAAATACGGGCTGACTCCCGCGCAGTTTCGCGAAGCGGTGGGAATCCTGATCAAAAAGGGAGTCCGGCGCTTTGGCATCCATGCCTTTCTTGCTTCCAATACGACCGGCAATGACTATTATCCGGAGCTTGCCCGTATTCTTTTCAATATTGTGGCAGAACTCACAGAATCCCTGGGAGCAGTCTTTGATTTTGTCAATCTGAGCGGCGGCATCGGCGTCGCATACCGTCCCGAGCAGGTGGCGCCCGATATAGAAGTTATCGCAAAGGGTGTCGAGCGCGCATATAATGATGTGCTGGCTGACAAATGCCCGGAGGTAAAAATCTTTACGGAACTCGGACGCTACATGCTCGCGCCTTACGGCGCGCTGGTGACCAAGGTGGTGCATTTCAAGCACACTTTCCGCGAATATATCGGTGTGGATGCCTGCGCCGCGAATCTGATGCGCCCCGCAATCTACGGCGCCTATCACCATATTTCCGTGCTGGGAAAGGAGGGGCAGAAGGATGCCGGCATATTTGATGTCGTGGGTTCTTTGTGTGAGAACAGCGACAAATTTGCCGTCAACAGAAGCCTCCCGAAGGTGCAGATAGGCGATTACCTGTATATTCATGAAACCGGCGCGCACGGTTATGCGATGGGTTACAATTATAACGGCAAACTGAGAAGCGCAGAGATTTTATTGAAGCCGGACGGTACATTTGAACTTATACGCAGAGCGGAGACCCCCGCGGATTATTTTGCCACGCTGGACATTTATAAGGAATTCGGGAATATCCGATGACCCGTTTCGCCTCGATTGCAGCTCGGCACAAATTATGGTTTGCGGCTACATTGATTTTGCTGATTGCGGCATCGTGCGTATCGTTCGTGCTGGACATCACCTCCGGCAGGGTGGATGCCGATATCGTGAATTACCTCGGCAACGGATTTGACAGCAGAGAAGGGTTGTCCTTCCTGCAGGATACTTTCGGTGTCAACGGCGATATCATGATTGCCGTAGAGGGGGAAGACAACGATGCCGATCTCGCGAGGCGCATCGGAGATATCAATGAGCTTGACGGAGTCGCCGAACTTGTATGGTACGGCACGCTGGAGGAAGCGGGAACCTGGTTTGAAAATATCGATTGGCTTCTGAAGCTTGTCGGCAAAACACCCGGGGATATTTATGACGATACCGAGCTTAAAAAATATCTCAGGCGGCAGGACGGCGGCCGGTTTACTTATATTGTTTTAATGCTGACAGAATATTCTCCGTCGTCCATGAAAGCTTTTTCGCTTCTGGGCGATGTAGAAGGCATCCTTGAAGGGAGGGCCTTTGCGACTGTCGGCATGACTTCGACCTCCAGAAATATCATGCGGAATACGCTCAAGGAAATTCCCATCTATGTGCTTTTTGCGGGCATAGGCATGTATCTGGTGTTGCTGCTTGCATCGGAATCCTGGCTTGAGCCCGTTGTGATTCTTGTTCCTCTTGCCGCGGCCGTCCTCCTGAATGCCGGCACGAATTTTCTGTTTTCCCGCATTTCTGTTGTCAGCCTTGCCGCCTGTGCGGTGCTGCAATTGACAATAACGACAGACTTCGGTCTGATCATCAATTCTTTTTTGAAAAAAACGGAAGGAGAAAACGCGCGCGGACTGCTGGGGGCGGTCCTTTCCGGCTCGGTTGTCACGGCCGGCGCGCTTGCCGCGTTGTTTGCAATGCGCTTCGGGCTGGGGGCGGACCTTGCGATGTCGGCCATCAAAGCTTCCGCAATCTCGCTGGCTTCGGCTTTTATTCTTGTGCCCCTCACAAGGGCGTTTCTTCAGAAAGGATTGCTCAAAACACGGATGGGAAGCCATCCGCATTTCCGCTTGGACAGATTTTCTTCTTATGTTCTACGCATGCGATGGGGTGCGATTGCGTGTGCTTTGGTATTGACCGTTATTGCCGGCTTTGTTTTTACCTATCCGGATTGTTCTTATTTCAAGATTTATGATCGAACCGACACCCGGGGAGAGCTTGCCGTTCTTGCGGGAGAAATGGAGAATCAGCTGATACTTGCCGTACCCGTTGTGCCGGATGAGGGATTCAGCCAGCAGGATTATGTGCGGGAATTGGAGGAGCTGGAGAGCGTCGATAAGGTGATCGGCGTATTTCCCGCATTGAAAACGGACCCAAACGTAATTGCGTTAGGGCTTGAGCTGTTGGATTTTTCCGGGATTCCGCACATCAATGCGATTTTTCGAAAATCGGGCGAAACGTGGTATACGTTTTCGATCGTCGTTCTTCGGGATGGTGCAGAGAGCGCGCAGGCAGAAAAAGATTATCGAAAGATAAAAGAAATCTCCGCACGCTATTTCCCGGATGCCTACGCTTTCGGCCTGCTGAGCGGCGTTCACGATATGAAGTCGGTTTCTGAACATGATTTTTATCGGATCCTGTTCCTGTCAACAGGCATCACGCTGATTTTATCCGTGCTGGTGCTGTTTTCGTTCAAAAAAGGACTGGCCGTCGGTTTGCTTGCGGCGGCTGCGGTTGTTATGAACATCGCGCTGGAAGGGGCGGTTTCTGACGATACCAATTTCATCATTTATCTTATACTTCCCGCGGTTCAGATGAGTTCCGTTGTCAATATCGGGATGCTTCTGGCACGGCGGTACGGCGAACGCATACGGCTTGGAGAGCAGCAGCGTGAAGCGGCCGCTGGCGCGCTCAGGGATTCTTTGCCGGTTGCGGCAATTTCTCTGATGGTCCTTCTGATTTGCTTGCTGTCTGTTTTCTTTGTCACAAAGAATCTGATAATAAAAGATCTTGCAATGCTGCTTCTTCGCGGAAACGTATTCGGATACTTGCTGATGATATTTGTCTTGCCGGGCATTTTATCTTTAGAAAATATCGGTTTGAGGGTTTTATACAGAAAATTTTAAGGTTTGCATAAATTTTATTTGCATATTCTGTTAATATATTTGCAAAATATTCAATTTTGTGTTAATCTTTTCAAGAACCAATTCATTTAGAGGAACGGATATGAACAACTACATAAGCAAAGTTTTGGAGGAGGTGCGCCGCAAAGATGCGCACCAGCCGGAATTTTTGCAAGCAGTCTCAGAGGTTCTGTATTCATTGGAGCCTCTGGTTGCTGTGCATCCGGAGTACGAAGAGATGTCTCTTTTAGAGAGAATTGTCGAACCAGAGAGGACCGTCATTTTCAGGGTCCCATGGGTGGATGACAATGGCAAGGTGCAGGTCAACAGAGGCTACAGAGTGCAGTACAACAGCGCGCTCGGGCCTTACAAAGGCGGACTTCGCTTTCATCCGACTGTCAATCTGTCCATCCTGAAATTCCTCGGGTTTGAACAGATTTTCAAAAATTCTCTTACCGGCACACCCATCGGCGGCGGCAAGGGCGGCGCAGATTTTGATCCCAAAGGCAAATCCGACGCAGAAGTAATGCGTTTCTGCCAGAGCTTCATGGCGGAACTGTACCGTCATATCGGCGCAGATACCGATGTGCCCGCGGGCGATATCGGTGTCGGCGGGAGAGAAATCGGATATTTGTTCGGTTATTACAAGAAATTGATGAATGAGCATACCGGTGTTCTTACGGGAAGAGGCTTGTCTTACGGCGGTTCTCTTGTCAGAAAAGAAGCAACGGGGTATGGACTGATTTTCTTTGTCAAAGAGATGATGAAAATAAAAAATTACAATCTGAACGGCGCGAAGGTTGTGATTTCAGGTTCCGGCAACGTTGCCATCTACGCACACCAGAAGGCAACGGCATACGGTGCCAGAGTTGTGGCGATGAGCGACTCCAACGGCTATGTATATGATAAAGACGGGATTGACCTGGATGTTATCAAACAGATCAAAGAGGTGGAGCGCAAGAGAATATCGGAATATGTCGCCCGTCGTCCCGGCGCAAAATACATAGAGGGCTGCAAGCGTATCTGGGAAGTGCCCTGCGATGTGGCGCTGCCCTGCGCAACACAGAACGAGCTTGATTTGGAGGATGCAAAAACACTGATTGCCAACGGTTGCAAGGTTGTGGGAGAGGGCGCCAATATGCCCTGCACCATGGAGGCTGCGTATCATTTCGTGAACAATGGCATCCTGTATGCACCCGGTAAGGCTGCCAATGCCGGAGGTGTCGCCACCAGTGCGCTTGAGATGGCTCAGAGCAGCCAGAGAATGTTCTGGAGCGCGGCAGAAGTGGAGAAGCGTCTGGAGGACATCATGGTGAATATCTTCCGTTCCGCCAACGCTGCGGCAAAAGAATACGGTCAGGAGAACAACTTTATCACGGGAGCGAATATCGCTGGTTTCAAAAAGGTTGCCGACGCGATGATTGCGCAGGGAATCGTATAATCCCATTTCATGACGGAGGCGTCGCGGTCCAACGGCTGCGGCGCCTTTTTTTAATTCAATAGAGGACCAAGATTGCTTTTTTTAATAAATATGCTATAATATGTATAAAGAGAGATGTGGTCCGCCGATTATGAACAAAAGAAAATGCAGAGATGTCAATCTTAAAGAACTCCGCAAAAAAATTCTTAATCAGATTGGTTTTTATACCGGTCTGGTGGCATTGAGTCTGGTGCGCGCGCTCGGCGCGCATATCTTCATTGTCCCCAATGGTTTTGCGCCCGGGGGCATCAGCGGCCTTGCATCCATCCTTTATAATGCGGTGCTCCCTTATAATCCGCAGCTTGCCAATACTTGGCTGAACGCCGGCATCACGGTATTTTTCATGAATATTCCGCTTCTCATATGGGCGTATTTCAAGCTGAATAAATCGTTTGTTTTCAATACCGCTTTGTGCGTGGCAAGCTATGCCGGTTTCATGTGGCTCTTATCGGATATCGGATTCCCCGTATTTCTGGCAACGGATATGGAATCCAGTTTCATGCTTGTTGCATCTCTTATCGGCGGAGTCCTGATCGGTTTCTCGATGGGCATTATGCTGATTCTTAATATGAGTATGGGCGGCACCGACATCATCGGCAAAATTATTTACCAAAAAAATCCCGTCATCAATGTCCAATGGATTATTTTCCTTGTGGACATCGTTGTCGTACTGTCTTCCGGCATCCTCGGCTTCATTCTGCCCCCTGCGGGGACGCATTCTCTGTTTGTGCGCGTCATGTCGCCGATATTCTATTCCTTCATCTCGCTGTTTGTCACCAGCAAAATTGCCGATGTCATCGGAATGGGCGCGGAGTCCAGCGTTGTTTTCCATATTGTAACGGATAAGTACAATGAAATTGCGGACTCCATTGTGCGCGACCTTCACAGAGGGGCGACCATCCTTCGCGGAGAGGGTGTCTACACCCATAACGAACGTGAAATACTGATCTGCGTGGTGCGCCGCAAACAGATTATCACATTGAAGAAAATGATAAAAGAAATTGATCCCAAAGCCTTCCTTTACATTACCAATGCGCGGGAGGTCAACGGCTTCGGTTTTAAGGCATTCTGATGCGCATCATCGATATCAGCAGAGAACTGCTTGAAGCGCCACGCTTTCCGGGCGATCCGGCGCCGGAGCTCAAGAGCGTTTCGGCAATGGAAGCAGGCAAAGAATATAATCTGTCCGTACTGTCTTTATGTGTCCACAACGGCACACACATCGATGCGCCCTCTCACTTTATCCGCAACGGTCTTACCGCCGAGAGCGTGCCTCTCTGCAAAACAGTGGGAGAGGCCGAAGTCGTGCAAGCTTCGGGCTATATGGACGCAGAAACCGCAGAAAAGCTTCTTGCGGCCCATCCGGAACGGTTGCTTATAAAGGGCAGGGTTTCGGTGGGGTTGGAAGCAGCAGCGTTGTTCTCGGCATATCTTAAGCTGCTGGGAACGGAGGAATTGACTGTAGGCTGTGAAGGAGAAACCGGAGACGCGCATCGGCTGCTGCTGGGTGCGGGAGTTGTGCTTCTTGAAAATCTGGATCTGTCGCAGGTTGAACCGGGAAAATATTTTCTTTCAGCCGCGCCGCTCAGGGTCAAAGGTGCCGATGGCGCCCCGGTCCGAGCAATACTGATAAAATCATAAATGCCGGCATGCCGTTGGCGCATGCCAAGGAGAAATCTATGATAAAATTTTTAGGTTATAAAGTTTCGGATATGTCGTTCCGGCTGAACGGCGAAGCGCAGGGAGAAAAGAATTTTCAGATCAATCCAAAAATCAGATTCGATATAAAAAAAGACCCCCAGTCGCTGCTGATGACGATAACAGTCGTTGTGGACAAAAACCAGCCGACGCCCGTGCCGTTTGAACTGAATCTGGTTCTTACAGGCAGTTTTGAAATCAAGGACGAAAACAATCTGGAGTCTCTCCGGATCCGAACGTCCTCCGTTCTTTTTCCCTATGTGCGTCTGACGGTGTCTTCGCTGACATCCATCGCCGGGATACCGCCGTATTATTTGCCGATGATTGATTTCGAAAGTCATGCGGAACATAAGAACGAATCGGTCATTATCCGTCCGTTGGAGAATCTTGATTGAAACCGAATAAGATAAAATATATTTACCTTTTCTGTTTTCTCTGCATGCTCGCCGCAGCTTTGTCTCCGAATGCAGTTCGTCCTTCTTCCGCCTCTTTTGCTTATGCGGAAGAGACAGAAAGTCCTCCTTCGGTAACGCTGATGGTTGACGGCAATGTATATGCCGTTGTCCCTTTGACGGACGGGCAGTTTACCGTTCCGTCGGAGGTGCCGCAAAAAGAGGGCTACGAATTTTTGGGATGGTCCGACGGGTTTGCCGTATGCGAACCGGGAAAAACCTATTCCTTTGACAGCAGTGTGACGCTCTGCGCTTTGTGGTATGAACGTCCCGCGGCACAGACTTCGGCTTCGTTTTTCAGTAAAGGAGAAAAAATCGCCTTCTGGAGCATGACAGGGGTGCTGTGTCTGCTTTTTCTTTTTTCCTTTTATTGGTTCGGCATCCGAAACTACAGCTTATTGCAGCTGAAGCAGAGGATTCGGATGCTTTTCAAACGGAAATAAGTTGTCGCCGGGTCCTGTTTCATAAAGGAAATACTCCACAAAAACTTATAAAGTATTTCTTATTTTCTATTGAATTCACGGCAATGTTATTGTACAATGGAAAAAACCATGCGGTATGCGCCGTTTTCAAAAAGGAGAAAGAATGAAAGCTTATGATAACGTAACCGTGATCGATCATCCGCTGATCCGGCACAAGGTAGCAATTTTGCGCAACAAAGAAACAGGCACCAAAGAATTCAGAGAGCTGGTGGAAGAGATTACCATGCTGTTGACATACGAGTGTTTCAAGGATATCCCGACAAAAAAAGTGATGGTGATGACACCTCTTGAAAGAACGGAGCAGACGATGGTTTTAGAAAATTCCATCGCGGTCGTACCCATTTTGCGCGCGGGTCTCGGTATGGTCAACGGTGTGCACAGATTGTTTCCCACGGCAAGGGTCGGTCATATCGGCTTGTACCGCGACGAGTCCACGCTGGAAGCCCGGCAGTATTATTGCAAGCTGCCTGCGGGCATCGAGGAGAAAGTAGCCATTGTTCTGGATCCGATGCTTGCGACGGGCGGCTCTGCAGTTGCCGCCATCAACCTTCTTAAGTCCAAAGGCTGCACCAACATCCGCTTGATGAACATTATTGCGGCGCCGGCGGGCGTCGAAGCCGTTGCCAAAGCGCATCCGGATGTACGGATATATATTTCAACGCTGGACAGATGTCTGAATGAGAACGGCTATATCCTGCCTGGATTGGGCGATGCCGGAGACAGATTGTTCGGCACCAAGTGAGCACGCGGCAAAAACCGCCCGCAAAACAGACAGTCCGATAACAAACCGGCGCCTCATAAACGAGACGCCGGTTTTTTTTTTAATAAATTGTCTGCTGAACCGCATAATGGTTTGTCCGCAATCTGCCGCAGAATATTTTCGAAAAAACTCTTTACAAAGATGTATTTTATTGATATAATCAGTATATAATCTGATTGTATATTGTATATGATTAGATAACGGAGGTAAATATGCCGTCCAACGGCGATTTTTTAAGAGGCCACACCGATACCATTATTTTGCGCATCCTTTATGAAGGGGACAGCTATGGCTATGAGGTTGCCAAAAAAATAACCGAGGGCGGAGAGGGTCTGATTGATATCAAGGATGCAACCATTTATATTGCATTCAAGCGCATGGAAGAGGAAGGACTGATTACGACGTATTGGGGTGACGGCGTAGAGGGTGCAAGACGCAAATATTATAAGATTACGGAGAAGGGCAAAAGAGTCTATGAGGCGCGTATTGCGGACTGGGAAAAAATCAACAGGGTTCTGAATAATCTGCTGGTTGTCAAAACAGGCAGAAAAATGACGGATACCGTTGAACAGATTACCGATTTTATCAATTCTTTCAAAAAATAAATTATTTTTCAGGAGGAGCCGTATGCTTTTTAACAGATTCAAAGAGTATCTGGACAAACAATTCCGCAACATGCCGGACAACAGGGAAGTCAGCGATTTCAGAGAAGAGCTGCTGGGCAATCTGATGTCAAGAGCAATGGAACTCAAAGAGAAAGCGCTTTCCGAGGACGAAGTGTACAAGCAGTGCATTGACAGTCTTGGCGACTATTCGGATACCATGCGCAAGCTTGCGGGCAACCCGATTCACACTTTGCGCGATAAACGCTTTCATCGCGATATCCTTTACGGCATGATGTTTGCGCTCTTCTGCGTCATTGCGTACATTGCCGCGTCCTATGCGACCCAATCATGGGGGCTGCTGGCTATCTGCATCTTTCCTGCGATGGGTGTGCTTTTGTATCTGTATTTTACCGTGAAGGCAGTCATCCGTTTTTCACTTACCAGCCGTCACACGATGACAGGTCTGATTCTTGTCAGCTATACGGTTCTGATTACACTTGCGGCATTCTTTTTCACCGCGTTTGCGACTCCGGTCGGTCCCGGCAGAGCCTGGGTGCTGACAACCTTCATTCCGTTTTTTGTAATAGGGGCGGTTATGATAAACAGGGTCTTCTTCCGCAAGGCAAAATTGTCTGCCGGATTGATCGTCGCAGCGATTGCCGCATTGGGTGTTGCCGTTTATCTTCTTGTTGCGGTGATTACGGGCATCTGGCATCCGACCTGGTTGATTGTCCTTGCCGGTCCTCTTGCGGCGCTTATTGCCGGCATTATCCATATTACAAAAAAACTTGACAATAAATAACTTTACCGCAGATCTGCAAGACTGCCCTCGGGAAGGGGACAGTCTTTTTGCCGATTATCTTATTATTCTTACGGAAACCAAAAAAATTGCTTCTCTTTCTTTCATGCGCGAGGATGCTTGTTTTGGTGGTTGATTTCTGATTCGGTATATGTTAATATAAGTGTATAATGGACGAGGACGATTGACATGACCGATTACTGTAAGGATACGGACGGACAGAATGCATCTTTGCTTTCTTCCCGCGACCCGCAAGCAGCCGGCCCGTGCGAAGACAGAAGTCCGGTGGCTTCTTGCGACTGCGGCGGACAAGGCTCCGTTTGTCCTGTTCTGCCCGGCGCCCAGATCGCAAAAGTGCTGCCTGAGGTCGGACTCCACAAACCCAAAACAAAAAAAGAGCGCAGGCGCAAAGTGCTCTTTGCTGTTGCGTTTCTTCTTTTCAATATCATCGCCATCGGCGTGGTTCTTCTGCTTGAACTCAGAAACGAAAGATCCTCTTTTGCCGGAGCCGCGGCGCTCGTCAATGTTTTGGGAAAGAACATGGTCTTCTTTTTCATTGCGTTTCTGGCGTATGCGGTTCATGTGATGTGCGATGCGTTAGCCTATTTTGTGCTCATCAAGGAGTGCGGATACGGCAACAGGCTGGGATTGTCCATCCGCGTGGCGATTCTGGGCAAGTATTATGACAACATCACACCCTGGAATACGGGAGGGCAGCCCTTCCAGATGGCTTATATGGTGCGTGCCAATATCGATACGCCGACGGCCTGTTCCCTTCCCATCGTCAAATACGCCATCCGCATCTTTTTTGTGGATTTTGTGCTGCTGATGCTGATGATTTTTGTAAGAACCGATGTGTCTGCTCTGGTCATCGTTTTTGCATGTGTGGGTGTCTTTGTCAACACGGGATTGCCGCTGCTGCTCATCCTGTTCTCCCGGAATGTGCCGTTTTTGCTCGGAGTGACCAAAAAACTTGTCGGCTTCCTGCACAAAATCAAATTGGTCAAGAATTATGATAAAGCAGTGGCCAAGGCACAGGATACCGTTGACAGCTTTCTTGCGGCATTCAAATATCTGGGGAAACATAAAAAGCTTATTTTAATCATCGGCATTCTGTCCGTCATAGACTGTGTTTCGGTGGGTCTGCTTCCTTATTTTGTCATACGTTCTCTGGGCGGCGACGTGGATTTTTTCAAGACGCTTGCGCAGACCTTTCTGGTTACGCTGGCTTCGGGTGTTATGCCGACACCCGGCGCCTCCGGCGCATCCGAAGGTACGTTTTACAGTGTGTTTTCGCAATCGGTGCCGGAAGGTTATCTCTTTTGGGCCGTGCTGTTGTGGCGCATGCTGATATTTTATTTGCCCTTGGTGCTCGGAGTCGTCGTGCTGATCATAGAATGGATCAAGGGCAAGACTCAGGTGATGCTGGTAGAAAAAGAAATCAGCTGGCTTCACACAAAAACCATCAATAAAAAATCCGGTGACGCAGGCAGACAAGAGGGGTGACCCCGCGAATCCGCGATCCTCAACGAATGTTTGATATGAGGTACGTTATGTCGAAACGGATTTTTTCTGTATTTTTAGTATTTGCGGTATTTTTATGCGCAGTGGCCGCTTTGTCTTTGCGCACGGCTCTGCCCGGCCACGCTTCTTCTTATATTTACATTGACAGCGAGGCGGACTGGGAAGCGTTTATCGCAGGTTCTTCGGCATCTGCAAATCCTTCTTCAACCTGCTGCTATCAAAATACGACGGTTGTCCTCAATACCGATTTGTATTTTTACAGGCGCAATGAGGATCCCGCATATGCCGGCGCCAAGAATTATGTCCAGCTCAGGTTCGAGGGCACTTTCGAGGGCAACAATCATGCGCTTGTCGGCTTGAGATACGATACAGAAAGTTCCGTCGCATTGTTTTACAGTATCGGATTGAGCGGCGTCGTCCGCAATCTGAATATCGTCGATCTTTCCGTAAGCTCCGGAGAAAATGCCGCGGGAATTGCGCTTTACAATTACGGCATCCTTTCCGATGTGCGGGTTCAGGGCATGATGAACGCCGTCAAAGGCGGGGGAATTGTTTATACCAATTATCCCGGTCTCATTGAAAACTGTGTATCTGCCGTCGAAAACAACGGGTGTACAGAATTCGGAGCCATTGTTTATGAGAATAAAATCGTGCATTCCGACGGCATGGATTATTTCGGTACAGTCGAAAATACTTATAATGTGACCCCGGGGCAGGATTATGTGAAGGATGAGGGTTCAAAAATAATTATGCCGGCGGATACGCTTCTGGATGACGGCTTTGCGGATGATGTATTTGAATTGTATCATTTACGGTACCGGCCTTCGGAAGTGCTGGCAGGTATTGCGCTGAGGCATCCCGGCATGAGCGTAAGCATGCGGCACGATATCAATTTATACAGCCAGCCGTCGGGATGGGTAGAAACAATTGTGGCGGACTACCCGTTGTCGGACTGTTACGGCTTTTATAACACGGACAATTCCGGTCTGCCCGCACCTTCGCTCTCCGGATTTACGGAGCCGATCCATACTCCTCTGTTGCCGGATACTCTTAAGTTAAGCGGCACGGGGACGGCGGAGGATCCGTACATATTTTTTGACGGAGAAGGAACGGCTGCAAGTCCCTATCTTCTCTATACGGCAGCCGACCTCCAGAGAATGGACTATCTTTATGCCCACAGAGAAGATTGGGCGCTGTTCGGATTGCAGGCGGACAGCGTACTCTGTTTTTCTTTGCGCAAGGACATCGGACTGCTTTCCGGTTCCGACAGCTATTACGATATAAAATTCAATGATTTCGACGGTGTCTTCGACGGCGGCGGCAAATCAATTTCGGGCATCATGGATGGTCTCTTCGGCACAATCCTTCAAGGCGGTCTTGTCAAGGACTTGGTTATAAGAGGAGAAATCCGGACCGACGGCAGAGCATTGGCGGCGCAGGCGAACTTCGGAACGATTCACGGTGTCGCGGCAACGGTGTCTTTTGCCAATGCGGAGAATACTCATGCCGCGGGTCTCACCTATACGAATCATAACGATATTTCGGGATGTTCTGTAAACGTCGTTTTCTCCGGAAGCGGAAGCAATGCTTCTGCCGTCTTCGGAAATGAAGGCGAAAACGCGCATCTTTACGGTGTCCGCAGCATCGCCGGCGGTCTTCCTTTTTTGTATTCCCAATCTGCCGCCAATTCTGTTGCCGGCTGCTGGCATGACAATGCGGTATGGTACGGAGAGGACGAGACGCTCTTTCCCTACCAATCGATTGCTTATTATAGCGGCACACAGCATTTTCAGCCCGGTACAGATCCATATCAGCTTCTGGATGCCGCCAATCCGGTGAGCGGCTGGGGATGGACGCAGCAGGCAAATTACAACTGGTGTGTTCTTGCCGGAAGCACGGAAGAACGTTTTGCGCTGCGTCTGGATGCCGATGTCCGCTCCTACAAAACAACGGGCCGGATACGGTTTTCGGACGGCAGTTATGAGTTCTTCAAAAAACTCACCTATACTCCGGAAGGGCATCTTGTCGATCTGGAGAGTATCGTAAACTCCGAAAGCCTTCCTCCGTATACCTGGACTTATACGAATTCCCGCGGGGAGGTGTTCGCGCGGACAGATAATTTCCCCAATGCGGCTCTCAACGAAGCAATCGTCGACGTCGGCTTTTACGATATCTATTTTGAGATCCCGCCGACAACGGAAAAAACGCGGATGAAAGGCCATGCCCGTATCGAAATAGAAAAGAAACATATTCAATATTCCGCTTCGGACATCAGGCTGCTTCTGGACAATGACGGCGAAAGGATTGCCGTTCCCGTAGCGGGAATCTATCAGAATTACGGTGGTTCAGAAAGGGACACTCTGGTTGTCGACGGGACCGAATATGATTTTGACAACCTTGGCGTGTTTGTCACGAAAAACGGTGCAACTTCTTATTATCCTTACAGCAGCGATCTTGTCTGCCAGTATTTTACCGGCAGCGAAATCTCGGCGCAGGTCTTCCTTCCGTTCTGTGCACCCGAAAATTCGACGGTCAGCTATCAGATCAATAAATACTTCAAGCCGGATGAACAGATATTCTCCGTCAAACCGGCGTTCATCCGCAATGCCGGAACGTATTTCCTGACAATAACCGTCCACAGCGAAAACTATTTTGATGCCGTGATCGAAGAGGAAGTTGTATACAGAGTATTCCGCAAGGAGGTGCCTGTGACCCCTTACATCAATACCGCGGACGGAAGACTTCCTTATGGTGAGGCGATTGCGGGATATGTGAGCTATTCTGCAGACACCTCCATGCTGATTGATTTTCCCGGATTGAATCAGATGGAATTTGAAACAACCTATTTTACGGGCGCATCAATAGGGATGTATTCGCTCAAATCAAAAACGGCGGTTCTCGACAACAATTATAAAGCGATGCAGGTGGCATCCTCTTTTGAAGTCGTCAGAATCGATATACCCGGACTCTCCGCCGTTGCATTTTCCGACGCAATTCGAACGTATGACGGGCAGTGGCAAAGCATTGCCGTTTCGGGTCTGACGGGCAGCATGGCGGTCGAATATATATACGATGCTGTTGCCACCGACGTTCCGCCCTCGTTCATCAATGCCGGAACTTATCGGATTCATGCCTCGGTATACATAAAAAAACCGGACGGAAGCAAAAATACGAACTATAATGAAGCTCCCATACTCTCGGCGGTGCTTACAATCATGCCAAAGACCATAACTGTGACGGTCCGAAATTATACCATCAGCAGCGGAGATGCGTTGCCTGTCTGTTCGGTAGAAAATTTTGACAGCCAGCTTGCTTTGCGCGCCGACGGCGCAGCGGATACGTTTTCGGCACCCGTATTCGGTCTGAATCCGGCGTATTCGGGCGCCGCGGGCACATATGCCATCGGCGTAACGGGCGGATTGTCCAATGCAAATTACAACGTCAATGTTGTTTGCGGCACGCTGACGGTCAACCGGGTCTCCAGAGGAACTCTGACGCTTCCCAACAGTGTAAAAATATATGACGGCACATATTACCAGCCGGACCTGAGCGCGGCGGGCGCATGCAATATGAGCGGCATCATTTATTACCGTCTGGACGGCGAGGTCTGGACGAGGCTTGCCAATGCACCCAGAAACACAGGCGTTTATAAAGTGGCGGTACCATTCTATGAGACGGAATATTATGTGGCAGAAACACTGGAAGCCAGCTTCCGCATAGATAAGGCAGTGCTGAGTCCCGTCTTCACGCTCAACGGCATGTATAACAAGCTTGCAAGCAGTCTGACGGTATCTTCGGCGGTTTACAGCGAACTGATATACAGCGGACAGACGTTTTCTGTCCGGTTGAGCGGGCTTCCCGCGGCAGAAAGCTTTCTCATAACGATGTCTTACGAAAAAGAGGGGATGACCATAACCACAACCTCCGGACAGATTCTGTATGCCGATGCGGGATATTACAGCAATATTCGTGCCGTCGTCAGCGGGAATCTCAACTATGAAACGCTTACCTTATATGCCGGCGACATTGAGTATAAGCCGCGCACGCTGCGGGCGGCCGGCCTGTCTCCCGTCGTATACACCGGCAGCGAAATCACGCTGAATATCACGGCTTCCAACGAGTCTTATATCCTTGAGCAAGACAGAAACAACATAAACATTACCTATACAAGCATTCCCGCTGTGATACGCAATGCCGGCACCTATACGGTTGCAATTTCTTCAGGGAACCCCAATTATGTTTTTTTGAGCGAGGCTCCCGACGGCCTGTATACCTTTACGGTCAACAAATATACGGCTGAGATCGATCTGGGGGAATACCGCCATGAAACGGTATACGGTTCCGCATCATCAACGTTTATGCGGCAGACGACGTATCGGATCGGACAGAACCAGTTTACCGAAACATTGGTTTACGATGTCAATCTTCCGCCTGTCGTGACGGCGGGCACGTATGATATCACCGGCATCCATTCTACCGACAACGTCGATTTTACGCTTTGCGGCGGCGCGGGCGCATACATCGTCACAAAGAGAACTGTAAGTTTCGCCTGGGGGCTGTCCCATGCCTACGATTATACGGGTACGGTGCGGACGGATATCGCGGGATACACGGTGCCCAACACCGCTATATCGAACAGGGCGGGCAATGACTATGTCGGACTTACCGTTTCTTTCAACAAGAATCCCATACGGGATTGCGGAAGCTATACTGCAACCGCATCCGTCAGCAATATGAATTATACGCTGGATCCCGCATGCGTCAGCTTTGTCTTTTCCATCAATAAAGTTCCGCTCCGTATCTCTGCCAATCCGCTCACGATCCGTTACGGGGACCCGCCGCCCGCATATTCTGTGACAATGACAGGACTCCGCGGCACCGATACCCCAAACGCAGTGCAATATCAGACGGCGTGCTCTTATGCGCAGGGCAACAGCATAGGGACATATATCATTTCCGTCACGTCGTTTTCAGCGCAGAATTACTATGCCGATCTTTCGGACTCGGCCGGTGTGCTGACGGTAGAGCCCATAGAGCAAACGGGCATCGTGTATCCGGACAACGAAGCGGTATACAACGGTTTGCCCTTTACCTATCTGCCGCAGGTGCCCGCAGGGGCTACGGCTACGGTAGACGTCTTTCCTCTTCACGCAGGCGTTTATACGCTGACGGCGACGGTTGTCCGAGACAATTATCTTCCCAAAACCTTGTCGGCAACTTTTATCGTCCATCCCGCGATACCTGTTTTGGAGCTGACGCCCGCGGATATCATTTTCGAAGGCGACGGTCAATGCATTTCCGTTGTGCAAATCATCGGGTCCGCAGATTATGACGGAACTCCGGTTGCCGGAACGTTCTCTTATATCCGGCCCGATCAGCCGTTGATCCTGGGCGAGCAGTCCTGCCTCATTGTTTTTACGCCGGATAGTGCGGATTATGCGCCGGTCTCTGCGCCGTATACCATCATCACCGCTTTGGAAGAGAATCGCAACATCTGCAATATTCTGTTTGGCGCCGGCGCCGAAATCCGTAACGGTACGGTATATGCCGAAGGCAGCCAGCTTCCCCTTGTTTTATCGGTCACAAAAGGTTTTGACGAAAACATCCGGATGTTTGTCGATGGAGAACCTGTCGAGAACGGTATCTATACAGTTACCGCAAGCGGCCTGATTACAGTTGAAGTCCGAAAGAACGATGTGCTGATTTCGCAATATCAGTATCAGGTTCTTCTCAATACAGAAATTCCCGCAGAAAATCCCACCGAAAACAATAATGACAACAATCCGAACAATAACGGCAATGCCCAGATTGATATCCCGGCAAAAAAAGAGATTGACTGGAAGCTTTTCCTTTTTATCACATTGGGTATTGCCGGCGCGGCAGGTCTCGGAGCCGGTCTGTATTTCCTTATCCGAATGAAGAAGTGATGCGCAGTATGGACAGCATGCGGTTTTCATGCTAAAATTAAAAAACGGCAGAATAGGATACCACAAAGGATTCTTTCATAGGACGTCAAGGAGAAATGAATGAATAAAAAAATCCTCACAATAATTTTGGTTGCGTTGATGGCGCTGGTAGCCGTATTTGCGGTATCGTGCAAACGCACGCCCGCATCTCAGACACAGACGGCGGCGGAGCCTGTCCTCAATTCGGTTGTTCTTGCACGCAAGAACAGTGCATACTCCGATCCGGACAATATACTTTGCCTAAAACTAACCAACAAAATATGCGAAACGGTTGTCGTGACACTCAATTTCACCAACAACTCCAATTTATCAATTTATTCTGTAAAAATCAACACGATAGAATACCGCAAGGCTGATTTCAAGTCCGGGGCAACCCCGCAGAAAGTTCAGATAGAAATCACTCCGCTTTTTAATACTCCGGGCGACTATACGATCGACGTCGAAGAGATTTATTACAGCAATGGCACAAATATAAAAGCAGTCAGCAATTTTACGCCTGTTTCTCAGCCTGTCCGAGTCGATCCTGTCTTTCGGATGACGCTTGACATGTCGGCATCCCTGCTCGGCAGCGATGCGGCGACAGAAATTTATAACGATGTTTCTTTTATGGCTTATTTGGATCAATTGCATGATGCCGGCGAAATGAATGCATCCGATATCGCTCCGTCGGGCTATGGCTTCGCGGGCTGGTATACCAGTCCCTCTCCCGACATCGACAAAGACAAAGCCTATGACACGGATGATGTCTACGAATTCTATAAAGACATGACCTTTTATGCGGTCTATCTGCCTATATATACCTATACTCTGTCTTCCGGCAACAGTGCGGTCATTACCGGCCTGACAAAATTCGGGAAGAGTCAGACCTTGCTCAGATTGCCCGAAACAATCGATTCTTATACCGTCAGAGAGATTGGTTCCGGCGCGTTTTCTTCATCCACGTCGATAACCAACGTATACTGCAACGATTCGCTCATAAAAATCGGCCCGAAAGCCTTCAAAGATTGTACGGCGCTGAGAGCAATTTCATTTAACGACAAACTGACGGAAATCGCTGCGCAGGCTTTTTCTAGCTGCACAAAACTGTCAAATATGACATTGTTCCCGGATTCATTAAAAACCCTCGGAAGCAAGGCATTTGAATATTGCGGATGGGATACCACGGCTGCCATCACAATACATGCCAAAACACTGTTTATCCCCGAAACGCTGGAGAGCATCGGCAGCTATTGTTTCCAATACAGCAAGTTCATAAACATCTATTTTCTTAACCGCGAGAGCGAAAACATCGTCGACGTCAGCTACGGCGAAGGGATGTTTTACAGCTCGACTACCATAGAAACCGTGCAGACCGCGGCGGCTCTCGGTCCTTCCGGCGTATTGTTGAAAACGATTTCAGGTACTGTAAAAGGCGCGCCGATAATCCCGGAAAAATCTTTTGAATATTGCACCGCGCTCAAGACTGTCAACTTAGCCGAGGGATTGCAAAAAGTGGAAAACGAGGCGTTCATGTGCATCTCCGGCACGATGACCGGTTTCACCAAGCTGACATTGCCCGACTCTTTGGAGTCTATCGGAAAATACGCCTTTGGCAATGTTCCATTGGCTTCGTTAAATTTTGCGTCCGAAGAGGGCAGCCTTCTGCAATCCATCGGTGATTATGCCTTCCAGGGGAGCAAGCTCTCGGGCAGCGTAACGCTCAAAACACCCGAATTGGTGAATTACGGCGCTTCGCCTTTTTATAACTCTCTCGGCATCACCGCAATTTTTTTGAATACCCATTATGTGCCGTACTTCAAGACAGCCAATGAGAATACGGTGCAGACGCTCAACAACCGTATCAAGTATTTTGTTCCCGAAACTCTTTTGTCTTCCTATAAAAAAGAATGGAAGGTGGTATTTACCATCGGCGGCTACATTACCAATACCGTCGAGCTGAATATCTACGCGCAAGAAAATATTACGGATGATAAAAAAATCGCCTATGACATCAGGACAATCAACGGAATACAGTCCGCGGTCATCACCAATTTTTTTGAAACCGCAGGAACGACGGTCACGGTGCCCGACGTTATCGCCAAAAATTCCGTTGTTTACGATGTACGGGAAATAGGCCCTTATGTCGCAAGCGACTCCGTGACGCGGGTCGATTTCGTCAAGCCCGAAAATATCGTCCGTATCGATGATTATGCTTTTTATTACAGCACCAGGCTGCGCGCCTTCTGCGCCGACGCGGGCAGCAATGTCAGCCGTTTTGAGAAGTTCACCAGTCTTGAAACCATTGGCAAAGAAGCCTTTGTCGGTACCGCCATCGATAATTTCAAGGCACCTAATAATTTAATTACTATTGATGAATATGCTTTTGCACATACCACTTCATTAAGTCGGGTGTTTATTACCGGCGATTTCAGCAATGTTTCCGTTTATGTCGGCGCCTTCCAATACTCCGGCGTCGATACCGTGGTGCTGGGAAGCCGGGTCACGGCCATTCACCAACTGGCATTTGCCGACTGCGAAAATCTTGTCTATTTTGTCATGGAACACACAGAACAGCCTGCAACAGGCAACAACGTGCTCTTCGGCATTCTCGGCAACAATCCCCCGGCATCCTGCACGATGTATCTCACCCCGACCTTTTATCAATACTTAGTCAGCAACAATACGAGTTTTTATAAAGATTACAAAAAAGTAAAGGGCGGTTGGGATTATGAGAAAAACACAGTATTTACTTTATGAATCCGCATAAATCAGTTCCTGGCAAAAAACTGTCCGCCCTTGCCGGCCGGACAGTTTTTTTAAGGAAACACTTCATAAATCTTTGAGAATTTAAGCAAAAGATTTTCGAGGCGATTTGCGGTTGACCGAGGAAGAAGGCAATAGCGTTGCCTTCGACGACGGGCAGACGGAAAGCGACCGAAAAGATTTGCTT
>LVAO01000019.1 GCA_001604065.1 Clostridiales bacterium Firm_09
CAATTTTCCCACACTAAGTTCCACTGCTCCAAGTTTCCCAAGGTAAGTTCCACTTCAAAGTCCACTGTGGACGTTACTTTGGGAAATTACTTTGCAAACATTATTGTACTCTATCATGTCAAAAAAACGTATAAATCACTCTTTTCTTGTGATAGTATGGTATAATTAATATATTCGGGTAAAATCGGGGGTATTCACTTGACGCTTGCAAACAGGATAACAATATTCAGGATGCTGATGATACCGCTGCTTGCGGCGGTATTTTATCCGGCATTCCCGGGGCATTATATTGCCGCTGCGGTGTTGTTCGCGCTTGCCGCAGCGACGGATTATCTGGACGGAAAGGTGGCAAGGGCACGCGGCGAAGTATCGGATTTAGGTAAATTTCTGGATCCCATTGCCGATAAGGTGCTTGCGGCATGCGCATTGTTCTTTTTATTGGATAAGGATATGCTGCTTCCTGTCTGGGGAGGCATTGCCGCGGCAACGATGATATCCAGAGAACTATTGGTAAGCGGTCTCAGGCAGATTGCGGCGGTCAAAGGGATTGTGCTTGCGGCGGATAAAATGGGCAAGGCCAAAACCGCGGTCTTTAATTTGTCCGTGCCGATACTCATGCTGTCCGGATACTCTTTTCTTCTGTACTATATCGGACAGGCGCTGTTCTTCTTGTCGGTTGCGCTGTCCGTCTTCTCCGGGGCGCGTTATATTGTCAGGAATGCCAGCGTTTTCACAAAGTAGAATTCAGTCTCTGACAAAAAATGAAAGGATTGCAAGCGCCATCGGCACGCTTGCAAAAATAAGATAGTACAGCCTGAGCGGTGTGATAAGAGACATCAGAAGCAGCAGGACTCCCGTAAAGATGTAGTATTTTGCCTTTTGCCGATCAAAAACCACAGAAAGAAGGTCTTTTATTTTGTATTTCGGCAGCTTTATTTTGAGTGGAGAGGGCGGTTCCGGCAGGGCATTGTGTTGCTGGAGATAACGCTTTATGGTAATGGGAGTCGGGCAGCGGACGGATAACCCCAGTGAAGCGGCGAAGGCCAGAAGCTTTCTGTCCGTTCTGCCCGCGATAAGGAGGACCTTCGAGAAGTTTTTGGCTTTGCATGCGCGATACAGTCTGGCGATATCTTCTTCCGACGTCGGCGAAAATTTGATATTGTTGAAAACCAGGGTATCTCCTTTATAAACAAAAAAAGGAGGCGAAAAATCCGAACGGTCTTCAACAGGCAAAGTAGAAAAAAGAAGGGCGGTGGACTCTTCCGGACCCATGACGGACAGAAGGCGGAAAAGCTCTGTGCGGGATAGCGACCCGGTTTTGGAAAACCGTTGAGAAATACCAAACCACAGGAGGTTGGCAAGCACTGCCGCAAAGGCGCCGATGCCTGCGGATATCCATAAGTTTCTGGTAAAATAAAGGCTCCAGCAGAAAATCAGGAGAAAGAGCAGCACGCTGAAAAAGATTGCATCAACTACCTTGCGCATGGAATAAGTATGGGCAGAGAAAGGAAGGTATAAACAAGGCGGGGCAGTTATCTGTTATCAGTTGTAAATTCGCTCCTCTTCGTCTATAATGAACGTATGACAGTCGGTCTATTCGGGGGTGCGTTTGACCCCTTTCATAAGGAACATGAGAAGGTGGCGGAAGCGGCAATAAAAGAGCTGTCTCTGGAGAAGCTTGTCCTTGTGCCTTCATTCAATCCTCCTCATAAGAACAATACCGTTGCGGACTTTGAGCACAGGGTCAGAATGCTTGAGCTCTTTGCAGAAGAGAAAAAGTATGTGATTGTAGACAGAATCGAGTCTCAGACGGGGTTCGACAAGAATTATGCCTATGAAGTGATACCGCTTCTCAAAGAAAAATACGGCACCTGCATTTATATTATCGGCGGGGACAGCATGGCCAATTTCCACCGTTGGGCCAAGCCGGATGTGATTGCCAAAGAAATTCCTGTTGCCGTCGCGATGCGGGAAGGGTTTCCCGGCGCAGAAGAGGCGATAAAACATGCAGAAGAAGCGTATAACGCACAAATCATACGTTTGTCTGTGGTGGGAGAAGAGATCTCTTCCGGAGAAATACGCGCACGGCTGGAACTAGAAATGGATGTTTGCGGCATGCTGGACAGCAGGATTGCGGAATACATCCGGAAACAAGGACTTTATAAAGAATATGCGGATATAGTGGCAAAACTGAAGAATGCAATCGGCGCAAAGCTCTATATCCACTCTGCAAATACCGCAATCTTTGCCGCGCGGCATGCGGCGCTTGCGGGAGTAAGCTTTTATAAAGCGTTTTGCGCCGGGCTTCTGCACGATTGCGCAAAAGAAAGGGTGGTTTCCTGCGAAGGATATCCGACAGATTCGCTTGCTGTCGTGCATCAGTACATGGGCGCGGAAACAATTGAAAAAGAGTACGGCATCACAGACCCCGAGATTATGTCTGCCGTTGCCTGTCATACGACGGGCAAACCGGCCATGTCGCCTTTGGACAAGCTAATTTACATCGCGGATAAATTGGAAGACGGAAGGGAATATGAGGGCGTGGAAGCCCTGCGTGCGGCGCTTCTCCGAGGTCTGGACGAAGGTTTTTTTGCGGTTCTTCGTTCCTCCGCCGCGCATCTCAAATCAAAAAGCACAAAGGCGGACGGCTTGACAAAAGCTTGCATGGACTATTACAATATCGTATAAGACACATATAATAAAATACGGAGACACAATGGAATCGGAACGACTGAAGAGCAGAATCATCAGTATTTTGGAAGAAAAAAAGGGCGGCGATATTATCGCCATCGATATGGCGAAGAGATCCTCCATCACCGACTTTTTTGTGATTGCAACGGGCAAAAACGTCAATCATGTACGCGCCCTTGCCGAAGCGCTGGAAGAAAAACTGGAGCCCGAAGGCATTTTTGTGCATCGCAAAGAGGGTTTGGGCGATGGAAGATGGGCGGTTTTGGATTATGGCGATGTGATAGTTCATATATTTAATGCGGATACCAGAGATTATTTTTGTCTGGAAAAGCTTTGGAAATGAAAAAAATAACAAACAGCGCAGCCGAAACACGGGCGCTTGCCGGAGACATTGCCGCATGCCTTATCGGCGGCGAAACGCTTCTTTTATCCGGCGAGTTGGGCGCAGGCAAGACAACCTTCACTAAAGGGCTGGCAGAGGCGCTCGGCATCAAAAAAACCGTTCTGAGTCCTACCTTTACCATTATGAGGGAATATGCGGGCGGACGGCTGAAGCTATATCATATAGATATGTACCGTCTGGAAGGGGAAGGAGAGCTGGGGGAACTTGGCATAGAAGAATGTTTTGACAATGACAGCGTCGTGGTCATTGAGTGGAATAAACTCAAGAATCCTCCGGGAAAGCTCATCAACGTCCGCATACAATCCCGTGGCGGCGACCAAAGAGAAATCGAGATAGAAGGTTTATGAAAACGCTTATCATGGACTCTACCGCGGACATTCTGATCCTTGGCGGAGAGAACGAAGGAACAACGGAATTTTTTTGCGGCGATCCCGGTGCAAGACGGCATACTGGAGCCATTTTGGTTGCAATAGATACAATTTTGAACAAGCTCAATATGACGCCCAAGGACTTGGAATACATCTGCGTCGTGACCGGACCGGGGTCTTTTACCGGCATCCGCATCGGGGTTGCCACCGCAAACGCGATGGCGTACGCAACGGGCGCAAAGATTGTCTCCGTTACTTCGCTTGAGCCGCTTTTATATGGGCAAAAAGAAGGACTTGCGCTTCTGGATTGCGGACACAACAATTATTATGCGCTGGCGCGGGACAAAAAGGGGGACAGATATCTTGCCATAAAAGGAGAAGAGAAGGAGTCCTTCGGCCTGCCCGTTTTTTATCATGATGGAACTTATGTCCGCAAATTGATGGATACGGTCAAGGACAAAATAAACCGCTGCGAAGCAGAGAACTTTGCCAAGCCATTTTATATAAAGAAAAGCTCTGCGGAGGCGATGTTTTGATAAGGGAAATGATTGCTTCCGACATCCCCGCGATTGCGGCAATCGAAAGAGAAGCCTTTGGCGCACACGCATGGTCGCAGAATTTATTCATCGGGGAACTGGAAGATGCATCCAAGCATTATTATGTTTTCGATAAGGACGGCATGATTGCCGGCTACGGCGGATTTGCACACATTCTGGATGAGGCTCATATCATGAATATAGCCGTAGAACGGACGTGCCGCGGACATGGGATCGGTAAGGCGTTATTGCAAGAGCTTATTGGCAGGGCAAAGGATGCTGGCGCACGGGCGATGACGCTCGAGGTCCGTGCGCAAAACTTTCCCGCAATCTCTTTGTATGAAAAAGCCGGTTTTGTTTACGCGGGCTCCCGCAAGGATTATTATGCAAAAGGGGAGGACGCCCTCATCTATTGGCTCACATTATAAGGGGGAGCCATCGACATCATTTCGCACATCCAATATGGAAAAGGTCAGGATATCATCTTTTTGCACGGCTGGGGCGGCAATAAGGATAGCCTTGCCGCGCTTGCCGCGCCGTTTTCGCTTGAGTACAGAGTGACGCTGGTTGATCTTTTTGGCTTTGGCGCAACACCGCATCCCGACAGAAAAATAGGATTATCCGATTATGCGGACTCTGTTGCGGAGCTTATCCGCCAATACAGGATGTCCAGCGTTATCCTGGTCGGTCATTCCTTTGGCGGAAAGGTTGCTCTTTGTCTTGCCCGCAAATACGGATCGTTGATTGACAAAATGGTGTTGATTGATGCCTCCGGTATCCGTCCCAAACGAAGCCTTATCTTCCATATCCGGGTTGTTTTTTATAAGATAAGAAAAAAACTGGGGCTGGTGACGCCTTCCGATGAGCATGGCTCCAAGGATTACCGTCTGGCGAAAGGGCGTCTGAGGGACACCTTTGTATCCGTCGTCAATACACATCTTGACAGAGAACTGCATTACATTACGCTCCCTGTTCTTCTTCTCTGGGGCGCGGATGACAAAGAAACTCCGCTTTATATGGCAAGGAAACTGAAAAAGCATCTTGCGGGAGCCAGATTGGTGGTCATAGAAAACGCCGGACATTTTCCTTTTATCGACCAATATGCGGAGAGCCTTGCGCACATCAAAAAATTTATCGGAGGCAGCCTATGATTGTCATTCTGTCCGCTATCGTATATCCGGTCGCCGCACTCGCATGGGCATACAGAGGGCTGCGCGCGCTCCAGATGAACGGTTATCGCATGGATTTCGGGAGCCTCCGGCCGAACGCAAAAAGAATCTGGGCAGAGCATGCCATCCTGTTTGTTTTGGCGACGTGCGCATCGCTTGCCGCCGCGTTGTGGACGCCGTGGTTCGGATTGGGGCTTGCGTCTGCGGTCATCGCGTATGCCGTTTTCGATTTTATCGATATGCGCACGCATCTTAAATTCACGCCCCGCGCAATACGGCTGACGATCTTTTCGGGTTCCGTTCTTGCGGGATTGGCGCTTGCTGTGGTGCTTGGAATACGCGATGAACGTATTTTTACTTGTTTTATTCTGGCATTGATTTTTGCGACAAGACCGCTTACCGTCATTTTGAATGCCGCCATACGTCCTTTTGAAAATCTGAACAACATGCGGTATGTCCGTCGGGCGCAGAGCAGACTGGGCAAGTTGTCCGCGGTCAGAATAGGCATCACCGGCAGCTACGGGAAAACCAGCTGCAAGAACATACTTTCGGATATTCTTGCCACGAAATATAAGGTGCTCAAAACGGACAAAAACTACAATACGCCGCTGGGGATCGCGCGGACCGCCGAGCATATTCAAGGCGACGAAGAAATATTTATTGCAGAAATGGGCGCGCGCAGACCGGGCGATATAAAAGAGCTGTGCGAACTTGTCAAGCCGAAGTATGCCATCGTGACAGGTATCGCCCCGCAGCACCTTGCAACCTTCCGAACAGTAGAGAAAATCTATGAAACCAAAAAAGAGCTTGTCGACTGCCTTCCGCCGGATGGTTTTGCGGTCTTCAACGGGGATAACAGTTATACAAGAGCGATGGCAAATGCCTGCACGGTGCGGTGCGCGACGGTGCATACCAACGGCAAGGAGGGCATTTATGCCGATAATATTCAGCTTTCCAACAACGGCAGCTGCTTCTGTGTCCATGGACTGGGCGAAGAATTCTGCCTTACCACAAGACTTCTCGGAAGGCATAATATTCTCAATATTCTGATGTGCATTGCTCTGGCGGCAGAACTGGGCATTGAGAAAGAAAGGATGATTGCGGCGGTCAGAAACCTGAAGCCCTCGCCGCACAGGCTGGAGCTTCTGGGCACTCAAAACAACGGCGTAACCGTCATTGATGACAGCTACAACGGAAATCTGGAAGGCGTGCGGTTTGCGCTTGAAGTGCTTGCGCTCTATAAAGAGAACAGACGCGTGGTTTTTACGCAGGGTATTGTGGAGCTTGGAAAACGTGCCGCCGAAATCAATACGCTTGTCGGTGCGATGATTGCAGGAGTCGCGGATCTGGTTCTGCTGACGGGAGAAAACGCGTTGTATATAAAAAAGGGTCTGAACAACAGCGGCTTTCCGCCGGAGAATATTCTAATCTATAAAGATTTTTCGGAAGCAAGCGAATCATTGAAAAACGTGCTTCGCCGCAACGATGTTCTTCTTATCCAGAACGATATACCGTAAACAGAAAAGGGAGGTATTTTGTATGAAGCGCAATATTATGGTTGTCTTCGGCGGCAATTCGACAGAGCATGACATCTCCGTCATAACGGCGGTCGAAGCGCTGCACGTAATGCCGATCAAAGGCTACAACGTCCTGCCCGTTTATATAAGAGAAGGCAAGTGGTATACGGGAAGCCGTTTGTACGATATCAAAAATTATATAGAATTTGCAGAGAAAGGCATGTGCGAAGTGCGGCTCATCGGCAATACGCTTTATAAAAAAGGATTGGGAAGAAAATATACGGAGCTTGCGGAGATCGATTGCGCCTTGCTAGCCACCCACGGCGGCGACGGCGAAAACGGAAGCCTGCAAGGACTTCTGGAATGCAGCGGAGTGCCCTACACTTCCCCGGATGTGCGTGTTTCGGCTCTCTGCATGGATAAGCACCTTACCAAGCTTGCGGTCAATGCACTGGGAATAGATACCGTAGACGGACGGGAGGTCCTCCTGCCCCATTGTCCGGAAATCATAAGAGAAATTGAAGAAGAGTTTTTGTATCCCCTGATGGTCAAACCTTCATCACAGGGGAGCAGCATCGGGCTGACATTCGCAAAAAACAGAGGGCAGCTTGAAGAAGGGCTGATACTTGCAAAATATTTCGGGCCACGTGCGCTTGTGGAAAAGGGCTTGACAGATTTTGTCGAATTAAATGTAGCTGTTGCAACAATAAATGGCAAAATAGTGGTTTCGGATGTGGAACGTCCCATTTCTTCCAACGACTTTCTGACTTATGGAGACAAGTATCTGAACGGCGGCAAGGGAATGAACGATCTGAAGCGCGAGTTCCCTGCAGATATCCCATCATCGCTTGCGGAGGACATAAAAGATAAAGCAGAAACAATCTATAAGCACCTGGGCATGTCCGGTGTCGTGCGCATGGATTTTATGAAGACGGACAAAGCCTATCTGAATGAAATCAATACGATACCCGGTTCGCTGGCGCACTATCTCTTCCCCAATCTTTCTTATACCGAATTTTTAAGAGGCTTGATCGATACGGCGATTGCACGCGGTGCGGGAAGAAGGGTGGATTTCAAAACGGATGTGCTCAGGCAGTTGAAGGGAGCCATCAAAAAATAATGCATCCGTTATGCCGCAATTATATGCCGTCGCGGGATCCTCTTTATGAGGACGATGCGTCCGGTCGAAATATCGGGATAGGCTGCCCGGAACAGTCCCGCTGCATGTTTTGCGCCGGATGGATGAATTTGGGTTCTTCCGGCTTCACATGGATTGTCTTGTAGTCGGTATACGCTACCAGTCCCGGCTTTCCGAGCCGTCTGACGTTTGAACGGCGTGTATAATCTACTTCGGCAGAGGAAGAAAGCCGCGCGGCGCTGAAATAAGCGGTGAAAGCGGCGACTCTTGCAAGAACCGGAGCGGGGACTTCTTTCCCTTCGGTAAGAATGACGGCATGGGCGCCATGGCAATGCTTTGCATGCATCCATATATCCCTGCTGGACGCAAGCTTGAAGGTGACCATATCGTTCTGTGCATTGTTTTTGCCGAGGTACACCGTAAAGCCTCCCACATCCAGCCTGAGCGGCTGGGAGGGCTTTTCTTTTTTTGCTCCTTTACCGGAAGGCTTTGAGACGCCGTTCAGAGCGGAGATTTCGGCAGAAATTTCTGCAAGTTCGGCGTCTGTGGTGCAGTTGTCAAGACTTTCCCATATATTTAGTAGGTAATTCATGGAATCGGTGAGCGCAATCTGTTCTTTTTTTGCATATGCCTCTGCCCCCTTAAGTTTCGCATACTTTTTATAATAGATTTCGGCGTTCCTGATGGGGGAAAGGGCGGGGTCAAGTGGGATGCTGCGGGTGCAATCCTGATAATAATCATATACTTCCATTGAAGTTTGTCCCGGCGCGACGGCATAGGCATTGCATTTGATTAGCTCACCGGTTTGGAGGAGGATATCTTTTTTAGCGCATTCGGCAAGCCGGTTTTTGTTGTCCTGCAGACGTTTTTCTGTTTTTGCAATCAGTTTTTTGACGGTCTGCCGCAGGCCCGATGTCGCTCTGCGGCTGCTGTCGGCATCCGCAAGTCCGCTGTAATAAGCATCCACTGCTTCCGAAAGCGTGCGCTTTGCCTCAAACATACCATTATTATATGTAATATATGGAAAGGCAAAAAAGCCGTTTGGTTTGTTGTCTGTGACATATATGCATGGTGCAAAGCGCGGGGAGCCGCTGAGTGAAAAAAGCTCTTCTGCTATTGCCGGTAAAGGTTTGGCATTGCAAAGGAATTCTATTTCCGCCGCCGTTTCTTTGGAGACGCCGACATAGTTCCGGAGGATTTCGGCTGCGGTAAGTCTTTCTGGCAGGGTCGGGAAAGGAACGCAGAACAGGTTGGATTTATTTTGCTCGGGCGGGGTATACTTCAGCCCGGGCATCAAAGGTCTCGCGCTGTCCAGTGCCGAACGCCTGGTGCAGTCATAGATGCCTCCGTTTTCATCGGTCAGAATCAGATTGGGCGAACCGCCGATTTCTACAATCAGGCGGTAGCGTGTCAGATCATGGAGTTCGTTTTTTGACAAGATATCCACCGCTGCGATGCGGTCATTGTATAACAGCGTCACTCCCGCAATCCCGCCTCCGGTCAGATGCTTGCGCAGCAGCATGCAGAAAGCGGGCGGCGTGTTGGAGAAGCCGCGTTTTTTTGTGGTAAGATGGATGCGAGCGACGGGTTTTCTTGCGCAGAGAATCAGGGTGCGGGTTTCTCCCCGGCAGTAAATATCCAGGATAGCCTCATCGTCCGCCGGCATGTTGATTTTGCTGATGTGGCCGCCGGAAAGAGAAGCGGTCAACTCTTCCGCCAGCGCTTTCAAGGTCATATAATCGTTTGGCATGTGAGTATTATACCGTATCGGAGATATTTTTTACAATGTTTTTATTGCGGACTGTTTTCTTTTCCAGCAAAGCATTTGCAAAACAAACCGCACTGTGATATTATCTATTGGATACATATTCAATTATGGAACATTATCGGAGGAACATATCAAATGGAATATTCTGTACAGAAGCTCGAAAAATCCCGCGTAGAAATCGCCGTCAGCATCGACAAGGAAGAATGGGATGCATGCATTTTCGAGGCTTACAAGAAGAACAAGAGTCATTATAAAATTGAAGGCTTCCGTCCCGGCAAGGTGCCTTTCAATGTGATTGAGAAGAGATACGGCAAAGAGGTATTTTATGAGGATGCGACCGATTATGCCCTCAATAAATATTACGGTGAGATTCTGAAAGAGAATAAGGACCTGGAGCCTGTCGCGCGTCCCGATGTCAACATCAATGATGTCAGCGAAGAAGGATTGAAGTTCGTTCTTACCGTCGAAGTCCATCCCACATTCGAAATGCCCCCCTACAAAGGTCTGACCATCGAGAAAACGCGGGTGTCCGTGGATGATGGCGATGTCGAGAAGGAGCTGGAAAGAAGAAGGGAGCAGGCCTGCCGCTGGATTGACGTCAGCGACAGAGCCGCCGCAATGGGTGACAGGGTAATCATTGATTACAGCGGAAGCGTGGACGGCGTCAAGTTTGAGGGCGGCACCGCAGAGAAGCAGCCGTTGGATCTTGGAAGCAACAGCTTTATTCCCGGCTTTGAAGCGCAGGTTGCGGGCATGAAAATCGGCGAATCCAAGGATATAAACGTCAGGTTCCCGGACGAGTACCATGCGAAGGAGCTTGCGGGAAAAGACGCGGTTTTTGCAGTGACCCTTCACGAAATCAAAATAAAAGAGCTGCCTGCTCTGGACGATGAGTTTGCGAAGGATGTCAGCGAATTTGACACGCTGGAGGAATATAAGAAGAGCATCCGGGATAAAATGGTGGAGAGCGCCACGGCCAGAGCCAGATTTGAGGATGAGAATAAATTGGTTGATGCAATTACCGCGTCCGCCAATATCGAGCTTCCCGACAGCATGGTGGAGAACGAAATCGACCGCCTTGTGGAAGAACTCAAGGCAAGAATGTCTTACAGCCATATCAGACTGGAAGACTATCTAAAGTATACAGGTTCGACAATCGAATCCCTGCGCGCCGAGAAAAGGGAGGATGCCGCAAAAGCCGTCAAGTCCCGTTTGATTCTTGAAAAGATTATCGAGGCAGAAAAGATTGACGTCTCCAAGGAAGAGTTTGAAGAAGAACTCAAAAAGGCGGCGAACAAAGCGGGAAAGCCTTTGGATGAATATAAAAAGACGCTCGGACAACAGGAATATGCCCGCATGATAAATGGATTGATGAGCGATAAGCTGTTTGCGTTCCTTCTTGCTAACAATACGGTCGCATAAGGGAAATAGCGCAACCTCCGCAAAAAGTCAAAAAACGACAAATACAAATTTCTTTCCGCGTTTATCTTACGCGGACTCTGGAAATAGCATATAATAAGTGAGGCACGATATGACACAGCCAGTCCGATCCTATATCCCTATCCCCACGGTAATCGAACAGACCAATCGTGGCACCATGACGTACGACCTGTATTCACGTTTGCTGGAAGACCGCGTCATCTTTTTGTCGGGTGAGATTACGGACGAGACCGCGAATCTTGTCGTGGGACAGTTGCTGTATCTGGAAACCAAGGATTCTTCCAAGGATATTTCTTTATATATCAACAGTCCCGGCGGCAGTGTTTCGGCGGGTCTTGCAATCTATGACACAATAAATTTTATCAAATGCGATGTCATTACGATGTGTGTGGGTCTTGCCGCTTCTATGGGTGCGTTTCTGCTTGCCGCCGGCACCAAAGGCAAACGCTTTGCTCTTCCCAACAGCGAAATCATGATTCATCAGCCGCTGGGCGGAGCGCAAGGGCAGGCAAGCGACATCGCGATTGTTGCCGAGCACATTCTCAAAACAAAAAGAAAGCTGAATGCAATCCTTTCCGAGCGCACCGGTCAGCCCATCGAAAAAATCGAGAAGGACTCCGATCGCGACAATTATATGTCCGCCGAAGAGGCAAAGAGCTATGGGCTCATTGATAAGGTGCTGGTGACACGAAAAGACCAGAAATTCTGAGGCACATGTCATCGACGCATGCTTTCAATGTTTTCCCAATAAAGAATAATAATAAGTAAAGGATAGCAATGGATATCATCAATCAGTTCCCAAAAAATATTGTCTGTTCGTTCTGCGGCAAATCCGAGTCCGAGGTGGAAGTGATTATCCCCGGTCAGAACGGTGCATTCATCTGCGGCGAATGTGTCCAGCGCGCCAATAAAGCGATTGTGGATGCGAGAGACGCCGCAGAACTTCGCGGCACGCAGATCAATCTTCTGCGTCCCATGGAAATCAAGGCAAAGCTGGATGAATTCATCATCGGGCAGGATGCCGCCAAGCGCACTCTTTCTGTCGCAGTTTACAACCATTACAAAAGGATCGGCGCAAGACAAAACAAAAAGTATGCCGATGTCCTCTTGGAAAAAAGCAATATTCTGATGCTGGGACCTACGGGCAGCGGCAAAACACTTCTTGCCAAGACGCTCGCGCAGATTCTTAATGTGCCATTTGCAATCGCGGATGCAACAACACTGACCGAAGCGGGCTATGTGGGCGAGGACGTGGAGAACATCCTGCTTAAGCTCATTGTCAACGCAAAGGGAGATGTCAAGCGCGCAGAAAAGGGTATTGTCTATATTGACGAAATTGACAAGATTTCCAGGAAGAGTGAGAATATGTCCATTACCCGCGATGTCAGCGGGGAAGGCGTACAGCAGGCACTTCTCAAAATTATCGAAAGCACCATCGCCAATGTGCCGCCGCAGGGCGGAAGAAAACACCCGCAGCAGGAATTCATCCAGATTGATACCAGCAATATTCTGTTTATCTGCGGAGGCGCTTTTGTGGGACTGGAGAAAATCGTCGACAAACGCAAGGACTCTTCCAGCATCGGATTTTCTTCGCATCTCCGCACTTCAGAAGGCAGCTATACCGATATGATAGGGGATATTCAGCCGGATGACCTCATCAAGTACGGACTTATCCCGGAGTTTGTCGGGCGGCTTCCCATTATCACCGCGCTGGACCCGTTGGATGAGAATGCGCTCGTCAGAATCCTCAAAGAGCCCAGAAACGCGCTTATCAGCCAGTACAAAAAGCTGTTTGACATGGACGGTGTCGAACTGGAGTTTGAAGAGGAGGCGGTACGTGCGATTGCCCGAAAAGCATACGATCTGAAAACCGGTGCACGCGGTCTCCGCACCATCATTGAGAACGCTGTTCTCTCCCTGATGTTTGATGTGCCTTCCCGAACGGACATTCTCAAGGTCACCATCACCGCGGATACCATTACAAAAAATATGCTTCCTTTGGTGACCAAAAAAAGCGCATGACTGTTTTTAGGTTGAAATCCTTTTGCGGGGAGTATAGAAAAAACTTTATTCATGGTTCTCCGATACGCTGACCGCTGCGGTTGATTTTTGCAATGGGCATAAAATGAGCGCCCGAAGCACCTGCCGCAGCCTGCAAACAAATATGCAATCGCTTCAATGAATTACGAAAAAGCAGACCCTTTAAGGCCTGTTTTTTTTCATGTTTTATGATTATTCACCTATTCTTCACAAAATTACCAATATGAAAAAAAGCGTATTTCGTTGCTTGTTGCATGTTTTTATGCTACAATGCTCTCACACAGAGGCTGAATCAATATGAAACAAAAGACCTATCTTGCAATTCCTACTCAAAAGCTTATCTTTCCCCAATCTTCCGGTATTGTAAATTTCAACTCTCCCGAAGTGATTGCCGCGCTCAAAAAAGCGGGTATGGAAAATGAGGAAATTGTTTTGGTGCCTACTGACAAGAATATCGTCGGTGAAGACTTTCTTGGCATTGCGGCAGAGATTGAACAGCTTTTTACTCCTTTCCCATTTGAAATCAAGCTTGCTTATAAAGCGGGACGCAGGGTGCGTGTCACTTCGGTGCAGTCCAAGGACGGCGTTTTTTTTGCCGAAACCAAACCCGTAACTTTCAAAAAAGGGAATGAACTTGTCATCGCGCAGCTTTTTGACAAAGCGGTAGAAACCTATGATCTTTTTATAAGCAAAACCGCGCGCCGCAGGCTGCCCTTGACCAAAGAGAATATCAATGCTGATATCGACAGGATTATCGGCAGCTTGCCCGTTAAAGATAAGGGCGACTTCCTTTTGAATGTCAACACCGAAGACAGGCTGATGCTTTTTATAAAAGCGCTCAATGAGGCGCTTGTCATTATGTCCGTTGACGAGGTGGTGGCAGAAAAAGTCAAGGAAGCGATTGACGACAATCAGAGAGAATATTACATCCGAGAGCAGATTAAGGCGCTCAGCGAAGAAATCGGCGATGATGACGAGATCGGTGAATACCTCGACAAAATCGATAAGCTGAAGGCGACGGATGCCATCAAGGAAAAGCTCCGCAAGGAAGCCAACCGCATTCGCCGCACTGCGCCCGCTTCGCCCGAAATGGCACTTCTGAAGAACTATCTTGATACCGTGCTGGAACTCCCCTGGGGTGTGTATACCGAGGACAATACGGACCTTAAAGAGGCCGAGAAGGTGCTGGATGAAGATCATTTCGGCATAAAAAAAGTCAAGGAACGTCTCATCGAAGCGCTTGCCGTTCGCAAGCTCTCCAAGGACGGCAGAAGCCCGATCATTTGTCTTGTCGGACCTCCCGGCATCGGCAAGACCTCTATCGCGCAGTCCATTGCCCGCGCCATGAATAAAAAATATGTGCGTCTGAGCTTCGGCGGCGTCCGCGATGAGGCCGAAATCCGAGGACACCGCAAAACTTATATCGGTGCGATGCCCGGACGCATCATCACCGGCATTCAGACCGCAGGTTCCATGAACCCCGTCTTTCTGATGGACGAAATTGACAAAATGGCAAGCGACTACAAGGGAGACCCCGCGAGCGCGCTGCTGGAAGTATTGGATCCGGAGCAGAATGTCAACTTCCGCGACCACTTCCTGGAGCTTCCCTTCGACCTTTCCAAGGTGCTGTTCATTACGACCGCAAACTCTCTGGACACCATTTCGCGTCCGCTTCTTGACCGTATGGAAATCATCGAGATGAGCGGGTATACGGATCCCGAAAAAATCGAGATTGCCAAACGCCATCTGATTCGCAAAGCAAAAAAACAGAACGGCATACAGGATGATTGGATCACCATTGACGACAGCGCGGTGGAAAGGATCATCCATGATTATACCAGGGAGAGCGGTGTGCGAGGTTTGGAGAAACAGATCAACGCGATCATGAGGAAGGTCGCGCGCCGTTTTGTGGACGATCCGGACGCGCAGCCTGTTGTCATTACCAGTGAAAATCTGACAGAGTATTTGGGCGAACCCAAATATTTCGGCAATATGGTATCTGCAGAGGACCAAATTGGCGTTGTCAATGGCCTGGCATGGACGGCGGTGGGAGGCGATACGCTGTCCATCGAAGTCGCGCTTACCAAGGGCAAGGGCGATATCGTGATAACCGGCAATCTGGGCGATGTCATGAAGGAGAGCGCGCGTATCGCGATAAGCTATTGCCGCAGCATCGCAAACGAACTGAATCTTTCTCCGGAATTCTTCAAAGAAAATGACATCCATATCCATGTGCCGGAGGGGGCGACACCCAAGGACGGACCTTCCGCGGGAATCACGATTGCTACAGCGCTTGCATCCGCACTGTCCAACCGCAAAGTGGATCACAGCGTCGCCATGACCGGCGAACTTACATTGCGCGGCAAGGTGCTGCCGATTGGCGGACTGAAAGAAAAAACGCTTGCCGCCGTCCGTGCGGGTATCAAAAAGGTCTATCTGCCCGAAGAAAACCGCAAGGATTATAATGAGCTTCCCGATATCGTCAAACAGAAATTGGAATTCAATTTTGTTTCCAATGTGACCACCGTGATACGCGGTGTACTGCTGTGATCATCCGTAAAGCGGCATTTGTTAAATCTGCGCGCGCAAAAGAGGATTTGCTCCCTGCGGGCGCGCCGGAGTTTGCCATGTGTGGACGCTCGAATGTGGGCAAATCCTCACTTATCAACATGCTCTGCGGCGCGCGGCTTGCCAGAACTTCCAAAGATCCCGGTCACACCCGCTTGATCAATTATTTTTCTTTGAATGACGGAGAATGCATGCTGGTCGATTTGCCGGGCTATGGCTATGCGCGCGTGTCCAAAGAAGAAAAAGCGCGCTGGGGCGTGATGATAGAGGAGTATCTGAAATCCGGTTCGAATCTCCGCGGCGTTTTTTTGCTTCTTGATATCCGTCATGAGCCGTCGGCGGAGGATATCGTCATGATAAATTATCTTCATGCGACTGCAACGCCGTTTGCCATCCTTGCGACCAAGGCGGACAAACTGTCCCGCGCGCAGATAAACAATGCCAAGCTTGCGCTTGCAAAAAATCTGCATGTCGGCAGCGAAGATATCCTTCCCGTTTCGGCGTTGACAGGCCTGGGAAAAGAACGGATTTTTGAACGGATAGATCGAATTTTGAATGCTCCCCCGACAGAAGAAGAATAATATTTCCCAGTATTGTTTATTTTTTTCACATTGTCCGACAGGCGCGCGTATACTGTAATAGTTTTTTATTGGGAGCGTATCGTTTATGGCATGCAATAACAGGATTACATACGGCAACCGGAACGCGAATATCTGTATTCTGGCAAAAAGAGTCTTTGATGCCTGCCTCCAGCAGATTTCGCGTGAAAATGAAGAGTTGACCGTCGTTTTCCCGGAGCCTGCGGTAACATTTGTTGATCTGCGTGTCGCAGGACCCGGAGTCATCAGCGACTTGATAATAACGCCTACCGGCACTGCAGGCTGCTCCAGAGTACGTTTTACGCTTATTGTACCATTGGAAGTCATTGCGCTCAATGCCGGAGGACAAGAAATCACAGGCACCACCAGCATACGCTTCGAAATGGATTTGTTTATGCGCACCCCGCGTGAATCCTTGGTGCCGACGGAAGTCACCTGCACCGCGAATATCCGAGCATTTTTGGGGAAAATCAGCGGGAATGTTTTGACATGCACCATTTGCGCCAGCATCATTTGCCGCATCACCGCCGATGTGGACATAGTCATAAACGCCTGCGGCCCGGTCTGTCTGCCTTCCTGCAGAGAATTCAACGACAATGTGTGTTCGGCTTTCTTTGACAGACCGGTGTATCCGGTTCTATAGCCGCCCGTTTTATAGCCGACCGTCGGAAACCGGCGGCTTTATATGCCCGCGCCAACTGAAGATACAGCGTTCAACAAAAATGCCGATTGCACCGGTTGCACTTTTGTTTTTCCGTTGTAAACCCGCGGCTCATGTGATATTATAAACATATGAGAGTTTTTGCTATCAGCGATCTTCATTTATCTTCTGACGAGTCCAAACCGATGGACATCTTCGGTGCGGCGTGGGACAATTATTGGGACCTAATACGCGAGGATTGGGATGCCAAAGTGACAGAAAACGATATTGTCCTCATTGCCGGAGATATTTCTTGGGCGATGCGGCTGGAAGAAGCGGCCAAGGATCTGGAAAGAATAGCCGCGCTCAAAGGCACAAAGGTCATCATACGCGGCAACCATGATTATTGGTGGCAGAGCATCGGCAAGGTGCGCGCGGCGGCGCCAACCTCTGTAAAAGTGATACAGAACGACGCCATCCGTATCGGGGAACATGTGATTTGCGGCACACGCGGCTGGACGGTGCCCGAAACCGGAACCAAAGGGACGGAGGAGGACATCAAGCTCTATGAGCGCGAAAAGCTGCGCATGGAGATGAGCCTCAAAGCCTCCGACATTCTTCGACAGGAAGGGGACAAGGTGATTGCCATGATCCATTATCCGCCCTTCAACAGCCGCTATGAGGACTCCGGCTTTACCAGGCTTTTTGAAGATCACCGCGTGGACGCCGTTGTCTACGGGCATCTGCATGGCGCATATTGCCGCGTCAAGCTGATCGTGGAGAAAAAGGGGATACCGTATTATCTGACATCGTGCGATTTGGTTCAGAACAGGTTGGTAAGCGTTTATAATTGTTAAGGAAACCTTAGTTTATGGTTAAATATTATCATCAACTGTTACGGACGACCTGATTCATTCTGGTAAACGTGTTTTTGTAGCGGTTCCTAAAATACATAGTTGATAATCATAAAGCCATTAATTATCTTGATAAAAATCAATTTCTTGCCGTTATTGTCATCGGGCAGGGCTTCTTGAAATCTTTTGCATAATTCTCAAAGAAATGTTTCCTTGAATTGCGTGGCATCAACACCATTATTGAAGACAAAAAATCGTCCGGAATCTTCTGCGCCAATCGCTTGAATATATTTTATTTTTGTATCATATTCTAGAACATTTGTTAAATTCTTATTTTTTTCATGCCGCAAGATTGTGGATAAATCAGGGGTTATCCACATTGTATTCCCATTTTTTTATAAAATTACATTCAAAATTTTGGCTCAGTGGTTAAAAGTGGTTAAGATATGATATAATAGATTCACAAAAGAAGGAGGCGAGAGATGTTTTTCGGCACTTATCAGAACCAGCTTGACGACAAAAACCGTATGCGCATACCCGCAAAGCTCCGGGCAAAACTCGGCGAAGGCTATGCGCTTGTCTACGGTGCAGGCGGATGTCTGTATGTGATGCCGGAAGAAGCTTTTCAAAAGCTCCTTCTGACCCTTGCCAATATCCCTCTGTCCGATTTGGAAGCACAGGAGCACAAAAGGCGTATTCTTGCCACGGTCGAACAGCCGGAGGAGGACGGACAAGGAAGGTTTGTGTTGCCCGCCCATGCGAAAGCCTATGCTGGGATTGACAAAAAAGCGGTCTTTCTGGGTGTCGGCGAGCGCATAGAAATCTGGAGCGAAGAGAAGTTTGCCTCAAAGAATATGGGTGACAGGCAGGGCTTTGACAATGCGGTCACGCAGCTTGCGCGTTACGGTTTATGAGTGAATTTGTGCATATACCGGTGCTTTATAAAGAAGTGCTGGAGGGACTGAACGTCAAGCCCGAAGGCGTCTATGTGGACGGCACGCTGGGCGGAGGCGGACATGCAAAAGGGATTGCGGAGAGGCTGACAACGGGCAGATTGATTGCGAACGATCTTGATCCGGAAGCGATTGCCGCGGCGAAAGAAAAGCTTGGGGCGCTTGCGCAAAAAGTGATCTTCGTCCACGACGACTACAAAAACATCACAAAGCACCTTGACGAATTTGGCATCGATAAAGTGGATGGAATCCTGCTCGATCTGGGCGTCAGTTCGTACCAGATAGACACAGCGGAGCGCGGCTTCTCCTATATGAAGGATGCACCGCTCGATATGCGGATGGACAGGGAAAACGGAGGTCTGTGCGCTGCCGATATTGTCAATCATTACAGCGCGGCAGAGCTGACAAAGCTCTTTGAAGAATACGGAGAAGAGAAATTTGCAAAAAAGATTGCTTCCGATATCGTACGCGCCAGGGTAAAAAAGCCCATACAAACAACCGGGGAGCTGTCGGAGCTCATATGTGCCACTTATCCCGTAGGCTTCAAGTTCGGGCATCCGGCAAAAAGGGTCTTCCAGGCGCTCAGGATAGAAACGAACGGCGAACTGGAAGGGCTGTACAAGGCAATCGAAGGAATGACAAGAAGGTTGAAGCCGGGAGGAAGGATGTGTGTGATCACCTTTCATTCTTTGGAGGACAGAATTGTCAAAACCTGTTTCAAACAACTGGAAATCGACTGTGTCTGCGACAAAAACGTACCCGTTTGTGTTTGCGGCAAGGTGAGCGAAATCAAGCTGATCAATAAAAAACCGATTGAGGCAAGCGAAGAGGAACTGAAGTTGAATAAAAGAGCGGAGAGCGCAAAGCTGAGGATAATCGAAAAAAAATAACTGGGAAACACTTCTTTCTACTTCTTAACTAAAAGCGTTTCCTGCATAAAAAATACTTTTAAGAGGAGGACGGGTATGGTTACATTGAGAAGAGATGTCGCTGCAGCGGCCAAGAACAAGGTTTTTGACAAAACCGACCGCGACAGCGAGACAATGACCGATTACGATTTGTTTATGGAAAAGAAAAGACAGCAAAGATCCCTTTGCAATTATACGCCTGCGCGTCCGATGGAAACAAATCCTGAGCCCGTCTCTCAATCGCAGAAACAGACGGATAAGTCGGATGCGCTTTCGAAAATCTTTGTCCGTGCGGACACAGAAAAAAAAGAAACGCCTGCGCTTACAAGAGAAGATTATAAAAAATATCTCATTGACCAACTGAACAGGCGTGAACCGGGCATCCTGTTGTCGGAAGAGGATTTTTATAAACAGCATTCTTCAGGTGCTACTGCGGAGGCGCCGCCCGTCAAAAAAGAGAAGACAGAAAATGTAAAATTATCCAAAAACGGAAAAATTTTTGTCGCCGTTTATGTTCTTGTTGTCGCCGTTGTCGCATCTATTATATTAGCCGTCAACAGCGTCGGAAACAGACCGGCGGTCAACGCAAGAGCGATAGGCGGAAGCGCCGAAGGGAGCATTGCTCCCATGGATCTTCCGGAGGAGCAGTCGGAAGGAAGCGGGAATTGGTTTGATAAGCTGCTTGACGGACTAAGCAACGGGTAGGAAACGGCTATAAACGAATTCACTCATTATCAACAAAGGAAAAGGTTGCTGGCAGTAATATTGCTGGCGACCTTTTTGTTTGCCGCGCTTATCGGCAAATTGATTTATATCGAAGTGGTTTCTTCTTCGGATTTGCAGGCCAGGGCGCTCTCGCAATGGATGCGCGACATCCCGCTGCAAGGCGAACGTGGAGAAATCTTTGATGTAAACGGCGTGCTTCTTGCGGGCAGCGAGACGGTTTATACCATTTATGCGCGTCCGACTTCCGTTGCCGACAAACAAGCGACCGCAAGCATACTTGCGTCGGTACTCGGACTGGACCGCGAAGAAACGTATAAAAAACTTCAGTCAAAAATATCCGAAATTACGATAGCAAAAAAAGTCACCAAAGAAAAAATGCTGGAGCTTTATCAGTCGGATATCTCCGGAATCTATTATTCGCAGACAATATCGAGAGTGTATCCGTACGGAGATTTTATGACGCAGATTATCGGATTCACCAACCTTGATGCAGTTGGGCAAACAGGTGTGGAAGCATATTACAACCAATACCTTGCCGGCAAAAACGGTTATCTTCTGACCGAAACCGACCTGATCGGAAGAGAGATCGATACCGGACTGACCCGTTATATCGCGGGAACCAAGGGCGCAAACGCATATCTCACATTGGATTATTATATTCAATCCTTTGCGGAGAAAGCGGTCGACGAAGCTATGCTGAAGCATGGGGCAAAGAGTGCGAGCTGTATTGTCATGGATGTGACAACAGGAGCAATCTGCGCGATGGCGCAGGCACCTTCATTCGATCTGAACAACGTGCCCCGTGATAATGTGGCCGAGTTGTTCGGAAATTCAAAGTCAACCATCGTCAGCAATGTGCTGGAACCCGGATCGACCTTCAAAATCATTACCGCGGCAGCCGGACTTGAGGCGGGCGTAATAGATGTTCACACCCGAACCTATTGTCCCGGCTATCGTATTGTGGATGGGCAAAAAATCAAATGCTGGAAGACAAAGGGACACGGCAGCCAGTCCTTCTACGAAGGGGTGCAGAATTCCTGCAACGCACTGTTTATGGATACGGCATTGAAGCTGGGCGCCACGCGTTTTTATGATTTTATTGAAAAGCTGGGTATGACACAAGAAACGGGCATCGATATCATGGGGGAAGCGAAAGGGCTGACAATCCCGCTCGCGGATGTTAAAAACGTCGATATCGCACGCATCGGTTTCGGGCAGGCAATCGCCGTGACGCCGATTGAGCTGCTGAGAGCATCGGCGGCGATCATCAACGGGGGCAATCTGGTAACGCCCTATGTTCTTGACCGCATTGAAGATGCGCAAGGAAATATTCTGTACAAAACGGTGCCGGTCGTCAAAAACGGGGTGATTCGGGAGGCGACCTCGGCGCTGATGCGCGATGTTCTGGAGTCCGTTGTGCTGTACGGCAGCGGGAGAAACGCGCAGGTTGCCGGATACCGTATCGGCGGCAAGACAGGCACCGCCCAAAAATATGTCAACGGCGTAATCGCACGTGGAAAATATACCTCGACGTTCATCGGTTTTACGCCGGCGGACAATCCCCAATACATCGCGCTCATGGTGGTTGACGAACCGCAGGGCGCATATTACGGCAGCATCGTCGCCGCGCCTTACATTGGTGAGATCTTCAAAGGGATTTTTTCATACAAAAACATCGCGCCGACGGTCAGCGTGACGCCCAAGGAAGAGTTTGTCATGCCCAACCTTATCGGCATGAGTCCTGAGGATGCCGAAGCGACATTGTCAAAGCTGAAAATGTTTTTGGAGATCGCGGGAGAGGAGGGTGTCGTACAAAGCCAGATGCCCGCAGCGGGCACGTATGTGACCGCGGATACTGTCGCACTGATTGATGTCTGGTAGGCGCCGGAACTGCCGGACAGAAGTTGATCGGGCATAACACTGTATGGATAGAGCATAAGAATATATAGAAACGGAGGCAAACCTGTGAAACTCAGAAATTTATTGCGGGGCGTGAACCCGCTTAGCTGCAACATCGCTTCGGACATCGAAATCACGCATATCTGCGCGCATTCGGATGAATGCAAAGCGGGAAGTCTGTTTTTTGCCATGCGCGGAGACAAGAACGACGGCAATAATTACGTCAATGACGCTTTGGCAAAAGGCGCGGCCGCGATATTGACCGAATATCCGCAGCAGGAAGGCGTACCATACATCTTAGTGCAGAACATACGTGCGGTTATAGGAATCGTTGCTGCCAATTACTACGGAAACCCTCACAGGAAACTGAAAATCATCTCTGTTCTGGGAACCAACGGCAAGACGACGACTGCGAACATGATAGGGTATGTTCTGAACTTCTGCGGTAAGAAAGCAGCGATAATCGGCACGCTGGGCGCTGAGATTTCGGGAAGGGAGCTTCCCTGCAATCTGACCACACCGGATCCCATCGATATGCATAGATTGTTCCGTGAGGCGCTGGATGCCGGATGCGAATATGTTGTTATGGAAGTATCGGCGCATGCCGTACATTATCAAAAAACGTATGGTATTGTCGCTGAGGCTGCCGTGTTTACCAACCTTTCGCAGGACCATCTGGATTTCTTTGGGACCATGGAGCGCTATGCCGCAACGAAGTACAGCTATTTTGAGGGCAAAAATGCCAAAACAGCAATTCTTAACGTGGACGATGCGTTCGGTCTCAAAATGTCAAGGGAAATCAGAATGCCGGTAAAAACTTACGGAATCCAGAATCCTTCTGATGTATTTGCCATTGATATTGCCCATCATCCGAATGGCACCTCGTGCATCGTCAATGCGGAAGATGAGATCTTTGAATTGAAGACGAAATATATCGGTGAATTTAATGTCTACAATTGCCTTGCGGCGATAGGATGCCTGATTGCCCTAGGAATCCCGACGGACAGAATCGCGCATGCCTTTTTGAAGATGGAGCCGGTGCGCGGACGCTTTAATGTGATGGGCGGCAACAAGAAGGTTGTGATTGATTTTGCACATACGCCGGATGGTCTTAAGAATCTCCTCAAGGCGGCAAGAGGAATATGCAAAGGCAAGCTGATTGCCGTTTTTGGTTGCGGAGGCAACAGAGATACCAAAAAAAGAGCGATTATGGGAAGAATAGCAGCGGAATATGCGGATTTTACCGTGATTACCTCGGACAACAGCCGGGATGAAAATCCGGCGGATATCATTTCTGAAATTGAGCAGGGTTTTCGCGAGGTAAGCCTGGATTATATCACCATTATTGACAGAGAACACGCCATCAATTATGCCTTGCATTATGCTTCGGCAAGCGATCTTGTGGTGATTGCCGGCAAGGGCGGAGAAGAATATATGGAGGAGAAGGGTATAAAAAGACCTTATTCGGATAAAAAAGTAGTGGAAGATCTGTTAAGGAGATATAGCCTGTGACTGCGATGATGACCGCATTGATTGCGGTTGTGGCGGCATTTTTTGCGGGAATGCTGATTGCACCCGCCTATATCCGCTTTGCGCGCCGCACCAGAAGCTCGCAGACGATTTTATCCTATGTCGATCAACATGCGGATAAAAAAGATACGCCGACAATGGGAGGCATCGTTTTTATTCTTGCGGCTATCGGCGTTACGCTTGCTTTTGGCGGATATAAGAGCAGATTGTGTCTGGTGATCCTTCTTATTTTCTTTGCTTACGGAGTAATAGGGTTTCTCGATGATTTCATAAAAGTGAAGCTGAAGAGAAATAAAGGGCTGAAAGCATATCAGAAGGTGATAGCGCAGCTTGCGGTTGCGATAACAGCAGCATATTTTTGCTCAAAAAGTCCCTATATCGGCACAAAAATCGCTTTGCCGATCGTAGGAGGAGAGGCGGATCTGGGAGTGTGGTATATACCTTTTGCCGCGTTTGTTTTTTTGGCAATGTCCAATGCCGTCAATCTGACCGATGGGTTGGACGGGCTTGCAGGCAGCTCGACCGTCGCCTACATGGTAACTTTTACAATCATCATTGCTCTTTTGCTCAGCAGCGCGCTTGCCGACGGGCAGACGTTGTATGCCGAGGAGCTTAACAAACTTGCGGTGTTTGCCTGTTCGCTCATTGGTGCGCTTCTCGCCTTTCTTTGGTACAACAGCTATCGGGCAAGTATGTTCATGGGAGATACGGGATCGCTTTCGCTTGGCGGCGCTGTCGCTGCAATCGCATTGTTTGTCCGTAATCCACTGATCAGCGCATTCGTCGGGATCATGTACGTTGTCAGCTGCGTGTCGGTCATCCTACAAGTGGCAGTATACAAGACAAAAGGGAAAAGAGTTTTTTTGATGTCGCCTTTTCACCACCATCTGGAACTGAAAGGATTCAACGAAACCAAGATTGTCGCATTTTATGGTATCATTACCGCCATTGCGGGGGTAGTAAGTCTGATAATTATGTAACGGAGGTAAATGAATGAAGCAAGTATTGGTAATAGGCATGCAGACAAGCGGTATATCGGCATCGGCGCTGCTTAAAAAGAACGGTTATTGTGTGCGGGATTATGATGACAAACTGGAATTTGAACAGAATTGGCGGGACAGAGGCATAAGAGCGTTGGACGATCTGGATTTTATAATAATCAGCCCGGGAATACCCAACAGTCATCCGTTGGTTGTCGAGGCAAAAAAAAGAAATATCCCGATTATCAGCGAACTGGATTATGGAGCCAATCAGCTCAATGCTCAAAAAATTCTGATAACCGGCACGAATGGCAAAACGACGACAGTCGATATGATCAATTTGGGCCTGGGAATCACCGGCGCAAGAACAAAAGCTATGGGAAATATAGGATATCCTGTCAGCCAAGTGGTTTTGGACGGGACAGAGCTGGATTATGCGGTGATAGAAGCCTCCAGCTTTCAATTGGAATATACATCGAACATCAAGCCCAAGGTGGCCGCGCTTTTGAATCTTGCACCCGACCATATCGACAGATATGCTTCTTTTGAAGAATACGTGGAGGCCAAGAAAAGAGTATTCCTCAATCAGGACAAGGAGGATTTTGCCATTCTGAATTATGACAGCCGTCTGATGCGGGAAATCGGGAAAAACCTTTCTGCCAACAAGCTTTGGGTAAGCGTCAAGGAAAATGTCGGCGAATTCTATATCAAGGACAACTATTATTACTATCAGGGCGAACCGCTGATATCGGCAAGAGAATGCTGCGCAAAGGGCGAGCATAACAGATTCAATATGATGGTTGCGTTGAATACCATGGCGGTGCTGGGCGCGAGAAAAGATCATATGATCTCTTTGATAAAGGAATATAAGCTTCTTCCGCATCGCATCGAATACGTATCGACCATCAACGGCATCAACTTTTACAATGACAGCAAGGGCACCAATATTGCCGCCTGCAAGACGGCCATCGAAGCGGTTGAGGGCAAAGTCGGTCTTATTCTGGGAGGCTCCGATAAGAAAGAAGAGTTTTGCGAGTTCTTTGACGAGCTGGACAGCAAAGTTGTGTTCGTCGCTGTGACGGGCGGCAACGACGAGAAGATTTACAGTGCCGCAATGAAAGTGGGATTTCAGAATATAAAAATCTTTCCCACACTCGGAGATGCCGTACGTTTTCTGTATAACATGCAAGGCATAGACACAGTGCTGTTTTCTCCGGCATGCGCAAGTTTTGACCGGTTTTCCAATTATGCGGAGAGAGGCAATACGTATAAGGACCTTGTGTATGGCCTTAAAAGTTAGAATCTTGTCCGCCACGCTGCTGCTTGCATTGTTTGGTCTTGTGATGATCTACTCTGCGAGCAGCTATGCTGCGGAAATACATATGGGCGACACCTTTTACTATGTCAAGAAACAGGCGCTTGCGTTTGCCGTGGGTCTTGCCGCGCTGTTTGCCGGCACAAAAATCAATACGGAATTCCTGAAGAAAATCCGATGGATCCTATATATTGTTTCTATGGCGCTGTTGCTTGTGCTGTTCATACCGGGCGTTGGAAGCTCTGTGTATGGGGCAACCAGGTGGATTGATCTGAAAGTGATATCCTTTCAGCCTTCGGAAATTGCAAAATTCGCGCTGATGATTCTGCTTGCGGGTGAGTTTTCGGAACGGCCGCCCATAAGCTTCAAAACTGCCGTTCTTCCTGTCCTTGCCGGGCTTGCGATGTGCGCCGCGGTGATGATGGAACCCAATATGTCAATAACGATGTGCATCGGGCTGTCGATGCTGACGATGCTTTTTTGCGGCGGTATGCGCGGAAGATATTTTTTGCTGGCCAGCTCCGTCGCCGCTGCCGGAGTGCCTGTGCTGATTTTTGCCGAGCCGTACCGGGTCAAACGTCTGCTGGCATTTATCAATCCCTGGGAGTCGCCGTTGGAAGAGGGTTATCAGTTGATTCAATCCTATTATGCATTGGGGTCAGGCGGGCTCTTTGGCGTGGGATTGTTTGCAAGCCGTCAGAAATATCTGTTTCTTCCTTTTGCGGAATCGGATTTTATCTTTTCCGTCATCGGTGAGGAACTGGGGCTGTTCGGCTCCCTGATGGTCATCGGAGTATTCATTATATTAATCGTGAGCGGCATTATGGTCGCCATGCGCGCAGAAGATCGGTATAATTCTCTTCTTGCTTCCGGCATCACGGCGGTAATTGCTGTCCAGACATTGATTAATATCGCCGTTGTATCCGGCTCTATTCCGCCCACCGGACTGCCGCTCCCGTATGTCAGCGCGGGAGGAAGTTCCCTGATTGTGTTTATGTTCGCTTCGGGCCTGCTGATCAATATTGCAGGGAAATCTGCGCTCAAAAAGATGCCGGCCTTATAATATTCTCATTTATAAGGGGCATGCTTTCTTTTCCCTGTATGGAAAATGCGGCGAAACTTATATGCCTTCTTCGTCATATTATGTTATGGAAACGAAGGAGCTTTCGCATGGGAAAATACATAATCAACGGAGGCAGCACGCTACATGGCCAGTTGGTTGTTCAAGGTTCAAAAAACGCAGTGCTTCCTCTCTTTGCCGGGGCGCTTCTCACAGAGGATGAGGTGGTCATTCAAAATTGTCCCGATCTTCTTGATGTGCAGAATATGTCCAGAATTCTGCGCTCTTTGGGAGCAGACGTTGAACGTCACGGGAACAGTGTGAAAATTGTCGGCAAACACCTCAATTCCCATGAGATTCCGGTGGGACTGGCCAAGGAACTCCGGAGTTCGATTTTTTTATTGGGTTCGGTTCTCGCCCGCATGAAAAAAGCCAAGGTGGCATACCCAGGAGGGTGCGATATCGGAATACGTCCCATCAATATCCACCTGGACGCCTTCCGCGAACTGGGCGTGCGCATTGAAGAACGTTACGGATATATCTTTTGCGACGCAAGCGAAATACAAGGCGCACCAATAGCCTTTGATTATCCCAGTGTGGGAGCGACAGAGAACGTGATGCTTCTTGCGTCAGGCGCCAAGGGGATGACGACCATAAGCAATGCCGCCCGGGAGCCAGAAATTGAAGGTTTGCAGGATTTTTTGAATGCCATGGGTGCAAGAATCTCGGGTGCGGGCACTCCGTTCATCACGATAGAAGGTACCGAACATTTCAAAGGGACACAATATACAACGATACCGGACAGGATTGTTGCGGGTACATATCTGATAGCGACTGCCGTCTGCGGGGGCGAAATAGAAATTATTGGCGCAAAACCCGCACATCTCCATTCGCTCATTTCAAAACTCACAAAAAGCGGTTGCAAAATATTGGTAGATAATGATAATATATATATGAATGTTAGCGGCAGGGTAGCGGCTTTTGATAAAATAGAGACGCAGCCGTATCCGGGATTTCCCACGGATTTGCAGGCGCCTCTGTGCACACTTGCCTGCGTTGCGCGCGGCACATCCAGCATCATAGAAAATATTTTTGAAACCCGTTATAAGCATATTCCTGAACTGATTAAAATGGGTGCACGTATCAGCGTCATTGACAGGGTGGCGACCATACGGGGTATAGAAAGATTGAGCGGCGCAGAGATTGCAGCTATGGATTTACGTGGCGGAGCCGCATTGGTGCTGGCAGGCCTGAATGCCAAAGGGACGACGATCATTTCGGATATACACCACATCGAGCGCGGATACCAGAATTTTGACGGGACGCTGGCCGCACTCGGAGCGGATATTATAAAAGTCTGAAACATTTGAAACAATGGTTTCTATACGTTGGAGCTTATGAAAAAACGCGTCGCAGCCGCATTGGCAGGCATTATGATTATAACAGGTATCATTGCATTCGGCATCGTATTTTCGGTGGACGAAGTGACGGAAGTATACGAAAAAGGTGCGGCATATTCCGGTCTGGCAAGCGGCGATATTGCTCAGATATCCGGCATCCATCTGGGCGACAATATATTCGGCATAGACGAAAACGCTGCAGCAAAAAAAGTTGCCGCGCGGTTCCCAGACCACTCGGTCGTTGTGCAGGATATCGAGCGGGTATTCCCGGATAAGGTCATCATAAGAATCAAACAGCGTATCCCCATCGTTGCCGTCGCAATGGCAAGCGGCGGATACGCGCTTGCGGATATCGACTTCCAACTCGACAAGAGAGCAGACGAAGTCGATTTTTCTTTGTATATCGCTGCGCCGGATGTCGTCATTGACAACAGTTTTCATACCGAAAGCTGCATAAGGCTGAGAGCCGCTCTTCTTGCGGTAAAGGCATGCGGATTTTGCGACGAGGCAATCGCCGCTTTTGTGCAAAGCATACGCTTTTCGGGAGAATATGATATTTATACGTTGCGTACGGGGGCGACAATCACAGTCGCCGCCGATGCAAATCTGAATGCGGCATTTATGGAAAAATACAATATTTATCTTCAATTGCCGGAGACAGAAAAAGCGGCCGCAGATCTATAAAAAATATTGACAGCAAACGATATGCAAAATATACTAAATATATCTTGTTGATAGGAAAACAATATGAAGATATCCACCAAAGGCCGTTATGCTTTAAGAATGATGCTTGATCTTGCTGAGCACAGCGGGGCAGGCTTTGTAAGATTGCGCGAAATTGCAGAACGTCAACAGATTTCGGACAAATATCTGGAGCAGATAACTTCACAACTGGTCAAAGCGGGATTTATTAAAGGTGTCAGAGGCTCCCAAGGAGGATATAAACTTTCCAAATCCCCATCACAGTATACAATCGGTTCGATTCTGCGTGTTACCGAGGGGAGTCTGGCGCCTGTCGCATGTCTGGACGATCCCGTAAATACCTGTTCGCGTGCCGCGGATTGCCCGACACTGAAATTATGGAAAGGATTGGACAATCTTATTTCGAACTATCTGGATGGAAAAACTCTAAAAGATTTGATGTGAACCGGTTTAAGGATACACTTCACAAATATTAAATTGCAAAGCGGAACGGATTTTCTTGCTGCCGGCAGCATTGCTTTACACATTTTATTTCGGACCGCAGCGCTTTTGCAGACTCTTGACACCCACAGTTGTATCACTTATAATAAGATATATTATTATTAGTGCTGTGAGGAGTTATGGGCGCAAAAAAACTGGCTGTGCTTGATGTCGGGTCCGACGTGATCACACTTGCGATGCAGGACAGCAGATATCATGACAATTTGCTGTTCAAGGCTTCTGCAGAGTATGAGGGATATCAGGACGGCAAGTTTCTTGATCTGGAAAATCTGTATAACGCGGTCGTCGGATTGGTTAAAAAATATAAAGATACCACATTTTGCGAACTGAAGGAATTGATTGTGGGTGTACCTGCCGAGTTTACGACGGTGATATGCAAGACTGTGCATTCTGATTATTCTCAGCCGCATAAAATCACACAGCGTGATATTGATATGCTCTTTGAGCAGGGCAATACATACGGGAGCAATCCCGATTATTTTGCGTTGAACTGCTCTCCGGTCTATTATGTTCTGGATAACGGCAAACGAACTCCGGAAGCTCCTGTGGGACAGATTACAAAAGGATTGGCAAGCTTTGCTTCCTATGTTTTGGGAGAAAAATACTATCAGGAAGTGTTTGATGCCTTTGGCCAGGCTTTGGGCATAAAGTTCTTGTATACGTCCTCCCTTCTTGCGGAACTGATGTTCGCCATACCCATCGAAGCGCGTGATGAGGGCATCATTCTTGTGGACAGCGGGTATATCAGCACCGGTGTAGCCTATGCAAAGGGAGACGGAATACTTTATTCCAGAGCGTTCTCTTTGGGAAGCGGCAATGTCGCGGGCGATATCGCCATCTGCCTGGAGATACCTTTTGAGATAGCGTTGGAGCTGACCAAAAAGCTCAATCTTAATCTTGAGCCGGAAGCGGGCGATGTTTACACATTGACGCACGGAGGAGAAACATACAATTTCAATATACGCGACATCAATGAGATTGCCGCCTGCCGCGTGCAGGATATCGCGGAGCAAATAAAACGCGTGATTGAGTCTTCGACCTACGAAATTCCGGAGAACACAAGAATTCTTCTGACCGGCTCCGGCTTGACAATAGGCGGCGCACGGGAGATTGTAGAAAAAGTGACCGGACATCGAGCATCCTACAACGTGTCCGAAGCAATATTGAACCTGAACAAACCCGGCAATTGCTCTCTCGTGGGGCTTTTGCTGTACCAGCGCTCCAAACTGCCGTATAAGGCCGAGAGCAAGCTGAACCAATGGATCAAAAAACTGCATGCATGGACTTCCGGGAGGAAAAAATAATGCCTAACAAAACTGGCGTAGCCAATATTAAGGTGATTGGTGTCGGCGGAGGCGGAAACAACGCTGTCAACCGCATGATTATGAGTAAACTTCAATCGGCGACATTTATCGCTGCCAATACCGATATGCAGGTTCTGAATATCTGCGAAGCCCCCATTAAAATACAGCTTGGCGCCAGCATCACCAAAGGGCTCGGCGCGGGTGCCGACCCCGAAATCGGCAAGAGGGCGGCAGAGGAGTCAAAGGAACAAATACGCGAACAGATACAAGATGCCGATCTTCTGTTTATCACGGCGGGTATGGGAGGCGGCACCGGCACCGGCGCGGCGCCCGTGATTGCGGCGATGGCAAAGGAGATGGGCATATTGACCATAGCGGTTGTAACCAAGCCTTTTGAAGAATTCGAGGGCAAGCACCGCATGGAAAATGCTTTGATGGGCATCGAGAAGCTCAGGGAAAACGTCGATACGCTGTTGGTGATTCCCAATGAGAAAATCAGCAAGTTTGTACCGAAGGGGACACCCTTTGTCAAAGCGTTTCAGATTGCCGACGAAGTGCTGCGCCAGGGCATTCAGGGGATAGCGGACATCATCACCACGCCCGCGCTTATCAATCTCGATTTTGCCGACATTAAGGCAATCATGAAGCAGAAGGGCAACGCCCATATCGGCATCGGACGCGCCAAGGGGGACAACCGTACGTTGGATGCTGTGCGGCAGGCGGTGCAAAGTCCGCTGCTGGACAGCAATATCGCAGGTGCGACGGGTGTCATTGTCTTTGTGCTGGGCGGCGATAACCTGACCATAAACGAAGTGAATGAATCGGTCAAGCTCATCAAGGATGTCGTGGATCCCAATGCCAATATCATTTTTGGTATGGGCATTGACAGCAAAATGGAAGACGAAGTGCAGATTACGGTCATTGCAACGGGATTTGTGCAGAATGAAAAAAGCGGTGTCGTCCGTTTTAACGGCGGTATACTGGGCGAAGAAAAACCCAACCGCGAACAGCTGTCCAGAATGTATGGATATCCCGTCCAGCAGGAACCAAAGGCGGAAGAGCCGGCGCATGCGGAGCGCAAAATTCCCGTTTATAAAGCGCCTGAGGATGAAGAAGGCATACAATCCCCGCGCATGGATGTGGGAAGCGGGAGAAGCCTGCCTGCCTTTTTGGTGAAGCTGCAGGAGAAAAACAAAAAGAAGGACAAATAACCGCAAAATATACGATTATCCATCCGCAAAGAGATGATATAAAAAGAGGCAGGGATTTCTGCCTCTTTTTTATGCGGACGATTTATATAGAATATATTTTCATCAACAACTTCGCGATCAATTATCTGATCTGCTATCTTACGCTGCTTTCTGTGCGCGCAGACCAAAAGATCTGGAGGCTTGTCTTGGCGAGTGGTTTGGGCGCGCTTTTTTCTGCATTGTATCCTTTTATGACCGCCTACCGGTTTATGGTGAAAATCATTCTTTCGCTTGCTATGGTGCTGATACTGCAAAAAGAATTCACATGGCGGAATTTAATCCTTACCATAATCCTATTTTATCTTATCTCTTTTGTATTTGCCGGCGCCGCACTCCTTCTGGAAGACTATCTGAACGATGAATCCCTTCTTCCCTTTGCTGTAAGCGGGGGGATTGTGCTTGCAGTGGGCATGATTCGGATTACCATTGCTTTTTTATACAATCGGAAAAATTCGGCAGTTTTTGAATACCGCGTGGAAGTGGATAAGAAAGAGGGCGGCTGTCTGGAAGCGGTAGGGTATTTTGATACCGGAAACAAGCTGACGGATTCGAAAAACCAGCCCGTTGTCGTAATCAGCAGGGATTTAGCAGATCGTCTTTCGCCGCCGATTGTCGGTGAAATGGCTGTCAATACCGTTGCGGGTGTGCGCATGCTGCCTTTGGTAGATCTGAATTATAAGATATATTACGGCAAACATCAGCATAAAATATACCACTCGAAGGCTGTCGTATCGGACAGCCTTGACGGCAAGAGCTATCAGATGATTTTACACAGGGATATGGTATCGGGATAAAAAACTGTGAAATTCAAATGTTTTGTGCATTATAGGAGGATATCTGTTTATGAATAACCTGGTCAAAAGAATCGTTGCAGCATTCAAATTGTTTTTTGAGCGCATCAGAAAAGATAAAGACAGCAATACGGTGGATTATATGGTGGCGCTTCCCAATCCGCTTTCTCCCGAAGAAGAAGGAAAAATGATTTCTCTTAACGAAAACGGTGATACCCTGGCAAGAAACATTCTGATTGAGCATAATCTGCGGCTCGTGGTCTATATCGCCAAACGTTTCGACAATACCGGAATGGATATGGAAGAGTTGATTTCCGTCGGCACTTTGGGTCTGATCAAAGCGGTCAAAAGCTATAACTCGGATAAGAAAATCAAGCTTGCAACCTATGCCAGTCGGTGCATTGAGAACGAAATATTGATGTTCCTTCGAAAAATGGTCAAGACCCGTTACGAAATGAGTCTGGACGAACCGCTGAACGTGGATTGGGAAGGCAACAAACTCCTGTTGTCCGATATCCTTGGCACCGACGGCGACCAGGTCTACAAGGATATGGAAAGCAGCGTGGAGAAAAATACGCTCAAAGAACTTTTCTGCCAACTCAATAAGCGCGACCGTATGATTATTTGTATGCGCTACGGTCTGTATGGCGCGGAAGAGCGCACGCAGAAGGAGATTGCCGATATGATGAATATTTCGCAATCCTACATAAGCAGGCTGGAGAAAAAGATTGTGGATAAATTGAGATCGGAATTCTACGAGAAAACGGCGACGGAATGATTTTTCAGTTGAATTCCGTCGGAATAAAACAAAAGGTGCTCTGTTGTCCTCAGAGCATTTTTTTTGCCGGAATCTGAAAATCTGTCTGCGGAATCACAAACAGCCTGAAAGCCATGCTATAATAATCTGCATGGGATTGCACAAAAGAGTATATGAAATTGTCCGGCGGATTCCTGCAGGCAGGGTTTCGACCTACGGACAGATTGCCGCGCTTGCGGGAATGCCCCGCGCGGCAAGAGCGGTGGGAAGCATCCTTCATGCCAATCCAGAACCTGTTGTTATACCCTGTCACAGAGTGGTAAATCGTGAAGGGTTTTTGTCCGGGGCCTTTGCTTTTGGCGGCCCGGAAGCTCAAAAAGCAATGCTTGCCTCGGAGGGTGTCGAGGTGTCGGAAGAATACAAGGTGGATCTGGACAGATTTCTCTGGAAAAACAATTCAGAAGGCGAAAGTGAGGGATGGTGACGCCGCGCTTTTCATGCTGACGTTTTTTGTAAATGCAAAGAGTATTTGCCCATTAAGTGGGCCGTATGGCATTGCTGCAAGCCTGAAGGTCCACAAGAATGACATCGTCGCCGATGCGTAGGATGTTTTCCCAGGGGATAAAAATGTTTTCGGAGCTTTTCAGATTCCGGAGGAAACGCGCGTCGCCGGGCGCAATGATGCCGATCACCTTTCCCGTGCAGTGAATGCAGATGTCCACAAGCCGCCCAAGCTGCTTGCCGTCGCAGATATTGACGACGATCCTCTCCCGAAGCTCGCAAAAGGTAAAATCGATGCCGTTCATAAAAAAATCCTCCTCTAGTCATTGTATGACGGAGGAGGATTTTTTAGACTAGAAGGCTTCTCTGAGTCGCCCGATGGCGTTTTTCTCAAGCCTGCTAACCTGTGCCTGGGACATCTGCAACGCTTGGGCTATTTCGGTTTGCGTCCTGCCCAAAAAGTATCGGTACAATAATACCGTCCTTTCACGTTCGGGAAGCTCCTTAATGCCTTCGCGGAGTGTCAGCCTGTCAATGTTATCGACTTCAGAACGCGTATCCTTAATCTGATCGAGAACCAGCATTCCGTCATCCGTATCGCTGAACACGGGGTCGTAAATGGATATAGGTTCTGCAATCGCGTCCAATGCCGAAACAACGTCACGGTAGGGCACATCGATTTCTGCCGCGATCTCAGTCAGACTGGCTTCCATAACTTTGGCTCTCTCGAGCCTGTCTCTGGCTTGTACTGCCCGAAAAGCAATGTCCCTGAGATTGCGGCCAACTTTCATTGCCGTGCCTTCTCTTACATAGCGGCGGATTTCACCAAGAACCATCGGAACCGCGTAAGTAGAAAACCGTACATTCAGACTGACGTCAAAGTTGTCCACTGCTTTCATGAGCCCCAACATACCGACCTGGAAGAGATCATCGGCTTGTTCCTTCGATCTTCCGAACCGCTGAACCATGCTGAGCACCAGTCTCGCGTTGGCCATAAGGAAAGTCTCTCTCAGATCACTTCTGCCGGCTTTGATCTGCCGGATCATTTCTTCAGACTCCTTGGCGGTTAATTTGGGCAGTGTCGAGGTAGAAATACCTGTAATGGTGACTTTGTTTGACATCCTATCTCCAGACGATAAGAAGTATGTATCTGCAAAAAGGATTTATACAAAAATCCGTTGCGGATGTGGTTGTTGCCGCTGTAAAAATATTCCGCTCTGCTGCCGTTTTACAGGACATCTTCTTGAAGTTGGCTTCAATACGGTGTGGACAGGCAATGAATTCTGTTTACAAAAGTTGTAAAAATATAGTATAATCGATATGATATGATATACATGAGGTGATTATTATGAAATGCCCGTATTGCGGTAGTTTGGACAGCAAGGTGATCGATTCCCGTCTCAATGAGGACGGCACCTCCATACGTCGCCGCAGAGAATGCAATACCTGCACAAAGCGCTATACCACGTACGAAAAAATAGAATATACGCCAATTTTAGTCATCAAATCGGACGGCACGCGCCAGATATTTGATCCTGCCAAAATCAAGAATGGTCTGATGAAGGCCTGCGAAAAACGTCCCGTCCCCATGAGCAAAATCGACAAGCTGATCGCCGATATAGAAAAACAGATTACCAATAGCCTCGCGCAGGAAATCAGTTCGAAAAAAATAGGGGAGATGGTCATGGACGGACTGAAGGAGCTGGATGAGGTCGCCTATGTACGTTTTGCCTCCGTTCACAGGCAGTTCAAAGATATTAATATGCTGCGCGAAGAAATTGAGCGGCTGATGGGCGCAAAGCCCGTTGCCGATAAAAAGAAGGACGAATGAAAAATGCGTGAGTTCGTCTTTCAAGGCCCTCCCGGAGAAAAACTTTCAAGGTTTCTGGGAAGGGTCTTCCCGGAACTCGGACGGGGCTATTTCAAAGAACTCCTGAGAGAAAGAGATATCAAAATCAACGGTGCGAGGGTATCTGAGGATACACCGCTTTCTTCGGGCGACAGAATTGCTGTGTATGCGCAGGAGACCAGGCTGGCCGTTTTCTGGGCGGAATGTGTATTGGAAACAAAGGATATCGCAGTCTATGTGAAGCCCAGGGGAATCACAACAGAAGAGTTTGCCGCGCGGGTGAACGCATTAAAACCGGAGGCGCAGGTCTGCCATCGTCTGGATACCAACACGGAAGGGCTGCTGCTGTTTGCGCTTTCTCAAAAAAGCTTTGCGGAACTGAAAGAAGGTTTCAGAAAAGGATGGATCAAAAAAAAATATCTTGCCCGCGTCGTAGGCATTGTTCCTTCGGAAGCTTATCACGAAGCCTATCTGTCGAAGAATGGGGAGAAAGGACTGGTTACAATCAGCGAGCGTCCATTGGAAGGCGCCGTCAGAATCGCAACGGGGATTAAACCTCTGGGCGGCATCCGCAATGACGGGACATCCCTTGTGGAAGTTGATCTGATTACAGGCAAAACGCATCAAATAAGAGCCCATCTTGCTTATCTTGGATACCCAATTGCAGGAGATCCCAAATATGGGGATTATTCTTACAACCGTCGCGCAGGGCTTGAAAAACAAAAATTGTCCGCGTACAGAATGTCTTTTGATTTCCCAAAAAATTCTTATCTGCATTGTCTGAACACATTGTCGGCATCCATGCAGGCCGATTTTGATTGAATCAGACATTTCTTTTTCGACAAAATCCGCAACTTCTTCAGATACACTTCATAAAATAGTAGGACCCGGAGGTGCGCTATTTTATTAGAAGGTTTTTTTGCCATTTTATCCAACATCCTGTTGTTCACTTCCAGGCTGGATAACAGCAACTCCTTCCCGCATCCGCTTTCACCGGAAAAAGAGAAAGAATACATAGACAAATATCGTGCCACCGGAGACCTCACAGCGCGGGATACGCTGATCAAATACAATCTCCGCCTAGTTGCATATATTGCAAAAAAATACACGAATTACCCCGATCAGGACGAACTTATTTCCGTTGGCACTTATGGTTTGATCAAAGCGATTACCTCTTATTCTCCCGACAAAAACACCCAGCTTGCGACCTACGCGAGCAAATGCATAGAAAACGAGATTCTGATGGCCATGCGAAGCTACAAAAAAAGGCAAAGCAACGTTTCTATCTATGAACCCATCGGCACGGACAAGGACGGCAATGAAATGATGCTTATCGATTTGCTGTCGGTGGATGAGGATTCCGTGTACAACAAAATGGAGTGTGAACTTCTGCGCGACAGCCTGAAAAAAATTATCAAGAAATACCTGAATGCGCGGGAACAAAGCATTGTCAATAAGCGTTTCGGTTTTGAAAACGGCGTCATTATGACTCAGCAGGAGGTTGCCAATATTTTGGAAATTTCGCGTTCTTATGTTTCACGAATAGAAAAAACAGCGCTTATCAAACTAAAAAACGCGATCAAAAAAGAGAACCTCCAACTATGACCTGTTGAATTCCGGATAAAATAAAACAGGGGCGCTTCTTAAAAAGCTGCCCCTGTTTCGTTAAGTTAGTCTGTAAGCCGAGTTCTGTATTAAACGGTCATCTGTCTAGACATACAGTCGCCTGTATGTTCAAGCGATTGAGGAGCCGGACGGGCCGTCCATAGGCTCTTTTCTCTTGCACCGGGCGGGGTTTACACGGCCAATTTCGTCGCCGAACTGCCGGTGCGCTCTTAACGCGCCTTTTCACCCTTGCGGAGATTTTGCTCCGCGGTACTTTTCTGTTGCACTTTCCTTGAAGTCGCCTTCAGCAGGAGTTGCCTGCCGCCTTGCCCTGAGGTGCTCGGACTTTCCTCATCTTTCGATGCGACCGTCTGGCTAACTTAGCCGAGTTATTATAGCATATACGCCTGGCATCCGCAAGCATATTTGCGCCAAAAAACCGGATAAAATGAGAATATTTGACGGCAACGATTAAAAAGCGCAAAACCAAAGAAGCCGTACGGGTGAAAAAAGATGCCGTATCCGTCACGGTGGAAACAGGCATCTTCTGGCGTCTTCTGCTTCTGGCAATATGGATTATTTGTATTCCGGAAGGAAACCGTCTTTTCTGTGTGCCTCATATAAATCATCGCAGAGATTTTTGATCTGCTCGACGGTCAGTTCGGATGAGGTGTGGGGGTCGAGAGCTGCCGCCATATACAGAAGTTCTTTGCTTCTTTCGTGTGCGGCGCGTATTGTCATCGCCTGTACGTTGATGTTGGTTCGATTCAGGGCGGCAAGCTCATCCGGCAGACGTTGGAATGGCTGCGCGCCGAATCCTTCGGAAGAGACCGTCATGGGAATTTCGACACAAGCATATTCGGGCAAATTGGGTACCATATATCCCTTATTCAGGATACTTCCATTGAATCTGAAGCCCTTTCCGGTGAAGGCGCCCGCTAAGATGCCGGAACCGTATTCATGGCTTTTGTGATGATAGAGTTTTTTGCGGAAGGTCAGTGTGAAGCGCCGGAATTTCCAATACCGGATCTGCCGTCTGCAACGGCGAGGATATTCGTCCAGAGGGATATTGAATTTTTTGATGAGGTCGGGACGGCGGTTTTTGATAAAATAGGGAAGGTATTCCGATGAGTGCTCGGATGACTCGGTGATATAGCATCCGAAGTTATGCATCAGATAATGCCGCACCATATCCGGGATGATGAAGGCAATGCGGTTATTGCCGCCACGGGCAAGCGAACGCGCCTTGATTTCGGGATACAAATCATTTCCGTTTTTGTCATGAATGTCCAGAAGCCATGCCTGATGGTTGATGCCGCCGATTGTATAGGTGCAACCGGCAAGCCGATCGGACATATTTAGCGATCTGAGAAGCCATGGCACGCACGATTGAACGCTGTGGCAAAGACCGACGGCTTTCACTTTGGTATAGGTGAGAAGATAGCCCGTAAGCATTGCCATCGGATTGGTATAATTAAGAAACAGGGCGTCCGGACAAACTTTTTCTATATCCTTTGCGAAATCTTCAAGAACGGCAATGGTGCGCAGCGCGCGGAAGATGCCGCCGATACCGAGAGTGTCCGCTATCGTCTGGCGCAGGCCGTATTTTTTGGGTATTTCGAAGTCGGTCACAGTGCAGGGCTTATAGCCGCCAACCTGGATAGCATTTATGATGTAATCTGCGCCGGCAAGTGCCTGGAGGCGATCAAGATATGGGATGACGGTTGCCGGCCTGCCGTATTTGTTGTTGATTGCGCGGATGACATGGCAGGAATCGTCAAGACGTTGCGGATTGATGTCATGAAGAGCGATTTCGAATTTTCCGAGCTCCGGTGTGCGGATGCAGTCGCCTAAAATATTTTTTGCAAATACAGTGCTGCCTGCGCCCAAAAAACATATTTTCATATTCTGCCTCCGAAAAATTCCGCCGCTTCTTTATTGCTTTTTAATATGTTTTCCGCCAGGCTTTCTGCTTCGTCCAAGGTCAGAAGGGATGCGATGTAGGGATCGAGTTTTATTGCCCGTTTGAAAACATGTACGCTGCGCTTGCTGAGCGCGCTTGCCGCGGTTAAAAGTGCGCCCGCGTAATCGTTTGAAGCAAGGACGCACTGCAAAGGCAACTCCACCTTGCCGGGGAGGATGCCGCCGCTGCTTACCGTGCAGGGAACGCAGACCGGCACTTCATCCAGACCGTAAATATATTCTTTGTTGACGGCATACAGAGGAATAACGGCAGGGGAAGGACTAGCCAGGGCTTCTGCCAGACGCGCCGCTTCTGAGGCAGAATCCTTTTTTTGTACTTTTGCGGAGTGGTAGTATCCGTAAAATGCAAGGCTTTTTTTGGGTTCGAGCGTCAGCGCAAAACGCGATACATCCAGTTTTTCTTCTTTTGCCGCCCCGCGGAGTGCAGGAAGAAGATCTTTTCCGGCGGAGTCCTTGGCTTCGTATACCCACAGCATATCGTTGACACCCGCGGCTTTGATACTGCATACGCCGATGCCCGTATCTTCTGCAAGCGCCGCAGAAATGCTTGGATATTCCGGCGCAAGAGCATAGCTCAGGATGTTGTGTTTTTTATGCAGGTAGGCCACAGCCAGATCTGCATAGGCGCCCATATGGACAACGGAAGCAGGGCGGACGGATTTTTTATACTCTTCCGCAAGTGCGTCCAGATCCCGCGCATAGCAGACCATATTCAAAATTGCGCGAATCATTTTGGCTTTTTTTTCTTCGAAGCCGGGTATTCCGCAATGGGGAAGCAAATATTCTTCTTCGCGATAAAAAACAAAAATAAGATCGGCTTCGGAAGGTTTTTCGACAAGAGAAAAACCCTTCAAAGCAGAGGCCAGTTTTTGGGCTGTCCCGGCGTCAGCGGTTGTTATCCGAATATTCATCCTAACCAATCCTTTTGAGTTTCTGCAGATGAGCAAAATATACTTCGGCATCTATGCAGATATTTAAGTAAATATACCATACGCAAGCATAGGAATCAATAGTTTCCTGAATAATTCTTGCAAATGACAAGATTGCAAAGCAAGCAATCCATGTGATTTGCTTGAACTTTGACGTGCGGATTGCTATAATCATAAAAACAAACATAAGGAGATGATAGTTTTGGCTCTGATCACGATAGACAAAGAAGCCTGCAAAGGCTGTTCGATGTGCGTCAAGGCGTGCCCGAAAAATGTCATTGCAATTTCATCCGAATCCAACAAAAACGGATATTTTTATGCCGAAGCCGTCCGCTTGGACGCTTGCATCGGCTGTGCATTCTGTGCACTGATGTGCCCGGACGTCTGTATCACGGTGGAGAAGTAAGTCTATGAAAAAACTGATGAAAGGCAACGAAGCGATTGCGGAGGCAGCAATAAGAGGAGGGTGCCGCGCGTTTTTCGGCTATCCCATTACCCCGCAGAATGAAATCCCGGAATATATGAGCCACAGGCTTCCTGAGGTGGGCGGTGTGTTTTTGCAGGCGGAAAGCGAAGTGTCTGCTATCAATATGGTGTACGGAGCGGCAGGTTCCGGCGCAAGGGTCATGACCTCCAGTTCCAGTCCCGGTATCAGCTTGAAGCAGGAGGGCATCAGCTATATCTGCGGTGCGGAGCTGCCCTGCGTCATCGTGAATATGGTGCGCGGAGGACCCGGTCTGGGCGGCATCCAGCCTGCGCAATCGGATTATTTCCAGGCGGTCAAAGGCGGAGGCCATGGCGATTATCACATGCTTGTGTATGGGCCATCCACCGTGCAGGAAGCGGTTGACCTCATGTACGATGCCTTTGACAAGGCGGACAAGTACCGTTTGCCGGTTATGATTCTGGGCGACGGCATGCTTGGTCAGATTATGGAAGCCGTAGAAATCCCCCCCATGAAGGATCCGGCGGCGTTTGCGCCAAAGCCATGGGCAACCGATGGTACGGGCACAGGCAAAGGCAGAAGGATCATCAACTCGCTGTATATCGATCCGGATGAGCTGGAAAAGGTCAACCACAGGCTTTTTGATGTGTATGTGGAGCTTGCGAAAAACGAAACAGCCTATGAAGAATACAAAACAGAGGATGCAGAAATCGTGCTGGTGGCGTACGGCACCGTCGCGCGCATTGCAAAGAGCGCTGTCAATCTGTTGAGGTCAAACGGTGTCAAGGCGGGGCTTCTGCGCCCCATCACCCTCTTTCCCTTTCCTTCCGCAATCCTCAGTGCCCTTGCAGATAAGGAGTGCATAAAATCGTTTACTGCAATAGAACTGAGCATGGGTCAGATGGTAGAAGATGTCCGTCTTGCCGTCAACGGCAAAAAACCTGTCGGATTTTACGGCAGAACGGGCGGCAACGTCATGTCCCCGGAGGATATAGTCAAATTCATATCAGAAAAGGAGGGCAGATAAATGGCTGTTGTGTTTCAAAAATCCAGGATGCTGACAGATGTTCCTTTCAGCTATTGTCCCGGCTGCACCCATGGCATTGCGCACAGGCTGATTGCAGAGGCTCTCGAAGAGCTCCGATGCGAAGGCAGAACCATCGGTATCGCGCCGGTGGGTTGTTCGGTGTTCGCTTATAAATTCTTTAACTGCGATATGCAGCAGGTCGCGCACGGCAGAGCGCCGGCGGCAGCAACAGGCATCAAGCGGACTCATCCCGACAAGGTTGTCTTTGTTTATCAGGGCGACGGCGATCTTGCCAGCATTGGAACGGCGGAAATCATTCATGCTGCGGCAAGAGGAGAAAACGTGACGGTTATTTTTATCAACAATGCGATTTACGGCATGACCGGCGGTCAGATGGCGCCCACAACGCTCATCGGACAAAAAACGACCACCTCTCCCGCAGGAAGAACCATTGCCGCAAACGGCAATCCCATCCGCGTATGCGAAATGCTTGCAACATTGGATGGTCCTTCGTATATAGCACGCTGCGCTTTGTCGGATCCTGCAAATGTCATGAAAGCAAAAAAAGCGATTCTGAAGGGCTTCAGAAATCAGTTGGAAGGCAAGGGTTTTTCTTTGATCGAATTGCTTTCTACCTGCCCGACAAATATGGGATTGACACCGGTCGCTGCGGCAGATTATGTAAAAAACGATATGACCAAGGTATTCCCGCTGGGAGTATACAAGGATATTGACGCGGAGCAGAAATAAGGAGGCCGGCATGGAAGAAAAAATCATAATAGCGGGCTTTGGAGGACAGGGTGTTCTCAGCCTGGGACAGTTTATTGCATATGCCGCCATCGCGGACGGCAAAGAGGTTACCTGGCTGCCAAGCTACGGACCCGAAATGCGCGGCGGCACCAGCAATTGCAGCGTTGTTGTCAGCGATGAGAAGGTGGCAAGTCCCATCATCTCTTCTCCGGATTGCCTGATTGCGATGAACAAGCCCAGCCTCTACAAATTTCAAGGACGCGTCCGTAAAGGCGGCACAATTCTTGTAAACAGCTCTTTGATTGCAGAAAAAGTGGACAGGGACGATGTCAGAGCAGTGTATCTGGATGCAGGCGCCTTAGCGCTGGAGGCGGGCAATGCGAAGACTGCAAATATTGTCGTTCTTGGCGCATACATCAAACTGAGCGGTCTGTTTTCCGTTGACCTTGTCGCCGAGATGATCAAAGAAAAATTTGCAGAAAAACCCAAAGTGATACCCGCGAACCTGAAAGCGCTTGAGCTGGGATATCACGCGGTCTGAAATCTTTTGAAATTACGGCCGGGGCCTTTTCATATCGGGAAAACATATATGGTCCGGCGCAACGGCAGAGGAAGCTTGACTCTTCCGCAGCTTTGTGTCCGGGATTCCTGCAGAATGGGACAGCCCCGGCTTTTTTCGTTTCAGGCTTTTTTACATAAAAATTACGCCCTTGCGCAACGGAACAGCATATGGTATGATGATATCAACGGATAGGAGGCAATCATGAATTTCTTTCAAGAAATCGCCGTATTGTTTACCGGCATGACACCGATTGTCATTGTCTGTTTGATTATCGGCCTGATTTTTGTGATTGTAGAGATTTTTTCACCGGGATTTGGGATTTTCGGTATTGCAGGAAGCCTTCTTCTTCTTGCGGGAATCGTTCTGCGTGTCATAGAACGGGATGGGAATCCCTTTGTACAGATCTTTATACTTCTGTTTCTGATCGCCATTCTGGTGTCGCTTTCTTTTGTCATTATGGTTGAGCTGTCCAAGCGAGGCTTCATTTCGCGCTCACCGATTTTTCAAAAAGGGACGGCAGTCGATGTAGAGCGCTCAGAAGGCACAGAAGATTATAAGTCGCTTATCGGGAAGGAGGGTGTCGCCGAAACGTATCTGCGTCCGGTCGGTAAGGCCAAAATCGGCGGCGTGGTCTACGATGTCGTGGCAGACGGAGCTTTCTTTTTGCCTAAGGGCACCAAAGTGAAAGTTTCGGCCATAGAAGGCGTCCGGATTATTGTTGTCAAAGCCGAATAACCGCCGGCTAACAATAAATACTATATAAGAAGGAGTTCATTATGGTTATGTTGTCTGCAATAGGGGGATGGATTGCGCTTATTGTTGTCGCAGTTGTTCTGTTTCTTCTCATGATAATTTTTATCCCCTTCAATCTTTGGTTCAGAGCGCTGGTATCCGGCGCACCGGTTTCGATTGCCAGATTGATCGGTATGAAACTGCGCAAGATTAAAGTGGCGATGATTGTCGACGCTTTTATTACGGGTAAAAAAGCCGGACTTGATATCAACATCGAAACGCTGGAAACCCATTATCTCGCCAAAGGCGATGTCATAAAGGTTGTCAATGCCTTAATCAGCGCGCACAGCGCGAACATTTCTTTGAATATCAAGACCGCCATGGCGATTGACCTTGCGGGACGCGACGTGCTTAACGCCGTCAAGGTTTCTGTCAATCCCAAGGTAATCGGCACGCCCATGATTTCTGCCATCGCAAAAGACGGCATCGAGCTGCGCGTAAAAGCGATGGTGACCGTACGGGCGAATATCGCAAAACTGATTGGCGGTGCCGGAGAAGAGACCATCATTGCCCGTGTCGGCGAAGGCATTGTCACCTCAATCGGCAGCGCGCAGTCCCATAAGGATGTGATAGAGAATCCCGACCGTATCTCCAAGACCGTACTCGAAAAGGGTCTTGATACAGGCACGGCATTTGAGATTCTTTCGATTGATATAGGCGATATTGACGTCGGACGCAATATCGGCGCGCAGCTGCAGATGGATCAGGCCGAAGCGGACAAAAAGATTGCGCAGGCAAAAGCCGAAGAGCGCCGCGCTCTTGCCGTTGCTCAAGAACAAGAGATGAAGGCAAAGACGCAGGAAATGAAAGCATTGGTTGTCAAAGCCGAAGCAGAAGTGCCTATGGCAATGGCCGACGCATTGCGCAACGGCAGACTCGGAATAATGGATTATTACAATATGCAGAATATACAGGCCGATACAACCATGCGCAACGCGATAGGCGGCGATAAGCATGAGTTGCCCGGAACAAAGCCCGCGGGAAATAAGGAACAAAAATGAGTCTCTTTGACGAATTGATAAAAATGGAAGAGGAGGAGTCCGCGCCGTATGCAGAAAGCGCAGCGCAAGCGCCCGCTTCTGCAAAGCAATTTGCATTGGCACAGCAGAAGGCTGCTCAAAAACCGGTTCCGGGGGCAACAAGCAAAGCGGCTTCTGCGGGCATCACTTCCCAAAAGGGGTCTGCCGAACCGCATGATCATCCCGCAAGCAGAAGCTCCGGAGCAGCCATCGAAAAAGTGGATTATGTTCAATATGACTCCGAAGGCTGTGAGGCGCATTACAACGAGCGGATTGTGACGCCGGATGCAGAAACAAGCACGGTTTCTTCTTTGGATTTCTCGCAATATGTCCATGCTCTTGTCCTTGGCGAGGTATTGGCGAATCCGCGCTTCCGTTCTCCATGGGGAAAAAGATGATACTATGCTGATAAGAATCCTGCACAAATCCGGCGATGACGGAGAATGCCTGCGATTTGCCAAAGAAGAATATGATTTGCTATACGGGTCCGCAGAAAGCGGACCCGTATGCAATACTGCAAAAAACGAAGGCGGGCAAAAGATTTGGACGGGAATTTCTGTTTCGGAGGGCCTGCGGGTATGCGCCCTGAGCAATCAGCCCGTAGGAATCTGCATCAAAAGGATGACGAGAAGAAATTTTTTTGCCATATCCTCACGGTTTTTCTGCCCGGGAGAAGCTACTCCGAAACGGTACCGTTTTTATAAATTATGGACATCCAAGGCCGCTCTTGCCGCGCTGACCGGAGAACAACTGCCGGAAGCCCTGAAACGCTGTGATTACGGCACAGTGAGTCACTTTGAATTTCTATACGGTTATGCGCTCGCCGTTGCAGGAAAAGGTCAGATATTTGTGGGATTGTTTTCGGACAGATAAAATAATTACCACCGGTTGTGGGCTTCTTCGACAAAAGCAAACATATCCTTGATTTCCAGCTTTTTGCCGTTATTCAATACAAGCTTGCCGTTCCATTTGCCGAAAACCTGATGACAGCGGTTGTGCGCAATCAATAAATTGAGGGAAGTAAAATTATCAAATACGGGAGTAAAGACAAATTCGAAGCGATTGTCATCGGACGTAAACGTCCAAGGACTCATATAACTGTCGCGTCTGAAGGAAATATTGCCAAGCTTATGCGCTTTATAATCATAAAAAACCGTGTTTTCTGTCGCATAAGAGGTATTGCCGAAGACGCCGATATTGAAACCTACGTAATGGCCGTCAATCAATGTGCTTCCGTTGCCCCACCACCAGGAGTGGCGATAGGGAAGAACACCGCGTCCCCAGTCTATCAGACCGAAGGCTTCGTCCGGCTTGAATTCCACCCGGACTTCGCCGAATTGGGCATATCCGCTGGCAATCATGCAATTCTGCTTATAATTATGGTAGAACTGATCCGGCTTTTCAAAAGGTGTCACAACAAGGATGCCTTCTGAATCACATGGATAGGAAAGCGACATTTTGATACGGCAGGGACCGGCTTTCGTAGAAGCATCGACAATGATTTTTCTTTCGCCATCGCCGACATCGATATCGATTTTGTAATTTTTTGTATGTTTTGAAAGATGACAGGGAGTGGCGGCTGTCGCAGCCAATCCGAGACTTTGCATAGGGAAAAGCAGAGGAAGCGTCGCCTCATAACGGTTTCCTGCATAATCAAACAGAACCGCATTGATGGCACCGGCATAGGATACATGTCCGAAGGTGACCTGCAATGTCCAGTTCCTGTCGGAAATCTGATAAAAATCCCATTCCTTATAACGTATCGGATGCCTGAGATCGCCGGGATTGGTTTCTACAATCGGCTTTGTGGCATAGCCGAATTGTATGGGTAGGCCATATTCATTAAGAAGCTTTGCGGGGACAAGCAGTTTTTGAGACATCGTTTTCTCCCTATATTGTATAATTTATTTTTGTACGCGTATCACATGCGCATCGATTTCGTTTTTTATGAGCTCCAGCACATCCGGATTGTCGAAATAATGTCCGTATCCTGCAAAATTTACCTCTTCGGCATTGACCATAATGACATTGGACGCATTGAGCGAATGGCCGGCGGAAGCACTGTATGCCCAGACGGAGCCATCGCCGTTCAGATCCGTTTTGAAATTTGTGATGACGCCCATGGCAGTATTGATGTCGGCAGAATACCGTGTGCGTATTCCCGTGCCCACGACAAAGACTGTATCGACGAATTCTGTGACATGCTTCCATTTGCCCCGGATCTCTATGAAATCCCTGTGTTGGTATTCTACAAGATTTTCATAAACAGTTTTGAGCTGCATTGAATCCGTTTTTGCAAAGGATTGGGAGCAGATATAGTCATACAGCTCGTTGAAGGTTACTTTGGTGTCGTTGAGAAGAATGGGACCTTCTCCCTGACGGAATACACTCAGATAGCTCATCGCCGCATAAGGGAGCAGAAGTGCCGCAGCGGGAAGATCCGACAGGTAATCGGATAAGTTGAGGAGGGTGATCAGCTCTGAATAACGCCCATACGGGTTTTCTGCGGATGCGGCTTCGCTTGTCGGGAACAACCAATCCAGCATATTCAATGAACCAAAGAATGGGGTACCGAAAGGCATGAATAAGTCTACCTTTGCGCGGTTATCCGATTTTCGGATATATCTTGCCACAACGTTTCCGCCCATTTCGTCGGCAAACAGGATTACGTTGGTATACCCTTGGCTATTGATGAATTCTTCCAGAAGATCGGCAGAATGCTGCGTTGTCTGACGCCAGTCATATTGCCAGGTGATGATATCGTAGCCTTCGTCGGCATATTGTGTCCGGAGATAATCTGCAAGCAATTTTGTTGAGCCGCCGAAGCCGTAAGGGTCAAGATCGTATCCATCGGAACGAATGGCGGAGGAGGATGCCGGAACAAGGGGGGTTATGGGGGAAGAATCCTCTCCGTAGGAGAGAAACTGTGCGCCGTATTGCACGGCAAAAGCCGGGTCTTCCTGCATTCTGGCTGTCAGCCAGGCGGTATCGGCACTCCATACAACGGCATTATCGTATTGCGGATCGCACAGACAGCTGCCCATCAGACCGGGAATCAGTATGAACGCTTTTTTTTGCGCGGGTGGAGGAGTGTTTTTGTTTTGAAGATGAACAAGAATGCCGATACCCGAAGCGATCATAATGGTCAGACACAGCAGAATCACGGTCAATACGTTTAGTCCTTTGGATACAGGTCTCATTCTTTCCTCCGCATTCAAATGGCATTTTCCATTTTTTTATATTAGCATATTTACACCGAAAAAGCAATACGGCTCCGATGTTTTGCAGATTGCATTTCTGATTTATGTTGACGTTTGGACAAATTATATATTATAATATTAGAAAATAATAACTATAGAGGCGCATGGGATGAACAAGGCAAAAAAGGTTTTTGTG
>LVAO01000020.1 GCA_001604065.1 Clostridiales bacterium Firm_09
ATTATTCATACCGTGAAATGGGGTCTGCATCCCCTTTGACGGCTCGGTTCGCCTCTTCACGCTATTATTCATAGCGTGCAAAGGGATCTGCATCCCCTTTGGCGGCTCGGTTCGCCTCTTCACATTGTTCGTTCAAACTTCTCAGATATCGAATCTCGCACAACCGGGATTGCCGTTTTTTATTTTTTCAATAAAATCTCCCGCCGCAGCATTGCAGGCGCGAGCTTCTTCTGTAAAAGGGTTCAGGTTCCAGCCATGTCTGCCTTTTGACTCTGCGGCATAACATTCCCAATAAGGGACACCTGCTGTTTCCAATGCTTTGCGCAGCACATCACCCTGTCCGCTGCAATAAATATCGCCGGGGGAATGCGAAAAAAAGACGGGAGGATAAGCGGACGGGAGTCCTGTTCTCGCAGCGGACAAAGGAGCGAAAGCATATTTTTTTCTATCTTCCAATGCCTCTTCGCCGAATACTGCTTTGGCAAAGCGCTTGAGAGAACGGGCTTTTCTGGTTTTTGCCAATGGATCCGGAAGCTCATAGAAGCCGGAGAACAATACGGCGCCGACCGGAGCAGAAAGTATAGTTTTTATTCCCATACGTCCGGCAAAAACAGGGTCTGTCAGAAGACGGCATATAGCTGCGGCAAGAAAAGCGCCGAAGCCGTCCCCCGCAAAAATCACACGCTCCGTATCAAGTCCGAAAGTATGAGCGTTCTGAACGGCCCATTCTGCCAGTGATACGATTTTTGTCAGTTGCGAAGGATAGCTATCCTTTTTTATGTCGGGACAAAGAACGGCGCAACCGTATTCTGCCAGAGCACGGCAAATCCCCTTTCTGTGCTGCCGGCCTATGGGCGCAAAGCAGTCATGCAGATACAGTATGACCGGCAGCTTGCCGGAATGAGGCCTTCGGTACAAGTCCACTTTGCCGAAAGGAGAATCCAGTCCGGGATAATCCTTGATTCTTGCCGGATGATAACGGTTCCAGTTCGGAGAGAAAAAATCTTTTTTATGCAAGAAAAGAAGCCGCATGGAGTCCTTTGTCCGATTTGATAAGCATATTATAGCATAATCCTTCTTAAATTTAAAATATATGCTATAATACTTAGCATGAAATGTCTTTTGCTGATCAATGCTTCAAGCGGAAATTCGACAGGGATAGCTGAGGAAGAACTGATAAAGGTTCTGGAAGGCCTCTACGGCGATGTCGAAAAAAAAGTATACGATGTCGATACTCCTCTTGATATCGGCGAAGTTTCGGAAGGTTTTGACGCTGTGGCGGTATGCGGCGGCGACGGGACCTTCAATTATGCTGTCAACGCACTTCGCGGGAAGCAAAGGGATCTGATTTTTGTTCCCTGCGGAACTTTTAACGACTGTGCGCATACACTTAAGAGTGTCAACGGCGGCAAAGGCGTCTATACACTGGACATAGGCGAACTGAACGGCAGGCTTTTCAATTACGTCGCCGCCGCAGGAAGCTTTACGCCCATCGGATACAAGCCCAAACCGAAGTATAAAAAAATCTTCAAAAGACTGGTTTATTATTTTTATGCTTTCAAGGAATACAAGGTTTACCGCATGAAAGCACGGCTGAATATTGACGGCGAACAGGAAGAGGGATGTTACACGCTTATTATGGCCGTCAATTCCCGTTATGTATTCGGTTTTCATTTCAACAGACTTTACAAGCCCGATGACGGAAACGCCCAGTTGCTTCTCATACGCTCTCCGGAGGGTCCATTCCGATTGATAAAAATGTTCCTGCGCTTTTTCCGCGCATTCTTCATTGGCTTTGATGCACCGTATGAAAACAAGAACATCGTCTTCCGCTCCTTCCGGCACTGCAGAATCGAGTCCGAGAATCCCATAGAATTCTGTGTGGATGGCGAATTGGTGTCCGGAGTCAAAAACGGCAGCATTCTCATCCATAAACAAAAGGGAAAGGTCATTTTATTGGGTTAAAAGCCGTATTTTTTAATAAAATTGCTTTACATATTCTTTTAATCCATATATAATATAAAAGCATTTATGATGCGCGGCTTATGCCGTATCCTTTCTCCTTCGGGAGACACTGGCCAAAAGGAGGTTTCTAATGAACAAATACCAACTGTTATTCATCATCGAAAACAGTCTCAGCGACGAAGCAAAGGCTGCTCTGGTCGATAAATTCAATGACCTGATTGTCAGTCTCGGCGGCAACGTGAGCGCGGTCGAAAAATGGGGCACACGCACATTCGCATACCCCATCAACTACAAGACCGAAGGCTACTATGTGCTGATCACCTTCGAAGCAAACCCGGAAGTTCCTGCCGAGGTTGACAGACAGATGAGAATCAATGATGGTATCATCCGTCAGATGATTACAAAAAAAGACTGAGGTATCCATGAACAAGGTTTTTTTGATTGGTAACCTTACCCGCGATCCAGAAGCGAGCACCACTGTAAACGCCATAAAAATGTGCAAATTCACCGTGGCTGTCAACCGCAATTACAGTTCCGGAGACGGCACCCGTCAGACCGATTTTCTTCCTGTCATCTGTTGGCGCAATCAGGCCGAAAATTGCAGCCGGTTTCTTCGCAAGGGGAGCAAAGTCGGCATTGCAGGTTCCATTCAGACAAGAAGCTACGATGCTGCCGATGGCACAAAACGCTATGTGACCGAAATCGTTGCGGATGAAGTACAGTTTTTGAGCACCAAAGGCGACGGTTTTGGCGATGAGCCGGATTTTGCAGAAGGCAATCCGGCGGGCAGCCCGGGCGGAAGCAAGCGAAAAGTCGAAGAGCTCCAACCCGTTTCGGACGATGACCTTCCCTTCTGAGCGCAACATTTTCTTGCGCTCCGCGGACCGACCGTCCGCATTAGATTAATGTTATTTAAGGAGAATTGATATGATGAAAGAATCGAAATCCGCCCCTTTGCCCGGCGCCCCCCGCGCCAGCAGGCACACACCCAGAAAGAAAGTATGCCCTTTCTGTGTCAACAAAGTCGAAGAGATTGATTACATTGCTCTCGCAAGAGAGATTGAGAAAAGCGATAAAGGTTATGACAAAAACGGAGAAAAGCGTCCCCGCTACATCACCGAAAAAGGAAAAATTATCCCCCGCCGCATGTCCGGCATCTGCGTCAAACATCAGAGAGCGCTTGCTCAGGCAATCAAGAGAGCAAGAGTGATGGCACTTTTGCCCTTTAAGTCCGAATAATTGTGATTCTGCAAAATCAGACAACAAAGCGCTCATTTCTGGGCGCTTTTTGTTTCGGGAGCCGATCTCTTGACCAACATGT
>LVAO01000002.1 GCA_001604065.1 Clostridiales bacterium Firm_09
CCTTAAAGATAGGTGCCTTGGATTGGTCATACATCTCAATATACATTCATCCCTGAGAAGATTTCTATCATTTCTTTGCGAATCTGGTCGGTGATGTCCAGACGGACGCGCGGGGGCAGTTCATAGACGTCGGTATTAAACAGGTAGTTTTGCAGGTTGATTTCTTTTATCAGCATTTTGGTATGAAAAATATTCGCCTGATATACATTGATGTCCATCATGTCGTATTTTTTGAGGATTGCTGGGTCAATATACTCCTGTATAGAGCTGATTTTGTGGTCAAGAAAGCTCTTTTTGCCATGCTCCTCCCTGGTGAAGCCGCGTACGCGGTAGTCTATCGTAATGATATCGGAGTCAAAGCTGTTAATAAGCATATCAAGGGTGCTGAGCGGGGTAATGGTGCCGCAGGTGGATACCTCCACATCGACGCGGAAGGTTGATACGTTGTTGTCCGGATGCCACTCCGGATAGGTATGCACAGTAATATGACTTTTGTCAAGATGTCCGAGAAGGTACTTGTCGTCGCGAAAATATTTGCCAAGATTGCAGGACTTATCTGCGGCCTCTTCTGCGATAGGCTCCTCAGCGATAAGAAGATTGACCGAGGCCCCCTGCGGCTCATAATCCTGCTTGGAGATATTGAGCACCGTCGCTCCGATTTTCGCAGCGATATCCACCATGATTCCGGTAAGACGCTCACTGTTATATTGCTCGTCAATGTAGGCGATATAATCTCTTCTTTCCCGTTCCGTTCTCGCATAGCAGATATCAAAAATATTGAAACTCAAAGTTTTGGTCAGATTATTGAAGCCGTATAATTGCATGGCGACTACCTCTCTTTATTTATTCTGAGCAAAAAAATGCCCGGGGTTACATTTAACCGCCGGGCATGACAATTATACATACGCTTCGCCGTATGTCAGCTGCTCAACGATTAAATACGGATTGTACCGATGGCTCCGGAATCGCACCAGAACTTATTTAACATGGGCTCGTTGACATACGTCACATTACCACCAATGAAGAATTACACTTCACCTGTAACGATGCAAGTATAGCAACAAAAAAAACTGCTGTCAATCGTTTTCAACATTTTTCTATAATTAATTTGTTTAGTAATACTAAACTCCATGCAGCGTATGCGCCACGCTTATTCATGCGGAAATTCAAAAAAACGCTTTTTATTCGCACCGGTTTTGTTCCGGCGCCGCATCATCGGCATTGCGGACGGCAATCTTTTTGATCAAATACGCATAATAGGTTTCGCTGATGAAATATTTCTTTTTATAAATACAATATGCCGCAAGATAGAGCGCCATGGGAATGACCGTGATAAAAATAAGCAAACCAAGTTTTTTTCCGAACGAAACATCGGCAATAATATCATTGATCCGTTCCATTTTCTCTGCGCCGGTTATTGTGCCGAGATTGGCAGCCTGCTCCAAATCCGCAATGGTGTCCGTCTCTTCTTTTATGCCGATCAGCATATAGAACAGCATCACGTAGAGAATCGAAAAAGCACCGCCGAACTTGACAAGGAAGGAGCGTGTGGAAAATATGATCCCTTCGTCGCGCTTGCCGGTCTTCCACTCGTTGTATTCTACGGTATTGGCAATACTGATGACAAAAATCAACGTGATGCAGGTCTGAGCCGTCATGCAGAACAGATTGGCTACCATCATCAAAAAGAACTGCAGGGTAACATTCACATTAAATACAGGTATGGGAATCGAAAATGATGTTTCGGGTACCCAAATACCAAAAAGAAGCATCATGCCAAAGCCTGCCAGCGCAGAAATCAGAGAAAGCTGCAGAAGCTTTGCGCGGCAGAGCTTTGCCGACAGTCTGGGATAAAAGAGGAACAACAGCAGCGTTGCAATGCCGCCGAAAACGTAAATCAACGTTGTCAGAACACCCTGATAGCCGAATTGCATATAAATATAGACCGGTATCGCGGTGGAGGGAAGAAGCTGGGTCAAAAGGAAGATAAGCGTCATCCATAACAGCTGGTCGTTGTTTTTATATACGCCCAAAACGCGTTTGATGCCTATTTTTTCGGACGGTGCGGCAAGCATGGCCGGACTTTCTTTCACAAAGAATATCGTTATGGACTGAATCACAAGAAAAACCGCTACAAAAATAATACTCAGAATGGCGTATGCAAAGACCGCAGAACCATTGATTGCCAGATTGCCGGTTGTCAGAACCGGGACAAGCACCGAGCATATGGTGCCGCCGACGCCTGCAAAAAGCGACGTGACGGAAGAAAGCTTGTTTCTGTCCCCGGCATTTCTTGCTAAGGCAGGAATCATACCCCAGTAGGAAATATCGTTCATTGTGAATACAATGCTCCAAAGAAAGTACATGGCGCCAAAAAAGCCCACGTAAGCCCAGCCCTGGAGATTGTTGGCAAATGAGGCGATTATGACAATGGAAGACCCGATCATGCCTACAAACATCCAGGGTTTGAATTTCCCCCATTTTGAACGTGTCGCATCAACGATATTTCCCATTACGGGATCGTTGATGGCGTCAAAAATTTTGGCAAGCACGACAAGCACCGTGAGAACGGCAAATTGTCCGTTGGTCAGGTGCTTGGTAAAATAGACATAGTTCATCAATTGACCCATAAACAATCCGGCGCAGGCGAGATCCCTGCCGAAGGTACCTATCGCAAAGGCATACAGATTGCGTGTGCTCAGGCGCTCCGCCGCACCAGTTGTTTCTATTCCACTCATGCTTTTCTTCTCCCTGAGAGGTTTGTTTCTTTTCTGGAGCAATATACATGATATTCTACCATTCCTGCGTACCCGATTCAATAGAGGAACAAAAGAATCTCTTTCTTGAATTGATGCAGGCAAATATGGTAAAATATATTTTAACAGCGAGTGGACTGAAATCAGTCAGAGCACGCATGCTTCCCGCAGTTCGTCCCCTTTCGATATTGCTTGCGTCCATCATTCTGAAATGAAGGAATAAATTCACATGAACCGAAAGCGAAAAATCTTATCAAGCGTCTTCATCCTTTTTCTTGTTATCGTAATACTGTGCACGATTGCAGTTGGTTATACCATAAAAATCGGCTGGCTGCCAGTACGAGTTTTTTCAAGCGCAGAAGAGGGAGAAATCAAGATTGCCTGTGTCGGTGACAGCATCACCTACGGTGCGGGGGTATATGACTGGTTGGAAAACGCATATCCCGTTGTACTGAACAATCTTCTCGGAAGAGATTATGTCGTCAATAACTACGGTTACTCCGGAAGGACCGCACTCTATGACGGTGACATGCCGTACATCAAGGATAAGGTATATCAGAAAAGTCTGGATTTCCTGCCCGATATTGTTGTCATCATGTTCGGCACCAACGATTCAAAACCGATCAACTGGAAAGGGAAAGACGCCTTTAAGAAAGATTATGCCGGACTCATAGATTCCTATCTCGCCTTACCTTCTTCGCCCGAAATCTATATCCTTGCTCCGCCGCCCGCATTTGCCTTCAACGGCATTATTAAATTTACAATCAACGGTTCATTGATTGATGGAGAAATTCATCAGGCTGTCTTAGAACTGGCACAAGAAAAAGGCCTTCGATTCATCGATATGCATGCCGTTTTCGAAGGGAAGGAAGAATATTTCCCGGATGGCATACACCCGAATAAAGAAGGGGCAAAGATATTCGCTTATACGGTTTATGAAGCTATCATGAACATGCAATAAACGGTTCAGCAATATTCCGTTTTTAAGAACCGTTTCACCTGCCACGTCCTGAGTGAATTCTGGCATCCAGGTGCGATTCTGAGATCCTTGCAAAATCGATGATGGTCTTCTATGACAGTTTTTCTTTTCGCTTGCCTTTCAGCTTCAAACGGACCTTCATTCATGCGGAGATTTTTATCGCGTCCCGACCGCAAAACTGGATACAAACCATGCGAAGCGCGCTTTTTCCCGGGAAGGATTCTCCTTATGCGCAGGAACAGAAATATTTACATTAAAACAATACGGCAAACAAAAAAATTTCGTGAAGGGCCTTGTTTTCATTTACTTTATGCGCGCCAATGCTTATAATATAGTAAGCAACTTTCACGGAGGATATTATTGTGAAAACTCTGGGGTATTATAACGGCAAATACGGCGAAATTGAGGACATGAGCATCCCGATGAGCGACCGCGTATGTTTCTTCGGTGACGGCGTGTATGACGCCACCTACAGCCATAATTATAACATCTATGCGATAGACGATCATATGGACAGGTTTTTCAACAGTGCGGGTTTATTGGGAATCAACCTTCCCCATACCAAGGCCGAACTCAAAGAAATTCTGCGCGATATGGTCAAAAAAATGGACTCCGGCGATCAGTTCGTCTATTGGCAGGCGACACGCGGCACCCAGATCCGCAACCACTCGTATGATCCCAAAATTATGGCAAACATCTGGATTCTACTTAAGCCCGGCAAAATCAAGGACGTCAACCAGAAGCTGAAGGTCATTACAATGGAAGACACCCGCTTCTTGCATTGCAATATCAAAACACTCAACCTTCTCCCCAGCGTCGTCGCCTCACAGAAAGCAGAATCGATGGGCTGCGCCGAGGCAATTTTCCACCGCGGCGATCGCGTCACAGAATGCGCGCACAGCAACGTCTCGATTCTGAAAGACGGCAAATTCATTACCGCCCCTACCGATCATCTGATCCTCCCCGGCATCACCCGCATGCACATGATCAAAATGTGCAAAAAGCTGTGCATTCCGGTGGACGAAACACCATTTACTTTGAAGGAACTCTTTGAAGCGGACGAAGTCATTGTATCCAGCGCGGGCCAGCTCTGCCTGGGCGTTTCAGAAATCGACTTCAAGCCCGTAGGCGGCAAAGCACCTGAACTTCTGAAAAAGATTCAGGACGCATTGCTTCAGGAATTCTACGAAGAAACCGAAGGCAAAAAAATCTGATATTTATTTTTTGCTATCTGATGCAGGTAAAGAACTATGACAATGACCCAAGAAGAATTAACAAAACTGAATATCGGGCAGAATCTGGATAATCTGATGAATCTCGATCCCAGAGGCTACGGCGTCTGCCGCATACTCTACAAAGCCGCAAGAGCTTATACCGGCAAACCGCTCACCATCAACGCCGCCGAACAACTGTGCAATATAGTCAAGGAAGATGACATCGTTTTCATCCTGACCGGATTTGTTCTGCTGCCCTCCAAAAAAGCAGAAATGGACGGCATTGTGGGCGCGATGCTTCTGGCGCGCGCGCTCGTCAAAGCCTTTAATGCAAAACCTGTTGTGATTGTGCCGGAAGACAATCTTGTGGCGGTAAAAAATCTTTCGTACGAAATGGGGCTTCATCTTTTTGATAATCTGGATGAGCTAAAACAGTATCCCGTATCAATGGGTGTGGTAACCTTTACTAAGGATATTGCAAAAGCGGCAGCACAGGCAGATGAGCTTCTTGCAAAAGCGAGGCCCAAAGCAGTCATCTCTACCGAAGCGCCCGGAGCCAACAAATACGGAATCTATCACAACGCGACAGGTTTGGATTTGACGCAAATCGAAGCAAAATCCGATATCCTGTTTCAAAAATGCAAGGATGCGGGCATCCTCAATATCGCGGTGGGCGATCTGGGAAACGAAACCGGCATGGGAACGCTCAAGGAGCATCTCTGCAAATACGTTCCGTATGCGGCAGACAAGTCCTGCCGCTGTCCCTGCCAGGGCGGTATTGCTGCGGTCACCTCGGCGGATCACATCATCACGGCGACCACCTCGGATTGGGGCGTGTACGGAATGATTGCGGCGATTGCCTTCCTGAAGGAGGATCTGGACATCATGATTTCGCCGGAGCTTGAGAAAAACGCCATCCGCGCAGCCTCAAGAAGCGGCATGATCGATATGTACGGCTGGCTGATTCCTGCCATTGACGGTTTTCATGAGGAGCTCAATATCGGCATCGTTCATTTGATGAACGAATGCATCCGCTATCCTCTTCAACTCAAGAAGACCTGCGCAACATGGTTCGAAAAGGTCCTAAACCTCAGGTTTTTTGAAGAAAACAATTTGTGAGAGGTTTGTTTTTATGAGCGACGTGCGATATCTGACCGCCGGTGACACTGCGCTTGTCATGGAATTCGGCACGGCAATCGATGAGTCCGTCAACCGGCAAGTGAAGCGTGTTTATGATGCCCTGCGCGCGCGCCCTGTCAAGGGTATCTTCGAAGCCGTGCCTACCTTCCGTTCCCTTCTTATTTACTACAACCCCTGCCAGATATCTTATGAGAAGCTTGTAAAGAAGCTGAAGAAGCTGGAGCAAAGCAGCTCGGGCATCCTTACGGCCTCTAAAAAAATTATTCATATCCCCGTCCTTTACGGCGGCGAATACGGCGAAGATATCGCGGATGTTGCGGCATATACAAAACTTACGGAGCAGCAAATCATTTCTCTCCATTCAGAAAAAGAATATCTGATATACATGCTCGGATTTCTCCCGGGTTTTGCTTATCTGGGCGGTTTGGACCCGCGTCTTCATACTCCGCGTCTGAAAAATCCCAGAACGAAGATTCCGCAGGGCTCCGTCGGCATCGGCGGCGAACAGACAGGCATCTATCCTCTTGCCTCTCCCGGCGGCTGGCGTCTGATCGGACGCACCCCCCTTAAGCCTTATGACCCCGCAAGAAAAGAGCCTTTTCTTTATCAGGCGGGAGACTACATCAAATTCGATCCTGTTACCGCAGAAGAATATAAGCAAATCGAATCTCTTGTGGAAGAAGGCAAGTATACCGCAAAAGAGGAGGTACGCTGATATGGGATTGCTGATACATTCCCCAGGTCCCCTTGCGACGGTGCAGGACGACGGAAGATACGGATACATGGACAGAGGATTTTCTCCCTCCGGCGCCATGGACAAAAAATCGCTCGCGATCGCCAATATTCTCGTGGGCAATGCACCCTATGAAGCCGCAATCGAAACAACATTAACGGGGCTTACTGCCGAATTTACCTCCGAAGCGATCTTTGCCATCACTGGCGCGGATGTTCTGCCGGAACTCAACGGCGAACGCATCGCCATGTATGCGGCGTACAAAGCAAAGGCCGGGGATACTCTCCGCTGCGGGGCGGCGAGAATCGGTCTGCGGACTTATTTTGCTTTCGCAGGCGGACTGGATATCCCGTCCGTTCTTAAAAGCAAGTCCACCAATCTGAAGTGCAAGCTTGGCGGATATCAGGGAAGCGCTCTCAAAGCAGGTGACGAAATCCCGTTCTTGTGCGCCCGACCCGTGCTGCGCGATATGATGATGAGAGGCTTGGATATTGAATTATCCGGATTTTCAGAACCTATACGTGTTGTTATGGGGCCCCAGAATGATTATTTTACAGATGATGGCATCGGTACATTCTTATCTTCGCCGTACCAAGTGACCATGGACAGCGACCGGATGGGAATCAAGCTTGACGGTCCTGCCGTCTCGAGCAAAGCGGGTGTGGATATCATTTCCGACGGCATACCTTTGGGTGGAATACAAATACCTTCCAACGGCAAACCCATCATCATGATGGCCGACAGACAGACAACAGGCGGATATGCCAAGATTGCAACCGTAATCACTGCAGATGTCAATCGTGTTGCGCAATTCCGTCCAGGAGATCGTCTTAAGTTCACAAAAATATCCTTGAAAGAAGCGCAGGATATTTATAGATATGAAGCGGAATGCCTCAAAAAGCTGGAGAAATTATGGAAAAAATAGATAACACAAAATATGCCGATCTGTCGCCCGCAGTTGTCCGCGGCATGATTCGCCAAGGCAAAATCGATTGGAACACCTCCGGAATGTGCGCGGGATATGCACAGGCAAACCTGGTTGTGCTTCCCAAGGCGCTCGCTTATGATTTTTTGCTTTTCACTCAGCGCAATCCCAAATCCTGTCCTGTATTGGAAGTAACCGATCCGGGTTCACGCTCATTGAAAAGGATTGCTCGGGATGCGGATATCGCGCGTGATATTCCCAAATACCGTGTATATGAAAAAGGCGTGATGACCGGAGAATACACCGACGTATCCCATCTGTGGCGGGAGGATTTTGTCAGCTTTCTGATCGGCTGCAGCTTTTCTTTTGAGTCCGCGCTTCTGGAGGCGGGCGTGCCTGTAAGGCATATAGAAGAAGGCCGCAACGTTCCGATGTACAAAACCAATATTGACTGCGAACCTGCAGGCATTTTCAGCGGAAAAATGGTAGTCAGCATGCGCCCCATCCCCTTTCATCAGGTGGTCAAAGCGACCACGGTCACCGCATCAATGCCTCGTGTGCATGGTTCTCCCATTCATATCGGCGATCCCGAGGCCATCGGCATCACGGACATCAACAAACCCGACTTCGGCGACAGCGTTACAATCAATAAGGGTGAAATCCCCGTATTCTGGTGCTGCGGCGTCACTCCGCAATCGGTTATCATGAATTCCAAGCCCGACATTGTTATCACGCATTCGCCGGGACATATGTTCATCACAGATATAAAAAACGTCGACCTCAAAGATTAGGAGAAGGATTATGCAGAAAATTGATTTGAATTGCGATCTTGGCGAAAGCTTCGGCGCTTATACAATCGGCATGGACAGCGAAATCATACCCTTTATCACTTCGGCGAATGTCGCGTGCGGCTACCATGCCTCCGATCCCCTTGTCATGTCGGACACCGTCAGGCTTTGCAAAGCAAACGGCGTCGCCATCGGAGCTCATCCCGGCTTTCCGGATCTGATGGGTTTCGGAAGAAGAAACATGGATGTCACGCCGGCCGAAGCCAGAGCATACATAACATATCAAATCGGCGCGCTTGCGGCGTTCTGCAAGGCAAACGGCGTCAAGCTTTCCCATGTCAAGCCGCACGGCGCACTCTACAACATGGCGGGCAAGGATATCGCGCTCGCTCGCGCCATCTGCGAAGGCATTCAATCCGTAGACCCTGCGCTTATTCTTCTTGGGCTTTCCGGCAGCAAAATGCTTGAAGCGGCAGAGGAGCTTGGGCTCAAAGCCGCACGGGAGGTATTTGCCGACAGAGGTTATGAGGAAGACGGCTCTCTTGTCAAGCGCGGCAGGCCCGGCGCAATGATTACCGATGAAAACGAGGCAATCGCTCGGGTCATCCGCATGGTCAAAGAGCGCAAGGTAAAAGCCGTCACAGGCAGGGATATCGATATCCAAGCGGACTCTGTCTGCGTTCACGGCGATGGAGCAAAAGCACTGGAATTTGTGCAGAAAATAGGCAAATCTCTCCGTGAAGCGGGTATCCTGCTCGCACCGCTTTCGGAAGTTTTACGGTAGAGGCTCGGCATGGAAGGCGAACGCGCGTATGTGAAAATCGATCTGGACGCCATCGGCCACAATGTGGATCTGGTCCGAAGAAAAGTAGGAAGCGATGTGAAAATACTCGGCGTCATCAAGGCAAACGCCTACGGACACGGCGCGCCTGAAGTTGCAAGCTATCTTGCCTCCCGGGTGGATTATTTTGCGGTAGCGACAGTAGAAGAAGCCCTCCAACTGCGCGCCTGCGGCATCAATCAACCCATCCTGATACTTGCGGATGTGCCCGAAACACGCCTTGCAGAACTTATCCGGAACCGAATTACAATCACTGTATCTACCCGGCGCAATGCAGAAACACTGTCCAAGGCGGCGTCGGCGCTCAATATGAATGCAATACTTCATATCGCGCTCGATACGGGAATGACGCGTATCGGATTCCGATATGACGATATTCAAGAAATCCTGCGAATAAAAGATCTTCCCAATCTGACCATAGAAGGCATTTTCACCCATTATTCCTGCGCGGACATGGCAGACAAAGCGTATTCAAAAAAGCAGTTGGAACGCTTCGGTACGGCGATATACGCTTTGGAACAGCAGGGACTCAGAATACCTGTCAAGCATATCAGCAACAGCGCCGGCATCATCGAATTTGACGCAAATCATCTGAATATGGTGCGTGCGGGTATCCTGATCTACGGACTGTATCCCTCCGACGAAGTCAATCCCGATTTCGGATTAAAACCCGCCATGTCTTTTTATGCGCGGGTCAACCATGTCAAAACAGTAGAGGCCGGACATGGCGTCAGCTACGGCGCGACCTATGTGACCAAGGCTCCCACGGTCATTGCGACACTCTCCGTAGGCTATGCCGACGGCTATCCACGCGCGCTTTCGGGCAAGGGACGCGTACTGATTCACGGACAATACGCGCCCATTCTCGGACGCGTATGTATGGATCAGATGATGGTTGACGTGACGCATATCCCGGATGTTGTCACGGGCGACTTTGCCACTCTCGTAGGCACAGACGGAAACAATACTCTGTCCGTCGAAGAGCTGGCCGACAACGCTGCAAGCTTCAATTATGAATTTGTCTGCGGCATCGGAATGCGCGTTCCCAGAATCTACTGGAAAGACGGCAAAGAGTATAAAAGGGTCTGCTGTATAGAGCCGGTGTGAACATCGGCTTTTGTTTTTATAGTGCTTGATCGGAAGCGAATTTCTTTTCCAGTTTTCCCTGTCTTCTGCCAAGAATAAAACCCGCCAGAATGACCAGCACAATACCGAAGGAAATATAAAAATAGGACGCCGTATCGGGCGCCGCAAGGCGATAAACAAAAAAATAGATGATGATGGGCGCAATCTGCTGCGGCATCTGCTGAATGGGAATGACAATGCTGGCATTGCCCTCTGCAAACGCTTTTTGGGCATGGACAATCCCCATAATCCCCGTATAGGCAACGATGACAAGGGATACGGCTGCTACAATCCAGATCAGGGAAGAAGTGTTGCCGGAAAGCAGCGCCACCATGGATTTTGCCAAAGGCTGTGTCCAGATGCTCCCAAGAATGAAACAGCATCCGGGCCCGAATGCCATTAAAATGGTCTTGTACTTGCTTTTTTTGCCGCCGTAAAAAGTCCCGTACCATAACAGCAACATAGCTGCGCTCATAATTGCCATCCGGATAACAAAACCCGTGTTGTAAAAGCGCTCCAGATTGCCGTCTATCGAAAGGCGGCTCAAAGAGAGAAGTACAATACCCGCAATAAGCAAAGCCATTGCGATATATTCGGTGAGAGTCAGTTTTTCTCCCAATATCCTGACCGAACCAATGGCAAGTACAATGAATCCGGATGCCACCAATCCCGGAATCAGCGCGGCGCCGATAAAGTTCTGCGCCACCAGAATGCAGACCGAACTGATCAGAACAAGAAGCACCAATCCGATAAGCCAGACAGGATTCTTGATAAGATCTGCCATTCGGACATCTGTTTTAAGGTTTTTGATATCGTTGATTGCTTTCTTCTGCAGAATCTGACCTAAAAAATTGGTCAGCCCCCCAAAGACGGCAACGGATACGCCCAGAACATACTCCATACTCTCTCCGAACATATTTGATAATCCTATTCTAACATATCTGAAGAAAATTTTTACTTGAAAGCACCTGCTAAATTAGAGTGTGTTCACACTAATTTACAATCGGAATGGAAGCATGAATATAAACAAAGAACAATTTGAGCGTATAGCTCCCTATCTGTAGTCACGCCCAAAAGCAATCGAAAAAACCCTTGGATATACGACAAAGAAAGATACAAACAGCAAAATCAAATAGAGCGATACTTTCTTCGTTTAAAGCGTTTCAGAAAAATATTTACAAGGTATGACAAGCTGGATGAAATGTACTGTGGCTTTATTTGTTTTGCAATGGTACTAGATGCAATAATTAGTGTGAACACTCTAAAAATTCAGTTCTTTCCAGAATAAAGGCGCCTTATGGCGCCTTCGGATTATGCTGTTCTGATAAATCAAAGCTTTGTCGCTTCAAGTGTTTTTCGGTCAATGCGGATGTTGTTGTCCGCAGGAGCGACGTCAACCGTAAGATTATCTTTGGCGAAATCAAAAAGGATATAGTCCAGCAGAGCTTCCACATGGACAGTACCTTTGTTTTTATCCAGATAATTCTGCAAAGGGATACCCATAAGCTTGTCCTCAAAACGGATAAGCGACAGCGCGCCAAGCATCTCTTTGGCATCAGATGAAATGGGAATCCCCAGAAGATCGGATAAAATCGGACTTACCGTTTCTCCGATATTGAGACCGACCAGATCCAGTTCCCCGGTTTGAAACAGGCTTCTTGCGGCAACCGTCAGGTCGATTGCGGGCAGTTCGATAAAAGAATTAAGAAAATCATACGACTCGGAAATCCTGTCAATCGCAGCATAAATACAGTATTTCAGCAGCTTGACCTCCGTCATATCCGGCGTGATATTCTCATCTCCGGCATAATTTTTCTTGATCAGGCTCATGGCAACGGCCATAACATTTTTATAAGAAGACTCGGGCAATACCACATCGTATTTTGCCGCAATGGCTTCGAGGGACGGGCCGCTGCCATTGATTTTCATTATGAGAAAGTCATGGATGTACTGATTCAGCAGGGCTTGCATCAGCACACCCGTTGCCTCCGCATTTTCTATACCGAATGAAGAAAGCAGCGAAGTATAAACCCCGACGGATAATTTGCTCAAAAGCTTGCCGATCATGTCTTCATCTGCAAAATCACTGGCAAATGCCTGATACTTATTGACAAGTTTGCCGGCATCCGATTCTTTGACATAGCTTGGGATATAGTCAGGATTGATGCCTTCAAGAAGCGTTGTCGTCATGGTGACAGATTTCTTGTCAGAAGCAAAGTAGCGTATGGGCGAAGGATAATTGGAAAGGCAGCCCGTCATGACGTCATACAAGGGGCCCGAACCATCCTTATATACAGCTATATCCTGCGTATGAACATGTCCGGTAAAAATATAATTGAGACCGGCCGCTGACAGCGATGCTGCGAGATCCGCGGACTTGTTGACCTTGCCGTTCTCCGCAATGCCGGTGCTGTCTACAAAATCGCCGAAATGCTGTAGAAGCGGAAAGTGCATCATTGCGATAGGCATCCGTTTGTCTTCCTTTGCCTTGACAACCTGTGCCGCGGCCCAGTCTTTTAGTCCGTCCGTCATTGCGGGGTTGTTGCGGTCGATGATTTCGCCGCCTTCGCCGGGAGTATAATGGGCAGCATCTATGGCAATCAGCCTGTATTCTTTGCCGATATCCGCCGTATAAGAAAGCGTACCCTCATAGGTTGCAAGCGCCTCCGTATAACCAAAGTCCGCATAAATCTCTTTGAACTCTTCCGGGCTGACATTCGGGATTTCCACCGCTTCTTCTTCTGAATAATTCTTGCTCCGGTTGCGGATATCGTGATTGCCGTTGATGACAAAAACCTGCACACCCTTTTCTTCCAGCTTCTTAAGCTCCGCGGCCACCGTCTCATGCGAGATTTTTGCGCCGTCTTCCGTCAAATCACCTGCAATAAGAAGCGTCTTCACGCCGCTCCTTGCTATTTTGTCCAAAGCCGAGCAAAAGATTGCTTTTGAAATATAAAGCATTTTTTGGCTTGAGTTGTCTTTTTCAAGAAAACTCTTTGAATTCGCGTCGCCGATCTGGGACTCCGCCATAACATGGATATCTGTGATAACAGCAATCTCAGGCGTGTCCGATGATCCGTTGCAGGATGCCAAAGCAAAGAGCGAAACAGCCCCAAGCGATACAATCAATAAAAGAACGATGGTCAACTTGCAGCAGCGTTTCATTTTAACCTCCTCCATACAATTCTTACTCATATATCTTAATTTGCTCTCCCTTTTTTGTCAACATAAATATTTCGAACGGGATGTCATTTCTTGGTTGAATCGACAGAAATCCTTTCAGGATTATCAAATAATAGGAAATTTTGTTCCGACTGCCGCAAATCCGACAAAGACAGATTTACGGTAAACTCTTTATGAAGCAATCTTACAGTTCCGGGTCGGCGTCCAGCGTCAGTTCCGCGGGAAGCGCGCCGCAGGCGATTTCTTCATACGCGGCGACGCCGATCATCGCGGCGTTGTCGGTACAAAGAGCGCGTGGCGGAAGCAGGATACGGAGACCGGCCTTTGCGCCTTGCAGAGCCAGACGCTCACGGAGAGCGCCGTTTGCGCCTACCCCTCCCGCCAGAGCGACCGTTGAAAGGTTATATTCCGCCGCCGCGGCAAGCGTTTTGCCGACCAATAAATCCGCGACTTCATCCTGAAAGGAGCGTGCGAGATCCGCACGGCGGATTTCTTCCCCTCTTGCGCGGCTGTTTTCTACAAGATTAATAATGGCGGTTTTGAGTCCGCTGAAGGAAAAATCGTAGCTTTTTTCTTTAAAGGCGCGTGGAAGCGCATATGTAGGCAAACCCTCTTTGGCGAGCTTTTCTATCTCCGGACCTCCTGGATACGGCAATCCCAGAACGCGTGCGACCTTGTCGAATGCCTCGCCCGCCGCGTCATCCTGCGTACTGCCAAGGGTCACGATATCGGCAAAGGAATTGACCTTAAGGATCGCGGTATGCCCGCCGCTCGCAAGAAGACACAAATACGGAGGCTGCAGCTCCGGCGAAGCAATATAATTCGCCGCCATATGCCCTTTGATATGGTCTATGGGGATAAGCGGCTTGCCGGATGCAAACGCCAGTGCTTTGGCATAGCTGACACCCACAAGAAGCGCGCCCAGAAGTCCCGGCCCATACGTAACCGCAACGACATCGATACCTTCAAGAGTCAACTTTGCTCCGGCAAGCGCTTCCTCAACAATATTGCCGATGGCGAGAACATGATTTCGTGAAGCAATTTCCGGCACCACGCCGCCGAACCGTCTGTGAATCTCAATTTGAGAAGAAATGACGGAGGACAGCACTGTTCTCCCACGTGTCACCGCAACTGCGGTTTCGTCACAGCTGGACTCTATCGCGAGGATGGTGTAATCTCGGCGGTCTTTTATGGCTTCTAATGTTTTCTTGCTTTTTTCATAGTAATTCATATGCTTTTCTTTTTATTCAAAGGCGATGTTTTTGATATTTTGCCTGTGCCATGACTGAATGTCAGCTTCTTGCCAGCGTCAATACAAAGACTTCCGCCGCTCCCAGATGATCTTTCAACAGCTTTGCGCATTCGTTGACGGTTGCGCCAGTCGTCATGACGTCGTCAATGAGGAGAAGCTTTTTTCCTTGCGCCTGTTCCCGCGGGAATTCCTGTTTGCGGACAAAGGCGCCCTGGATATTCTTCAAACGCTCCTCTCTGGTTTTTTTGGTTTGGTCGGGTCGCTTCAGCGCTTCCAAAGGGTAAATTACGGGCAACCCTGTCCATTTGGCAAATTCCTTTGCGACCTTGCGGTTATGCTCAAAACCGCGACGGAGGATTCTGTCTCTTGGCGAGGGCACATAGCAAACTGCATCGCAGGAAAGATTGAGACTGTTGTAATATCCCGCAAGCAGCCGCGCAATGTTTTGGTAAAGGTAATTCGCATTGCCGTCCTTATAGGAAAGAATGATTTTGCGTATGACTCCTTCATAAGAAAAAGGCGAAAATGCCTTATCGTAGCGCGGCGGGCAGGATTGGCAGCGGGCACAGACATCGTATTTGCCTTCCAGCACTTCGCCGCAGAATCTGCAACGTGTGACAGTGATATAAGGAAGGCTGCTCCGGCAGCTGTCGCAAAGCGAAAATCCGCGTTCCTTGTCCGTCAGTTCTTTTCCGCAGTCCAGGCAGACATATGCCTCCGGAAAGAAAGCGGAAAAAAGGTTCTCCCTGATCCCGTTCCAAAACGCCGCAAACGTCAGCTTCCGAACAGCAGCCTTGTTTTTCTCTGGCTTTCCCATATGAATTCCTTTAACAGACTGTAGCGTCTGGCGATGTAGTTATTATACACCATTTTCTTAAGAACTCCTGCGGGGCACACAATGACTACGGTTTCTCTGGCTCTTGTGACCGCAGTATACAGAAGATTTCTGTTGTTCAAAAACCCTCCGCTATGGGATAAGGACAAGATTACGGCGCGGAATTCCGAACCCTGGCTTTTATGAACGGTAACCGCATAGGCAAGAATCAATTCTTCGCGTTCTTCTTTGTCATAAATGACTGTTTTGCCATCCTCAAATTCCACTTCGATTGCGCCTTTATCGATATCTCGGATATATCCTATATCGCCATTGAAGACACCCTCGCCGCGCTCGTTTCCTTTTTCCCAGGACAAATTATAATTATTGACCGTCTGCATTACCTTATCGCCTACGCGGAAAATCACGCCGTCAATCATGACTTCTTTTCCGGAGGGATTAAGGATTTTCTGAATTTTGCGATTAAGCGACTCGACGCCTGCAAGTCCTCTTTTCATGGGCGACAGCACCTGGATTTCTTTTGGGGAGTAGCCGAAATAATCCGGAAGCCGCTCCGTCATAAGAGAAATAACCGTTTCTTCCTGTGCCTCTCCACCATCCGAATTGGTTACAAAAAAATCTTTTGAGGAATTGTCGATGATGGGAAGCTCTCCGCGATTGATGCGATGGGCGTTGACAATAATAAGGCTGTCCGCGCTCTGCCGGTAGATTTCGGTAAGCGCAATGACGGGGATTGCGCCGCTCTCAATGATGTCCGCAAGAATGTTGCCTGCCGAAACGGAGGGCAATTGATCCTTGTCTCCTACAAGGATCAGTCTTGCGCCTGCGGGAATCGCCCGCAAAAGCGCATGGAAGATATAGATGTCCGCCATGCTGATTTCGTCCACAATAACGGCATCGCACTCCAGCGGATTCAGTTCCGTAAACTTAAAAACGGGCTTGCCCAAAGAAAAATCCATCCCCAGCATTCGATGGATGGTCTTTGCCTCGACTCCGCATGACTCGGTCAGGCGCTTGCCGGCTCTGCCCGTGGGCGCAGCCAGCAAGACTTTCAGATTTCGTGCGGTCATCAAATGAAGAATGCATCTGATAATGGTCGTTTTGCCCGTACCGGGCCCGCCTGTCAGAACAATCACGCCTCTGTTGATTGCCAGCGACACCGCTTCGCGCTGTTTTTCGTGCAGACAAATACGATTATCGCTTTCGTATCTGTCCAACTCGCCGCCGATGTCAATATTCAGTTCCTGTGCTTCGTTGTTGAGTTTCAACAGCCGGGCAGCGATGGCATTCTCCATAGAATAATTGGATGCAAGCGCCCATGCGGTACCCTCTTTGCCATCATCCGGTTTATATTTGTAGTTTTTGATTTTGTCATTTATCTGCATGAACGGCAGACATTTGCGGATGCGCTCGTCTGTTTCGATTTGGATAAGCGTGCGAACATTTTTAAGGAGCTCTTCCTCCGGAAGGCAGGTATGTCCGTTCTTTTCTGCCGCCTCTTTAAGAATATGGCTGATGCCTGCCATGATTCGAAAATCGCTGTCCCGCTCGACTCCCAGTTTTGCTGCCACTCTGTCCGCGGTCAGAAATCCCACGCCTTCGATGTCGTCTACCAGCCTGTAAGGATTGTCTGTTACAATCTCCACCGTATCGGCGCCGTATTCTTTGTAAATTTTAAGTGCCATGCCCGTGGTAATGCCCAGCTTCTGCAAAAAAAGCAGTGAATTCTGCATTTCGGAATGCGCGCGGAAGCTGGCTGCAATTTCTTTTGCCTTGGCTCTTCCTATCCCGCGCACTTCTGTGAGTCGCTCCGGCGTCAGCTCCAGAATCTCCAGTGTATGCATGCCGAAATGATCGAAAATCGCCTCGGCGGTCACCTCGCCCACACCTCGAAAAAGACCGCTCGCAAGATAATTGATGATTCCCTCGCGATCCGCCGGAGCATCAAACATGACTTCCGTTACTTCAAACTGCTCTCCGTATTTCGGATTTTCCCTGAATTCACCGCTCATTGTCAGACATTCACCCTCTTTTATGAGCGGAAAAATGCCGAAGGCAGTAATCAGTCTGTCTTCGGCAAAAAAATTCAGAACGGTATATCCATTCTCTTCGTTTCGGAAGATAATGTTTTCTACACTACCTTTGACAATCATTGATAGAGCTTGCGCAATTCTGGAACTTTATCCGTACGCTCCCAGCTGAAGCCTTCGCGTCCGAAATGTCCGTAAGCCGCGGTTTCTTTATAAATCGGTCTGCGGAGGTCAAGCGTGTCTATCATTGCTTTGGGGCGAAAATCAAAAATCTGAGGCAGCTTTTCTGCAATCAACTGATCGTCCAGTTTGCCTGTCCCGAACGTATTGACAAAAACAGAAACCGGACGCGCCTTGCCGATCGCATAGGCAATCTGCAGTTCGCATTTGTCCGCTAGTCCGGATGCCACGATATTTTTTGCCGCATAGCGCGCAAAATAGGTTGCGCTTCGGTCCACCTTGGTGGGGTCTTTGCCCGAAAACGAACCGCCGCCGTGGGGCGCCATACCGCCATAGGTATCAACAATGATCTTGCGTCCCGTCAAACCGCTGTCCCCCTGCGGACCTCCGATCACAAAGCGCCCCGTGGGATTGATATAGAATTTGGTATGTTCATCAATAAGAGAAGCGGGCACGGCTTCGCGAATAACAAGCTTGATCATCTCCCGGCGTAGAATTTCGATGTCCACATCCGGATTATGCTGGGTCGACAGGACAACGGTATCGACGCGTACGGGTTTTCCGTCGTCATATTCTACGGTCACCTGTGCTTTGCCGTCCGGACGAAGGTAATCTACCAATCTGTTTTTTCGGACTTCTGACAATCTCTTTACAATCCGATGCGCGAGCATAATAGGCATCGGCATCAGCTCGGGTGTTTCATTGCAGGCATAACCGAACATCATGCCCTGATCCCCCGCGCCGATCAGATCCAATTCGTCGCAGGCGTTGCCACAGTCCTTATGCTCAAGACTGTTGTTGACGCCCATGGCAATATCGGGCGATTGCTCGTTGATTGCGACAAGCACCGAACATGTTCTGTAATCAAAACCATATTCGGCATTATCGTATCCAATCTTTTTTACCGTTTCACGAACAATGCTCGGGATGTCCACATAACCGTCCGCAATGGTGATTTCACCCATTACAAGCACCAGACCAGTGGTGGTGACAACCTCGCACGCAACCCGTGCATTGGGATCCTGGGCAAGAAAAGCGTCCAATACCGCGTCGGATATCTGGTCGCATATCTTGTCGGGATGCCCTTCTGTTACGCTTTCGGAACTGAAATAGGTCTTCATCGGGTTTCTCCCAGAGTTTACAGCAGATTGTCTGTTTCTTCTTCGTCTTCATAGTCGCTGTCAGGGATTTTTTCTTCCCCTGCATGACTCTTGTTCGCTCCCACTTTTTCGATCGAAATATCCCTGTAATACTTCAGTCCTGTGCCGGCGGGAATCAGTTTTCCGATTATGACATTTTCTTTGAGCCCCACAAGGTGGTCGGTCTTCGCTTTGATGGCGGCATCCGTCAACACTCTTGCGGTCTCCTGGAAGGAGGCTGCCGAAAGGAAGGATTCTGTCGCAAGTGCGGCTTTTGAGATACCCAAAAGCACGCGGTTTGCGGTGGCCGTTCTGCCGCCGGCCTCCAGGACTCTTTCATTCTCTTCTTCTATACGGTTGATATCCACAAGCTCGTTCATCAGAAGATTGGTATCATTAGGTTCATTGATGCGTACCTTACGGAGCATCTGCCGAACAATGATCTCGATATGCTTGTCATTGATGTGAACGCCGTTGGAACGGTATGCCGACTGGACTTCACGGATCATGCTTTCTTGGACTCCCTGAACGCCCTTTGTGCGCAGAATATCCTGGGGATTGACGGAACCATCGGTAATCGGATCGCCCGCTTCGATTGCCTGCCCGTTTTTGACATACAGCTTTTTTGTATAAGGCACCCTGTATTCAAAAGAATTATCTGCGCCTGTCAGAGTGACAATCCTCATTTTCTCTTCTTCCCGGATATTGATGATGCCCTTGATATCGGCTATGATGCCCTCGCCCTTGGGCTTGCGCGCTTCAAACAACTCGACGACGCGGGGAAGACCTTGCGTGATATCCGAAGTGGAAGCGACACCGCCGGTATGGAAGGTTCTCATGGTGAGCTGCGTACCGGGTTCGCCGATGGACTGCGCCGCAATGATGCCAACCGCTTCACCGCGCTTGACCGGATTCCATGATGCCATATTGGCGCCGTAGCATTTTGCACAGATGCCTATCTTGGATTTGCAGGTCAATACAGAACGCACTTTCACTTCCTTAATGCCGGCCTCTTTGATTTTCTTTGCGGTATCCTCGCTGATCATTACATCCTTCTCTGCAATCACTTCGCCGGTAACGGGATGTACAATGGGTCCGACAGTATATCTGCCGGCAATACGCTCTGCCAGATCCTCAATCAAACGACCGTTGGAATCGTAGATGTCACGGATAAGGAAGCCTCTTGTATCGCCGCAGTCTTCTTCACGGATGGTCACGTCGTGCGCGACGTCCACAAGACGGCGTGTGAGATAGCCTGAGTCGGCAGTCTTCAATGCGGTATCCGCACCGCCCTTACGGGCGCCGTGGGAAGAAATGAAGTATTCAAGCACCGACAAACCCTCACGGAAGGAAGACTTGACGGGAATTTCGATGACTTTACCGGTCGGATCGTTCATCAGACCGCGCATGCCGGACAGCTGTTTGATCTGCTGCATGCTTCCGCGGGCGCCGGAATCCGCCATCATCCAGATAGGATTGAAACGGTCAAAATTCTTGAAGTTGGTTTCGAGGTCTTTCTCGACGGCGTTGGTTGCGTCCTCCCAGATTTTGATGGTATCTTTATAACGCTCTTCTTCGGTCAGAACACCGCGACGGAAGCTCTTTTCGACATTGATGACTTCCTCCTCTGCTTTGCGCAGGATTTCTTGTTTGCTGCCGGGAATCTGCATGTCAAACACGCTGGTGGTGATAGCGCCGATGGTGCTGTATTTGAATCCGAGCTCCTTGATCTTATCCAGCACTTTTGCGACTTCGGTGCTGCCCTTGAGCTTGAAGCATCTTTCTACAATCTGAGAAAGTTGTTTTTTGCCGACCAGAAAGTCGATTTCGAAATCCAGCTTCTGCTCATTGGTCTCTCTCTTGACGAATCCGAGATCCTGCGGAATTGCTTCGTTGAAGATAATCTTTCCGACGGTGATAGGCTTGATTTTTCTATAAACCATGCCATCGATTTCTTTTGTAACGCGGACGTTGATGCGGGCCTGCAATTCGATATCACCCACCTGATACGCCATTATGGCTTCATCGGGACTCATGAAATAACGGCCTTCGCCTCTTGCGCCGGGCTTCTCCTGTGTCAGATAATAGGAACCGATAACCATGTCCTGCGTCGGTACGACAATCGGTTTGCCATCGGATAGCTTCAAAATATTATTGGTGGAAAGCATCAGGAACCGGGCTTCCACCTGCGCCGCGATGGAAAGCGGAACGTGGACTGCCATCTGGTCGCCGTCAAAGTCCGCGTTGAAGGCCGAACATACCAGCGGATGTAGCTTGATGGCGCGGCCTTCTACCAGAACAGGTTCGAATGCCTGAATGCCAAGACGGTGCAGGGTCGGCGCGCGGTTCAACAAAACCGGATGGTCCTTGATGACCTCATCAAGAATATCCCATACGGGAGGCTTGCCGCGATCAACAGCCTTGCGCGCACTTTTGATGTTCTGGGTAATGTTTCTGTCCACAAGCTTGCGGAAAATAAAGGGCTTGAACAATTCAAGAGCCATTTCTTTGGGCAGACCGCATTGATACAGCTTCAGTTCGGGACCGACAACGATGACCGAACGGCCGCTGTAGTCGACACGCTTGCCGAGAAGGTTCTGACGGAATCTGCCCTGCTTGCCGCGCAGCATATCGGACAAGGACTTTAAGTTCCGGTTGCCTGCACCCGTAACTGCCTTGCCATGTCTGCCGTTGTCGATAAGGGCGTCCACCGCTTCCTGAAGCATGCGCTTCTCGTTACGGACAACGATGTCGGGCGCACCCGACTCCATCATCTTCTTGAGACGATTGTTGCGGTTGATGACCCTTCTGTAAAGGTCGTTGAGATCTGACGTGGCGAATCTGCCGCCGTCCAACTGTACCATGGGGCGAAGCTCGGGAGGAATCACAGGCAAAACATCCAGCACCATCCATTCGGGACGGTTGCCGGATTGGCGGAAGCTCTCCACAATCTCCAGACGCTTGGCGACTTTGACACGCTTGATGCCATTGGATTCAACAAGCATTTTCTTGAGTTCTTCGCTCTCTTTGTCCAGATCGATTTCACGCAGGAGAAGCTTGAATGCCTCCGCGCCCATGCCGACCTTGAACGCATTGGGGCCGTATTTTTCTAAGGCTTCGCGGTACTCGTCGTCCCGAATGACCTGTTTTTTGTAAAACTCTGTCGTTCCCGGATCCAGCACAACAAAGGCGGCAAAATAAATTACCTGTTCGACCTGTTTGGGACTCATATTAAGGATCGTGCTGATGCGCGAAGGCACACCGCGGAAATACCATATATGTGAAACAGGCGCCGCCAGTTCGATATGCCCCATGCGTTCGCGTCGGACTTTTGATTTGGTCACTTCGACGCCGCACTTATCGCAGATAACGCCTTTATAGCGTATTCTCTTGTATTTTCCGCAATGGCACTCGTAATCTTTGGTAGGTCCGAAGATCCTCTCGCAGAAAAGACCGTCGCGTTCGGGCTTTTGCGTTCTGTAGTTTATTGTCTCAGGCTTGGTCACCTCGCCGTGGGACCACTCCCGGATTTTGTCCGGGGATGCAAGAGAAATTTGTATCGAATCAAAACCGTTAATCTCAATCATATTGTTTCACCTCGTTATTTGCCGGAATCATCGTCGAATTCGCCCTGAAGGAGTGCTTCAACGTCATTCAGCTTGGTCTCGTACGAGTCGAATTTGAATCCATTGTCCTCATCGTCTTCGTCGAACATACTGTCTTTGATGCTCAATCCGTCCGGCATGCTGCCGTCGCCCGTATCATCGGTCATATCTTTGAAAAGGCCTCCGATTTCGTCTTCGTCATGGTTGCCGAACAGCGAAATACCTTCGTCGTCGCCTTTCATGAAGTCCAGACTGATTTCTTTGATATCCTCTCTCTGAGCAATGTCGAAGTCTCTGTCTTCTTCATAACCATCGCCGATGTCGATGTCTTCCGAACCGTTGTTGAGAAGTTTCATGTCAAGGCAGAGGCTCTGCATCTCCTTTTTGAGCACCTTGAATGCTTCCGGCAATCCGGGTTCTGCGGTGATATTGGATTTCATGATGCTGTCGAATATCTTCTGTCTGCCGATAACGTCGTCCGATTTGACCGTAAGAATTTCTTGCAGGATATTGGCTGCGCCATACGCTTCAAGAGCCCAGACTTCCATTTCGCCGAAGCGCTGTCCGCCGAACTGCGCCTTGCCGCCCAGAGGCTGCTGGGTAACCAGAGAGTACGGACCGACCGACCTGGCATGAATCTTGTCATCAACAAGGTGAACCAGTTTGAGCATGTACATGTATCCGACGGTAACCGGGTTTTCGAAGGGTTCACCGGTGCGGCCGTCATAAAGGCGAACCTTACCGTTCGGCGGCAGATGATTGTTTTCAAACATCTCTTTGATGTCGTTTTCTGTCGCACCGTCAAAGACGGGAGTGGCGACCTTTATGCCCAGCATGCTGGCAACCAGGCCCAAGTGGACCTCCAGCACCTGACCGATGTTCATACGGCTGGGAACACCCAACGGATTGAGAACGATCTGGAGCGGAGTGCCGTCTTCCATAAAGGGCATATCCTCTCTGGGAAGCACCCTGGAGATAACACCCTTGTTGCCGTGGCGTCCCGCCATTTTGTCGCCGACACTGATTTTGCGTTTCTGGGCAATATAAACGCGCACAAGCTTGTTGACGCCGGGGGCCAGTTCGTCTTTGTTTTCTCTGGTAAAGATTTTGACATCCACGACGGTGCCGCCCTCGCCGTTGGGCACTTTGAGTGAGACATCACGAACCTCTCTGGCCTTTTCTCCGAAAATGGCGCGGAGCAGACGCTCTTCGGGTGTCAGTTCTGTTTCGCCCTTGGGCGTAACTTTGCCCACCAGATAGTCTCCGCTTCGGACTTCGGCACCTATCATGACGATGCCGTTCTCGTCCAGATTCTTAAGCACATCGTCACCGACATTGGGGATATCCCGTGTAATCTGTTCTTCGCCGAGCTTGGTATCTCTGCTTTCCAACTCATATTCTTCAATATGAATACTGGTGAAGATATCATGCTTGACAAGGTCTTCGCTTATAAGAATTGCGTCTTCGTAATTGTAACCTTCCCATGTCATGAACCCGATCAAGATGTTCCTGCCAAGCGCAAGTTCGCCGTTCTGGGTGCTGGGTCCGTCCGCCAGCGTATCTCCCACCTCAACCTTCTGGCCTTTGAAGACGACAGGCTTCTGATTGATGCAGGTGCCCTGGTTGCTGCGGCGGAATTTCTGAATATCATAATCATCGATGCCTCCATCCTCCCGTATGACGGAGATTCTGTCCGCAGAAACATATCCTACGGTACCCGCATTCTTTGCAATCACGCATACGCCGCTGTCATGCGCCACTTTATATTCCATGCCGGTACCTACAATGGGCGCTTCGGGACGGAGCAGAGGTACTGCCTGACGCTGCATGTTGGACCCCATCAGCGCACGGTTTGCGTCGTCATTCTCCAGGAAGGGAATCAGCGAGGTGGCAATAGAAACAAGCTGCTGGGGCGACACATCCATATAGTCGACCTTGGAAGAAGGGAACTCGCGTATGTCCTCGCGGAAACGGCAGGTGACACGTTTATTGATAAACCTTCCTTGATCATCCAGCGGTTCGTTGGCTTGGGCGATGATGTATCTGTCCTCTTCGTCGGCGGCAAGGTATCTGACCTCCGTCGTAACCACCCCGGTCGCCTTGTCAACCTTGCGGTAAGGCGCCTCGATGAAGCCATATTCGTTGACTTTGGCATAGGAACTCAATGATGTGATCAGACCGATGTTCTGACCTTCCGGTGTTTCGATAGGACACATCCTGCCGTAATGGGAGTGGTGAACGTCGCGGACTTCAAAGCCTGCTCTTTCGCGGTTCAGGCCGCCGGGACCCAATGCAGAAAGCTTTCTCTTATGCGTCAGCTCGGCAATAGGGTTGGGTTGGTCCATAAACTGCGAAAGCTGGGAGCTGCCGAAGAATTCGCGGATGGCGCTCGAAACGGGGCGGATATTGATGAGAGATTGCGGCGTTACTTCATTGGGGTCCTGCGCGATGCTCATACGTTCGCGGATGACACGCTCCAGTCTGGCAATACCGATGCGGAATTGATTCTGCAAAAGCTCGCCTACCGAACGGACACGACGGTTTGCCAGGTGGTCAATGTTATCCACCTGGGTGAAACCGTATTTCATGTTGATATTATAAGAAATAGCCGCAATGATGTCGTCAATTGTGATATGCTTGATGACCAGGTAATCCACGTTGGATGCAATCGCGGCCTTCAGACCTTCCATATCCCCCGCATATTTATCCAAAAATTCTTTCAGATGGGGATAATATACTTTTTCGTAAATGCCAAGCGACCTGGGTTCTACATCGATGTAGCCCGCAAGGTCGACAGTTTTGTTGCCGATGACCTTGCATTCTTTGCCGTCAACGTCCACATAAATTTCGTTGATGCCCAGATTCTGCAAACGGGTTGCCGTTTCAAGATCCAGAACCTGACCCTTTTCAAAAAGGATTTCACCTTCATGAATAATGTCGCGGGCGGTCGTAAGACCTTCCACACGGTTGGCAAGAGAAAGCTGCTTGTTGAATTTATAGCGGCCGACTCTGGAAAGATCATAACGTCTGGAATCGAAAAAGATATTATTCAAATGGATGTCCACACCGCTTTGTGTGGGCACTTCACCGGGCTTCAGCCTGCGGTAGACTTCTATCTTCGCCAGCTCGGTCGTCTGGATATCTCCGTCCTTAAGGGCCGTCAACGCAATCATTTCGTCATTGTTGAACAATTCATTGAGGGATTCTGTCGTACCGTATCCCAAAGCGCGCAAAAGCATGGTTGCCGTCACCTTGCGTGTACGGTCAACGCGTACGGACAAAGTGCCGCCGCTATCCTGCTCAAATTCGAGCCAGGCCCCCCGGGACGGAATTACGGTTGTATCAAAACGGGTATTGGTATTATGGTCCGCCACACCCTTGACGGTATACACACCGGGGCTTCTGACAAGCTGACTGACGACAACACGCTCCGCACCGTTGATGATGAACGTGCCGTTTTCTGTCATGCGCGGGAAATCACCCATGAAGACAATCTGCTCCATCATTTTGCCTGTTTCTTTGGCGGTCAATCTTATTTTGACACGAAGAGGCATCGTATAGGTAGCGTCTCTGTCCTTGCATTCTTTGACTGTATATTTGCAATCGCCGTCGATGTAATAATCTAAAAACTCGAGTTCCAGCTTGCCGCTGTAGTCCGTGATCGGAGAAAAGTCATCGAAAACTTCACGAATACCCTGTTTAAGGAAGATTTCGTAAGAATTTTTTTGAACCTCAATAAGATACGGGACATCAAGAATGTCTTTGATTTTACTGAAAGACCATCTTTCAACGTTTCCGCGCTTGATCTTGTGGATTCTTTGAGACATCGTATACGCTCCTTATGAAATGTATTGGGAAACCTTACGGTTTCTGGACCCTTGTGAAAGACTATCCTGTTGTGAAGCGATACAACCCCAAACCCCAGAAAGCTTTTTTTCTGAGGTCAAGGGGACACTTACCAGCATAATAATCGATTTTAACATTATAACAATAACAAAATTCAACGTCAAGCAAATTATGGTAATTTTAATAATGAATTATTCTGCAGAAATGTATAATTATTATGGATTTTTGGCACAATTACTTGTTCCGACCGCAGGGTTATCCTTGCGCGCATAACGTCTTTCTGCCTACGGAATACCTTATTCGCTGCGCAGTGCAAGGACAGGATCCCGTCTTGCCGCAATGGCAGAAGGAATAAGCCCGGCCAAAAAAGTAAGCATAATGCTGATGGCAATGAGCAGAAGCGCGTTATAGGGCAACAACGCGGCGATGTTGGCTTCTATGCCGGCATAATGCTTGATAATCATATTGATGGGAATGGACAAAATATAGGTCAGAATAATCCCTATCGTACCCGCAACAAAGCCGATGATTGTTGTTTCGGCATTGAAAACGCGGAATACATCCACCTTGCGGGCGCCGATGCTCCGCAGAATGCCGATTTCCTGCGTGCGCTCCACAACAGAAACATAGGTGATGATGCCGATCATCACAGAACTGACAACCAGGGATATCCCCGCAAAGCAGCTCAGAACAATTGTGATGATATTGACGATTTCGCCCGCCATGCTGGTGGCGGTTTCTGCCATATCGGTATAGACAATGCGTTCGTTTTTGCTTTTGTCTTTATTGTAAGCATTGAGATAGGCTTTTATCTCTTCTTTCTGCTTATAGCCTGCAGGGAAAATATATGCCGATACGGGTGTTTTGTTGCCGCCCAGTTTTTTGAGCTGATTTTGGCAAAGCACTTCGACCTTGGGCGCCGTAATACCCATCAGGGCCTGCATCATCAGTTCGGTTTCACTGGGTGTGAAGGGCCGGCCCGTCAGCACATTCATCAGTTCCATATCCTTATCCGACCGGATTCCCTGCGCCTCGTTCCGTGCTTTTTCTTCTTCATAACGGAGAATTGCTTCTTCCAGCAGACGTTTCTGCGTGAGGACAATCTCGCTTTCATAACCCGTACGGAAGGCAAATTCGACAAGGTCCTGCGTATAGGCGATTCCTGTTGACATCATTTCGTAATCAACACCGGGTTTGACGCGAAGCACTCCGACGATATTGAGGGTATGCGATTTCTCGCTTTCATAGATGGTTCTGAGATCGCTTACGCGGGAAAACACATCATGGCCGTTGTTTTTGTAATATGCGTCATTCTCTGCATATTTCAAACGGTCCGATACCATTAATTCATCGATTGTGATGTCCGTTCGGGTATAATCAATCCCCAACGAAGTCAGAATCGTACTTTCGATGCGGTTGTATTTGTCGACAAAAATGACCGTTTCAAACGCATTTTCCGGGAATCTGCCGCCTATAATATCATACTGTTTGAGAACGAATTCTTTCCCGCCAAGCAGCTGCTGCCAGCCGATGGAGCTGCGTCCGGCAACCTTATACTGATTCTCCCCTGTCTTGTTGATGATGTTCATATCCAGATCATAAATAAAATGAACATAGCCGAGCGAAGGGTTCAGTCCGGACAAATAATCAAAATAAGCATCCGTGAGTTCATTTTTAATTATCAGCTGCTTGAGAGAGGCCATCATATCCTCAATGGAATTTCCTTTGCCGATGGTGGCTTCTTTGGCCGTTACTCTGCCGTCTGTCGGGAAGGCCTGGAGCGTGCCGGAGTCCTTTGTCGCCGTAACGTATGAGGACATTTCCAACAATGCCGCCTGGTCATACGTTGTTTCGCTGACCATGATCGGAAAGCTGCTGAGCGATGTTGCCTCCATGCGCTCAATATAAGCGGAAAAACCGTTGCTGATGGCAAGCACCAGACCGACACCGATGATGCCGATGCTGCCTCCGATTGCGGTAATTGTCGTGCGCACCTTCTTTGTCCGCAGATTGGAAAAACTTAAACCCAGTGCCGTCCAAAAAGACATGGATGTCTTTTCTTGTCTGCGCCTCTGCTTTTCTGACTTAGTCCCATGGGAACGGAGCGCAGGGCTTTTTTCGGACGGATCTTTATGTTTGATCTGGCAAGGAGCAAACGAGGCGCGCACGGTATTGACAGCCGCATCACGGCCATATATCTGTATCACAAAGGGCGAGCCCAGATCGGCTGTGGTTGCTTCTTCCGGGACAGCTTCCGCAAGAATGTCCTGCCCTTCGGAATACGGATGGGTATCGTCCACTTTTCTGCCGTCCAGAAGACGGATGATGCGCGTGCTGTAACGGTTGGCAAGCTCTGCGTTATGGGTCACCATGATAACCAGTTTCTCTTTGGATATCTTCTCCAGAAGCTCCATGATCTGAATGCTGGTTTCTGAATCCAGCGCGCCTGTCGGCTCATCCGCAAGGATGATATCCGGATTGTTGACCAATGCGCGCGCAATGGAAACACGCTGCATCTGTCCGCCGGAAAGCTGATTGGGCCTTTTGTTCATCTGTTCCGCCAATCCCACCGCTGCCAACGCGGCTGCTACGCGCATTTTTCTTTCCTTTGGCTTGACGCCGGAGAGCGAAAGCGACATTTCGACGTTTTTGAAGACGTTCTGATGCGGAATCAGATGATAATTCTGAAAGACAAAACCCACTTTCTGATTGCGGTAAGCGTCCCAGTCCTTATCACGAAAAAGTTTTGTGGACCGCCCTTCGATAAACAGATTGCCGCCTGTAAAATGGTCCAGACCACCGATGATATTAAGAAGCGTCGTTTTTCCGCAGCCGGAAGGACCTAAAATGGATACGAACTCGTTCTTCCGGAATGCGAGACTAATTCCTTTCAGCGCTTCGATTTTGTCGGAGCCGGCAAGATATGTTTTTCTGATATCGACAAGTTTTAACATAACGTTCCTTATTTTTCTTTCGCAGCCGAAAAATCGGCATTCTCAATCAATCAAGGCATTATTTATTTGTATTCGGGCAGATAACCGCCTTTATGATGCGCTTTGTATAATTCTTTGACCATATCCTTGATATCATCAAGGGATAACTCCGAAGCGGTATGGGGATCCAGCGCAGCCGCATGGATGATATCGTCAATTCTGCGTGTTTCTGCCGCTCTGAGGGTCAACAGCTGCACGTTGATGTTGGTGCGATTGAGCGCGGCGCATTGTTCGGGCAGCCTCGGACACTTGAAGGGATGAAATCCGGATTTGTCCACTGCGGCCGGGACTTCGACACATGCTTCCGGCGGTAAATTGGGAATCAGCAGCGATGCGTTGGAAAAATTGCCATGGAAGAAGAAAGGCTTGTCTGTGACAACCGCGGTTATGATTCGCGAGCCATACTCATGGCTTCGGGTATGTTCGAGGATTTCTCCGGAATCCAGACGGCGGGCGTTTCTCTTCCAGTCTCTTATCTGATGCCGGCAGCGGCGGGGATATTCGTCCAGAGGAATCTTGTATTTGCGGATCAGTCCGGGGTAAAGGTCTTTGATGAAATAAGGCGTGTATTCTGCATTGTGTTCGGAAGATTCCGTCACATAATATCCAAAGGTGTGCATCAGTTCGCGGCGTACAAGATCTCTTTTGGGGTATTTTCCGGACAGACTGCGCGCTTTGATTTCGGGATACAGGTCATTGCCGTCTTTATCCAGAAGCTCCGTGAGCCATGCCTGATGATTGATGCCATATATCTGCCAGGTGCAGCCTTCTTCTTTATCCTTCATGCCGAACATATCCAGAAGTCCCGGGACACAGGCCTGGACACTGTGGCAAAGACCCACTGCCTTGACTCGGGTCCGCGTCTGCAGATATCCGGAAAGAATGGCCATCGGATTGGTGTAATTCAAAAAAAGCGCATTCGGGCAAAGCTCTTCAATATCCTTTGCAATATCCTCAAGCACATGAATGGTGCGCAGCCCTCTCATAATGCCGCCGATGCCGAGTGTGTCGCCGATGGTCTGTCTCAGAAGATATTTTTTGGGGATATCAAAATCTGTCTTTGTGCAAGGCTTGTAGCCCCCTACCTGAATGGCATTGACGATGAAGTCCGCTCCCTTCAGCGATTCCCTGCGGTCAAGATGCCTGGATATCTTTGCTTTGCCGCCGTATTTTTGGTTGACGGCAGAAATCAGGCGGAAAGACTGATCCAGCCTTTGCGCATCAATATCATGAAGCGCGATTTCAAACTCACCCAGTTCCGGAGTAAGTATACAGTCGCCAAGGATATTTTTGGCAAACACTGTGCTTCCCGCACCCAGAAAACATATTTTCATGACCGCCTCCCGAAAAGTTACTGTATTTTATATCATATCTTATCGCGCGCGAAAATACAAGGGACAACCGGGTATTTATCCGGAAATATATTTTTTGTCCCGCCTTTTTATGCTATACTGTATGTAAATGCGGCGCGGCGGCAGGTTGCCTGCCGTCCCGGCGCTCCCCTTCAGAAGCTCGGAGGTATCACCATGCGACTGGATAAATTCTTAAAGGTTTCCAGAATCATCAAACGTCGTTCTGTGGCAAACGAAGCGTGTTCCTTAGACCGCGTCACTGTAAACGGGAAGTCCGCCAGACCCTCAAAAGAAATCGTCGCCGGCGATATCGTCGGAGTGCGCTTCGGCGACAAAAACGTGTCTTTCCGCATTCTTGAGGTCCCGTCCGGCAATGTCGCAAAAGATGTCGCAGACCATTTGTATGAGGTCCTGGCAGAATGAGTATGCTTTTTGATGCAATACTTCTTGCGGGCGGCAGCGGGCTCCGCATGGGGCACGATAAGCTTCTCCTGTCCGTCGGTGAAGATACCGTTCTTGCCCGCGCGACAGAGCCATTTGCCGCAAGAACGGATATCCGCCACATTATCCTTGTTCTGCGTCGCGATCTTTTTGATGTCGGAAAAACCATAGCCGAACGCTTTGGCATATCCAGATTCCGCTTTGTGCAGGGCGGTTCAACCCGAACACAGTCTGTAGAAAACGGTCTGGCCGCGGCAGACTCCCAAGGCGTCCTGATTCATGATGCGGCGCGTCCCTTTGTCAATAACGATTTGATTGACCGTGTTGCCGCAAGCGTGTGCCGATATGGATCCGGCATTCCCGTTTTACCTCTTGCTGACAGTGTAAGAAGGGTATCTCAGGATGTCATCGTCGGCATGACGGAGCGTGAGAGCCTTTATACCGTACAGACCCCGCAGGGTTTTCTGACCGAAGAAATCAAAAAAGCTTATGCCCTGCGCGAAGGCCGGGATTATACCGATGACAGCTCTGTTTTTGCTGCATTTTGCGGACATCCTCACATCGTAGAAGGGGATGACAGGAATATCAAATTGACTACTTTGGGTTCCTATTTTGGGCTAAATGCAAAAATAGGGACAGGATACGATCTGCATCGGCTCATACCCTTCCGCAAACTGATTCTGGGCGGCATCGAGGTGCCTTATGATAAAGGACCTCTGGCGCACTCGGACGGGGACGCGGTGATTCACGCACTGATTGACGCTATGCTGAGCGCAATCGGCGAGGCGGACATCGGCACGCGTTATCCGAACACCGATCCAAGATATCGCGATATCGACAGCACCGTTCTTCTCTCGGATGTAGCTGCGCTTTACCGTCAGAAAAATTTCAAGGTAAGCAACATTTCAATAACGATTGTCGCGGACAAGCCAAAACTCATGGATTATATTCCTCTGATGAAAATAAAAATAAGCAATATCCTCGACATACATCCTTCCCTGATCGGCATTGGCGCAAAAACCACCGAAGGAACACGAAACGATGAGTCCGTGGAAGTCTATGCTTCTGTTCTCATTACTTGAATATGCAATCAAATCCTTGCAAGCCCGCAAAAAGAAAAAAGCCTGCGGGGCAACCGCAGGCTGAAATTGAATTCGGGTTATTTTATTTCTACAGCAACTACGTTTATTTTGATTCTTGCCAATGTTTCCCTGTATACCCTGATATCCACATCGTATATCCCGGGAGTACGGATTGTATCTTTTAGAATGATTTTTTTCTTATCTACGGTATATCCCAGTTCTGAAAGGCCGTCGGCAACATCCTGCGCTGTCACGCTTCCGTACATTTTGCCGCCGCCGCAGCGCACTTTAACCGTGATTGTTTTGCCTTCAAGCTGCCTTTTGAGCTCCATGGCTTCCTCTTTTTCCTGTTGGGCAAGGCGTGCTTCTCTTTCCAGTTTCTGATTGTATTCATTCAGGACGGCTTTGGTCGCCTCCTGCGCGAGTTTGCGTGGCACCAAATAATTTCTTGCATAATTATCGTTGACTTCCACGATTTCACCTTTTTTGCCATGGCCCTGGACGTCCGCTAAAAGAATCACTTTCATACCGCGTTCTCCTGTTAAAGTATTATCAACATAATACCATTTTTTGTTTTGTTTCGTCAACCGGGGCCGATGATTTGCACAATTTTGCAATGTAGGGTTGTCAAACATATAGAACACATTCGGATTTGAAAATATAGTCAAGGGACCA
>LVAO01000021.1 GCA_001604065.1 Clostridiales bacterium Firm_09
GAATATACAAATATTTGCGGATTTGTCTTCCATTCATGATCGGATGATGGTATAATTGAGAAAACATTTTCAGATTTCAATTCAAACAATTTTGCAGGTGATTATGTACCCGTACAAAAGCATAAGACTTAAAACCATTTTTATTCTGTTGATTGCAGCATCTTTCGTTTATTCTCTGTGCGCGTGCACGCCGCAAGCCGACGGACAGAGGGAAGTCGGAGGAAAAGAAAATGCCGCTGCTGCAAAGAACATTATTCTTCTGATCGGCGACGGTATGGGCTTTGAACAGATTGAGGCAGGAAGAATTTATAATGACAAAAAGCCCTTCGCAATGGACGGCATGCCATATCAGGGTTCGGTAATCACCAACGCATATATAAAAGAAATTCCTACCGACAGTGCGGCAGCGGCGACAGCACTGGCAACCGGCAATAAAGTTGTGCATTATTCCGTGGCAATGCGCGATGGCATTCCGTTAAAGAGCATAACCGAATACAGCATGGACGCCGGAAAGAAGACGGGAATAGTCGCTACAAAAGATATAACGGATGCTACGCCTGCGGCATTTTCTTCTCATGCTCCGTCCCGCAGCAACGAAGAAGAAATCATGACCTGTCAGATCAATAGCAATATCGACCTTTTCATGGGTCAGGGGAAAAGCAAATTTGATCCGTATGCCGGGCTTCTGACTTCAAAAGGGTATACTTATGTGAATACCAAAGCGGAACTGGAAGCCTGCGATGCCGCAAAAATATTTGCCACGTTTGATTTCATATCTCCCCAAAGCGAACATTCTCTGTCCTATCTGACCCGGAAAGCAATTGATATTTTGTCAAAAGAGAATGAGAAAGGCTTTTTTCTTATGGTGGAAGGCAGCAAAATCGACAGTGCCTGCCATGCAAACAATCTGGAAGAAATGATTGCGGAACTTAACGCATTTGACCAAGCGGCAGCCGTCGCACTGGATTTTGCGGTGGAGGACAAGAATACACTGGTTATCGTAGTGGCCGATCATGAAACCGGAGATCTGATTCTTCCCCCCGACGCCGGAAAACAGGATTTGAACAATCAATTGTTCCATACCGGCGCGCACACATCCAAAAAAGTGCCTTATTTCGCCTACGGACCCACAGCCGACAGCTTTTCGCAGGAGATCGAAAATACAGAAATCTTCGTCCATATGATGTCCGCCTTCTGTTTCGAAATTACGGAATCCCGCGAAACAGGTTATCTGAATCTATCTCCTGCCGCCTAAAATCAAGACTTCGGATTTGTCAGCATTCCTCTTTTTGAATCTCATGGATAATTTTAGGATATAATCCGGTCGGGAAGGGGACTTCCCAGCGGTCTGACAAAAATCGCAATTCCCTTTCATATTCTTTTTCGAACACCTGCTCGCGGATGCCCAAGGCATGCACAAGTGCTCCGATAAAGGCAATTTTGGTATTTTCTCCGGCATCATACAGGGAAGCAAAAGCCGATAATTTTGCACACCATTCCGTCAATGTCCCGTCCGCCGCTTCTTCAAAATCTACGCGGCAAACCTCGTCCTCTCTGACAATATAGTTGCGGAAGTTCTCATCCCCCATTATGCTTCCCGTAATTCTGTATATCTCTTTCACGGCCGAAGCCAACGCCCCGGCAAGCTTTTGCGCCCGGGCAGCATCGGCAGACAGATAGACGTCAACCAAAAGCGCGCCCTCGATATATTCGATATACAGAGTGTTGCCCTTTCTCGCCTTCAGGCGCGGAGCGTATCTGCCGTTCAGCAGCTTCAGAATCCTTTCTTCGTTGTCGCATGCCGCCGGATCCGACAGTTCTTTGACAACGACGCCGTCCGAAAGCGCTGCACGGTTTCTTCTGCTTTCAAAGACTGTCTCCGCTTGGTCGCAGAATTCGATTTCTATCTTGCCACCTTTTTTGTATCCCCTCAACTCTCTGACAACTCCCGAAATAACGTTTCTCAGAACGTTCTCCACAAAAGGAACCATTACGATTTTTTTGCCGTCCATTTTCAAAGACATACGGCTGCGGCGAAGGACGCATTGATTGATAGTATCCTGACCTTTAAGACATTTTGACAAAAAGGTTCTGCAATCATAGCCACAGAGACCACAGCATGCCGGATCGATATCCTGCATCAACTCCGGCATTTTCTCAATAAGCAAATCTGCAAGCTCTGCCGCATCGGTCATAATATTATAGATCGGCAACCCTTCGTATTTTCCTTTATGGGTGTTTGCAAAACGTCCGCTCACTGCAATTGTCAGGGGGGTGATATCGGGCAGACCGTCTTCTGCACAGCAGGCAATATTGGGAACAACCGCATCCGAAACGCCCTCCAGCGCGATGATATCCTCATGATAACGCCTGAGGACATCATAGATATCCATCTTGCCGGAATACATGACATCGGTTTCATGATACCCGAGTGCTGTCACCGTACCGGCACCCGCCTGCCTGTGCCGCCATGTATTTTTGCCCTCTGTGTCTATGCGGAAATTCTCATTGTGAATTTCTTTCACAGAACCGACGGAATATCCGCGCGAACGGAATTCCCTGATCAATCCTTCCACAACACTTGTCTTGCCGGTGCCAGTTATGCCCGTCACAGAAAAAACTTTCATATCCTTCTCCTGCATATTAGAGTATCATAGAAAATCATCCTTGTCAAAAGAAGGAATTTGCATCACGTTTCTGTAATCAATATTCCCTTCGGCCTTTTCCGAGAAAGAATTGACAATTCACTAAGGAAAGAATAATATAAAAAACATACTTGCGATTTGAGGTTGGATATGAATAAAATTCATCAGCAGCTTACGGATCTTATCGGAAATACTCCTTTGCTTGAGCTTACAGGATACAACCTTCGGCATGGGGTCAAAGCAAAAATCATTGGCAAACTGGAATATTTCAATCCGGCCGGAAGCATCAAGGACCGTGTTGCCAAAGCAATGATTGAAGATGCCGAAAAAAGAGGACTTCTCAAAAAGAACTCCGTCATCATCGAGCCGACCAGCGGCAATACCGGCATCGGTCTTGCTTCGGTCGCTGCAGCAAAAGGATACAAAGTGATATTGACCATGCCCGAAACCATGAGCATCGAGCGCAGAAAACTCCTTAAGGCATACGGAGCAGAGATTGTCCTGACCCAAGGTGCGCTGGGAATGCGGGGCGCCATCGACAAAGCCTATTCGCTTGCAAAAGAAATTAAGGATTCTTTCCTTCCCGGACAATTTGTGAATCCTGCCAATCCCGAAATTCATCGCAAAACAACCGGACCCGAAATCTGGAATGACACCGAAGGCAAGGTGGATATTTTCGTTGCGGGTGTGGGTACGGGAGGAACCATAACCGGAACAGGAGAATATCTAAAATCAAAAAACAAGAATATTAAAGTAATTGCGGTTGAGCCTTTCGATTCTCCCGTACTTTCGGAAGGGCGCAGCGGCTCTCACATGATACAGGGCATCGGTGCAGGTTTTGTACCGGATGTTCTGAATACCGGAATTTATGATGAAATCCTCCGCGTCAGAAACGAGGAGGCTTTTTCCGCCGTGCGCGAAGTTGCCGCAACGGATGGATTATTTGTCGGCATATCTTCCGGCGCCGCCCTTTATGCAGCGACTCAAGTTGCCATGAGGGAAGAAAATAAAGGCAAAATGATTGTTGTCATTTTCCCCGATACCGGAGAGAGGTACCTTTCTACCCCGTTGTTTGAATAATACTTTGCGTTATACGCATAATGGAAAAAGCCGTCTCCATCCCCGAGGCAGCTTTTTGCCATTTTCGGCTATTTCTTAAGGACAAACTTCACAAATACCTTGGAGGAAAGCGAAAAAAAATTTGATGGATATTTTGCCGAATAGGACGAAGGGGCTGTCTCAAATGACAGCCCCGTTTGCGAAGTTTGTCCTTAATTACAGTTCCCTGTACAGCAAAACCTTTTCTCCGCCGACGAACGGCAATTTGAGGTCGGGATTGAGTTTTGCAAGTGTTTCTTCTTCCGACATCAGCGCCTTGGCGACATCCCAAAGAGTTTCGCCGGGACGTACAATATAAAGGCTGATGGCGCATTCATTCTGCTCCCTGTCCCCGAGTTCTTCGATCGCGCTGACGATTTTCAATTGCCTCATGTTAGAACCGAACACCTCAATATAAACATCGGCAGAAAGCTCTATCTGGTCATTGTGGCGGGCACGGGCTGTTAGACAGGTTACTGTTGCCTTTGCATAAAGGTTGTCCTGGCAAGCAAAATCACGGGAGATGACAAAATGATACGGTATCTCTGCAAGAATGGCGCTCATTTGCTCATCCTCATCCAAATAGATGACATTGGCCGATACGATGCCTTCGACAGCCAGCGATCCGTTGTTGGAAGCCGTCAAAGCGCCTACGGATGGCGGGCAGACGCAAAGAACAGAACGGATGCGTTTGCTGCCTTCATCCAGACGCACCGAGCCGCTGAGCTTTTCAAGGACATTGGATAGGCAGACGCTGTCATCCAGAAACACAGTTTCTGACGTCAGTTTCAGCTCCTTTTTGCAGCTGTAAGCATCCGTTACCAGCATCACTTCCTGCCGTTCAACAGAGAAGCCCTTAATGGCCACAACAATATCCAATTTCAGACTGCTGCCGCCCGAAGCGTTTTCCAGAGTGATGGTTGTGGAACTTGCCGCAGCCGAACAGTAAACATCGTTGCCGCTTTTCATTCCCGGAGCAAGAATCTCTGTTTCAAACGGCACCGAGATGCATCTGCTGAGGAGATTGCCGCCTGAGGTGTAGATTAACTGAACAAAGCATTCACCATCGATTTCGCAGATTTCTGTTGCCGCAGTTACTTTTTTTAGGACTATCCTTGTATCATACGACAAAATTTTGTCTATGGCTTCTTTAATGTCCGACGCGGAGGTTGCCACAATTTCGCTTTCACGGATGGCCGAAATGCTTTCCACGATAACGGGAGATGTTTTTTTGCAAATGCCGTCGCCCGGCTCGATTGCCTCAAAACTGTATCCATGGATACAATATCCGCGAATTTCAAAAGCAGTACGCACTTTGATGTCGGATTTGCCGACAAATTCGCAGGAGAGTACGCCGATTTCTAAATCCAGATAGCATTTGGGTGTGATAACGGGCGATTTCACCGAGGTTTGATGGTCGAAGCTTTGTTCGTAGCAATCGGTTCCGCCTTCCGCGTTCTTATAGATTACGCGGTAGATCGCCTTATAATTGACTTTCCCTTCGCCTTGTAAAGCCTCGCAGGAGGTAATTCGCGCGTTTGCAATCACGCAAACCGCCTTCTCCGCACCGGGTATTGTCAGCTCTTGATCAAGATAGAACTGGGTCGGATAAAGTTGTTCCCGTTTGTCCCCTTTAATTAACATAAAAACCCCCTTTCGTTTGGTTTTGCATACCATACAATATGAGGGGGAAGCAGAAATTATTCCTGTCTTTTGCGGAAGAACAAAATATTTTTGCTGAGAATATCGTTATAACTAAAGGTGTTCAGTTCTCCTCCGGCGGCGCGCACGGTAAAGATAGCGGGATAAGTGCTCTCGACAACACCTTCAATGGTTTCGATACGATTTCTTCCGCGGTTGACTTTGATGACAAAGCTTTCGCCTTTCAACCCTTTCAATTGGTCAATCGTACCTTTTATATCCTGATTCACGTTTCTCATAATACTAGGTATATCCAAATATTGCATTTTTATCCACATTCCGCCATGCATAATCCCAGAAATTAAGCAATCCACTATTTATTTACTGCCTTCCATGCTCCATATGCATTCATTTGTTTTTACTTTTATATGCATTTTGATATAATGGGACCTATGATTGAATTACATGATGTAGCCTTAAGCTTCGACGGAAGCTATCTGTTCAAGGATGTCAATATCAAGTTCCTGCCCGGCAACTGTTACGGAATCATCGGTGCGAACGGCGCAGGAAAATCCACCTTTCTTCGTCTTCTTTCAGGAGAACTTGAAACAACCAAAGGGGATATCCAGATTAAAAAAGGCAAGCGTATGTCTGTTTTGAAGCAGGACCATTTTGCCTATGACCGGTATACGGTTCTCGATACCATTATTATGGGCAATCCCCGTCTTTACGAAATTTCAAAGCAAAAGGAAGCCCTCTATGCGAAGGGCGAACTCACCGAAGAAGAAGGACTTCTCGCCTCTGAGCTTGAATGTGAGTTTGCAGAACTCAACGGCTGGGACGCAGATTCCGATGCTTCCCGTCTGGTGCAAGGTCTGGGTCTTGCTCCCGAGGTACTTTATCAGACAATGGATTCTCTTGCCGCCAAGGACAAAGTCAAAATCCTTATCGCGCAAGCTTTGTTCGGCCAGCCCGATATCATCCTTATGGATGAGCCTACCAACCACCTTGATCTGAAATCCGTCGCGTGGCTGGAAGAATTTCTGATATCTTATGAAGGTACTGTCATTGTCGTTTCCCATGACCGATATTTTCTGAACGATGTCTGCACACATATTGTGGACATCGATTACAATAAGGTCCAGTTGTATGTGGGCAACTATGATTTCTGGTACGAGTCCAGCCAGCTGATGCAACGTCTCATAAAAGACCAGAACCGCAAGAATGAAGAAAAAGCGGCAGAACTTCGCGATTTTATCCAGAGGTTCTCAGCCAACAAATCAAAAGCAAAGCAGGCTACCTCAAGAAAGAAACTGCTGGAAAAAATCAACCTGGAAGAAATGCCCGCGTCCTCCCGCAAAAGTCCTTATGTCAACTTCCAGATCGACAGGGAGCTCGGCAAGGAAGTCCTGACGGTAGAAAACCTTTCAAAAACCATAGACGGCGTCAAGCTTCTCGATAATGTCAGTTTTCGTTTGGTAAAAGGCGATAAAGTTGCTTTCTTATGTGAAAACGAAAACGCCATTACCGCGCTTTTCCGTATTCTGATCGGCGAAATGATTCCCGACAGCGGCACCTTCAAATGGGGACAAAGCACATCGCAATCCTATTATCCCAAGGACAACTCGGAATTCTTCAATAATAATGACAAGACGATTCTGCAATGGATCGGACAATATGCGACCAAGGACAATGTAGAAGTCTATCTCCGCGGCTTCCTCGGACGTATGCTTTTCTCCGGCGACGATGTCTTTAAGCCGGTCAAGGTGCTTTCCGGCGGAGAAAAGGTGCGCTGCATGCTTGCGCGCATGATGATGAAGAATGCCAATGTCCTCATAATCGACCAGCCTACCAACCATCTGGATCTGGAAGCGATAACCGCCGTCAATGATGCGCTCATTGATTTCAAGGGTTCTATACTGTTTGCCTCTCATGACCACCAGTTCGTCCAGACCGTCGCAAACCGCATCATAGAGATTTTGCCCAAAGGGATCATTGATAAGATGTGCTCTTATGATGATTACATGGCTTCAAAAAACTGAAATTGCATGCAAGGAAAATATGATCCGCGACACGATAGAACATTTGGGGCAATACGAAGCAGCACATCCGCTTTTTCGGACAGCGTTTGCGTTTTTAAGAAATTACGATAACCTGGAGTGTGGGAGATACCCTCTTGAAAACGGCATTTTTGCATTGGTGCAGCGTTATACCGCAAAGCAGGAATCCGTTTGCAAATGGGAAGCGCATAAAAAATATATCGATCTCCAATACATCGTAAAAGGACGCGAAACCATTTGCACGGCGTACGAAAACGAAATGACTCTGACCGTACCGTATCATGCAGAAAAGGATATTTCTTTTTATGAGGGCAATGGATCGCGGCAGGAGCTCAAAGAAGGCGAATTTCTGATTCTCTTCCCATGGGATGCGCATAAGCCTGCCATCGGAGAAGGCGAAATCGAAAAAATTGTTTTGAAAATACCCTATCAAACAAGAAGTTGATTCACTTTAACAAACCGAAGAACGGTTGCCGGTCTCTTTTGGTAGGATGCCATCGACAGCCAATATCCATTCCGAATAAATACGGATTCAATATAGGCGCCGTCAAGCATTGTTTCCGACTCACGCTCCGCGGATGCAAGACGGCACAATTTTGTACGGATGCCCTGTCCGGTCAGCTTCAGATAGCTTTCTTTTTGCGTCCATTGCCGTGTAAGATAAGCATTTTTTTCTTTTTCGTCCAGCAAATTGAATATTTTCAGGGATTCCGGATCCAATACCGATGACGGAAAATTCTTATTGAAAACGCGCAACGGCTCAATGTCCGCGCCGATTTCCTCCGCGGAAATACAGCAAACCGAAGCGCCCTTGCAGTGAGAAAGACTAAAAGGAAAGCCTTCAATATAAGGCTTGCCATCCGGCAGCGTCTTCAGCAAAGACAAAAGCGGTTCTTTCCCCTTTTCGACAAGCGCGCGGCGCAAAAGAAGATAGGCAAGTAACGACTCTCTTTTTGCTTGCGGATGCGTATAACGCTCCACCCGCGCTCTTGCCGCGTCCGGCAGAAAATTCAACTCTTGCGGGAGGGATTCTTCGCCCGTATCAAAACATATATACGCCATCGTTCCGGCAGAGGCGGCATGCCCTGTATTTTCATCCCTTTGATTTGTATTCATTTGAACGATCATGCATTTCTGCTCTTCCGCCGTCTGTCTGGCACTCTCTTGCCGTCCATCCAGAAAACCGATATCCATAGTGTCTTCTTCCGTAATCATACCATGTTCGACGCAGACGGTCAACGGTGCCGGAAAAAGCAATCCATTTCTTTTGCGGGAACATCGTGAAGCATGCGGAAACGGAATACCGATTGAATAATCTTAAAAGCGTGCTCCGCTTTCGCTCTTGCGCCGCATTTCGCCCTCCTGCAAGGTATTTGTGAAGTTTGTCCTTAAGAAAGCCTTCCTTCAAAATCCTTATAGCCAAAACGTCTGATTACCTTTATGCCATTATCCTCGACAGCGGCAATGGAGGGCAGCGCGATACCGTTGAACGTGTTGTTTTTCACCATAGAATAGATCGCCATATCCTCAAAAACCAGCCTGTCCCCCGGCTTGAGAGGCTGTCTGAAAGAATAATCTCCTATCACATCTCCTGCAAGACAGGTCGGTCCGGCAAGGCGGTAGGTATATGGATATTCATTCGGCTTCCCCGCGTCCACCACCCGGGGCCGATAAGGCATTTCTATCACATCCGGCATATGGCAGGCTGCAGAAGCATCCAGAATGCAAATCTTACCGCAGTTTTCGACAATATCAACAACCTCCGCAACCAGAAAGCCTGCATCCAATGCGACCGCTTCGCCGGGCTCCAGATATATTTCTGCACCGTATTTTTCATGTAGATACCGTATGATTTGGATTAATTTTTCCACATCATAATCTGCGCGTGTGATATGGTGGCCGCCTCCTAAATTAAGCCATTTCATGTTTCGAAGCGCCCCGCCGAAATTCTTTTCAAGATAAGGAAGGGTGCGCTCCAGAGTGTCGGAGTTTTGTTCGCACAAAGTATGAAAATGAATCCCCTCCGTGCCGCTCCAATCGTGGCAACGGTATTCCTCCGCCGTCACGCCCAGACGGGAAAGAGGCGCACAAGGATTATAGATTTCTTTTTCGACCTCGCTGTATCCGGGATTGACGCGGATGCCCGCTCCGCGGCACGCGGCAAGTGTCTTCTCTTTGTATTTGCTCCACTGCGCAAAGGAATTGAAGACCAGATGGTCGCATAAGGCGAGTATCTGGTCCATTTCTTTATCCTTATATGCGGGTGAAAAAATATGGGTTTCTTTGCCCAATCTTTCTTTGCCGAGCTTCGCTTCATAAAGAGAGCTTGCCGTCGTGCCATCCAGATATTGTCCGATAAGCTCATAAAAATAGAACATCGAAAAAGCCTTCTGGGCAAGCAGAATCTTGGCGCCGCACGCCGTGCGGACACGCGCAAGAATTTCCAGATTCTTCTTCAATAAACGTCCGTCTATGGCATAATATGGCGTTTCAACCGAAAACAAATCAAAATCCGGCATATCAGTCGACAAGTTCGGGGTCAAAACTTTCTTTCCACGGCAGACCGAAAATGCTCAGCCTATCCATAAAGGGATCCGGATCGAATTCTTCCACGTTATATACGCCGGGCTTCTTCCAGAGTTTTTCCAATACGAGAGAAGCACCGATCATTGCAGGCACGCCCGTTGTATAAGATATTGCCTGCGAACCGACTTCTTTGTAGCATTCCTGATGGTCACAGACATTATAGACATAATAATGGACGGGATTTCCGTTCTTCGTGCCGGTGAAAATGCAGCCGATATTGGTCTTGCCCTTGGTGCGCGGGCCCAGAGACGCCGGATCCGGAAGGAGCGCCTTGAGAAACTGCAAAGGTATAATCTCCCTGCCCTCGAACATGACCGGTTTGATGGACGTCATGCCCACGTTTTCCAGCACGCGCAAATGCGTCAGATAACGCTCCGAGAAGGTCATAAAAAAGCGTATGCGCCGGACTCCCTTGATATTGATTGCGAGAGACTCCATCTCTTCATGATGAAGAAGATACATATCCTTTTCTCCTATCTCGGGGAAATTGTAAACACGCTTTACCGAAAGGGGCGGGGTCTCGTGAAAACTGCCATTCTCGTAATAGCTTCCGTTTGCAGTAACCTCGCGTATATTGATTTCGGGATTGAAGTTTGTTGCAAATGGGTATCCATGATCGCCCGCATTGGCATCCAGAATGTCAATTGTATCAATCTGATCGAAATAATGTTTTTGAGCATAGGCACAAAAAACGCCTGATACCCCGGGGTCAAAACCACATCCCAAAACGGCGGTAATGCCGGCTTCTTCAAAGCGTTTTCTATAAGCCCACTGCCAGCTGTATTCAAATTTCGCCTTGTCGCGGGGCTCATAATTGGCGGTATCAAGATAATCGGTCCCGGTCTCAAGACAAGCATCCATGATGGTCAGATCCTGATACGGCAACGCCACATTGATGACAATATCCGGTTGAAAACTTTTTATCAGAGCAACCAGCTCTTTGGTATTGTCTGCGTCCACCTTGGCGGTAGATACTTTGGTGATTGTATTTCCCAGGGATGCTTTGATGGCATCGCATTTTGACAGCGTTCTGCTTGCAATCAGAATCTCGCTGAATACTTTGTAGTTCTGGCAGCATTTGTGGATGACGACGTTGGCAACGCCGCCCGCGCCGATGATCAGTGCTTTGCTCATATACGATACCTCCGTACAATTATAATTGAAGTAGAATTTCTCTAAGAAGCTTGCAGGCAAGCGCAACAGATATGCCGCTGTTATCAAGGGGAGGACAAAGCTCAACCACATCGCAGGCAACGACATTGCATGCCGACACCGCTCTTATAGCGTCGAACAGCTCTTTGTACCGCACTCCGCCGGCCTCAGGCGTACCCGTTCCAGGCATTTCGGACGGGTCAAGCACATCGAAATCAATGGTCAGATAGACCGGTTTGTCTTTGATCTTTTGGATTGCTTCAGAGAGTCCGCCAAAGTTGAATCTGGTCAAACATGTATGCTTCTTTGCCCATTCGAATTCTTCTTTCATACCGCTCCGGATGCCGAACTGGAAAATGCGGTTATCTCCCGTTATCTCCCATATCCTTTTAACTACTGTCGCATGCGAAAGTTTTTCGCCGAGGTAGTCCTCTCTCAGATCGGTATGCGCATCAAAATGGATAAGACAGAGGTCCTGATATTTTTCTGCCGCCGCTTCAAATGCGCCGAGCGTCACGAGGTGCTCGCCGCCGATCATAAACGGTTTTTTGCCATCGTCAAGGATAGAAGCGGTGTTTTTGCGGATGATCCTGAGAGCCTGTCTCGCATTGCCCATCGGAAGCTCAAGATCCCCCCTATCAAAAACTGCCGTTTCCGCAAGGTCCTTACCAAGATAAGGGCTGTATGTTTCGATGCCCTGACTCTCCATACGGATGGAAGAAGGGGCGGAGCGCGAACCGGCGCGGTAGGAGGATGTTCCATCAAACGGCGCGCCGAATAAGACAATACGACTCCCTTTGTATTCGCTTTGGCAGCCTATAAAGGCATATTTCTGATTTTGCATGTTTCTCATTCCAGCAGCTCCTTAGCGTAGACAGGCAGCGCGAATGCGCCTTTATGCAGCGCAGTATCATAGTATCTGCAAGGGATGCCAAGCTTTTCCCACCTCTCCGCCTGCACATCGGTGCCGTGATGATATTTGGACGAAAACCCAAACAGCCAATGTCCGGAGGGGTAAGTAGGAATATGCGCCTGATAGATTTCTGCAACGGGGAAAAATGCTTTGAGCAAATTATGCGTACGTTTTACAGAATCCCGATAACAAGTATAAAAAGGGCTTTCGTGCTGGTTGACCATGATGCCGTGCGGAGACAAGGCTTTATGGCAGCTGCCATAGAACTCACGTGTGAACAGACCCTCACCGGGTCCGAAGGGGTCTGTCGAATCAACGATAATCAAATCAAATTCGCAAGTAGTATTACGGACATATTTCAGACCATCCGCAAATACCAATTCCACGCGCGGATCATCAAAGCCCGCAGTCAATGAAGGAAAATATTCGCGGCATTTTTCGACGACAAGGCTATCAATTTCGACAACTTTGATTTTCTGGATGCTGTCATACTGCACCAATCTTTTGACCGTGCCGCCGTCGCCTGCGCCGATTACCAAAACCTTTTTTATATCGGGATTGACGGCCATCGGCACATGGACAATCATCTCATGGTAGACAAATTCGTCCTTCTCGGTGATCATCAGAACACCGTCCAGCGTCAGTATGCGGCCCAGCTCCCGCGATTCCAGAATATCGATACGCTGAAACGCACTTGCACCGGAATAGAGATGCTTGTCGATTCTGATTTGGAATCGCACATCATCACTGTGTGTTTCACTAAACCATAATTCCATATATCTGATTATCCACCACCTGAATCGTATTGATTGTCATATCATGGGGGCCTGTCACAAGACAGCCCTTTTCTTTTGCATAAAGAATGTAATCGATGATTTCTTTTGTGATCACTTCGCCCGGAGCAAGAATCGGAATGCCGGGAGGATAGCACATCACAAATTCTCCCGAAATTCCGCCCGCCGCATCCGCCAGGGGCACGGAATGCTTGGGGCTGTAAAAGGACTGCTGCGGACTCATCGCGACGGTCGGATCGATGTATTCCTGCTCCCAAAGGCCTTCGGGACTCTTGCCGTACAAGCGCCGGATTTCTGCCAGAGCGGCCACCAGCCTTTCTATTTCCAGCATTCTGTCACCGTCCGAAATAATGGCAAGAATGTTGCCGAGATCCCCGAATTCTATCTGAATCGCATAATCGTCCCTCAGAATATCGTATACCTCGATGCCCGCAAGCCCGACGCCGCGTGTGTAAACAGAAAGTTTGGTTCTGTCATACGCATAAGCGGCGTTGCCATCCAGAATATCATCGGAAAACGCCTTATATCCCCCTATTGCATTGATTTCTGCCCGGGCATATTCGGTAAGCTCCAGCGTCCTCACAAAAATTTGTTTACCGTTTAGCGCAAGATTTCTCCGCGCGGCATCCAAAGAGGACATCAGAAGATAGGAGCCGCTGGTTGTCTGTGTCAGATTGATTATCTGCCGGACATAATTTTGATCCATTTCTTTGCCCAACAGAAGGAAGGAACTTTGGGTAAGCGATCCTCCTGTTTTATGCATGCTGACTGCCGCCATATCGGCGCCCGCAGCCATGGCAGAAATCGGCATCTGCTCTCCGAAATAAAAATGAGTGCCGTGCGCTTCGTCAACAAGAACTTTGAGCCCTTTGTTTTTTGCCAGAGCGGTCAGTTTTTTTATATCCGAACAGATTCCGTAATAAGTCGGATTATTGAGAAAGACTGCCTTTGCATTCGGATGCTCGTTGACAGCCTTCTCAAGTGCCTCCGCGGTCATGCCTAAAGATATTCCGTATTCACTATGAATGCCGGGATTGATATAGACCGGAACCGCACCGCAGATCACCAATGCGTTGATTGCGCTTCGATGAACGTTGCGGGGCAAGATGATTTCATCTCCCCGGCCGCAGACGGACAGAATCATCGCCTGCACCGCCGAAGTTGTTCCACCCACCATCAGAAACGCGCTGCCGGCCCCGAACGCCTGTGCAGCAAGTTCCTCCGCCTCCCGAATTACCGAAGTAGGATGGCACAGATTGTCCACGGGTTTCATAGAGTTCACGTCTGCGCGCAGACATTCCCAGCCCAACAGCTCGGCAAGCGCAGGATTGCCACGGCCTCCTTTATGGCTTGGGACATCAAAATGGACGTATCGCGCGGATTTCAGATTTTTGAGCGCCTTAAAGATAGGTGCCTTGGATTGGTCATACATCTCAATATACATTCATC
>LVAO01000022.1 GCA_001604065.1 Clostridiales bacterium Firm_09
TGGTCTATACGCTCCTGCAAATCCGGGAACTTCGGCTCAAGCCCTTTTATAAGCCTTTTCGCAATTTCCCTGAGAAAAACACCGGTCTTGCAGGCAGGATCAAGGAAGGTGGTATCCGGATTTTGAAAGAGCTCCTGCGGCAGCATATCAAGCATAGCATTGACTACGTCGGGCGGAGTAAACACCTCATCGTTTGAGAGATTTGCAAGGCAGGAAAGCACGTCCGGATTGTATACGTTATTAAATAATCCTGCATCAGCCATTTTCATGTATCCTCCTATAATGTGATATGCTTTTTTTCAGAAATACTCCTTCATCCGAGGGGGCCTCTCTTATATCTTCATCAAGCATGAGTGACATTTGCTCTGGCTCGTCTTTTTTCTTTTTACGTTTAGGTTTTTCATCTTCTGCAGCCAGCAGTTCGGCAAAGGTATAATCGCTGCGCTGCATCAGGGCATCGTTAAACGGAAAAGTCCATTCGGAAAAAACAATAGGCTCTGTAGTATCGTTGCCGTTTTCATCCACACAATTGAGTGTCAGCGCATTACCACAAACAATGTTCCGGGAAAGAATAAACTTGGCGGCCTTGCGGGTGTCATCATTACACTCCTTTTTACAGATAGCCTTATATTCCTTATCCCACATTTCAAATAGACGCTGCCTACATTCGATGCAGTTGTCGATCAACAAATCCACTCCATATAAACTACCCAGCGCCAGAAGTGAATTGCGCTCCCAATCATAGGGACTCTTTTTATATTTTTTTCTCACAACAGCCAGCTTCCTTGAAAGTATTTCGGCAAGGAAATTCCCATTACCGCAAGCAGGCTCCAAAAATCGTGAGTCAATTCTTTCAGTTTCCTGTTTCACCAAGTCGCACATGGCTTTAACCTCGCGTTCGGCTGTAAAGACCTCGCCATGGTCAGCTACGCGCTTCTTGGATTTCACTTGTTTCGTCATTTCTTTATCTGCTCCTCGTCCGGAACAAACTCCAAAATATCATTAGGTGTACAACACATTGCAATACAAATGCTTTCCACTTTATCTAACGCTATATATTGGCCTGTTCTAATTTTTGTTATTATATTTGCTGATATATTTGCTCTGCGCATAAGTTCAGCATTAGAATATTCTTATCAATCATTAAGTGTTGCAACTTCTTATAGCTTACAGCCATAAGTTTCACCTCCAATAAAGAGCTGTTGTGCAAATAATATCATATTTCTGTTTAAATTTTCAATAATTATATGGACATCGTTATAATACAAAGTGCATTTGCAGCTCGGTTATCATACCTATACCGGGTATGATAAGAGGAGCAATTTTTTATACCTTGTTTTCTACTTCTGACGCCTTCTTCCGGGCATAGCTGGCTCAACTGTTCCTTCAGCAGCCATTTTGCTCACTCTTGAAAAAAATATGCGAAAGGCAAATAAGTAAAGTACAGCGAAAAACGTGACGGTGATTACACCAGTATCGATATATATTTTTCGGGATTAAAAATCCCTAAGACACACTCTCAAAAGACCGGCTCTTTTATCGTATGGAAATCAGAAGTCAATGATTGTTGTTTGCCAAAAAAGTTCTCATGGCATTTACAGAATCTGTGCTGATAACATGTTCGATTGCGCAGGCGTCGGTATCCGCAACATCCGGAGAAACACCAAGGACATCAATGAAAAATTTTTTTATGGTAGAGTGTTTTTCTGATGTGAGCTCCGCAAGTTTTCTCCCTTCTTCGGTGAGATAGATTTCGCGATATTTTTCTGTTGAAACAAGACCTTTGTTGAGGAGTGTCTGCATAGCTGCGCTTGCGCTGGCCTTGGTGACATTGAGACGCTCGGCGATATCTGAGACGCGTGCAAAGGACTTTTCACGGCTCAGTTCGTAAATTGCTTCCAGATAATTTTCCATGATAAACGTTAAATTCTTCATCATATTGCCTTAATGGATAATCAGAATCCCTGCACCGAGACAGAAAGCATCCATTCTTCGGATAAATTATACCATATCTGAATTCAGAATAAAAGAGACATAGAACGAAAATCTCGGAATACGAATCAGATTTTTTTGTGTTTTTTATTGAAAAACATGCTAGAATAATACAAAGAACCGCTTTTTTTCGGATCGGTTAAGAAACGAAGAACGGTTTTTCAGGGAGGAGAGGTATGTGTGATACGTTTGTTGTTTTGCCAAAAGCTACCGGAGATCAAAGCTTGATTTTTGCCAAAAATTCGGACCGCAGCCCCAACGAGCCGCATATTGTTGTAAGTTTTCCTGCCTGCGATTATGATCCCGCAAAAAGAACAATGGTAAAGCTTACCTATCTAACAATCCCTCAGGCAGAGCATACGTATGCGGTGACATTGTTGAAGCCTTCCTGGATCTGGGGCGCGGAAATGGGCTTCAATGAGCATGGTGTCAATATCGGAAACGAGGCTGTTTTTACACGTCTGAAGAGGAACGGACCGGACGCCCTCACGGGTATGGATCTTCTCAGACTGGCGCTAGAACGTGCATCGACTGCCAAAGGTGCTCTTCATGTGATTTTGGATCTGCTCGGACAATACGGACAGGGTGGAAATTGCGGATATGACCACAGATTCTATTATCATAATTCTTTTTTGATTGCAGACAAGTATTGTGCTTACGTTCTGGAGACGGCCGGCAAATTTTATGCCGTTAAAATTGTTGAGGATTATGCGGCTATTTCCAACCGCCTGTCTATCGGAACAGATTACAGTTATATTCATCCCGAAGCCGAAATCTACGCCCGTACAAAAGGATATATCAAGAAAGGTGAGAAATTTGATTTTGCCAAAGCGTTTTCGGATCAGATGTATACCTTCTTTGCAAAGGGCAAAGAGCGACGCAGTTCTGTGATGGATGCCTTGCAAAGATTATCCGGTAAAATAACGGTATCGGATGCAATCGATATCCTCCGGAGTCATTCTGCGGGCAAACGGGAAAACGGCGCTTCGGTAGGTTCTGTATGCATGCATGCGGGCGGCATAATCGGCGACCAGACGACAGGCAGTTATGTTGCGAGGCTTACCGAAACAATTTCAGAATACTATATTACAGCGTCCTCCCTTCCCTGTTTGAGCATGTTTAAACCGTTTTTGCCGGGGGTGGCCATGCCGTCTGTGATCCAAAACGAGACGGAATCCTTGCGATATTGGTATCAGGCAGAAAAACTTCATCGCTATCTGTTGTCCGGACAGGCGGATAAGTCTGCCTATCTTCTCGATAAAGAAGCATTTGAAAAGAAATATATTCAGGAATTCAGAACGGCAAAAACATCGGAAGAAAAAGAATCCATAATGGTTTCGGCCTGGGCGGAGAGCGAAAAACTGATCGATAAACATCTCAGGAGGATGGATGGCCAACCGTATGTTTTTTCTTTGGGCAATCCCTTCTATCGCAGGTATTGGAAGAAGAAGACATCAACCATGCTGTCAGAATCCCAAAAGGTCTGAAATCATTTTTTTCGTACCATCAGATAAAGCAACGTATAGCCCGCCAGCGCCGCATTGACGGCAAGGGCGGCAAGGGTCAGCGGACGGAAAAAGGGATACAGCACCGCTGCGCCGATTTTGATTTGAGATATCTGTATCCCCAAGAATGCGAGATAGCCCGCATCAAAAAGTACAACGGCAGATAAAATCAAATAAAATGAAAGCTTGAAAGAATCCCGTTTCATTCCCAGTATACCTCGGTAGACTTTATTTCTTCAAGCGTTTCCGCTGCGGTTGCGCCGACATTATTTCCTTCATCAAAAATAGATTGCGTAAATTTTTGATAATAGATTGAGGCAATCCCAAAGGATAGGTTGGGCTGCATAAGATAATAATTGTCTTCCGAATCCAGATAGACACTGTTTGTAAAATAAGAGTATTCTCCATAATTCAGGCCGGATATTCCTCCGACGCGCAAGGTACCTGCGCCATTTAGGGTATAGGCAAAGGTGCAGCAGGCAAAACAAGAATGGATTCCCCCATAATTGCCGCCGGCTATCCCGCCGGCAAAAAGATAACCATTTTGGACTTCGCTGTTATATTCCAGCGAAATAAGCCCGAAAGATCCGCTTCCTGTTATTCTTGAATTGGAAGTGTTGTATCCCGCTATACCGCCGACATAAGCGTTGCGGTCGCCGGAATATCCATAAACATCGGCACTATTTTTTGATTTGGCAAGGGTTGCTCTGTTGATGCCGGAGATGCCGCCTGCATAGATTTCATAATGTTCGGCAAGGACAAAAACATTGCCGGTATTCTGACAATCGGACAGTATTCCGATGTTTTCTGCACAAATTCCTGCCGCAAAGGCAATCAAATTTTTATTCCCGGACGGTGCCTTCTGCTCTGCACGCAGGACGCCGGCATTGACACAATCGGTTACGGCTCCGCTGTTGGATGTTACGATGCCCGCCGCATTGGGGGACCACTGATCGGAGGAAGTAGTCTGGGCAATTTCGGCACGGTTTATGCAGGCCGACAGCGTTCCGGTTGCTTCGTTTGTGGTTATTATGCCGGCAATATCCACCGTATCGGTGCGTATAAAAGAACCTTCTGAAGTTTCACAACGTTCTATCTTGCCGCTGTTGATGGCCGCGAATCCTGCAAAATACGCATCGCCATCGGCATTGCCCATATACGTTGCCTCACAATATAAAGTGCTGTCAGACAGAATTCCCGTATTTTGATAGACAAGGGAAGAAAAATAGAGCACTTCTGCGGCACTCTCCTCGCGAAAATTGCCCAAAACTCTTGCTGTCACGCCGGAGAGCGTGCCTTGATTTTGATAAAGGAACAGAGAGGAATTAGAATGGATATCCGCATCACACTGTATATCCAGCGAGATATCGGATAGAGTGCCGGCATTTTGAATCAGAAGAAGCGCAGTGGCAATCTCCGTGGTACCTTCTCCCTTTACGTTTACATCAAGTCCGGTCATAGTGCCAATATTTTGTGCGGCAAGAAGCGGAACAGCCACGTTTTCGGAAACAAAGAAATCAAAAGAGGTATTTTTGATTGTTCCGCTCATCGTCTTAAAGAATCCTTCTGAGGTATGCCCCTCCGCATAGATTGTATGCCCGCCCCCGTCGAGAGTACCCTTAAAATCCACCGCAGTCCATTTTTGCGTCAATGTAATATCTTTTGTCAGCACGCAATACGAAAAGCTGTCTTCCAGCGCCCTTATAAGCTGTACTTCGCCGGCAATACGGTAGGGATTTTTTTCGGTGCCTTCCCCTGTCAGAAAACGAATGTTATCCATCGCGTATGCCGAAACAAAAATCAGGATTGCGGACAGCATCAATGCTGCCGCGACAAGAAGCTTTTGTCGCGGGCGAAGAGGATTTCGTGGCAGCAAAATGCTTTTTTCGTCTGCTTTGATGTGTTTGCCGCGCAAAACGGCATAAATTTTTTCCAGATGTTCGGCAGTACCTGCAGGTTTATTAAAATATGGATACACCTTGTTGAGATAATACGTTTCGTTGAGTACGGCCAGCATTTCGAGAGGATAGATGAATCTGCCTTTGCGATACAAACGCATGCATCTGCCGGCATAAGAGCGGAATTTCTTGTACGATAAAAAATCTTCTTCTGCAGGCGAAAATTGTGTAATCTGAGACAATATTTTTTCGTATCCGCGCAAAATTTTCGTGCTTCTGTAAAGATAGCATAAAGAGAGCAGGGGAAATCTGCCGAAAGATACAGAAAGCAAGGCTTTTTTTTGGTCGATCAATTGAGAAAAGAGCCCTGCATTATCTTCTTTTACCGCTTCAAGAAGCCGGACGAACGTCTCCTCCATCTATTTTTTCAACCTCAGCACTTTGCGCCGTTCTGCCCATTTGTCAAGAATATCAAAGATATAATCTTCATTCAGATCTTCCTTTTCTACCGCCCGGCGCAGCAGCTCGCCGGTGCTCTTGCAGGTTTCGAGCATAGCTTCGATTTTGCCGTTTTCCCCTTCGATGAGGCGTGACAAAGTTTCGTTGCCGTTGCGGATATCTTCCAGTTTTTTATAATTCTGCGAAAGCGATTCTGCAACATCCTTATTGATGAATTCGCTGACTTTTTGTACATTCGCATTATAGGTATCCAGCGTCTTCTGAAGCTCACGGATGTTATAACTCCGTTTTTTTTCTTCCAGAATGGCATCCAGTTTGCCGATTTGCTCCTCTGCCTTGGATTCCAACTCGTTCACCGCGTTGAGACGCTCTTCGATTTTCTCCAGAGTGGACAGCAATTTAGAAAAATCAGCGGTGTATTTGTTCGTAACCTTGACAAATTGGTCAATACGCGAAGATAAGTCTGCAGCATTTTCTGCCTGACGGGATAGATTTTTATAGATTTTATCGAGATTGCCCTGAAGGTCTCCGCCGAAGGAAGCATTCAGTTTATCGATGTCGCTTCTCAGCGAATCATAGGTCTGTGCAAAATCGTGCAGTCCCTCCTGCAAAGGAAACAGAAGGTCCCTGTATGCTCGGAATGCTTCGATCAACGCCTTGACATCATTGTTCTCCATGTTTTCTCTCCTTAATCTGTTTCAGTGTGCGTAAAATCTCTTTTTGCCTTTCTGCAAACCGTTCTGCTTCGTTCGAGAGGATGTCCAGAATCAGTCTTCGCGCCGGCTCGTTGTTTTCTACTTCGGTATAGTAGCGCACGATATCGGCATCCAGTGCGCTTGCTCCTCCGCCCGCGCAGGCATCGACCAATTCGCAAAGTGTTTTGTCTCCCGAGAGTTCAAATTGCTTTTTTGCCTCTTCTGGTCTTCCTAATTCCCAATAACGGATACCTGCTTCACGGTATTTTCCGTGGCTGATGAATTTCTCAAAAACATCGATTCTGTCAAGCTGCAAGGTGCGTTCAAGGTCATCCTGGATTTTGTTTGCGGCAAAACGCGCGTTGTCGTATTGGCCGAGATTGATAAATTGTCCGACACGCTCAATAAGTTCTTCCGGAGCGATTTCTATTTTTGCGACGACTTCTCCCAGTTTTTTGACGGCGTCCGAGAGGGGCAGGAACAGAAAATTTTCTTGGAAGAAACGCTCAAAGAGCGGAATTGATGCGGTTTCGGTGACAAAAAGATGATTCTTGGCACGTGAAGCACCCACATAAAAAAGATTGAAGTAATAGCGATAGACAGAATTTTCGTCCGCACGTTTGCGGTTGAGCGTCGTTCTTTCCAACGCCGACCATTTGTCCGCGTTATCCGAAAGAAGGTGCCACAGGACAACGGTTTCGCGCTCCAGACCCTTGATTTCGGACACAGTAAGAATTTCTTGCCGTTTGAGAAGCTTGCGGAGCTCCTCCTTTTGCTTATTGCCAGAAACAATGACGGTGAAGTGGTCAAAATTTTCTTTCGATGCTGCCGCAAGAAAACCGTCGTCCGGGACAAAGATCAATGATGTGTCCGAATCGGCTTCGATGCTTTCGCTCTTCAGAACAAAACTGTGCGTCCCGAATCTTCCGATGTTGAGCGCGCCCAGCTTATCGATGATTTCGGCAATTCTTTTTGTGTTGCGATAATTGTTCCTGAGTTCGGCGATGGTTGCGGCATCTTTTTCAAACAGCAGATTTTTTAAGTAAGCGAAGCTGAAATACGAGGGATTGATCATTTGCAATGCGTCGCCCACGCAAAAGAGCTTGCGTGATAGGGCTTTCATCAGACACAGCGATATTTCGGTCATGTCCTGTACTTCATCAATGATCGCGAGAGAATACTTCGGAAGGGAATCCGCCTCCGCAAGCAGTCTGCGACTCATCAAATTGTTGTCAGAAAGGCCGGATGATACAAGATGCTGCATATAATCCTTGGCGAGAGAATAAATTATCTCGCATTCTGAACGGTTGAAGCTGTCCTCCCGTTTTGCGATATAGTCTTCTAAAGAAAGCGTTTTCTGAGGCTCCGCGGGATTGCAGCAGCCCGAAATCATGCCGTAAATTTCTTTGAAGATCACCTCGTGCGAAAGATGATTTACACGTGCAAGCTTGCCGGTAAGCTGATGGTTTTTGATGTTTTTTACATACTTTTTGATAAAATAATTCTCATCGACGGCTTCGGCGCGTCCGACATATTTATTATAAAGATCCTCAATCAAAAAATAATCGACCTTGTGTTCCAGATAATCCGCTATGGCGCGCATGCGGGCGATCAGCTTATTTTCATCCTGCTCTGGGAAGGTCATTGTGAAGCGGTTCTCGATGGCTTTCTTGTGGTCTCTGTCTGCAAAAACCACCCTTCCTTCGCTGTAATCACGCAAAAAAGTTTTCAGATTCTGACAGAATGCCTCGGTTTTTGCGCGCGTATCCAGAAGCAGCCCGCGGGAATAGGTTGTATAAAGCGTTCTGCCGGTATAGTCACGGCAGGCGGTAAAAACTAGTTTGCTGATGCAGATATTGGTTTTTCCGCTGCCGGCGACGCCCTGTACAAGAACGTTCTTATCCTCTGTTTCGACGATGGCAATCTGTTCGGCATTGAGAAGCGGAAAGTTTACCTGGTCTGCAAAGGACAACGTATACAGCTTATTGAAGTCGGAAGAATCGGAGAGAAGCTTATCCGCAAAGATCCGCACGCCGAACGGTTTTTTTGCGCGGAGATATGCAGCGAAAGTCTGATCATTGCGTCTGCCGCTGTTCTCTTTGTCCGCATAACGGAAAAATACGATGTCCTTTTGTGCAACGCGCAGGCCGTTATGAAGAGAAAAACCCAATTTGAAGTAAAATATCTGCTCTCCGTCTGCGGCTTCCAGACGGTAGCAATCCGCGGAGGACCGGGCCTCTTTGGAGAAGTCGATTGCCGGCAAACGGAGCATCAGACCTTCGGCAATCTTGCAGAGAAAGCTGTCCATGTCCGCGAACCGGCGTGTTTCACGGATGAAGCGCTCAGTTTTTCGGATGGCGCTCTCAGAAGACAGCACGCAGATATCGGGCCGGACGGTATATTCCAGTTTCAAAATGCCGGACATAGGTACTCCATAACAGAAATTCTACCATATTTCTTCTATAATAGAATGAATTTCCGCTGAATTTTTTAACAGAATACACCTCAGGACTCCACGCGGAATACGGCAACCTATTTGCCGGATATCCGCAGAGATTCAAAGGCGGCGGGACCTTCTGCAAGCGTCTGACGGAGCGGCGCGCTGATACCTGTCCTTTGAGAGGTGACGCGGTCGAGAAGATAATCGTATATCCGCATATTGGCGCCCGTTCTTGCCTCTGCCGCACGGCGTTTTTTTTCTTTTTCAAAGGCGGTATCGTTCTCTTTACGATAAAAAGCATCCACACGTTCCAGAAGGTGCCGATAAGCCCGTTCGCGGTTTTTGAGTTGAGAACGCTCGTCCTGGCAGGTCACGGCAATACCCGTTGGCAAATGGGTCATGCGTACGGCGGTTTCGACCTTGTTGACATTCTGTCCTCCTGCTCCGCTGGAACGGAAAATATCGGTGCGGATATCTTTTTCGGAGGGTACCGAGGGGATGTAGGGCGAATAAAGAACGGTGACCACACATGCAAGCGCGCTTCGTTTGCCTCCGTCCAGTCCGGTCGCCCGATGTAGTCCGTTTTCTTCCTGCAGGCTTGTCCATGCGCCGGAGCCGGAGACCAGAAAGGTGATTCTTTTATATCCGTCTGCGGCGGGAAGAGAAGATGTTTCTTGAATGTCCCATCCATTGAGACCGGCATACGAAACGTACATTTTTGCCAGCTCACCGCAGAATTGCAACGAAGTGCTTCCGTTATCCTCCGATAATATTTCAAGCACAACCTGTTTGCCGTCGTTTTTTTGTTTCAGGAGGGAGGATAAGGTATCGGCAAGGTAATCGGCATGTTTCAGGAGGGTTTTCTCTTCTTCCAGAAGAAGCACAAGGAGCTCCGCTTCGGCAGATTGCCGCGAAAACGCTATGGTTTGCAGCTGTTCAACGGTCTTTTCCAATGCGCGCCTGCATTCTGCGATGTCTGCCAATTCTGCCCGCTCCCATGCCAATCGGCGGTATAAACGATTGTCCGCTATAATCTCAGGTGAGGCAATCCATGCATCCAGCTCTTCCGCACGTTTTTGGAGGGGCAGCGTTTTTTCTAAAAGAAGCAATAATTTTTCATTCATAGCCAAGCTTAGTTTATATTAAGTTCGCAATTCTGTAAACAGAAAACAACAAATCTCATAACGTTTTTTGTGACTTCGTCACAAGGGAAGGGCAGATGTTTTGCAAACAGTGCACAAATATGTTAAACTAATACTAACGGCTTACCGTAATAATCATCGGCAGGTGGAAAATGGACAGTGCTTGGAAAAATTTCAAAGAAGGTGTCTGGACAAAAAAGATTGATGTCAGGGATTTCATCCTCAACAATTATACGCCTTACGATGGGGATGAGCGCTTCTTGCAAGGCCCAACTCCCCGGACCATACAACTTTATGCCGAGGTGGAAAAGCTATTCGATGCCGAAAGAGCCAAGGGCGGGGTATTGGACATTGATACAACCCATATTTCTTCCCTTGTCAGCTTCGGACCCGGATATATTGATAAGGATAAGGAATTGATCGTGGGCTTGCAGACGGATAAACCGCTCAAACGTGCGGTCCACCCTTTTGGCGGCATCCGCATGAGTGAGCATGCCTGCGAAGAATACGGTTATAAATTGGATGAGGCGCTTATCGATAGTTTCCGCTATCGCACGACGCACAATGACGGCGTTTTTCGTGTTTACAACGAAGAAATGAAGAAGGTCCGCCATACAGGAATCATTACCGGGCTTCCGGATGCTTATGGAAGAGGGCGCATCATCGGCGATTACCGCAGGGTGGCTCTGTACGGTATGGATTTTTTGATTGAGCAGAAAAAAAAGGACAAAGAACGTTACAGCAGACGCAATATGACCGCCGAAAACATCGCCAACACCGAAGATCTGTACAAGCAACTGGAATTTATGGAAAAGCTTAAGGAAATGGCTGCGGCATACGGCTATGATATTTCGCGTCCCGCACGCAATGCCAGAGAGGCGATACAATGGCTTTATTTTGCTTATCTCGGCGCAGTCAAAGAACAAAACGGTGCGGCAAACTCCATCGGAAGGATTTCGACTTTTTTGGATATTTATCTGGAAAGGGATTTGCAGGAGGGCCTTCTTACCGAATCCGCAGCGCAGGAGCTGATGGATGATTTTATCATCAAGCTTCGCATGGTACGGCATCTGCGTACGGCTGCCTACAATGATCTTTTTGCAGGAGACCCTGTTTGGGTAACCATGGCAGAAGCGGGCGTTACCGAAACAGGCAAGCACATGGTAACAAAAAACTCATACCGTGTCATGCAGAGCCTGTATAATCTGCGGCCTTCGGCAGAGCCCAATATCACGGTCCTTTGGAGTGAACGTCTGCCCGAGGCATACAAGCGTTTTTGTGCGAAGGTGAGCATCGATACCGACAGCATCCAATACGAAAATGATGAAATAATGCGGCCTGTTTACGGAGACGATTATTCTATTGCATGCTGCGTGTCGGCAATGCGCACAGGCAAACAAATGCAGTATTTCGGCGCGAGATGCAATATAGCAAAGTTGCTTCTGATGGCGCTGAACGGCGGCAGGGACGAGCTTACAGGCATGCAGGTTGGACCGAAGGGAAAGACTTTTGAAGAGAAACCGCTTGATTACGACGAAGTGATGAAGGCTTACGACCGGTATTCTTCCTGGCTGGCGCGGCTCTATGTCAACACCCTTAACGTCATCCATTATATGCACGACAAATATGCTTACGAGCGACTGATGATGAGCCTTCACGATACCGATGTCAAACGCATTATGGCGTTTGGAGTATGCGGTCTGAGCGTGCTTGCAGACAGTCTGAGCGCAATCAAATATGCTCGGGTTACTCCCGTGAAAAACAGCGAAGGCATCATTTCGGACTTCATCACGGAGGGCGATTTTCCCAAATATGGCAATGATGATGACCGCGTGGACAGCATTGCAGAATGGATTGTCGAAGATTTCTACAAAAAACTGAAGCGCACACCCGCTTACAGAAAGGCCGTCCATACTCTGTCCGTGCTGACGATTACCTCCAACGTGGTCTACGGCAAAAAGACAGGTTCAACGCCGGACGGTCGCAAAAAAGGTGAGCCTTTTGCTCCCGGCGCCAATCCCATGCACGGAAGAGATTGCTGTGGCGCGGTGGCAAGCCTGAATTCTGTCGCAAAGCTCAATTACGGCTGCTGCCGCGACGGGATTTCCAATACATTTTCGGTGACTCCGGATATTCTGGGGGAAAATGAGGAAGAAAGGAAGACGCGGCTTGTTGCGCTGCTTGACGGCTATTTTGCCCAGCAGGCGCATCATCTGAACGTCAACGTTTTAAACCGCGACAAGCTTGTGGATGCTATGGACCACCCTGAGAAATACCCCAACCTTACCATACGTGTCAGCGGCTATGCAGTCAACTTCAACAAACTTAACCGCAATCAGCAAACCGAAGTCATCAACCGCACATTCCACGATAAATTCTGATATGCAGGGTTATATTGCAAAATATGAAAGCTTTGCCACCATGGAGGGTCCGGGCATACGGTTTGCCGTTTTTTTGAGCGGCTGCAACCTCCGCTGCGTCTGCTGCCACAATCCGGATTCCTGGCGCCAAGGGAATCCGGTGGATTCCGAAGATCTGGTCAGACAGATTTTGCGGTACAAACCTTATTTTCGTTCCGGCGGCGGCGTTACTTTTTCCGGCGGCGAACCCCTGATGCAAACCGATTTTGTGATTGAGGTATCCCGGATGCTCAAAGCGGAAGGGATACATATCGTGCTTGATACGGCCTGCAGTCTATTGGAAACCGGGCAAAAAGAACTTTACGACCTTTGCGACCTGGTGATTGCGGATTTGAAGTTCCCCGATGCGGAGGGTTATGAAAGATATTGCAAAAACGGTGTTTTTGATACCGTAATCAAAACGTTCGAATACCTGGACATGAAGCAAATCCCTGTTTGGGTGCGCACGGTCATTATTCCCGGCATAAACGATACCAAAGAGATGATTGCCCGGTATGCGGCAATCATCAAAAAATATTCTACTATACAGAAATACGAACTGAAACCCTTTCATACAATGGGTTTTTCGAAATATGAGCAGCTTGGGATAGAGAATCCCCTTGCGGATACGGCAGCGTTGTCTCCGGACCGATTGGGTCAATTGAAACAGGATTTGAATGAGATAATGAATAAGAATCCGAACCAGGTCCGTTCTTTTTTGGTGAATAAACGGCAAGGATAAGGTGCGAGCAAGGCTGCACGCAAATTCTGATTTCGGAAGGATTGATTTTTGGTTATAATTTTCTGCCCATAAGCACGCCCATGACAGAAGCCATCATCAGTCCGCGCGTCCAGCCGCTTGAGTCTCCCAGTGCATGCAGATTTGCGACATTGGTATTCAGATCCGCATCCATTTTGATTTTGTTGCTGTAAAATTTGAGTTCGGGCGAATAAAGAAGGGTTTCCACCGAGGCAAAACCCGGGACAACCATATCGACTGCCTGGATGAAATTGATGATATTGGTCATGGTCCGGTAAGGCATCGCAAAGGTGATATCGCCGGCGACGGCATCCGGAAGGGTGGGGCGGACATTGGAGTTGGAGAGCTCTTTTTCCCAGGTGCGTTTGCCGTCCAGAATATCGCCGTAGCGCTGGACAAGGACATGCCCGTTCGCAAGCATATTGGTAAGCTCTCCGATCTTCTGCGCATAAGCAATGGGCTGGTTGAAAGGATATGAGAAGTTGTGCGAGCAGAGGATGGAGAGATTGGTATTCTGGGATTTTGTGTCTTTATAAGAATGCCCGTTGACAACCGCGAGGTTGTTGTCATAATTTTCTTGGCTGACGAATCCGCCCGGGTTCTGGCAGAAGGTGCGCACCTTGTTTTTGAAGGGTTTGGGATAACCGATCAATTTGGACTCATAGAGAACCTTATTGATTTCTTCCATGATTTCGTTGCGCACTTCAACACGTACGCCGATATCGACTGTGCCGGGCTGATGGGATATATTGTGCTGGGCGCAGATTTTTTCCAGCCATTCTGCGCCACGGCGCCCCGTTGCGATGACGGTGTCTTTTGCCAGAAGAATCAATTCTGTGCCGTCCTTGACGTTTTCTAAAATGACGCCGTCGCAGTGGCTGTTTTTAAGAATCAGGTTTTGGCAATTGTAGCCGAAGAGAAGTTCTACGCCGTGGTCCATCAGGTAATGCTCGATGCGCAGATACAATTCCTGCGCTTTTTCTGTGCCGAGATGGCGGATAGGGCAATCGACAAGCTTCAGGCCCGCACGGATTGCCTTTGCGCGTATTTCTTTGATTTTCTCAAGATCGGTGATGCCTTCGATGCTCTCGGTTGCGCCGAATTCAAGATAGATTTTATCCGTATAATCAATGAGCTCTCTTGTCAGCGGATAGCCTATGAGGTCCGGGAGATCGCCGCCCACTTCTGCGCTCAAAGACAGTTTGCCGTCGGAGAATGCGCCCGCTCCGGAGAAGCCGGTTGTGATATGGCAAAAGGGCTGGCAGTTGACACATTGCTGTGTTTTGTTTTTGGGACAAAACCGTTTTTCTATCGGCACGCCTTTTTCTACAATCGCGATGCGTTTCGTACTGCCTCGTTTTAACAGTTCGAGCGCAGTGAAAATCCCGGCAGGACCCGCGCCCACAATAACGACGTCATATTTCATGGTATACCTCCCTGCAGACAGCAAAAAAAACTATATCATCCTTTCTTTCTTCTGTCAATCTGTTCAGAAGGAAACAAATGAGGGTTGTTGTATAAAATATATTCCAGAAACCTTTCACAGCCCTCCTTGGTATCGTTCCAGGTTGTATCAAAATCCCCTGTGTACCAAGGATCTGCGACTTCTCCGGGACGGGCGGTAAAATCCATCAAACGAAAAACTTTCTTTTGTGGATCGTCTCCCGTAATGCGCCGGAGCTTTGCGACATTGGCATTGTCCATGGCAATGATATAATCAAAACGGCTGTAATCGCTTTTCTGAAACAGTTCCGCCCTCTTTCCTTCGCAGGAAATGCCATGCTCCTTCAGCTTGCGTTCCGTTCCGGGATGCGGAGGAGACCCCAGCTCATCCGAAAAAAGGGCGCGGGATTCTGTATGCAGATAATCCGATAAGCTGCGTTTTTCTGCAAGATTCCGGAAGAAATATTCGGCCATAGGCGAACGGCAAATATTGCCGTGGCAAACAAACAAGACCTTAATCATGACCCTATCCCCAATAATCTTGCGGCATTCGCTCCGAAGATATCCGTTTTTTCTTCTTCCGTCAGCGATAAGGCGCGGAGCCGGTTGAGATCTTTTTTGGGGTCGCCCCAGGGGGAATCCGAGGCAAAAAGAATTTTTCTGGAGCCGTGCGCGCGGAAGATCCGCAAAAACAATTCATCCGTCATAAAGCCCAATGCCATGGAAGTATCCAGATAGATGCTGCTCCCCGCGAGATAATCGAAGACTTCCTGCCACTGCGCATGTCCTCCGAAATGCGCGGCAATGATGTTGCCGCCCCGCAATTCATGCATCATATGCGCAAATCTTCGGGGATTGCTGCGGAAGGGAGGCGTTGCCGCGGGGTCGTAACCCGCATGGAACATCAGTATCAGACCGCGATTTAACGCATAATCATAGATTTTTAACATCCGCGTTTCGTCCAGGATAAAGTTCTGGTATTCGGGATGGAATTTCAGTCCCTTCAGACCCATCGCTGCGATGCCGTCAATGTCCCTTTTATAGTCATCCGTATCCGGATGCAGTCCGCCGAACGCAAGGATTCTTTCGGAACAGATGCTTTTTGAAAATTCGTTCAGCTTCTGATACTGCTGAGGACGGGTAATTACGGGAAGAACAACAGAAATGTCGACGCCGGAGGCGTCCATGTCGGCAAGCAGACCGGCCTTGGTCATATCGGTGACGGGTTTGTATTTATTCTTGATATTACGGAGCAGCGTCTCCAGCGCTTTTGGCGCAAGGCTGTCCGGAAAAATATGGGTATGAAAATCAATAACCATGACGATGTCCCTTTGTTTTTACAAAAGATTATATCATGACGGAGCGGTATTCGGGAATATTCCATCGCGCATTGACAATTTGTCTGTTCGGATAAGGACGGAGGTGCGGCAACTGCCGGGACGGACAAGGGTAGCTTGCTCATGAAGGCGCTTATTTTACAGATTTGTTGAAAAGCGTGCAGTCGCGTATGACATTGTCAAAAAGCTTATCTTTAATGTATCGCTGCAGCAATCCGGCAAGGTAATCCAGCGTTTCGTCAAATTTTGCCGCATCCTCTTTTCTGATCGTGCTCAATACATAGTCTTTTGCCTCGGCATCTTCTTTCCCGATACCCACGCGGATACGCTTGAATTCCTGTGTGCCAAGCTCAGCAATGACACTTTTCATGCCGTTATGCGTACCGGGGCCACCTTCCGCGCGTGCGCGCAAAGTAAAGCGCGGCAGATCAAAATCGTCATAAATGACAAGGATATCCGCAGGAGCGGCGCCATATTTCGAGGCCAGACTTTTTGCCGCCTCCCCGCTAAGATTCATATATGTCATTGGTTTTGCAAGAATAACTTTATCGTTGTCGACAGAAAAAGTTGAGGTGAGCGCAGAACACTCCGCCTTCTTGATTTTTTTGTTGAGCTTTTCGGCAAGTCTGTCGACGGCCATGAAGCCCATGTTGTGAAAGGTGTTTTCGTACTCCGGCGATGGATTGCCGAGCCCTATAATCAGTATCATGAATTCCTCGCTTCAGCGGTTTTTTCGTTTGGTTCTAAAATATTCTGTCAGCAAAGAGCCGCACTCTTTTTCCAGTATTCCTCCCATAACCTCCGGATTATGGTTGAATCTCTTGTCCGAAGTAAGATTGTACAGTGAACCGCAGCATCCGTATCTGGGATCCCGTGCGCCGTAGTATAGTTTGCTGATCCGGCTGTTGATGATAGCACCTGCGCACATCGCGCAGGGCTCCAGCGTCACGTACAGCTCTGCGCCGTCAAGATACCAGTTTCCTGTTTTCTTGCAAGCTTTGTTGATGGCAATTATTTCTGCATGTGCGGTCGCATCGTTTCTTTTTTCTTTGCGGTTGTGTGCCCGGCACAGGATTTTATTCTCCATAACAATAACGGCGCCCACAGGCACCTCATCTTCTGCTGCGGCCTTAACGGCCTCGCGCAGGGCGGCCTTCATAAACCGTTCATCCATAATCTCTCCGCAATCTCTCCGAACAGAGCGAAAATATCTTTATGTTTTTTTATGAGCACAGGCAGCTCCGATACCGGATAAGGATGGGGGAATCGGTCTTCGCCCACCTCGATCGTCAGCCCCATCCGTCCTGTTTTTTCTATCCAGTAATCTTTCAGCCCGCCCGCAGACTCAGGTGTTTCTTTCAACGAATATCCGAGGGCCTCTGCAACCCGTCTGGCTTCCTCCGGATAGGGACGCTTGCTGCGGAATCCCCAGTACACCTCTTCGCCTTTGCTGTGGTAGGCGACAACCAAGGCATACTGTCCGCTGTCCATCCGCCTGACGCATGCCTGTGTTTCGGGTTCACTTCCGGGATGGGAGCCCACATAGCCGGACGGTGCGGGAAAGAAAACATTGCCTTTGCCCTGTCCCCAGCCGGCGTCGAAATTATTGTTGATGTCAACAGCGCGAAGATTTGCTTTCCAGAGAGAAAAATCTTCGCTTCCCCGGTTTGTCCTTAACAGAAATGCTCGGTCTTTCATGCGCATGGTTAATCCGTTCAGCCCGTTCTGGGCAAGTAGGATACCGTCTATGTTGAGCGCCGGCACGATGTCTAGCGCGGTCTTGCCGTCATAAGCGGCGGTCAGAGCGAACAGAAGATCCGTGGTGATATGCTCCCGTGCGTGAATGCCGCCTACGATGAGCGCCCGCGGAATGCCTTCGCCCTTTGTAAGCATCTGAATCTGTCTGCCGCCAATTGTCTCTCCGATGGTCCGCATAGCTGCGCCGGCAGCCATACACGCTTCCAGATATTCTTTGTACGTTTTCATAGTACAACATATTGAAGAAGCCGCTTATTTGTGATAACCGGTATTGTTGAGAATCGACATTGCTCTGTATAATTGCTCAGCCAGAATGACCCTCATCAGCTGATGGGGGAAGGTGACGCTGCCCAAAGAAACCATTCTGTCCGCACGCGCCTTCACGGCCTGGCTGACGCCTCTGGATCCTCCGATGACAAAGGTCAGTTCGGATTCGCCTGCCGAAGCGCAATTTTGTATCATTGCGGCAATCTCTTCGCTGGTGACGGATTTTCCTTCCAAATCCAGCAGCACGCAGAATCCTTTGATTTGCTTCAGCAGACGCTCGCCTTCCAGTTCTTGTTGACGCCCGGCGTTGCGGCAGCCTTCATCCGGCTCGTCTGCGACCTCTGCAATCGCCATCGCCGCGTATTTTCGGATGCGCTTGACGTATTCTTCAAGAGCGTCTTTCCAATATTTCTCCTTGAGCTTGCCAACGGCAAGAATATTGAGGCGTATCACCAGATTCGTCCGATAATGTAGGTGGCCGTTGTGGAAAGGAAGGTCGCAAGGAAGGCGCACATCAGCAAGCCATATTCCCACCACCGGTTCTTATGCGGGGCGAGGGTGTTTTGAAGGAGCGCTGAGGAAGATACGGTTGAAGGCGAGGATGAGCCGTAGATTTTTTCAAAGAAATCTTCATCGAACATCTTCGGGGACGGGACAACCTGCGCCGGAACAGGCAGAGGATCGGGATCCGAAGCTTCCCGATAGGGGCGGTTGATTTTTTCAAATTGTTTGAGCAGCGATGCAAGCAGTACCCCCGCTGCAATCCATACCGCGACCATCAGAAGGAATCGGTTGGATACATAAGATAAAAACAGGTTATAGACCGTGCCGATGGCGTTGCCTTTTTGCTGCCCGTAGGAAACAAGGATGCTCAAGGCGTTGTTCATAAAATGTACTATCATGCCGGGCAGGATATTGTTGCATTTGACCGCCATATACGCCATGACGAGACCGCCGAAAACAGTGGGGCCCAACTGTGCGACATTCTGATGCAGAAATCCGAAGAAAATGCCGATGATAAGGATGGTTCTCCGGTCATTTTTTTGCTGGTCAAGCGCGGCGAGAAGCAAACCACGGTTAATGAGTTCTTCAAAAATCGCGGGCAGAACGGCGGTTGCAAGCAGTTCGAAGATAAGGACTTCGGGCGAGCTGTATATCGTGTCGGCTCCGTTCGGATAATGATAGCCGGACAAGGTGAGAATCATATACCATACAACGGAAATGCCGAGGTTAATGAAAAAAGTCAGAAATCCGATCCCGATTGCCATGGGGTAGGAAGCGGGATGGATTTTTGTATTGAGACGCAAATCGGAGGCATAAGATCCCTTGTCGCGTGCAATCCACGACCTATACAAAAGATAAGGGAGCAATCCCAGAAAAAGCCCTTGGAAGATCCCCGAAAACAGCCAGGAAGCCAGATTGTCCGACAGGTTCAAAAACATGAAAAGGATGCGGACGATTTGCAGACTGATAACGGTAATAAGAAAAATTGCGCCCAGTTTGAAGGTTTTTGTCATATTCTTTTCCTTATGATAACAGATGGTTTAGGGCGGGTACGGCGGCAATGACGGTATTGACGACGAGCTGAAGTATAAGAAAGACAAACAGAACGATGAGCCATATTCTGCCCGCTGTACCACTGGTTTCCGTAGAAGGCGTTTCTACTGTATCATTATAGCACGCATACGCGCTTTTATCTCTGAAAAATTCTTTGAAGCGGCTATATCTTTTGTCTCCTGCAATCCGGATGAGCATGGCGAGCGATGGATACAGAACAATAATTCCTATGGCGGAGAGACCAAGCAGGATGAGAGCGTTATGGATGTTGCAGACATTCAGCGCGTTGAAGGCGGGCAGCAGGAGAGGCAGAAGGATCGCCAGAAGATTGTTGAAGAAATGCGCACACACCGCATAAAGTATGTTTCCCGTTCGGAGGGTAATGTAAGCGAGCAGGAAGCCTAAAATAAACTGATGCACAAGCTGCGCGGCATTGCCGTGGGACAGGGAAAAGAAGGCGGCAGAAAAGAAAGCGGCTGCCAGTCCGCTTCGGTTGCGAAAAGAAGAAAGCGCTGCGCCGCGGAAGAGGAACTCTTCTCCGACAGCAGGCAGCGCGCACATGAAAAGAACGGCCCAAAGCACGTTTTCTGTTTTTGACAAATCGGGAATCTTGACGGAAACCTGAATGCCCCCGGCATCCAAAAGCCATTGAAAGCCTACGGCAAGAAGCAGGTTTTGCAAAAACAAACCGGAGGTCACAACAAACGTTAGTCCGAGCGCGGCGGGTCTGAGCGCTTTTTTGAACGGAACAATATCCGTAAAAGGTATTTTTTTGATCCGCGCAAAAAGAACCAGTACGGCAAGAAAGCAGATCTGTGGGATGGCGTATCCCAGAAAAAGGTAAGCATCGCCTTTGAATATGCTTAAAGGGATCCCCAGCAGGAACATGGCCAAAAAGGCGATAAGATAGATTCTGGCAGGGTCGCCGATGTCTAATTGGTTGCGCTGCATAACAAGGTTTCTGAGAGCGCGTCTTGCCGCGCAATCGTCAGTTCAAAATCGCGGTGAGCGATGCACCCTTCGCGGGCAAGCCGTCCGCATGTTGTCCGATATACTATTTCTGCCAGGTTGTTTTCTTGGCTTATGTGTCCCAATATAAATTTTTTGGTGCCCCAACAGAGCATTTTGCAGACCGCTTCGGCGCAATCCGTATTGCATAGATGCCCATAGTCGGAGAGGATTCTTTGTTTGAGATAATACGGATAAGGCCCTTTGATAAGCATTTCTTTATCATAATTGGACTCAAGCATCACAATGTCCGCACCGCGAGCCGCAGCAAGCACTTCGTCCGTGACATATCCCAAATCGGTCGCATAGACGAAGCGGCTGTCGCCGTCGCTGATGGAATATCCCAAAGGATACACCGCATCGTGGGGGACGGGGAAGGGATGGATTTCGAATCCTGCAAGCTTGAATCCGTTGAGGGTCGAAAAGATATAGGCGTTATCCGGCGCGCCGTTTCCCATCGCGCGACAGGTGCGTTCGTGCATGTATACGGGGATATCGTGCTTTTCGCCCGCTCTTTTGATTGCCTTGATGTGGTCGATATGCTCATGGGTAACAAGAATGCCTTCCAGTTCTGCAAGGGTCGCACCCGCCGCCATGAGTCGTGCGGAGAGTTCCCGGATCCCGAAACCGCAGTCTATCAATAATTTGTGTCCGTTCCCGTCAATCAGCACAGAGTTGCCTTTGCTGCCGCTGCCGAGTGTGCTTATGCGGATCGCCATACAGTTTTCCTATCTCATAATATCGGGATTGTGGCAAGATAGCGTACATCCGCACGTTTTGCCGCTTCTCCCTCCGCCAGTACAAAGGCTTTGGCAAACAGGATGCCGCCCGCCTTATCTATGAGCGCCTCCATTCCCTGGAGGCTGCCGCCTGTCGAAATCACATCGTCCACAACGGCGACCTTTTTGCCTTTCAGAAGCTCGGTATCATGCTGTGAAAGGTAGAGGGTCTGGATATTTTTTGTTGTGATGGACTTGATTGTCACCGAAATCCCGTCCTGCATATATAATTTTAAGGATTTGCGGGCAACCGCGTAGAATTTGTGGCCAAGGTTTCGGGCCACGCAATGGGCGAGCTGCAAGCCTTTGCTTTCGGCGGTAATGATAACATCCGCGCCCCGCACAAGCTCCGTCAGATGCTTTGCACAGTGTTCCGTCAGTTCCTGCGCGCCATGCAGGTTGAAAAATGCGATTTTTATGCCGTTATCGATGGGCAAAATGGGCAGATCGACCCGATAGCCTTTGATTTCCAGCGGAAAGTATTCTGGCATATTATGCCTCCTCAACAAAATAATCTGCGGCGACGCTGGATTCGCGCACGGCGTGCATATGGGTTTTGACGACCGAACAATGATAGGGGTCATTCTGATAATCGTCGAGCGCTTTGAAGTCCTCGACGGTCACCGTCAGCGCAATATCGTATGAACGGGGAGAATGCAGGAAATCACAGCCGACCTCGATATTTTTCAACTGGGGCACCCTTCCCTTCATCGAAAGAAGGATATCGCGGGTTTTGCTGACGTTTTCTGCAGAATTGTCTTTTAATTTGAACAGAACGATATGCCTGACCATATGGCGCGCCTCCGTTGTATGAACAATATCAAAAGTATAGCATAAGGATACGGAATAATCAAGGAAAACAGGTTTTTGCGAACCGGAGAAAAATGGTCTTTGCCTTCTGCCGGACGCGCAACGTGAAGGCAGGACATTATTTCTCCGGTATGCTTGACAACATTCGCCGTTGTGTTAAACTACTTGTGTATGATTTATAAACTATTGTATGGCTAATAAAATAAGACAGGAGATTCATATGTGTTCAGCCGAGGATTCCGGCAAACGACAAATCGGTTTCGACAAACTGAGTCTGGGGCTTACCGTAAAGTTGTCACTTGCGTTTATCTGGATTTCATTATTCAACAATGTCTTTGACACCGCGCTACCCAAAATTCTGATTGATCCGGTCAGTCAGGGAGGATTGGGGATGAACCATACCTGGAAAGGCCTGGTGATGGCGCTTGATAATATCATCGGACTGTTCATCCTGCCGCTATTCGGTTATTTGTCTGACAGAACACGCACAAGATTCGGAAAACGTACCCCCTATATCGTTCTGGGCGGCGGACTTGCGGCGCTCAGTTGGGCAGCAGCGGGTTTGGCGCTTTATCTGCATCACAAAGTCTGGTTTCTTGTGATGCTGGGACTGGGGCTTGCCTTTATTTCCATGTCGCGGCCGGCCTCTCTCGCCATCCTGCCGGATTTCACCCTTCTCAAAAACAGACGCAAAGCAAACGCGATAACGCAGATTCTCAGTGTCATTGCCACCCTCGGCGGCATCATCCTGGTGATGCTGATGACAGATTTTCTGGGGTATCCGTGGATTTTCTGGACAACTTCGGCGCTGATGCTGATTCTCGTTGCCCTCTATGTTCTTCTGGTGCGAGAAAAGAAATATGAAGCGATTTTCCCAAAAGAAAAACAGACAGAAGACAAACAGTTTCTGGATTATAATACAGCAAAACAGCATCTTTTCCGCAACAGAACCGCGCTGTTCGCGGCAGTGTTCTTCTTTTATATCTCCTTTAATGGTCTGGTGTCCTCTCTCTCGGTGTACTCTTCCGAGGTTCTGGGGCTCGAGGCGGGCAGCTTCACCGTACCGCAGCTTTTGACGCTTGTCTCCGCCTGTATCATCGCGGTGCCCGTCAGCAAACTTCAGACCTTTATGAAACGCAAGTTTTTGCTGATATCCGGTTATGCGATTATGATACTGGCTTTTCTGATTGCTTCGTTTCAGCATTCCATCAATGCTTTGATGATTGCGGGTTTCGTGCTCGCCGGAATAGGTTATTCCGTCGCTATCGTCAATCTTTATCCTTATGTTCTGGAACTTTCCAATCAATCCAATATCGGCAAGAATACCGGATTCTTCAATCTGGTCATGATGCTTGCGATGGTTGTCACACCGATATTGAGCGGCGTGCTTATTGACAAATGGGGGATTACCATTCTGTTCCCGTATTGCCTCATCTCTCTTGCCCTGGGTACCGTAAGCTTGTTTTTCATTTATGATAAATCCCCGATTTATCTTAAAAAGAACAGTTTAAAATCGGACATCGGAAAAGAATGAATGCCGAACAGCATATCATGCGAGGCATTGGTCGGTCTTATTGACTTTTTTGCGGGTATATGATATATTATCCGTAAAGGCGGCAGGGGAGCGGATACTTACTTCACTTCTTTTCATTCTGAGATTGTATCCGGTGCAGCTCCCGGCATGTTGACGTCAGGGCTGCCTGGACAAATAACCAGAACCTCTTGTTCTTTTCGGACGCAAATTTCTTATATCCTCCGGGATAGGATTTTTCTCAAAAAAGAAGTACGATATTCTTGTTTACGGCATATAACTGCACCGTATGCTTATCGGACATCCCTTCTTTTCGGATTCTGGTGATTGCCCCATTCTCTTCAAGAACCGAATTTTACCTTTATCGTTGTGTTTATTTATCTTTGATAGGGGCCCGACATTCCTTCCGTTTGCAATCATGCTGTCAAAATAAAATCCATCAGGAGACGAAAAATATGAAAAGAATATTGAAATTCATTCCGCTGATAATCATCCTTATCTTGGTGATTGTCGTTGTTGCCGGTGTCTGGAGCGGTTATAACGGCACTGTGGACATGCGCGAAACCGTTGATTCCAATGAATCTGAGGTCCGGAACCGTCTGCAGCAGAGACATGATAAAATGGAGCAGCTGATTTCCGCAATCGAAGGACTCCAGGACCACGCGGAAGATATTTACAATAGGATTACCGAAGCTCGAGCGGCTTATGCGAAGGCCGCGGCGAGCGGCACTTCCGAAGATTACATTGCCGCAGACGCGCTTGAAACGTCTGTGCTGTTTGCGTTTGAGGACAACCCTTATATAACCGCCACGCAGGGATATCTGACATATATGGACGAGGTTTCGGCAATGGAGAATGCTCTTGCCGTAGCAAGAAGAGATTATAACGAAGCCGTGCAGAAATACAACGCTGCAGTCAGAAAATTTCCGAGAGTCCTTTATATTGGTATTTTCGGCTTTGAAAAGGAGCTTCCCTATTGGGAGGTAAGCGAAAATGCCGGCGAAGTGCCCCTGGGCAATTTTTCGGACTGAAGTATGAAAACATTTATAAAGGCTTTTGCCGTTCTCTTGCTTGCGGCGATGATTTTCGTCGCACTTTCTTCCTGCCAGAAAAAGAACTGCAGCTATCCGCGTCCCAGCAGAGAGTTCTATTGCAGTGATTTCGCCGAGGCGCTTCTGCCGGGTTCCAGACATAATTTCATTGTTGAGGGGGAACGCTTGTATGAGGATACAAAGGAGATCGAAGAAATCGGCGGCGCGCAGGTAGTGGTGGCCACCATGCTGTTGGACAGCGAAGATCAGGCGGCGGAAATTGACCGGACAGAACTCTTCCGCGAATGGCGCATCGGCAAAAACGATATGGGGCTGCTGATACTTCTTCTTTTTGTGGAGAACGGAGAATATCTCGAGCTTGTCCGCACCGAGATCGAAATCGGTTACCGCATGGAGAGCTACATTACCGCCGCGCGCGCGGGCTACGTCGTTGACAATTGCCTTTATAACGAAGAATGGGAAGGTTCGGTTGATATGGGTCTTGGAGAAATGTACTACGAACTTCTCTCCGATATCTATACAAAGGCGTACGGATACGAAAGCTTCGACTACGATATGGAGACGTATCGGGATTATTTAATCAATTATTCCGACGACAATTCTGCGGAGTCTCTGGTGCCCATGAGTTTTTGGGTCTATCTCTTTTCGCCTTACTCTCCGCCGTGGTCAAAAGCCTTCGGCATCGGAGGAATTCTTCTTGTCCTTTTATTGGGCGGCGGAGGATTTGTGATGGGCAGAACGAAGGGCGGAGGAGGCCGCAGCGGCGGATACGGCATCAGAAGATAAATCCTATCCCGATTCATAGCGAATGAACCTTTTTATTTGAGTCGTTTTTTGTCGGAAAACGGATGCCGTCAGCGCAGGGGCGGTTGCCGGGCAGGGCTCTTGCGGCGGCAGAAACGGTAAAGCGTTTTGCGATGATATAGGTGTGCGCGATACGGCGGGAGAATCTGCCGTAAGAAATGGCGACGATATGCCCTTTGCTGTCGATGGTAAGTCCGGCATATCCGGTATCGGCGTTGGCTTCGCCCCGGCGAATGGGGAAAAAAAGGTTGTACGTGCGTGACAAAAGTATGGTAAAACCGCCGCTGCCCATCGCACCTTTGTGAAGATCACTGTATTCCCCCACCCAGGCGACCCATCCGCGTGAAAAAGAATACCGAGGGTCGAAATCATGTCCTTTATACCAGTCGACATCGCGGAAGGTGATCACCAGCTTGCCGCTCAGACGATCATACTCTGCCTTATGCCGTTCTCCGGTCAGCTCGCGTGAAAGATCCTGAGGCGGTGTCCATGTCAATCCCTCGTCGGTAGAAAAACACACTTGCGAAAAAGATTTTTTTGCATTGGTTCGTATGAGAAGCGCAAGCTCCTTTCCGTCGGGCGAGCGCACCACCTCCGGTTCACAGAAGCAAAGCGCGCTTTCTTTTTTCCAATAGGCTTCGGGCAGAAGACGCTGCGGTTTTGTCCACTGGGTCTGCCCATTGATGTCAAAGGTCAGGATGGTTTTGTAAAGACGGAAGGGCGACTCCATATGAAACAGCCCCATCCATTTGTCTGCGAAAACGCCTTTTTCTTTGAGGCGCGTAAGACTTGCCATTGCGACAAAGGCAGGCCACTCGCCTTTGGGCGCGCGGTATTCTTCACGGATTGCCTGAGAACCGAAGATGTTTTCGTGAAATGACCACACCTTTCCGTCACAGAAGCCTGTTTTTTTGTCCTTTGATACGGACAGGGATACATCAAAACCGTCGCCGGGAAGCGCTTTGCCGCGGTCGGGACGGCCGTTGATTAAAATAAGTTTCTGCTCCCCATTCCTGAAATCCAGTTTATATAAGGTAGGCGTTTCTATGGTATGCCTGAAGCTTTCGGGAAGTCCGCCGAAAGGCAGGGACCACGTTTTGCCTCCATCCGGACTTTCCTTGAGAACGGTTTCTCCGGTGCAGTGTCCCTTGGGATAAGCAACAAGAATATGCCCGGTATCCAGCAGCACGCTGTCGGGATGGCCGAGGTAAAGGCTCAACGTATTCTTTCCGCGCTTCTTGGGATAATCCACAATAATATTCTGGAACATATATTGCGGAACACCGGAAATCTTCGACCCCGGCGAGAGGTCGACATATTTATGCCGTTCGGTCCTATCAATCTGGTAACGTCTGAACACCGGGATATCCCATTCCTTTTTTGCCCGAATATACCTTAATTTTATCATAATATGAAGAAAATACAATAAGCAGAATCAAGGCATCGCATAGCGCGTTTTTTTGCCGCAAATAAAATTGAGTTGCACATTGCGCAACATGCTTTGCGTTTCTGTATTGACCGCTTTGGCGGATACGCATACAATAATGTTGAAATCATGGGATAATCGGAGGTTCTGCCATTATGAAGCTCACAGGCGGAGAAATCATCGTCAAACAACTGGTCAAAGAGGGCGTGCCTTATATTCTGGGCATTCCCGGGCATGGCGTGCTGGGACTCTTTGATGCCATCCGCAAGGAAGAGGCCGCGGGGAACATCCGATACCTGCAGGTCAAGCACGAGCAGGCGGCAACCGCAATTGCGGACGGGTACTTCCGTATTACGGGCAAGCCTCTCGCTTCCTTTGCTTCCATCGGACCGGGTTCGCTCAACACTGCGATCGGTCTTGCGACCGCGTATGTGGATTCGACTGCATTTCTGCAGCTGTGCGGCGACACGCATACCAATATGAAGGGTGTGGGTGTTCTGCAGGAAATCGAGCGGTATGCCGACAGCAATGTGATAAGAAGTCTGGAGCCGCTTGCAAAACGCAGCTGGCGGGCGGAGACCGTGGGGCAGCTTCCGCGCATCATGCGCCGCGCCTTTGATTTGATGACCACCGGCAGAAGCGGACCCGTCGTCGTGACACTTCCCATGGATGTGCAGGCGGCGGCAACAGAAGCCATCATGCCCGAAAGGAACAAAGAAATTTCTGCGCTTCCTTCTCCCGGCGAAGCGGATATCGCAAAGGCGGTCGCATGGATGAAGAAGGCAGAACGTCCGGTCATTCTTGCAGGCGGGGGCGCACTCAGAGCGCGCTGTGCGCCGCGTATAATCGCCCTTGCCGAACAATGGGGCGCCGCCATCGTCACCACGCTTGCCGGTAAGGGCGCGGTGGCGGAAACACATCCTCAATACGGCTTTCATACCGGCTCCAAGGGTACGCCTGTCGGCATAAGCTTATGCCGCAACGCAGATGTGATACTTGCATTGGGGACGCGCTTTGCCGACGAAACAACCTGTTCCTACAGAAAGGGCGCAAGCTTCAACTTCCCGGATACCAAGCTGATTCATGTCGATATCGATGCCGGAGAGATTGGCAAGAATTATGTCGCCGATGTCGGCATTGTCGCGGATCTGGCTCAGACGCTGGAAAGGCTGATTGATGGTTTGGGTGTCTGTAAAATTAAAAAAGGGTACCTGGATGAAATACAATCTCTAAAATCAAAATGGTTTGAATATTTAAGGGATGTGCGCGGCAAGAAGACCGCGGAGCCCACGATATCCCAGTTGATCGGCGTTTTGAATGAAATTCTGCCTCATGATGCAATCATTTCCACATCCTCGGGGAACACGCAGGCACAGCTGTTTCAGGAATATTGCTATGCCGAGCCGTACTGCAACCTGACAACGGGCGGATTTTCCACCATGGGTTGGGCGGTGCCCGCCGCGATAGGGGCAAAGCTTGCTTTGCCGGAACGTACGGTTGTCGCGCTTGTCGGCGACGGCGACTTCATGATGATCATGCAGGAGCTTTCCACCATCGCGCAGTACAATATCCCTGTCATTATTGTGATGGCAAACAACTGCGGCTGGATGGCAATCAAGGATCTGCAGCAGGATGTGTTGGGCGGTGCGCAGACGTTCGGAAATGATTTCATGCGTGACGGAAAGCCTTACAGCCCGGATTTTTATACCATAGCAAAAGGCTTCGGCATCGATTCTTATAAGCCCAGAACAACGGAAGATATCAAGGAAGCCCTGCGTGCAGCCGTCCGGGCAGGCAAGCCGGCGATGATAACGGTTGATGTTTCCCGCGAGTACCCCTATACTGGCGGCAAGGCGTTCGGCTGGTGGGACGTGCCCATTCCCGCCTATATGGAAGAAAAACGTACGGTTTACGAAGCATCTGCAGAAGAGGAGACGGTGTGATATGGAAAAACTGAAATATTTTACCAATAATAAGTTCTGCGAGTCGCAGACGGACACATTTTACAAGGTTTTTGATCCTTCCACAGGAGAACAGCTTGCGGATTGCCCCAGACTGACCCTTTCGGAAGTCAGGGAAGTCATCGAAAACGCCCAAAAAGCTTATCCCGCCTGGTCGGCAACCCCCGTACAGAAGCGTGTGCAGGTATTGTATAAAGTCAAACAGCTGATTGATGAGCATCTGGAAGAGCTGTCCATGCTGGTTGCCAAAGAGCACGGCAAGGTTTATGAGGAAGCCAAGGGGGATGTCCTTAAGGCGCGTGAAGCGACCGAGCTGGCCATTTCGACTCCGGTCATGATGATGGGAGAGTCCATGATGGATGCGTCCAAGGGTTATGATACCGTATTGTACCGTGAACCATTGGGTGTCTTTGCAGGGATATCTCCGTTCAATTTTCCCGCCATGATTCCCATGGGATGGATGGCGCCGAATTGCATCGCTGCGGGCAATACGATGGTTCTTAAGGTCGCAGGCGCAACGCCGATGACTTCTCTCCGTTTTTGCGAATTGTACAGAGAAGCCGGACTTCCTGACGGCGTTCTGAATGTCTTTTCCTGCGGACGCAGCGAAACCAGAGAACTTCTTGTCAATCCCGCCATCAAAGGGATTTCTTTTGTGGGGTCCACGCAGGTGGGAAGCTTTGTCTATTCCGAAGGCGCGGCGCACGGCAAGCGTGTCCAGACCCTGTGCGAGGCAAAAAATCATGCGCTGGTGCTTGCGGATGCACCCATTGACAGGGCGGCGGCGGGTATCATCAATGCCGCGTTCGGCTGTGCGGGAGAACGCTGTATGGCGCTTCCTGTGGTTGTGGCAGAAGAAAGCATCGCGGATGAGCTGGTCGCAAAGCTCAAGGAACTTGCCTCCGGGCTCAGATTGGGGCCGGCGTATGATAAAACAAGCAAGCTTGGACCTGTTTACAGCGCCGAACACAAGGCGTACATCATTGCCAGAATCGAACAGGGCATAGCCGAGGGCGCAGAACTTGTTCTGGATGGCAGAGGCGCAAAAGTGGAAGGATATCCGAACGGGTTCTATCTTGGGCCGACCATCTTTGATAAAGTGAAGCCGGGCATGAGCGTGGGAGACAAAGAGATATTCGGCCCCGTATTGTCAATAAAGCGTGTCAAAGACTTTGAAGAAGGACTTGCGCTGATGAATGCGAGCCCCTTTGCCAACGGCTCGGTCATTTATACGAGGAGCGGCTATTATGCACGTGAGTTCTCCAGACGGACGCATGGCGGCATGGTCGGCATCAATGTGGGCATTCCGGTGCCGACCGGCATTTTTCCCTTCTGCGGACATAAGGACAGCTTCTTCGGAGATCTGCATTGCCTCGGCAAGGATGCCTACCGCTTTTATACCGAGTCCAAAACGGTCACCGCGCATTGGTTTGACGAGCATGAGTCACGCTCCACCAAAGTTACAACATGGGACGGCACTATATAACGGGCCTATCGCTTTTGCAAACAGCCTGAATGCAAAGCATATGCTTTTGCCGAAGACATAATCCGCGGCTCGGTTGGTTTTCTTAGGGGTCATGCATAAAAGGCTGCATTTCCCTTCCGGAATCCGCTGCTTCCTAGTCAGGTCCGCGTCTGCTGTCAGACCGGTTGCGTCAGGATACGCTTCCTTGTCTTGCTTTCATCCGCCATCGGTACGGTAATCAGATAGTAATCATGAACCTTATCAAAGTTATGGAGGAAATATGGATAAGATGAAGTTTGTTTTGATAGGTTGCGGCCGCATTGCCACTCTGCATGTGGCAGGATACAAAGATCGCGCCGATGCGGAGCTTTATGGCGTTTATGACAAAAACAAAAAAACGGCCGAAGAATTTGCGGCGGCCTACGGAATCCCAAAGGTGTATTCAAGCTATGAAGAGGTTCTTGCAGATCCCGCAGTGACGGCGGTGGAAATAATCGTCCCGCACCATCTTCATTGCGCGCTCACCGTACAGGCATGCAAGGCAAAAAAACATGTTTCGGTCCAGAAGCCGATGGCACTGAATCTTGCCGAGTGCGATCAGATGATTGCCGCGGCCCGTGAGAACGGCGTCAAGCTGAAGGTGTATGAGAATTTTGTCCATTATCCTCCTTATAAATTCATGAAATCCTTGATCGACAAGGGCGAAATAGGAGAAATCAAGGGTGTGCGTTATAAGATGTGCAACGGCGCGCTGCTCTCCAACAATGCACCCATGTGCAAGGCGCGGGCAAAAGCCTATGGCATTACAGAAGAAAGCGGTCTTTGTCCCACGGGCTGGAAGGTGGACACACTTTCTTGGACCTGGAGGCTCAATGAAACACTTTCTGGGGGCGGACCCGTCGTTTTTGATGACGGCTACCACAAATTTTCGCTTTTTGTCGATCTTGCCGGCGAAATAGAAAAGGTTGTCGCCTGGATTGACGAGAGCATCGTCTTTGGAAATATCTGTCAGGACGCTCCCGCGGTGATTATGTGGAAATATAAAGACAAAAAAGTATACGGCGTCTTTGATGTCACCTCGCCGGAGGGACTTTATGTGAACGGCAAATATTATACCTGTGACGAGCGCATGGAAGTGACCGGTGAACGCGGCATCCTTTGGCTGACACGCTGTACCGCTTCGATGATACCCGATCTTGCTCCCGTCATACTTTACAAGGACGGCAAAGTGACGGAATACTGGGACTTCCCGCATGATTGGCAGGATGCGTTCGTCGAATCGACCCATGATTTTATTGACGCTATCCGCGATAACCGCGAGCCGGTGCTGTCGGGAGAGCGAGGACGCGAGGTCCTGAAATTCGCTTTGGCTGTTTTGGACAGCGCAAGACAGGAAAAACAGATCAGATTGGAGCAGTATGAGGATAAGCCGTTGCCCAAAAAACGCAATTTCCTTTCGGTACTTCTTAGAGGAAACAAAAGATGAATGGTTATTCACTGAAAAAAGACGCCGCCGAAATCCGCAAACTGACCATCCGCGCGATGGCTTCTGCAGGATACGGGCACATCGGCGGCAGCATGTCCGTTTGTGACGCGCTTGCCGCTTTGTATGGCGGTGTGATGCATGTCGATCCCTCCGACCCCGACATGCCCGACAGGGACAGACTGGTATTGTCCAAGGGACATTGCGGTCCCGCGCTTTATGCCGCGCTTGCCTATAAGGGTTACTTTCCGGCGGAAGAGCTTGCCACACTGAATGCGAACGGCACATTGCTTCCCAGCCATTGCGACAGGCTGAAAACCAGAGGCGTCGACATCAGCACAGGCTCTCTCGGTCAGGGACTTTCGCTCGCTTCCGGCGTTGCGTATGGCTGCAGAATGCGCGGTTATGCAAGCAAAGTCTTTTGCATCGTCGGTGACGGCGAACTGCAGGAGGGACAGAATTGGGAGGCTATCCAGTTTATTGCGCATCATCGGTTGGATAACCTCATTCTGATAGTCGACAACAACAAAAGGCAGCTTGACGGCTATACGGAAGAAATCTGCGCCCAGCAGAATCTGGCGGACAAATTCATGTCATTCGGTTTGAAAGTGTTTTTGTGTTGCGGACACGATCCCGAAGCAATCTTCCGGACGCTCGAACAAGCAAAAGAAGCCGGTGCGCCTTCTGCGGTGATACTGGATACCGAGAAAGGCAAAGGCTGCGTTTTCGCAGAAATTCCCGGTTTCAATCATTATATGGTGATTGACAAGACAATGGCAGAAGCCGCATGCCGCGAAATCGACAGGAGGCTCTCCGATGAGTGATTATTTGGCAGAAAGATTTCTCTTGGATACCATAGAAATGCGCGCGGCATATTGTGACGCATTGATCGCCGCGGCGGAAGAAAATCCGGATATTATAGATGTGGAGAGTGATGTCCAATATTCTATGGGTACCCGAAAATTCAAAGAAAGGTTCCCAGACAGAACAATCAATTGCGGGATCATGGAGGCGCACGCGGTCGGATTCTGCGGCGGCCTGTCCAGTATGGGGTATATTCCCTTTTACCATGCCTTCGGCACTTTTGCTACGCGCAGAGCCTTCGATCAGGTTTTCCTGTCGCTTGCTTATCAGAACATGAACGTCAAGATTGTCGGCGGGGACGCGGGTGTGACGGCGACCGCCAACGGTGGCACGCACATGCCTTTTGAGGACATGGGGCTGATGCGTCTGGTGCCGGGCATGACCGTCATCGAACCCGCAGACAGCGTCATGTACAAGACGGCAATCCGTGATATGGCAAATACTTATGGGAATTATTATATCCGAAGCTGTCGCCGAAAAACGATAAAAATCTATCGGGAGGATGCCAAGTTCCAAATCGGCAAAGCCAATGTTCTGACGCAAGGCACCGACGTCGCAATCATCGCCTGCGGCATTATGGTGTATCAGGCCTTGCTGGCAAGGGAGATTCTCGCAGAAAAGGGCGTCAGTGCGCGCGTCATTGATATGCACACCATCAAGCCTTTGGATAAGGGTTGTGTCATAAAAGCGGCCGAAGAGTGCGGCGCCGTGGTGACGGCAGAAAATCACAATATCATCGGCGGGTTGGGAGAGACCGTCTGCGCCGCGCTTTCGGAGAACCATCCGGTACCTTCCGAACGCGTCGGTGTGGAGGACAAATTCGGACAGGTCGGCACACAGGAATATCTGATGGAAATTTACGGGTTGACGGCGAAGGATATTGCCCGAAAAGCGCTTCTTGCCGTTTCGAGAAAAAATAAGGTATAATAAAAACAGCACGGAGAGAGGTATCGGTTATGAAAGCTGCAGTCATCAATGAAGTATCGGCCAGGGATAAAAATCCTTTTATTGTCAAAGCATTGGAGAAGCGCGGCATTGAGGTGTGCAATCTGGGAATGAAAGAAGGAGACTATCCGGGCGAAGGCCTGACTTACATTCATACCGGACTGATGGCGGGACTGGTGATTAACCTCTGCGGGGCAGACATCGTTGTGGGCGGCTGCGGCACGGGGGAAGGGTTTATGATTTCTGCCATGCAGTATCCCGGTGTGTTTTGTGGACTCATCGAAAGCCCGTTGGATGCCTTCTTGTTCGGGCAGATCAACGGAGGCAACTGCATTTCGCTTGCGCTCAACAAGGGATACGGCTGGGCAGGGGATATCAATCTTGAGTATATTTTTGAAAAGCTGTTTTCCGATGGTTACGGGCAGGGGTATCCCGAAGCGAGAAGGGCAAGTCAGCGCGAGAGCCGCGAACGCCTCCGGACGATCTCGGCTCTTGTTCACAGACCGATGACAGAGATTCTCGAAGGTCTGGATACGAACATACTCTCTGCAATATTCAACCATAGGCCTTTTGCCGATTTTGTCAAAAACGGGTGCCCGCAGAGCCAACTGAGGGATATGATTCTGCAAAAATTCATCGGGAGGTAAGATGTGAGCAAAGCGCTGGAAAACGGGATCGCGGTGCTGGAGCATGTTTCCTCCAAGCGCGCCTGCACCATTACCGAGATTGCGGCGGCTCTGGGCATCAATAAAAGTACGGTATCGCGCATTATCCAGACGTTTATCCGCAAGGATATGATCGAGAGAAGCCGGGTCAGCGGCATGTACAGCATCGGACCCGCCATTCTCCAGATGTCCAGCAGATATTACAAAGTGCGCAACCTCGCGGGACAGGTAAAGAGTGCGATGGAAGCAGTCTGCCGGCAGGTGGAGGAGTCCGTCCATTTATGCGCTTTAAGCAACGACGGCGCCGTTGTCGTGGAACAGGTGGAATCCGCAAGCCGGCTGGTTGTCAATGCCAGAATAGGCAATCGCGAACCCCTGCACGCATCCTCGGTGGGCAAGTGCCTGTTGGCGTATGCGGAAGAAAACGAGCGACAGGCGATGCTTGCGAATATCCGTTATGAGCGTTACACCGCGAACACGATTTTATCGCAGGAAAAACTGCTTGAGGAGCTGGAGAGCATCCGCGCCAAGGGCTATTCTATAGATGACAACGAGCTTTCCAATGATATCCGCTGTGTGGCGGTGCCGGTTTTTGACAGCCGCGGACGCTGTGTCTATTCGTTGGGTGTATCGGGCGCAAACAGCCATATGACGACAGAAAAGATTCATTTTATCGTAGAAAAATTGCAAATGGCGGTCAGACCGCTGATGGAGACGATATGAAAAAAGGGAATCTTGCAGCAAAATTGTCGTATGCCTCCGGAGATATCTACGGAGGAGGGGCGTTTTTGATTTTCTCGCTGTTTTACATGAACTTCCTTGTGCTTGTCGAAGGGCTGCCTGTACTCGCCACCACAATCATCATTTTAATCGGCAAAATCTGGGATGCCGTCACCGACCCGATTGTCGGAAGGCTTTCGGACAAGACTCGCAGCCGCTTCGGACGGAGGAGAATTTATTTTCTTCTGGGCATTGTTCCCGTGCTGCTGTCGTTTATCATGCTTTTTTATTCTTTCGGAATGCAAAACACGATGGGCAAGATCATTTATTATACTTTTGCCTATATGTTTTTCGGCACGGCGTTCACCATTGTTATGGTGCCCTACAATGCCATTCTCTCCGACATGACGGACGACTATAACGAGCGCACCTCCTTTACGATGCTGCGCATGTGCTTCAGCGGCGGCACCAGCCTGGTGGCAGCCGTGATTCCGGGCATGATTATCAACGGCATCGGCGGCACGAGCATCGGACCTGCCCAGAAGGGCGGATATCTGGTGATGGCAATCGTCTTCGGCATTTTATTTGCTCTGTGCTGGCTTTTTGCGTTTTTGGGCACGCGTGAAAAAACCGACCTTCCAGAAATCCGTAAAATCACAATGAAGGACTGGAAGAGTGTCTTCAAATTAAAGGCATACCGGAATTTTTTGGGCATATTCCTGTTCTTTCAGGTGACGGTTGACCTTGTGCTCGCCCTGTTTATTTTCTATATCGATATTGTCGCGCTGAGGTATGCAAGCTACACCCTTGTAATGGGCATCCTGCTGGTCTGCCAGCTCATCTCCATGGTTGTCAACGGCGCAATCGCAAAAAAGAAAAGCAAGGCGTTCCCGCTCTACATCGGTTTGCCTGTGTGGATACTGGTATCTCTTTTGTTTATCTTTGTGGATTCTTCAACATCGATTGTGTTGATTTGTCTTTATGCCGCGCTTATCGGCTACGGCGCCTCTGCGGGCAACCTGGCGACCTGGTCGATGCTCTCCGATATTTACGACATCGATGAGTGCGTGACGGGCGAGCGCCGCGAAGGCGTCTATTCCGGCATGACAACTTTTTTGAGAAAGCTGACCTCAGGCATCGCCATATTCATATTGGGCATCGGTCTGGAAGCGATGGGTTTTGACCAGAATGAATATAATCTGTTAAAAAGCACCACCGCCGATTTCGATCCTGCCGCTTATGCGCAGTCGGGCATCGTGCAGGGCATCAAATGGATTTTTATTGCGGTGCCGGTGGCGCTTCTTGGATGCTGTCTTATTTTTGCGTTGCTTAACAAAATCAACCACCGCCGTTTTGACGCCGTTATCAAGGCGCTCAGAAGCTTCAGACAGAACGGCAATCTCTCTGCGCTGACCGAAGAAGAAATAAAGGATGTTGTGACTGCTGCGGGCGTGCCGAAAGAAAGGCTTTGGAAGAAAACAGAATCCGGCATGAATTAAGCGGCACGGTTTTCACGCAGGAAGTGTGTCATCCTGTTTTCAAGCTATTTACAGATGCCTCAATCGGGAACGGATTACGGGCATCATATGCCCATTGCGCTATGGGACAAATCCGGATTAGGGAGACATCAGGCTGAGGTCTGATGTGTTTCGTAAATTTTATTGATAGCAGGAAGGGATTTGATGAACACATCGACGATGGCGGGGTTGAAATGTTTGTTTTTGCCATCCAAAATGATACGTCGTGCAATGTCCTCGGCGAAGGCTTCTTTATAAGGACGTTTGGAGCGCAAGGCATCGTACACATCGCAGATTGCAACGATCTGTGCGGCAAGAGGGATGTCGTCGCCCACCAGACCGTACGGATAACCGCTCCCGTCCCATTTTTCGTGATGGGAAAGGGCGATGTCGATAGCCATTTTGAGATAGATATTGTTATAGGACTTATAGACACTTTTCAGGCTTTCTGCACCGAAGATGGTATGTTGCTTCATTTCTTCATATTCTTCTACGGTCAGGATGCCTTTTTTGAGAAGGATGCTGTCGCGTATGGCAATTTTGCCAAGGTCATGAAGCAGGCTTGCGACTTTGATGGATGAGATAAATTCGTCGTTGATGATAATATTATAATAACTATCCTGTCTGAGTGCTTCCGCAATGATTTTGCTGACAGCCGATACCCGTTCCAGGTGCTCGCCCGTGCTGCCATCCCGCACCTCGGCCAGTTTGGCAAGGGCAACGATTGTCGCTATATTGGCGTCGTTGATGATGGATGTCTTTTCGCTAACATTTTTTTCCAGAGTTCGGTTGATGTTTTCTAGCTCCCGGTCAAGCTCGATCCTTTCGATTGTTTTTGAGAGGACCTGAATGTAATTTTTCAGCAGGGTAAGTTCGGTTTCATTCCATTTCTTTTCTTGTTTGCAGGTATGCAATCCGACAAATCCCCAAAAAACATCTTTTACAAATACAGGAAGGGCGATAACGGATTTGACATTATTTTGGACCATATGATTTTTTGTAACGCCTTCCGAAAGGTCTTTGACATTGACGCCGTATGGCTTCCCTTTGGAAAGGGGTTCTACGAATTCGGTAAATTTGCTGAACGCGACATTCTGATAATCGGGCGGATTGTTTTTTATTTCTGTGCAATCACGGTTCCATACATAAAGTTGGCTGGTACGCCATTCTTCTGACGATTTATCATATTTGTTCTGGAAATAATATGCACTGTCCATATTGAGTGTCTGGCCCAGAAGCTCCAGACTCATGGGGATGGTGCGGGATAGACTTTCAAAATCCACGGTATCCCTGGAAAAGGTGACAATGGCATTCAGTATGTTTTCCTTTATCAGATTCTGTTCTTCTTTGGCCTTGTTTTCTGTAATATCTTCCGCCGAACAGATGATGTATTTGATTTTGCCTTGTTTATTGAAAACCGGGGATTTGATGATTTTGAGCAATCTTTTTTCTTTTTTTGCGTTGGTTCTCCACTCTTCGGTGATGATTTTCTTTCCGCTGGCGAAAAGTTTCTTGTTGCTCTCTATGCAGTCTTCCGCCTCATCGCGCTTCAGGACATCAAGGACGGAGCGGTTTTCCAGTTCGCTTACGGACAATCCTACAAAATCAGCATGCGCTTTGTTCGCTTTGCCGTAGGTATAGGCGTCGGTAAGATACCAGATTTGAGTAGAAACGTTGTCAAAAAAAAGGGAAAGTCCGATATCGATGGAACTGTCATCCCTAAGAACATTGTCTTTCGCCTCTGCGGCAAAAGCATAAAATAAATGATTCTTTTTGAATCCGCGGACCTTGATGCGCTTATATCCGTCATATTTGGTCAAAAAACGAAAGGAAAAATTGACGATTTCGTCTTCGATATTGATTGTTTCGATGATTTCCAAAATTGATTTTACATCATCGGAATAGATGAAATCAAACAGATTGTGCCGTTCTAATTCCGCTTGCGAATAGCCAAGCATCTCCTCCAGACGCCTGCTGACGTCGACAAAATTTGCTTTGGTATCCGTAATGCAAAGCAGTTCGGTATGAAGATTGAGAAGCACGTTGACCTTATCCTTGTCTGTCTTTTCTTTGGTGATATCCCGGTATATCGTCAAAACAAAAGACTCTTCGGGCGACCATGAAGTGACACGGTACCATTTGAGAGGGGACAAAAAAAGGATTTCGGAAAGGACTTCGTTGCTGTTTTTCAAAAGATTCCCGTATTTATTCAGCCAGACCGCCGTATCAACGGGTTTTAACTCTTTTGCAAGAGAAAAATAGGCCTCGTTGGCTTCTGCGATTATCACATCGCATGGCGTACCGGTTTTGTCAAAGACAACTTTTCGCAAAGAATATGCGACCGTACATTGTTCCAGGATTCTTTTGTAGAACTCATATTCCATATCCAAAGCCCGCTTGATAAAATGATATTCATTTTAAGATATAGTAATTGTTCCTTTTTGTCAATACCCTGTCGCCATAAAATAGACAGATGCAAAAAGCATGAACCGATGGGCGGGCTCCGGATGGCTGCCTCGCAAATCGATGAAATCGCGGCATATATTCAATGGAAAAGGGTCGTGGGCGTGTCAAGAAAGGCTTGAAACAAGACCGGTATTTTTTATTTTCACAAAAAGACAGGCTGTTTTCATATATATTTTAACAGAATCATTCTCTGCTGGATGGTTCAAAAGGAAAAAAGGAGATATTTATGCCACTCGAAAAACTTTTAGCTCAGAAAATATGGGCGGATGAAATTTTTTATGGAAACGAAGTCATTGCGGACGTAGAGGTTACCGCTCCTGCGGGAGTTGTCTTCACCGCAGATTCAACAATGACCGGCACGGCAACTGTTTCTGTCCTCAGCATTGTATTGACATCGCTGCTCGGTGTTGTGACGGCAACGGTTGAATATCTTGTTCAGGAAGAAGTCTCGGTGCAAATCAATGCGACACCCGGCCCGGATGATTTTACTCAGGAATACGCATTCCGGTTCACTGAGACCTATGAGTTCCAGAAATTCACACTTCCGCAAGGCCTGGATATTGCGAATCTGCAGGGTCAGGTCTTCCGCTTCACCGGTACCGTGACGCTGGAAAACGTCGACCTTCCTGTGGGTGAATCGGTGGGCACCTTTGACAACGTCGTCGACACCATGACCAAGATTCTGATTACCGAAGCGTTTCAGGCGATTGTCAAGCTGGGTTCCGCTCCGTATGTTCAGACTTCTTCCATCACGGTCGTACCCGTTACTTCGTAACGCAAATACGTGGGAGATAATTTTCTCCAGTGAACAAAAAGAGGGTCTCCTTACTGCAATGCCGGAAGCATTGCAGTAAGGAAAGATTCTGGATGCGGACAAAAGACATCAAAAAAGAATCTTCGATGATTGCGAAGTAAGAAGGAGCAGGCTTGTGATAAATGAAGAAATAATGGTAGGCAAGGTTGTCTGCAACGATTGTTTTTGTATCACCGATTATGAAAGAAATATCAGAATCCGGAAAGTAGATGTGCCCGCCGGAAGCATCGTGTGCGGGACAACAGAAGTCACCGTCACAGAGTGTGAGCCGGTCATTGACAGAGAATGTGATGCAATCTGGGCAAAAATAACATTGTATCTACATAAGGAGCTGACAATCCGTACGCCGGATTGCCGTGAAATCAGACTGGAATACGGATTTCGCATTCCGCACTGCGGACGGTTCTGCGATTGCTCGCCCTGCAAGCTGTATCATTGCGCCTCTTGCCTGCTAAATGGCCTCCAGTGCCGCGTAACGGATATCAGGACAGAGGATATTCTGACGCTTCATCCTTCAACAAACGGAAGTGATGCATATTTTGATGATGCGCTTAAAGTAGAACTGGATGTGAGCCTGCTTACGCAGCAATCCCTGGTGATACCTTTCTGCTGATCGGATGCGAATCGGACGGTGCATGGCTTCCCGGAAGAAACGGATAGGCAGAATATGCCGTACCGCATTCTCCTTCGGGTATGGGCCGGGCATTGTCCGGATGCTCTTCATTAATCCAAAAGGTATTCCGGTTTCATACCATACTCATTCAAGCCGGTTATCTCAAATTCCTGGCACAGATCAAAAAACTCTTTTTTGTTCTGTGCAGCGTTCTGTGCATCATAACCCGCCAGCAATGTGACATACAGCAGCGATATCATGTCATATCTCAACCGTTTTTCAATCAAATCCTGTCCTTTTACCGCTTGAAATGCCTGATCGAATAAGGTTCGGTAGAGTGTGATGGATTCTTCCGATAAATAATCCTTGCTGTGATCCGTCGGGTTGTCGTATACCCATAGGATTCCTTTCAGACGTTGTTCGATCGCGCGGTAATATTCCTTCATGAAGGGATATGCTTTTCCATAATAGATGCTCAGATATTTGTTCATGATTGCGTCGTAATCGCAATAAGGATTCCATAATAGTTTTGCAATGAGATAATCCTTCAGATTGTCCGAAGAGCCCCTTTGGTTATAGGCGGACAAGGAGAAAACTCCTCTTACCTTGCATTCCGCCATCAATTGAAGATTGCTCTGCAGGCTCTGAAAACAATTCTCCGATTATATTTTTTGTTTAGGAATTTCTCTTCCGTATAAAAAACGCATCAATTCATCCGATGATTGTCGGATATCAGCGTCTGCCGTCTGTCCTGCAGGCAATTTCTGCGCAGAACAGATTTTCTGACAGGATATCCATATAAAGATCCTTGTTCTTCTGAAGCCATGCGTTTGCGAACGAACAGGTAGCGGTAGCTTTGAGTCCTTCTTTCCTTAAGTATGCGGCGACAACTTCCATCATCTTTCCCGCGATGCCCTGTCCTCTGAGAACGGGATTCACATAGGTGCGGTCGATATTGACCTCTCCGCTGTCAAGATATTCAAAGGTTGTCTCTGCCATCAATTCATTGTTTTCAACGCTGAAAATACGTCCTTTTTCATAATTCCGGTTCATAATGCCTCCCGATTCTTTTGTTATGATGCCAAATATAATGATACAGCAAGATCTTCCCGCTGTCACAAAAAATATGAAACTTCTTTTTTTTGTCTGCATAGAATGACATAGAATAAAAAAAGGAGAAGCAGTCAGCTATGTATATGTTTCAGGATCCACGCCGTACATATGATTGTCCGGTCATAAAGGATTTCGGCCCGAATCCATTTGTTGTCAACATAGAAAAAGCCACTTTATGCAACAACAATTTCCGTACCGCTTTCTGGACAGGGAAGTATATGCAGCTCACTCTTATGAGTATTCCCGCGGGCGAAAGCATCGGATTGGAAAAGCATGATGATTTGGATCAGTTCTTGCGCATCGAAGAAGGCCAGGGGCTGGTGCAAATGGGAGAAAGAAGAGATAACCTTTATTATAAACAGCCTGTTTATGATAATTATGCCGTTTTTATCCCTGCCGGTACCTGGCATAATCTGATCAATACCGGAGAAACGCCCATCAGGCTTTATTCCATCTATGCGCCGCCGCAGCATCCTTGGGGAACAATCCACCAGACAAAAGCGATAGCAGAACAATCGGAAGCGCAGCATTGAGATCGGCTGTTGTACGAAATCGGACTGTCTCAGAAAGGATCGGAGACAGTCCTTTTTTTCATAAAACTTCCGATGCTGTAAACTCTTATTATTCCTTATTGGTTCAAAAGAGCGATGGCGATATTCAGATAGGTTGCAAAAAGTATCCACAACAGATACGGCAGCATCAGCCAAGCCGCGGGCTTCTTGATTTTGCAGAACAATATGGTTGTTGAAAAAACCAGCATATCCAATACCAAAATGATTGCAACGGATACCCAATAACGCTCTGAGCCGAAAAATACTATCGGCCATATAAAGTTGACGGCAAGCTGGACCCAATAAAATGCAATGGCTTTGCCGCGAAGCGGCGAAGGCGATTGATGAATCAGGTATGCGGCGATCGCCATCAAAAGATACAGCAAAGGCCATACGATGCCGAACATCCAACCCGGAGGCGACAACGGCGGTTTAATGAATGAGGCATACGTCTCGCCTATGTTGCCCGAAAACAGGCGGCCGAGCGCTCCTGCCGTCTGTGCGCCGAGTATCAACAGAAGAAGCTGGAACCAATTGATTTTTTTCATATTCTGCCCGAATCAATATAGGAAGGTGGTTGCATAATTTATTATGGACCCCTTCATGATGTTTTCTACAGCATATTCGGATTCTGTAAAAATTATTCATAAGCGGAACTTCTTTTATGTTCATCTTCATACTATGAATTGAACACTGGGTTCGTAATTATAGATAAGGAGTAATAGAATGCCAATTATAGATCAATATAATCTGCAGGCCAGTTTGCAGTTTTCCATAACCGGCACAGAAGAAATTACAAAGGATTTGCAGATGACGGCCAGCACAACGGCGGCGGCGGGTGTTGTCAACGGCATTGTTACCTCCGGGGGCTCTCCCGTCGAAGGCGCTACGGTGAAACTGTATACTGTGAACGACATTCCGGTCGCACATGATATCACAAATGCGAACGGAAGATATACGCTCTCCAACATTGTCCCCGGCTCATATAAGATTACCGCGGCCATGCCGGGATTTTTAACCCCTTTGGCAATCCCATTGACGGTCACTGCCAATCGTCCGACAACCGTCAATATCACCATGTCTGCCGATCCGGATGCGGGAAAAAACGCCCTGTTCGGCATCATCCGTCAAGCTGTTGCTCTGACGCCGATTGAGGACGCCACCGTCAATATTTATCAGGATATCGGCGGTGTTCAGACTCTGGTGTTGACGACATTTACAAACAGCAGCGGTCAATATTTTGCTCCGAGACTTGTTTCGGGAGATTATGTCGTTGTCGCAAACAAAACCGGGTATGACGAAAGCGCCAGCGCTCCGGTTACTTTGACAGGAGGAAGTTTTGAGCCCCTGTCATTGAATCTGCAAGTCAACACGCAGCATAATGTCGGCACGGTCAGCGGAATCGTCACCGATCAGTTGACTTCGTTGCCGATTGCCAACGCGTGTGTAGCGCTGTATTCTGTCATCGGAGGCGTCGAAACCATTATTCAGATCACCAAAACGACTTCGGTCGGGAGATATTTGTTCGGAAATGTTTTGACCGGGAACTACATTGTCAAAGCCATTGCGCAGACCAACGCTCCCGAAGCATGAAGGATTTTTGCTATGGTTATCCGGGATTCCTACCAATTGAAAAGATCGGACCCGTTCTTTCTCGCTCCGAGACAAAGTAAAACAATTGATCTTTCTCTTAAGAAAGCATCGCGGGAGCCTTGCACTCTTCTGATAGGTGTTGTTTCGGGATGCGAGGGTCCTGTCGAAGCGGCGACGGTGATGGTTTTTGATAAATCTTATCAGCCGATTGCATACAGGGTAACGGATGAAAAAGGGTGTTTTCTGTTTGAAAACACCCTCATACCGGATGAATATATCATCATTGCGACGGCGGAAGGCTTTCAGGTATCGGAAGCATGCAACGTGTTTCTCTGTTCGGGAGTGCCTTTTTCTGTTAGTATATGGCTCCAAAAAACCGATCCGGCGCTCAAGAACGGTGTTTATGGGAACGTTTTTGATGAAGCCAATGCAAGACTGGATAATGTCGCTATCCTGATATCGGAAGATGAAGCTATGGAGCGTTGCGTCGCGTTCGCACGGACCAATGCCCAAGGCGAATACTTTATTTATGGTTTGGATACCGGCATTTATTGGATATGCACCTATAAAGAAGGGTATTTCCTGCCGCAGAAGCTGTCCTTTGAAATACAGACAAAGGAATATGCCTGTGTGAATTTGTTTTTGTATGCACTTCCAGACTCTGTCGGCGGTTCGGTCTGCGGCATGGTAGATTCGTGTGGACAAGCTCTTCCGGATGCTGTCGCGGCGCTGTTCAGGTCTGAAAACAACGGTGAATTTCTTTTGCAAATCCAAAAAACAAACAGGAACGGATGTTATCTCTTCCCCGATGTCAGACCCGGTCATTACATAGTGAGATCAAAAAAAGAATCCGTGTCGGGAACGGATCGGGATGGGACCATAACCTGACCGTTCGCAAAATATTTTTTTGTCCTCTAGTCTTTGAAATTTGCAATGCGGATTTGCTTCTTCATCCCTTTGGCAAATTACTTTTTGAAGCAGGTTTTTGCAGGACATGGTTGTTTTTTAGAACAAGGTAACCGAAAAACGTCCGAAACGACGTTTTTTTGTTGCGCCGTGAGAGCAAAAGGCATTGTGTTGCCTGGCTTTTCGGATGTCTTTCTGATAAAATGTTGGCGAACATCCCGACACGGAGAAGGACATGAACAAACTCAGGAATTTTTATAATGGCATCCGCAATGACGGCACGGATTTTCGTAAAAACGACTTATGGCGCATTCTATTGTTTGCTCTCAATAATTCCGGCGGAGTATCGATTATGCATCTTGTCGGCAAATGGGCATATTATACACAAAATGTGCTTCAGTTGGGCGTATTTCTTGCTTCGGTCATCCTGCCGATGCGCCTTCTGGACGCGATAACGGACCCCATTATTGCCAACCGGTTTGACAAATTTGACTCCAAACATGGCAAATTCCGTCCGTTTATGCTTTTGGGCGGGCTGATGTCCTTTTTGCCCGCAATCGTTATTTTTTGTTATCCCGTCCACAGCGGACTGCCTTTGGCTGCGACCTATGCCATTCTCAGCGTCATGTACGGCATCATTGTGATAGGCAACACCATCCTTATGACGGCGACCAGAGCCGGACAGGCGGTCATCACGCAGGACCCAAAACAAAGACCGGTATACGCTTTGGGCCAAACCGTTTTTGACGCCATCATCATGAGCTTTGTTTCATTGATGATTACAGGCAATCTCGTGTCAGACATGCAGGAACCTCTTGCATGGCGTGTTTCGGTACTGGTTCTTTCCGCTGTGTCCGTTTTTTTGATTGTGATTGCGATGCAGGCAATCAAAACACGCGACAATAAAAAATATTATACCGTATCGTCCAAGGACAAAAAACCGTCCTTCGCAGAATTCTTTCTGCTGATCAAACGCAATAAAGTTTTGCGGCGGCTCCTGTGGGCGACGGCGTCGGACGCAATCGCCGCATCCGTGCGCGCCAATCTGACAATTTATCTGTTTGCAAATATCATCATGCAGCGCAGGATCGCCGCCACTTTTGACATTGTTACGGGTGTTGCGCTGGGTGCGCCGATTGTGCTTGCGGGCATCTTTTTTGCCACCAGAAAAGGTACGGCGTTTGTCTATAAAAAGGTTGCGGTGATTCAGGTAATCATTTCGGCAGCAGGTTTTCTGGCGACGCTTATCTTCATCCCGCCCGTGCCCGGTGCCGTATACGAAGGCTTTACCTGCAATGTTTTTATTGTGCTGCTCATATTCGGACTTTATATGAGTACTTTGGGCGTTTCTACCAATCTGGTCAATGCAATGACGGGAGATCTGGCAGATTATGAATATTGTCAGAGCGGCAAATTCATACCGGGAACCATCGGCGCGACGCTGACTTTTGTCAACAAAATCATCACCAGCATCGTCGGTTTTGTCGTAATGGGCATCATGCTATTCTGCGGTTTTTCAAGCGCGGGCGCGGATTCGGTTGTCCCGGAAGATGTTTTTGTCAATTACCGCTTTTACTACAGCATCCTTGTCGCGGTCTTCCTGTTTCCGGCTGCCGGACATCTTGTTACCTGCTTTGCGATGTGGAAGTATCCGCTGACGGACGCCAAGATGCGTGAGATATCGTTGGCGTTGGCAGAAAAAAGAAAAGGCAGCGCGGCAGCGGATCTGCCTGTCGCCGAACAGTCGGACGGCGTTACTCTCCGGTAATGATTTTCATATAAGGCTTGAAAGCGGAAGGAACAGAATAATTCTTGCGTATATCCTCTGCGGCTGCCCAGATATAAGGGGCGTCGCAGGGGATTTCTTTCAGTCGTATAAAATAACCCGCTAAATCCCATTGAAGATGCGAGAAGATATGTCTGTGAGAAGGTATGGGAGCAACAGACAGAACCGCGTCGTCCGTCAGAAAAGGGAGCGCTTTCTTGCAGCCGCCAAAATCTGAAGCACCCTGCAGCATGGGGAATTGCCAGAGCGAAGCAAGCAAAACGTTTTCGGGCCGTTTTTGCAGCGCGAACCGGCCCTGGCATTCAAGAATTAAGACGGTATGGTCTTGACGGGGCCGTTGCGGCCGATCGCTTCGTTTGGGAAGGACAGAAATCAGATTTCTGTTGTGTGCTTCACAGAATTCCGCCAGCGGACATTCTTTGCAAAGAGGCTCACCATTCGGAAGGCATACGGTTGCGCCAAGATCCATCAAGGCCTGGTTGAAATCGCCGACTCTGGTATCCGGAAGAAGTCCGGTGACGATATCGCGGATTTGCGACGCAACAGTCCTGTCCTCTATTGAATCTGCTATGCCGTACAATCTGGCAACAATACGGAGGACATTGCCGTCCACCGCACTTGTCCTGCGATTAAAGGCGATGGAGGCAATCGCACCTGCGGTATATTCTCCGATACCGGGAAGTTTTTTTAGTTCTTCTGCCGTTGAAGGCAGGATGCCACCCAAAGTTTCCGCTACGATTTTTGCGGCAAGCTGCATATTGCGCGCTCTCCGATAATATCCAAGGCCCTGCCAAAGCTTGAAAACCCTCTCTTCCGGCGCCGCAGCGAGCGCCCGGATATCGGGCAATTCCCCGATAAATTTCTCATAATAAGGGAGGACGGTTTCTGCTCTTGTCTGTTGCAACATGATTTCAGACACCCAGATACGATAGGGGTCGTTCTTCTTTCTCCAGGGCAATACGCGGGCATGGGCATCGTACCATGCGAGAAGAAGTACAGGAATGTCCTTGTTCATTTCAGGCTTCATAAAAACAGTTTACCATAACCGCAGGTTTTTCTTTATACAAAATTGACAGGACTATCGAAATCTTTGCGTTTTTTATGTTTTGTGAGGTATAATGATATATAATACAGTTGCGCTGCCGATTGCCGCTTTTTTCGGCACTCCTTTTGGCGAAACGAAAGGAGCCACATTTCTGCAATGGCATTATGCAATCAACAAAAAATCCGTATTTTCAAAAAGGAGTGGAAACAGTGCTTTCTTGCATGGACGCTGTACAGATTCTGAATACGATAAAAGGGGCAAACACAGATGAAGACTACTGCAGGTAAAACGATGCTTCACCCCATAAGAATCATCGTATTGGGCTTTGTTGCGCTGATCCTGTTCGGTTCAGTTCTTCTTGTACTTCCTTTTGCCAGCAGAAACGGCCATTCTATCCCTTACCTTGATGCACTGTTTACTTCTGCTTCGGCCGCTTGTGTGACGGGACTGGTGGTATATGACACCTATACGCAGTTCACCCTGTTCGGCCAGCTTGTCATTCTGCTGCTGATTCAGATCGGCGGATTGGGATTTATGACCATCGCCACGCTGGCATTAATGGTCGCACGCAGAAAAATAGGTCTTACGGAGAGAAGAGTTTTGTCCGAGGCGATCAGCGCCTTCCAGTTAGGCGGTGTTGTGCGCCTGGTCAAACGCATCCTGATCTGCACTTTGATTTCCGAGGGCACCGGAGCCGTACTTCTTTCGATACGCTTTTGCTCGCAATTCGGATTCTGGAGGGGTGCGTATTATGCGATCTTCCATTCCGTATCCGCCTTCTGCAATGCCGGATTTGACCTTATGGGGTGTTATGCGCCGTATTCGTCTTTTGTCCCTTACCAGACCGATATTCTTATTAATCTGACAATGATGGCGCTGATCATTGCGGGCGGTCTGGGATTTGTTGTCTGGGATGATATTTTCGAAAAACGCAGACAACCGTTGCGATATAAATTGCATACAAAAATCGTTCTCATCGTCAATGCAGCGCTGATTGTCGCGGGAACGCTTATATTTCTTTTTGCAGAATATGATAATACACTTGCCGGATTGAGCGGAGGACAAAAATTATTGGTGTCCCTGTTCCATTCGGTGACGCCGCGGACAGCAGGATTCAATACAATCGATACCGGCGCAATGACCGGAGGCGGAACGGCGCTGACCATCATTCTGATGATCATCGGTGCCTCGCCCGGCTCGACAGGAGGAGGACTGAAAACAACGACATTTACCGTCTTTTTTCTGGCGACGGTTGCGTATCTGCGCAATACCGAGGATATGAATGCTTTTCAGAGAAGGCTGGAAAAGGATGCATTGCGAAGAGCCTACGGCGTTGCAACCATTTATAGCGGTCTGGTTGCCGCAGGGTTCATCGCCATCATGCTTGCTCAGGATACCCCCTTCAAAGATACGCTGTTTGAATCGGTTTCGGCTATCAGCACGGTAGGATTGACGACGGGACTGACCCGCATCCTCAACTCTTTTTCGAAAGGTGTGCTTATTCTGCTGATGTTTGCGGGAAGGATAGGAAGTCTTTCTCTTGTAACGGCCTTTATAGAACATCTCCCGCGCAAGGCGAATTTGCGCAACCCCGAAGAAAAGATTATTATAGGTTAAAAGGAAGGATTATGAAAACAGTATTGGTGATCGGTATCGGAATGTTCGGCAAACACCTCGCAAAAAGAATGGCAGAACTCGGCAACGAAGTCATGGTGATTGATAAAAACGAAGAACGCGTGAACGAGATGCTGCCTTATGTCACAAGAGCGCAGATAGGAGACTGCATGGATATCAAGGTTCTGCAGTCCCTGGGCGTCAATAATTTTGATATATGTTTCGTCTGCATAGGCGACAACTTTCAGGCGTCGCTTGAGATTACCTCGCAGCTAAAGGAGCTGGGAGCAAAATATGTCGTTTCAAAAGCGGACAGAGAAATCCAGGAAAAGTTTCTTCTTCGCAACGGCGCGGACGAAGCCATTCATCCCGAACGTGATGTGGCGCTGCGTGCTGCCCGCAAATACAGTATACAAAACGTTTTCGAATACTTCGAACTTTCCGGCGATTTCTCGTTGTTCGAAATTGCCGTTCCCTCCGGATGGGAAGGAAGAAGCGTCAAGGATGTCAATGTTCGTCTGAGATATAACATCAACATTGTGGCATACGGTCCCAAAGGCAATCTGATGCCCTTCACCAATGCGGAACATATATTTGAAAAAGGTGAACATCTCATGATAGCGGGAAAGGCAAGCGATTGCGAAAAATTAGTCCGTCTTTCCAAATGAACCGTATATAAATCGCAGAAGGAAGACACAAAAGCATCAAGGCAAGCGGATACCGAAACTGTATGCCGGGAACGTGCTTGTGAAAGGGCATCGTAATCTCTTTTTGTTTTATCCCGCAGACAATCGGTTTTTCATAGGTCGCCCGAAACAATTCATGATAATTTTTTACCAAAAACAAGGGCAAAATTCGTCATGCCGAATTACATGGCACAGCACTGCAAAAAAATATTGACATCGCTGAAATTGATGTTATAATGAAAACGTGGTATTACCACAAATGGGGGTAACATGAAACGAAGGACAATCATTTTATTTTACCTTTTGATTTTTGCATTGTTTCTAACCGCGTTTTCCTGCAACGGCAAAAAGGAGGAATGTCTGCGTTTTTACGTCTCTCCTTCCGGGAGCGACCTTGGCACAGGCAGTGAGGCTCAGCCCTTTTTGACTCCGGCCCGTGCGGTGGATGAAGTCCGGTCGAAGTTTCCTTTGGCATCCGACGCAGAAATCATTTTTCAGGAAGGTGTTTACTATACGGGCGGACTGCTCTTTGACCGGGATTTTGCTCCGGGAGAATATTGTGTGCGCTTTATCGGTCAGGGAAAGACCGTATTTTCTGCGGGCAGGGATATCCCCCTGGCAGATTTTTCTCCGGCGGACAATGCTTTGCTGGCGGCAGAAGCCGCGGGACAGGTGGTTTGCGTCAATCTTGCAGAATACGGAATAAAAGAGTATCCGTCCATCACCGAAGTCGGATTTTCGAATGAATACGGAATACCCTCCTATGAATTTTTCTGCATGGGGCAGCCCTTGACGCTTGCAAGGTATCCGGACGAATCGTATCTGAAAGCGCTCGGAGCGGGTACGGGAGCCGTTACTTCGGTATTGTCCGATGTCAGCAAAGACAAATTGCTGTCCTGGAGCGAGCAGGGAGGCGGTTACATGCGTGGCTATTTTTATCATGATTGGGCGGACGATACACTGCGCATTGACCGGATCGACGCGGAGAACGGCGGAATCTTGTCCGACAGCGGAACCTCCTACGGCGTACGCAAAAACGCAAGGTATTACGTATTCAATTACCTTTCGGAACTGGACGCCGAGGGAGAATGGTATCTGGACAGAGAGAGCGGTATTCTATATATCTGGCTGCTGGCGGAAGCTGCCGGAAGTGTATCGATGACATTGGGTACAGAACCTATTTTATCAATAAACCATACCGGAAACCTGCATTTCGAACATATCGTATTTGAAGGTTCGCGCGGGAATCTCGCAGAGCTGTCGGAGGCAGACAATGTCACATTTAAAGGCTGCACCTTCCGTAACGCGGGCGTGTCGGGAATTTCTTGTCAAAACTCCCAAAAAATCCTCCTTTTCGAAAGCGAATTTTACGGTCTGGGATTAAAGGCAATCGAACTGGAAGGGGGCGACAGAAAAACGCTCGTTCCTTCCGGGAATGTGGTTTCCGATTGCTCCTTTACTGCAACGGGAAGGAACGTATCCAGCATGGAATGCATTTCCATCGGAGGTGTCGGCAATACCTTTACTCATAATGACATATTCAATCTGCCCCATACCGCTGTCAGATTCAGCGGCAACGATAATATCATAAGTTATAACAATATCGGCAATGTATGCTACGATACCACCGACAGCGGCGCAATTTATATCGGGCGCAACTACACCTTTGGCGGCAACAGGATAGAATATAATTATATCCATGATATGGAAGCGCATATCACGGGAACATTGGGCGCGTCTGAGGCGCTTTTGAGTACGGCGGCAATTTATCTTGATGATTTGGCAAGCGGCATTACCGTACAGAACAACATCCTTGTGGGCGGAGGGAAAGGCGTTTTTCTGGGCGGCGGCAAAAATAATACGATAATCAATAATGTCTTTCTTGACAACGTATTCTCAATTTATGCGGATAACCGCGGTGAAACATGGGAGAGCTATCATGTCGAAAACAATATTTTGCAGAGACGGTTGTTCGATGATAAACTGGATATAAGAAACTCTTCCTTGTGGCTTACAAGATTCCCCTATCTGGCAGAGCTGATTGCGCAATATGACAGCGGAGACACTGCGGGCATTTATGCGCCATCCGGCAACGTCATTAAAAACAATATTGTCTGCGGAGCATCCATGCAATTCATTATGGATTCTGTTATCCGTCACGGGGATTGCCGCACTTCGGAGATAATGGACCGCTACGAATTGTTTGTCAATCCGGACGGCGGAAATTACACCTTCAGAGAAGAATGGAGCCACGCTAAATTCAACAAGATACCCTTTGGAGAAATCGGCCGTGCATAAAAACAGTGTCAACCAGGAATGCAAGAACTATCTTATCCGCGCAATCATCGAGGGAAAATACAAAACAGGGGATAAATTGCCGCCGGAACGTGAGCTTTCTCTGGAGATGGGCATAAGCCGGGTCATCCTTCATACTGTAATAACAGAGTTCAGCGCCAAGGGGCTTCTGAAGATAATACCGAGACAGGGCACCTTTGTCAATGATTACAGGAGAGAAGGCAGTCTGGAGCTCATTGAGCTTCTGATGAACGAACAGGGCATGGACCGGCAGATGCTTGACAGCATGTTCGCCGCGCGGCGGATGCTCGAACAAGAGTTTGCCCGGCTCGCGGCGCAAAACCGCACCGAAGAAAACCTCCGTGCTTTGCGAAACGTCATAGCGGAAGAAGAACTTGCCGACGGAGTGGAGGAGATGGCGGCACGAGACTTTGCTTTCCACCAGGAAATCGCCTTTGCAACGGGCAACTGCGTCTATCCGCTGATGTTCAGAACACTGGAGAAGCCTTATATGTTTCTGGAAAGGCTGTTTTATCAAAAAGAAATTGACAGAGCCGCGGTTTTATCTTCGCATCGCGCGCTTTTTAAGGCAATATCCTGCCGTGATCCGGACGGCGCCACAGAAATTGTATCCGGAATGTTGCGTTATGGCGAAGCGATTTTGTCGCAAATATAGCCCGAAGGAGGTATGAAGATGGGAAAACTGAAAGAACCATACAATCTTTCTCCGCGTATCCAATGGCTCAGGGATTATTACTTCAAGGGGACACAGAGAAACTGGAACAACGAAAGCAAATGCTTTACAACCGGCGCATCCGATGATGTTATCTACGACGAATTCAGCTTTTACATTGTGCCGGAGGTGCACACCTTTTTCAACACTTTTGCAAAAAGCTTTGTGATCGGAGCAAAAAAACTGACTCTTCCCGAAGATTTTTATAAAAGGAGCCTTCCCGAACGAAAGGCATTCTGCATTTCACAGGCGATTACGGAGCATATGCCGCAGGAGGTGCTGCCGGGCGACCTGTTGTGCGGCGCGCGCTTCAATATCTCCGTCACACGTGCTCTCAATAAGCGCGAGACCAAGGCCTTTGTCAAGGCGGTCCGCGGCAAGGGAGGCACGAGAGAAAGGCTTATTGAATTCAAAGACAGAGGTTACGGCAACTGCGGGCCTACATCCGGGCACCTGATACCGGATTATCCGACAATTCTCAAAGAGGGCTTCTCAGGCAGAAGAAAATATTTTCAAGCATTGTACGAAAAGCTTACCGAAGACGAAAAGCGCGGCGCAAAAGGGAACAATCTCCGCGCGATGATGCTCTCAACAGAGATGCCGGTTGCGTTATCAAAAAAATATTCCGAAGAGTGCAGAAGGCTGGCGGACAAAGAAACGGACCCGGCAAGAAAAAAAGAGCTTACCCGCATGGCAGAGATTACGGCAAGAGTCCCTAATGAGCCTGCGCGGGATTTCTGGGAAGCGATGCAATCCTTATGGATGACCCATATGCTGGTGATGACGGACGAAAACTACCCCGGTCCAGGCGTATCCTTCGGCAGGCTGGACCAATATCTGTACCCGTATTATAAGAAGTCCATAGAAAATGGGGAGGACAGAGAATTTCTCAAAGAAATTGTCAAATGCTTCTTTATCCATGCCAACACTGCTTACGATGCGATGATCCGAACGGGCACCAACCAAGGCATCACTGCGGGTTATGGACAGCTTTTCAACCTTTCCGGCTTAGGGAAGGACGGGATGGACCAGACCAACGAACTAACCTATATGCTCCTTGACGTGATCGACGAAATGAGTCCCATCCTGGAGCCCAAGCCCAATGTGCGCCTGCATAAGAATTCGCCAGAAAAGCTTCTTGACAAGGTTGTTGAAATGATTTCGGTCAGTCAGGGCGCACCGTTCCTGTTGAACTTTGATGAACGCTCTATGGCCGGCATGCTTCGCGAGGCAAAAAAAGCCGGTGTGGAGAAATTCATCCATCCCGGCAACGTCTTTGAATACGCATCCGTAGGCTGTCTGGAAAATACGATGTGCGGCAATGACCGCTCGGCGACAGTGGACTGCAACCTCAATCTTTTAAAAGCAGTCGAACTTGCGCTGTCCGACGGACAGGAATTGATTCCCTATACCGATTCTGTCTGGGGGAAGCCTTATACGGCAAAAAGCGCCGCGCCGCGGACAGGCGATCCGCGGAGCTTCAGAAATTTTGAAGAATTCTATGCTGCGTTTTTGACGCAGGTCCGCTACATCGTTAAAGAAATCGTCAGATTGTACAACGATGCGGACAATCTCCGCGCGAAATATTGTCCGACCCCGTATCTTTCGTCCCTGGTAAAAGGCTGCGCAGAGAGCGGCAAGGATATTACGCAGGGCGGAGCAGAGCTGAATTTTGTAACCATCGAAGGCGTCACCTTCGCGACAACGGTGGATTCGTTGCTTGCTGTAAAATACCTCGTATACGACAAAAAGCTCTGTACGATGGATGAACTGATTGACGCTCTGATCAAAAACTGGGAGGGCTATGAGGTTCTGCGTGCCTCGGCGCTCAACAAAGCGCCAAAATATGGCAGGGACGATGATGAGGCGGATGAACTTGGCCGTAAAGTAATGGAATTCTGGTCAGAGGAATGTTGGAAGTACAAGACGGATACCGGCAAGCGCTTCCGCGGCGGAATGCTCAGCTGGAATTATTGGATCGGCTCGGGATACATTCTCCCCGCAAGTCCTGACGGCAGAAAGAAAGGACAATTCTTATCCAACGCCATTTGTCCCGTCAACGGCGCGGACATCAACGGACCCACATCCAATTCAAACTCGGTGGGCAAGGTGCTGGGCGGATTTGCCGAAAAAGGGGACTATATGCATTATGTCAATTATCTTCCCAACGGTGCATCGCATACCATCACGCTGAACCCTTCGGTAATCCGTGACGCTGCGCATAAAGAAAAACTCAAGGCATTTCTGCGTGGATACATTGCCAACGGCGGTACGGCTCTTCAAATCAACATACTGGATGCGGATATGTTGCGGGACGCACAGAAGCATCCGGAAAATTATAAAAATCTTCTTGTCCGCGTGACAGGTTACAATGCCTATTTCGCGAGCATCGGCAAAGAATTGCAGGACGAAATCATCGCACGGGAGAGCCACAAAAGTGTCTGACACAGCACTCGTATTGGATATACAAAGGATGTCGACCGAGGATGGACCGGGACTTAGGACAACAGTCTTTCTGAAGGGTTGTACGCTTGCCTGCAAATGGTGCCACAATCCGGAGAGCATTGCCTGTTTTCCTGAGTTGCAATGGCACAAAGAGCGATGTATAGGCTGCAGAAAGTGCATGAATGGATGCCATAATGGCGCAATATCATTTCATTCATCCGGCATAACAATCGACAGATCCAGATGTTCCGGCTGCTTTGTCTGCGCAGAGAATTGCCCGACGGAAGCTCTTGCGGTAAAAGGCAAGCGTCGTACGGTGGATGAGCTTTTCAAGATGCTGATAAAAGACTGTGCCTATTTCGGGAACGAGGGCGGTGTCACGCTGTCGGGGGGAGAACCGCTTATTCAGGCCGATTTTGCATCAGGTCTTCTCCGGAAGCTCCGCGATGCAGGCATTGACACCGCGGTGGATACTGCGGGCAACGTCCCTTATGCTGCATTCGAAAAGGTCCTTCCCTTTACGGATCGTTTTTTGTATGATATCAAACTGATGGATCCCGCCCGGCACAAGGCGCTGACAGGCGCGGACAATAAACGCATCCTCGAAAATCTGATAAATCTTGCACATGACGGAGCAAAGCTTTGGATACGGACGCCCGTCATTCCCGGCGCAACCGACAGTGAAGAGAACATATCGGCAATCGCGGACTTCATCCATACTTGTTTGGAGGAACGAATCGAGCGTTGGGAGCTGTGCGCGTTCAACAATCTTTGCAAGAGCAAATACGCTGCGATGGGACTGGATTGGGCGTACAACAATGCTCCGCTGATGCATGCGAATACGATGCGGATGCTTGTATCGGCGGCAGCCGAAAAATTTCACAGCAAGGCGCTCGTTTCTTATACCGGCGCCGTGCAGAATCAATAGGAGGAAGGTATGAACATGTTTTCGGTAGACAGCGATGATTACAGAAAAATGTCTTCGGACAGCAAAATCGCATTGATTGCGACCGTTGACGACGAGGGCGAACCGCATATTACTTTTATGTCTTCGCTCCAGCCCCTCGGACAGATGCAGTTGACGGCGGGTCAGTTCTGCGAAGGAATCAGCAAACATTTTTTTATACAAAGGCCCAAAATCGGCTGGCTGATTTTTACCGCCCAGAAGGAATGGTGGACAGGTACGGCGGAATATACGCATACCGAAACCACAGGGACGGAGTTTGAGATGTACAATAATAAACCGCTGTTCCGCTATAATTCCTATTTCGGCATCGGCAAGGTACATTATTTTGATCTGAAATCTCTTTCGCCCAAAAACAAACTCAAAATGCCTGCGCTCATCTGCGGTGCGCTTGCGTCCAGGATCGCGGCAATCTTTGAGCGGTCCAACCGGAAGGGCGCCCTCAACGCGATCGGCAAGGGATTGTTTGATGACATCGGAGGATTGAAATTTTTATGTCACATCGATGCGGACGGCTATCCGGTCATTACTCCCGCGATTCAGGCGACCTCTGCCGGGAAGGACAGGATTGTATTTTCAGGATTCCCATTCGGCGAGGGGATACGCGCAATTCCGGAAGGCGCAAAGACGGCTGCGCTTGCGCTCACGCTGAAGATGGAATCCGTTCTTATCAAGGGCGTCCGTCATAAGGGCGCAGCGGGGTTTATCGAAATCGAAAGGGTCTATAATTCTATGCCGCCCTTCCCGGGTTACATATATCCCGAACAAAAAATCAATAAGGTGGAGGTGTTCTGAAATGAAAAAAATCCTTGTTGCGGGCGCCGGTCATGGCGGACTGGTTGCCGCAGGATGTCTTGCGCGGGCGGGCTACAACGTTGAAGTAGTCGAAAAGCTCGGGAGAGAAGAACTTGGATACGACTGGACGGATATCTTTGAGCTGTCTTCCTTTGATTTCGCGGGCATTCCCAGACCTCCCGAAAGCGAATATACCTTAAAAGAGCAGATGACCTTTATCAATCCTTCCCGTACGGTATTTCTGAATCCCCGAAAACCGGCGAACCATTTTGAATATAAAATGGAACGCAAAGATATTTATAAACATCTTCTGAGATTTGCGGAGGATGGCGGAGCAATACTTCGCTTCGGCATAAACATCGACGGGCCTTTGGTTGAAAATGGCAAAGTGAGCGGCATCAGGACTTCTGCGGGCGATATGCGCTGCGGGCTGGTGATCGACGCATGCGGCCTGGATTCTCCCGTACGTTCCAATCTGCCGGAAGGCTACCATATCCTTAAAAAATTTGCAGAAGGGCAGCGCTTTTATACCTACCGCGCATTTTTTGCCCGCAAACCGGGGGATGTGAAATACAAATACAAAATTTATTTTTACCATAACGGCGAGGCAGGCATTTCCTGGGCTGCGACGGAGGAGAAATACATCGATATCCTTATCGGCAGATTCACGCCTGTCACGCAGGATATCATGGACAGAGCGTTGGAAGACCTCCGGGAAGACAACCCTTTGATGACACGGGAACGCATACGCGGCGGTTACGGGGCAATGATTTCGGTGCGCAAGCCTCTTCCGCTCTTTGTGGGCAACGGGTACGCTGCTGTCGGAGACTCCGCGGGCATGACAATACCGATTATCGGCTCAGGCATCGCAAACAGCATCATTGCCGGCAAAATCCTTGCGGATACCGTTGCGAAAAACGGTGATTTCTCAATCAATAACCTCTGGAACTACCAAAAAGCTTATCTTGACGCGCGCGGCGCAGGGCATGCCGGACTGGATGCGATGAAGGAATTATTGTCCGGAGTCCGTGCAAAGGACATGGATTTTATGATGGAGCGCCGCATTATTACAGAAAAGGATCTCGGGCGCGCGGGTGCGGGCGGAGAAATCAGAATGCCCCTCAGCGATATACTTGGGCGCGCCATCCGCGGACTGAAGAACTTTCCTGTACTCATGAAGGTTGCGCGTGCGGCCGGCAGAAGCAAAAAACTGACCGCGGCAGCTCTCGCGGCACCTCGGACCTATGATGCCGATGCCGTCTCGGCATGGATGGACGTTTACTCCCGGATCTGAGCAGATAAGACCGAAGGCTTTTTTTTGAAAATAGACAATGGGTTTCCTTTGAGGTATACTAAAGACAGAAAATCTCTCAAAGGCATCCGGTATGGCGCACAAAAAAATATTGGTATTTTCCATAATGGCATTTCTTGCGGCGGCGCTCGTCGCGCTCATCGTCATGGTGTCCCTGTTGTCGGAGAACACCGATGTTCGTCCGCCCGCGGTGCGGCAGGACACCAAAACTTTTGACGAAAGGATGTATTATTCGCTTTCCGAGGCGCTTTCTTGTACCGGTGAAACGGGAACAATCGATCTGACTTTTGATGAGGAGGAGTTCAATCTTCTTATCAATGCGGCACTTCGGAGCGCAGGCGGCGGCGCAGTCCGAGGGATTGCGGTGACTGTCAACGATGGGGATACGGTTTCTCTTGCAATGGGTGTCTCTTGCGCGGGCGTCCGGACGGTGCTTCGCGCAAAGGTTGCCGTTTCGGAAACGGATTCATATTTGCAATTTTCCTGCACGGAGATTCGTCTGGGAGGATGCAGGCTGTCTGCGGCCAGCGCGAATTTGTTTGCAGGCCGGTTTTTTGAAAATACGGCGTTGTTTCCCGCAACTTCTGTGAAAAACGGAAGCTGGCTCATCCGTTTTGAAAAACAGGTTCTTGCGGGTTATCTGACCGGCTATCTTGCGGAAGGCGAGAATAATCTGGAGCTGGTACGTGTCGCATTGGAGCGATGCTTCAGACAAGAAGGGATGCTGGATTTCTGTTTTGGACAAAACGGTCGGATCGGTGCGCAGATTTCTTTGGAAAAGCTTTCTTACAATGAGGCTCGTGACGGGCAGACATTTTCGGATATTTCGGTAAACACTCTCGACGAGCAACTTGAAACGCTTTTGAACCGGGGCGCGCTTGACTTTCAGAATCTTAATTTGGGCGCCCGTTATCTTACAATGGGATACCAGAAACTCAAAGAAGAAGAAAAAGCAATTGTCTCGGCCATGGATTTTTCGTCCGTGGGCATCGTGTCAAACACGTCGTATACCGGTATGATTCATTATGATCAGCGTACGCTGGCGTCGATTGTGCTTGAACATCTTCCCGGTGTTCTGCCGGCAAGCGGTGAGGTATTTTTCAGAATAAATGAAGAAGACCTCAATGCGCTTGTCATGCAGGGTGACGTTATCGGGAGTGCGGCGGTGTTCGCGAGGTTCACCGGAGCCGGCTACAAGGTTTCTTCCATTGTGCTGGAGTCCTTTCATGCGGATATCCGTAAGGATACGCTGATAATAAATTTCATATTGAGTGTAAACGGCAGGCGCCTTTTGTTTTCGTCATCGCTGGAAAGCCTTCCTACCCACATTACCTCAATCACCATCTCCGTGAAAGACGTCCGGATGGGAGAATTGGCCGCTACGGAGGCGGAGAGTGCCGCTGTCTTTGCAATGACAGAAAGCGTGTTTGCGGCTCAGAACTGGATTTTCTGTGACGAAGAGGCGCAAGCTGTCACGTTCGATTTCGAAAGTGCCGTGAACAGCAATTGGCTGCTTCATCTTGCGTTTACCCGTCTTGGCGGTATCATAACGACATCCCTTGCAGAGGACGGATATATCAAAGTCGCAATAGAACTATAAGAGAGCGAAACCGGAGATAGCATCAGCATGTACGGTCCTGCACGTCATTTTATGAAACAATAGCGTAATTTCCCAAAGTAACGTCCACAGTGATACCCGTTGTGGAAGTTAGATGGGAAATG
>LVAO01000003.1 GCA_001604065.1 Clostridiales bacterium Firm_09
GTCTGTTTGCCGGAGGGGCATTTTCTTGATATGACGTTTTGTTTGTGGTATAATAAGAAAAAATTACATGAAGAAGGTTATCATGCTGACGTCAAAAGAGATTATCGCAAAAACAGAAAAATATGGAACCAATAATTATCATCCCAAAGAGGTTGTGATCGTGTCAGGCCGCGGCGCGGTTGTCAAAAACCCGGAAGGCAAAGAGTATTTTGATATGCTCAGCGCATATTCTGCCCTCAATTTCGGTCATTGCCACCCCGAACTGGTGCGGGCAGCAAAAGAGCAGTTGGATAAGCTGACCCTTACTTCACGCGCCTTCCATAATGAAGTTCTGTGCGATTTTTGTGAGAAACTGAGCGCACTGACAGGCAAAGAAAAAATTCTTCCCATGAATTCGGGCGCAGAAGCAGTCGAAACAGCCTTAAAAACCGCGCGCCGTTGGGGGAATTATGTCAAAGGAGTCCCGAACGGCAGACAAGAGATTATCGTTTGCGCCAACAACTTTCATGGACGGACCATCACGATTGTCAGCATGAGCACAGATGACTCGGCAAAGCGCGGATTTGGTCCTTATACACCCGGCTTCAGAACCATACCTTACGGTGATGCCGATGCGCTTGAAAAGGCCATCACGCCGGATACCGTTGCGTTTCTTGTCGAACCGATTCAGGGCGAGGCGGGTATTATTGTGCCTCCCGCGGGATATCTGAAAAAAGTGCGCGAAATTTGTTCAAGGCACAACATTCTGATGATTGCAGACGAAGTGCAGACAGGTTTTGCACGTACAGGCAAAATGTTCGCCTGCATGCACGAAAATGTTGTCCCGGATATCTATGTGATGGGCAAAGCGCTGGGCGGGGGCATTCTTCCGGTTTCGGCGATTGCGGCAGATGCGGATATCCTGAATGTCTTTGAACCAGGCTCCCATGGTTCGACCTTCGGCGGCAATCCGTTTGCATGCGCCGTAGGTCTTAAAGCAATGGAAATTCTGGTCCGGGACAATTATCCTGCGATGGCAGAAGAAAAAGGCAATTATTTCATCACAAAGCTCAGACAAATAAAAAATCCCGAGATTGTGGAGATTCGCGGCAAAGGATTGCTGATCGGCGTCGAATTTTCTTGTTCCGCCGCAGGATATGTCAAAAAGCTTATTGAAAACGGTGTTCTGGCCAAAGAAACACACGAAAAGACCATACGCTTTGCCCCTCCTGTCATCATCAGCTATGAACAGATGGACCAGGCGCTTGCAATCATAACGGATTCTCTCACCAAATAAATTGTTTCCTTTGCGAACAGAAAGAACATATCAGATTGAAACGGGTTATTATTTTATTATGAAATTACTTATGCATGCCTGCTGCGCGCCATGCGCTGTCAAATGTGTCGGAACACTGCGGAAGGAAGGCATCGAACCTTCGATTCTATGGGCCAATCCTAACATCCATCCTTATACAGAGTACGAAAGCCGCAGATCCTGCCTGAAAGATTTTTGCCTAAGAGAGCAGCTTGATCTCTTTGAAGAAGGTTCTTACGGACTGAGAACCTTTTTGGAAGGCGTATCAAGAACAGAGCCAAGATGCCGCTATTGCTACGATGTCCGATTGGATACCACTGCGCGTTATGCAGCGGAGCACGGCTTTGATGCCTTTACGACAACGCTTCTGATCAGTCCTTATCAGAAACATTATCTGATAGCGGCAATCGGCGAAGAGAAAGCGGCAAAATACGGCCTGCAGTTTTTGTATCGCGACTTCCGGCCTTTCTTCCGGGAAGGACAAGCTCTGGCAAGAGCTTCCGGGTTTTATATGCAAAAATATTGTGGATGCATCTTCAGCGAAGAAGAACGCTATCTGGGTACCAAAAAAACAAATAACGGATTCCCAAAATAGAATTCCGACAGATATCGTCTGTAAATTATCCGGCATCCGCGCCTGAATTGCAAATCAATTATATTATTCCAAGAGGAATCAGTATTGCCAGCAAAATAACCACCAATCCCCATACAGAAAAGAGAAAGATTTTCTGCGTCTTCGGTTTGAGATCCGGCACCTTATAGGCCGCCAGAAAGAACGGGATATAGGTAGTAACAAATACCGGTATGGCCCCCCACCATTTATAGACCCATATAAATGCCGGAGTCGATGCCAGAAAGATTTCGACGATGCTGAAAAACGCCGCATTGACAACAGCAAAAAACCATCTGTTATTGAAGCACAATATTTTTTTGTCCGGATCTTCGGGCAGAAGTTTATAGGTGGCAATACCTGCGACAGAAAACATCATAGAAAGTTCCCAGCTTACGCCGATGAGCAATATCAGCGTCGTGCTTTGTGCAGATACCGTCCAGAGCGCATAACCTGATGCTTTGCAGATGATTGCATTGGCAATTTCGTACAACCAGTGAACGCCGTAAAGGGACAATCCGGCAACAATGCCCTTATAATTTCTGTTTTTGATTTCTGTGGCATAGATATATACCACCACAGCGAGAATAAAAATGAATGTCCAATTAAAATTCGTGGTACTTCTGACCGCAAGTTTTGCGGCATCAGCCGCGGCTTTGTTGGCAGGCGAACCGAACAGCATATAAATTTCCTCCTTTCCGTGTTGCGGCACCAGTATACTCCCTGATTCGCAATCTTGTCAAGCCCGCATGAATCACGCCGGCTTATGCATTTTATTCAAATAATTCATATACGGATGCATCACAAAACGAAAATTCTGCCCGACATGGCGGAAAGGTGAAAGGCAATCGAAAACTTTTCAGACGAACCTGCCGGATTGCGAACGATATGCTCCAACCAACAGAATGAAAACGCTGGAATTCTTAATCGGTCTTTGGTACGGGGTCTTTGTGAACAAAGGCCATGACAAAGAAGGAAAAAACAGCAAAGCCTATGCCGGAAAATAAATATATATATTGAACATTGAATATATCCATGATGACTCCTCCGGAAAATAGGCAAATTGCCATGACGAGGTTGGCTGCAATGACATAGGTATAGTTCGCCATCGTAATGTTGCGGGGGCGCACGATGATGGAAATATAACGGTTGCCTAAATAAAGAAGAATGCCGCTGGCTGCTCCCGAAGAAATTAATACAAGGAACATGGACCACACCGGTGCGCCGAAGAAATATATGACAGATTGCGCCAGAATCAAAAATGGAACAGACAGATAAAGGTAGCGGAAAGGTACCTTCATTTTATGCAGTAAAGAAAGCGCTATGATTTCTGCGGTTACTCGGACGAAAGTCGTCACGCCGAACATTGAAGTGCTCATTCCGCGTGATTGCTGATAAAGGATATCATAGCTGCAGTTGAGGTTGAGCAGGGCGTTCAGGCCCGTCTGTATAAGAAGAAATACCAGAAATTCTTTATTTCGGAACAACAGCTTAAAATCATGATCTTTCTTCTGCGGCTGCGATTTATCGATAATGAGAGGTGCGGAACGCAGAAAAAGCACAAGAAAAAAGAGCATGAATGCCGAAGAAATGATGGCAATCCAGATGTAATCAAGGATCGGATAAAGGTAACTGCCCAGAAGCATTGCCGCTATGTAACCGGCCGAGCCATATATCCTTATGCCGGAATAATGCTGATTGTTCTCGACACAATAAACGTACGTCATGGAGTCCAAGGACGAAGAGAGCGGCGCCCTCGCGACAGAATAGACAACCATTATCGCCGCAAGTACAGAGAATATTTTAATGAAAAGCAGTGAAAATTCCAGCCCGATAATCAAAAAAACAGCTGTCAATATGAGCAGTTTGCGTGATTTTCCATTATCAAACATCAGCCATAAAGGCAAAGACAGCGCCAATATTATGGGAGCAAAAGAAAGAACCGCACCGACCTGTGTACCACTGAAGCCTTTGTCTTTGAGGTATACTGTCAGCAGGCTGTAAAAAATGAATTCGCCGAAATATCTGGAAAAATAAATCGTTTTGTACCTTACGATTTCCCGCATGCTCAAAATTATAGGGTTTCACGAGTTGCGAAAGCAATAAAAAAACAACGATTCAAAAAACTATTTACGATTAATTTTCTATAAGTATTTTTTTGTTTGTTTTTGCGCGAAATCGACAAAAAAATATATAAAATTTGCCACTAAAACGCAAAAAGGTATTGCTTTTATTGAAAATATATGGTAACTTATTTACATAACGAATTCTTCGTAATTAAGGAGGTCAAAGTATGTCCAAAAAGAATCCAGTACAACCTGTTTATGATCCGCAACCGCAGGTAAGAAGACCCAGCGTGTCTTTCAGAGTCATGAACAACTGTGCGCCCGTACCCGTGGCAAGACCAGCCGATTTTATTCAACTCACTCCGATTGTCCAGCCGTTGCCCATTGTCCCCTACAGCACCCAGCTGCAGCCCCTGGCTCAGTTTGACGAAGAAGAATAAAAATCCTTCCGATTATAAAATGTGAGGTGAATTTATATGGCAAATTATCCCAAAACCAATCTTATGACCAAAGACGAAGTGGTCACTCCATATAAGCAGGCATACCGTTATGCTTTTACAGAAAGATTTGATCATGTGACAGGACCCAATGAACCTGCATTCGCCCTTGGCGACGGAATAGAAGCCGTCGGCACCAAGAAAGGAGAAAGCAAACCCGCCCTTGTCAAAGCCGGATTCAAAAAGAATCCTGCGGCGATCGTGATTGCTCTGATATTTGCTCTGTTGGCCATTGCATTTGCTGCTCTCAGCTATTTCAAGATGAGCTTCCTTGACAGTCTTGATGTATTCGGCGGCACCATTGCGGACGTTGTTGACAATGCAATTGACCTCAACTATGCCAGCATCGCTTTGCTTGCTTCCCTTGTCGGCGCTCTTGCTCTTGTTCTGACCGCAATCATCGGCCTTGCCGCAAAAGGCAGAACTCTTTATTGGATAGCCGGTCTTGTTGCTGTTGTTCTTGCTCTCGCAGCAGGTGCCCTGCAGCTCATTGATGTCGGATTTGATGATATTCTCGGCAGCCTTGGCTATGGCTATATCGCCCTTGCCGGAGCAGAACTGCTTGCATTTATCTCTGCTTGCTTCGGTAACATCAAAAAATAACCTTTCAGACATTATACCGGACTGCCTCATAAGAAAATCTGAGGCAGTCCTTTTTTATCCTCAATCGGCTATTTTGATTTTGTCTGATTCGTAGTCCTCTTTGAGTTTTGCTTCCTTGGCTACCTGCAATTCTGCAACCTTCTTTTTTGAAAGCGGATACCAGACAAATAAGACAACCGCCATGCCGCCAAACAATACGGCGGGAATAATCGTTGCCATATCGTACATCGTTGTCAATGTTTTAAGCGATTGGACGGCGCCTTTGGCGGTCTGGTAGTCCATGGCAAGAAGCGCGCCGTTAACGGCAAGTGCGGCGATGACCTGCCCGAGCTTACGGAAGAACATAAAGAATGCATACGCCGTACCATCTTCGCGGACGCCGGTCTTTACCTCAATATCGTCTATGGCATCTGTTGTCATCGACCATACTTGAAGGATAATAAACGTCAATCCACAGCCACTCACAAAACACAAGACAAGAAACAGCCACCATAAATCAAGAATTACACTCCGCAAAGCAAACAGAATGAGATTTGCAATAGCCGCGGCAATCATGCCCGAAGCGCAGATTTCTTTTTTGCCGAATCTGCGCACCATACGAGGTGTGAACAGCATGAAGATCGCCATCGGAGCATAGGTGCAGAGCATTGCGACAAGGTTCATCCAGTTCTTACTGAAATAATCGTTGAAAAGATACAGATAAAAACTTTGCATAAACATTTGTCCGGCGAGAAGAAGCATGCTTGCGACACTGATGGCAACAAAGGCGCGGTTTTTGAATAATAAAGAAATGATTTTATAGGTGCTGCTTTTTCGGACTGTCTCAGGCGCAATCTGAACACGCTCTTTGTTGTATCTGAAAGCGAGCATCAGAAATACAAAGGATATGAGCGACATTGCGGCAACGCCTATAAAGACCGGCCAGAACTGCATATCCTGGATGACCTGACCGTTGGCGCCGAGGATTGGATTGCCCTGTCCGTCCAGCCTGTTTTTGTAGCTGAAGGAGGCTACCAGAATAACGGGCAGACTTCCAAGGCCCGCTCCGATCGATCGATAAACAGAAAGTTTGGTGCGTTCCCGTTCGTCCGTGGTGACCACGCCGGCAAGACTGCCATAGGGAATCTGGAGCATTGTATAGCACATGCCAAACAGAGTATAAGTACAGGCGGCATAGATTGCAGTGCCTGATTCGTATCCCTCTTCTCCAAACCCCGGCCATTTTACAAACATCAATATGGCGGACACTGTCAGCGGCCCTGCGGCGTACAGAAACCAGGGACGATATCTCCCGTACCTGCCGGGTTTCATTCTGTCGCAGATTCTGCCCATGATCGGATCATTGACGGCATCCCATATGCGGGCGCAGACCATCATAATCATGATGAACAGCGGACTCAGATGAAATATGTCCGTATAGAATTTCTGCAGCAGTGACGTCACCAGCCCAAAGACCAGGCAGCATGATACGTCGCCCAGCGCATATCCTATATAATCCTTTGTTGTCAGCCCGCTGGTGCGCGCAATATAACTTTTTTCTTTGATTCCGATAGATTGAGATGCCGTCATACCTTGCTCCTTAATTATTTTATAGAGAAAAAGATAGGGAATCGAACAGTTCTTTGTATACGCTGTTCTTACGATAAAATGCTACCGGCTTGCCCAAAGGAGCATCAACGGTGCAGGTTCCGCCGCCATCATAGCGAGTCCCGTCAAAAAAACGCATCCATTCGCCATCCGGCAAAAAAACTTTTCTTTCGAAGGCGCCTTTTTCTATCACCGGGCAAACATAGATTTCAGAACCGAACAGATAAGAATAAAGATCGCGGTGCTTGCGGTAATCTCCGCTGTCATAAAAATCGGGACGCATGACCGGTATGCCGCGCAAAGCTTTTTGCATGCAATCCCGGATATAAGGCTTAAGAGCAGCATGCAGAGCCGAAAGCCGAGTGGTATGGGCAACCACTTCCGCATCATACAACTGCGCATTTGCTTCGGGACGTACACTCTCATGCCCACGCATCAACGGCGAAAATACGTTCATTTCCATCCAGCGCACAAGCAGTTCCTTATCCCTTTTCAGATTCTTGAAAGTAATATAGCCGCCGATATCGCTATGGACCGCTGCTACTCCGCTGAAGCCGAGATTGAACGATGCCGGGATAACACAAGGCAACCCGAAATCCTTGGAAAAGTCGGTGTGCTGATCCCCATTCCACATCATAGTCGTGTAGCTTTGCGCCGCATTGTAGGCAGAACGGGTAAAGAAGAAGATATCCTTTTTGCGTGGATGGCTTTCGATTGCCTCACGATTGAGCCTTGCCCAGATAACCGGCCACTCATTATGCAGCCGTTCGGGATTGCCGCTATGAAGAACACAATCCACAGGCAGATATTCTCCGAAGTCCGCCATATATCCGTCAATGCCCAGATCAAGCATGTTCCTTTTTATCAGCGTTTCTTTAAGATATGTGCAAGCGGCGGGATTGGTCAGATCCAGCATGCCGGCCCGGAAGGTAGTGGATCTGATGGGATAAACAGATCCGTCTTTTCTTCTGATCAAATATCCCTTCTCTTTGCATTCCAAATAAATGCTTCCGTTTTCTACAAGATAAGGATTGATATATGCAAGAAAATGGATACCTTTTTCTTTGAGTTCGGTTATCTTTTCTTTAAGGTTGTGATACATCGCATCGTCCGCCTGCCAATTCCACAGGACCTGTTTGCCGGCGACGGTCACCTTGCGTCCGCACCAGTCCTGACACCAGACGCCGCATACCTTCACACCTTGATCCATCATTTCCTGCACTTTGCTTACCGCGGCATCCGTACCGCCTTCTAAACCCAAAATGATGCCGTCATAAGCCCAGTCCGGCAGATAGGCACGTACCGGCAGATGCCTCGCCAAGGTTTCGCTTACCTCAGAATAGCTCCCTTCTTCTGCAAAAAGGAACCCCCGCGGACAAGCTCTATATGTAAAATCATAGTATTCACCCGCGAAATTCTGTTCACCGTAAGCATCGGTATCCATTCTGAGTGCCGATGCGCCTTCTTCGCGGGCAAAAACAAACGTGGACATCGGCGCATAGGTTTGGATACCGGCAAAAGATTTTTCTTTGTAAGGAATGAATCTGAAAAACGTTTTTTGAAGAATAGGGAACAATGTGATATGCTCCGAAACAAAATTGACAACCTTTTCCCCTTTTAAATCAAGCTGGCGAAACTGTTCTCCGCCGCCGAAAACGCCCAGCACATCTTTGCCGTAAAATCGCAATTTGATTCCGCCTTGATAACCTTTGAAAATACCTTTCAAATACCCGTCCGTATCCGTAAGCGTCAGAGTAAGACGTTTATCTCCTCCAAAAAACACCATTATCACGCGGTCCGGCGAATATTCTTCGATTGAAATACCGTTTAACGGCACTGTCTGTTCTGTACGCGTCCGAATCTTATAATGACCGCGCGACGCCTTATACTTTGCCTTGAATACGAGAGCTTCGGCAAAAGGCTGCTCTTTGCAATGCGTGAATACCGTTCTGTCTTTATATAGCAGTGCGGTTTGCCCGGGGGTCTCAATCAATTTGATCATATTTACCTCCTGTCCTTTCTTTATTGCTGTAGGAAAATTATTTCAGACGAAAATAATGCTTGCCCTCCTTAAATGTTAGTTTTATAAATCCTTCTTCTGAGAAGTATGACGGCGCCGCCCGCAAGAAGCAGGACAATACCCGCGTATTGCAGGAAAGAAAGCACTTCCTGAAACAAAATGACACCGGCAAGACAGGATACGACAGGAACGAACAGCAAAAAGAGCTTGACCTGCCAGACAGGGTATTTTTTCAGATTGCGGTAATAGAAAATGTATATGCATGTCTGTGCCAGACCACCGAGAGCAATCAGCAGGACAGCCGTCGGACCATTTGCGGCAACTGCAGACAAGCCGGTATTCCCGCCGATGAGCGCGCTGAGTAAAAACAAACACATCACCACAAAATTATTATAATATGCAATATGCTCGGATGCAATGGCATATTTTTTTTGCGCGCTTGTGATGACAAACGCATTGGCGGTAACCGCTAAAGCGCTGAGCAGAAAAAAGACATCATACCAACCGAAAGAAAAATTTCTGTAATCGATATCCAATACAAGCAGAACACCGCAAAGCATCAGTGCAGTGCCTGTCCAATCTGTTGCGCGCAGCTTTTCCTTCATCAGAACGGCGGAAGCGATATTCGCCATCAGGATATCCGTTTTCAATAACGCGGTGCCGGTGGCAACAGAACTTTTCTGAAACCCGAAATTGGCGAAGGCATCCAGTGCATAACCCAGAAAACCTATAAAAAGCAATATCAAGGCGGCTTTGCCAAGGCAGAAAAGACCAGAAAACTGTTTTTTGGCAACAAGGTATATGGTTAAATACAAAAATGCCGCAAAACGCAGAAGAAGCCCCGCAGCAAAAGGGGAGCCGGTCATGCCGATTGCCCATTTCGATACGGCAAAATAGGTTGCCCAGGAGAGGACCATCCCCGAAACAGAAAGAACTTCTTTTAACGCAGTTTTCATAATCTCCTAATTCAGCCGGATATTTTCTCCTATGATTCCGACCTTTGCACCATTCTGAATGCCCCGCACATTGTCTTTGTGAACAAGCAACCACTTATTGACAGCGCGCAGTTCGCCTGCAATCCCTCCTGCAAGAGGCAAATTGGTGCCCTTGGGCAGAATAATCGCCGTACGGAAGACCTTTCCTACGGGAAGCGGCGCAAGATGAAGAGTCATGGGAAGAAGCTCGACAGCCTCCCCTTTGCCAAGAAAAAGCGCCACGGCATGGATGCTGTCATATATGCCATCCTTTATGTCCGAAGAATCTCCCAGCAGAAGCACACAATCATCACAGGCAACTACGACTTCAGAAGACTTGTGCCACTCAAATCCGTTCATGCAGCGGTTGCCGCCATAACACCAGCCCGCCTGCACGGGCAGCTCGGCAAAAACTTCGCGGCATATCTGTTTTACTGCGGATACCCGCTCAAGCCCGTCATCCGAAGCAAGATATACATTGTCCGCCGCAGGCTGCAGTCTGTTGCTCAACGCAAGGATTCCTGAAGTCTCAACATTCGTCACGCGAAAAAGACGCGATGGATCATGCATCGATACAAAATTCAGATTGGGATTCCTTAATTTTAGTTCCGGTATCATATTTCCTCAATGTTTTGCAATCTTGCAAAAACAGAAAAAACTCTTCCGCAATCACCGTACACCATGGACACATGGTGTGCGATACCGCTGTACACCACTTTGTCCAGCACTGTTTTGACACCGCGGTCAAAGCGGCATTTTGCGTACGTGCCCGTCAGAAGCTTGTCCATCGGCACCGCTTCTCCGCTCTCCTGAAACAATCTGTATCTGCCGTTGATGCTGTCCAGCCTCGCCGCATGAATGCGTCCGGGCTTCATCACAAAACCTGCCGTAACGCCCTTTCCGCCCGCAAAATAAGTATCCAGACTGGGTGTGCAGACACCGTCGCACAACGAACAGGGCGCCACGCCGCAGTGCCACATCAGCGCGGAGTCTTCTTCCGGATTAACTTGTGACAAATCGGCCATGAACGGTGTCCGTGCGCCGATTGCCTGATGGCACAACATAGTCAGACCGCAATCAATATCCCCTTCGCAGGCAAAGATATAGCCTTCATCCTGTACAAGGGACATTGCCGCGCAGGGTGACACACCGTATCCCGCTGCAAATTCCGGCCAGCAGCGCACTGCAAGTACGGCAAGAGAGCGGGACCGGACAAAGGCTTCCAGCTTTGACGCCAAGACAGCGACCATTTCTCTTTGCCTATCCGACAATGCGGAGCAGTCAAAAATGCGCGCGGCCTTGTTTGCGTAATAGGCGGTCCTTTCTTCCGATGCCGCCTGTCCGAAAACCTCGGAAAGTTCATAATGATCGACAAGGCATCCGAATTGCTTATAGGCGGCAAGTTCATCAATGTCGACATTGAAGAAGCCATGGGCGCGGTATCCGGCGATCCCGATTTTTGCCCCGGACAACGCCGCTTTGATGCGCACGGCGTCCACCCAGTCCGTGTCAATGCTTTTGGATATAGTATAGGTGAAATCCTTATAACCTGCCTTGGTAAGGTTGGAAGCATTGAGGTTGACGCCGCAAACAGAATTCAGGCGGATTTTTCCTCCGTTGTAGGGAATTTCCGGCAGTCCCCACAAAAGAAGCGGCTTGTCGCATTTCTCTTTGATTTTTAAGACCAGATGCCCCAGATGGAAGGTACCCGAAACGACCGCAATCCCGTCTACCAGCTTCGAAGCAAACAATTTGCCCGCATTGTCCGCATCATCGGGCTCCATGATGACATCGGGTATTGCAACAATCTCCGCGTTTTCCAGATCTTGCAGACCGATGAGAATCGATTGATAGATATCCGCCGCCGCGCGGTAATCAAATGTATTTCGCGCAAGACAAACAGCGCCCAATTTTATTTTTTGTTTCATATCACACCTCAAACAATTTTTTAAGCAATACATGTCTTGACCCGGAAAAAGCCTTGATACGTCTGCTGTTTTCAATAAGCTCAAAAGGAATGACCGTGCAGCCGGCATATTCATGGGCCTTTTTTATAAAAAGCTCCCTCAGAAAATCGTTAAAAAAGATGCCGCCCGTAAGCAAAACCCTACCCGGATTGATAAGCGTTGCGGCATTGACAACCGCAACCGCAAGCTTTTCGATACAGGTTTCCATAAATCGGCCGATATAGGAATCCGTACGGCTCATTGAATAGATTTCTGCCGCGGGAAGCGTTCTTCCCAAATGGCGCGCGCAGACTTCTGTGATGTGCTTCTCCGATACGATGGTCTCCAAGCACCCGCGCCTGCCGCAATGACAAAGCTCTCCGTCGGGCTCTGCCACCGTATGTCCCAGCTCCCCCGCTCGGTTGTCCGCACCCTCCTGAAGCTTGCCGTCTGTCACCAGCGCGCTTCCGAGCCCAGGCGCATGCTTGACAAACATAAAATGATCCTTCCTGTCCGTTATCAAAGCACGCGCCTGCGCGCGTATATTGTTGAGCACAAAAACTTCTTCGTTAAGCATTTCGGACAGCTTTTCACAAAGCGGGAAACAAAGAGGCAAAAGTCCGTAACTGTCCCGGGAGATTCCTTTCTGTTCGTCCGTAATGCCCGCTATGCCCACGCCTGTACCGAGAATATGTGTTTCTTTGCAGTGGCGCTCCCGCATTGCCGCAATCTCTTTTGCGAGCAAGGCTATATCCCCTCCGTTCAGTTTCAGATTTGCAGTGGGGATGATTTTCTCTTCCAGCACCGTGCGGTACGTGCAGACAGAAATATGCGTATTATCGCTTTCGATATTGACGCCGACCGCGGCATAGGCTTCGTCATTGTAGCGCAATAATATTTCTCTTCTGCCCGTATTGTTTCGCTGAATCGCGCAAACCTCGCGTACGATGTCTTCTTCAATAAGTTCCTGAACAACCTGCGTGATGGATGCCTGGGTCAAACCCAGTTCTTCAGAGAGCCTGAGACGCGACATTTCGCCTTTTGTAAGAAGCTTAAAGGCAATGTTCGTCTTATTGTTACGACGAAGAGATTTGGGATTGTTGATTTTTTCGCTCATAGGAATGCCTTAAAATATGCGGCAAGCTCTTCAACGGTCAATTTAACCGGATTGTTCTGGAACAGAGGATGAGCGACGCATTCTTCCGCCAGAGAGCGTACATCCGGAGAACCGATGTCCGCAAGCGTCGTTTTTAATCCGAATTTCTTTTTCAGCCTAAAAATTCTGTCTGCCATTGCTTCCGCGTTTTCAAATCCCAGTTTTTTTGACAATGCGTCGATTCTTCCCGCTTCGGCATTGATTCTTACAAACAAATCCAGTGTAAACGCGCAGGCCTCTCCGTGTGAAAGATGGAAGCGCGAAGAGAAAGGATAACTGCAGGCATGCACCGCGGCGGTTTTGGTCTGTCCGAATGCCAGTCCGGCAAGAAGCGCGCCGTAGCTCATACCCGTACGGGCTTCAAGATTGCCGCCATCGTCATATGCTTGTTCAAGATGACGGAAAATTGAAGAAAGCGCCTCGGCCGCTAAAGCATCGCAAATCGGTTGATGGTTGACGCTCCATATCGCTTCCAGCGCATGGCTCATGGCATCCAGTCCTGTGGTGGCGGTTACAAAAGACGGCACGCTCAATGTCAGCTCCGGATCGATGAGCGCCGTATGCGGATAAAAATTGGGATGGCTGAGCGGCGCCTTGATTCCCGTAGTCTGGTCATTGCATACCGATACAGGCGTAACTTCGCTGCCCGTCCCGGCCGTCGTCGGCATGGCGAACAGCGGAATATGCCGGTTTGCGAAAACCGCTCTTTTATAAAAATATTCTTCCGCCGGCCTGTCCGACAACGCAAGACTGCATGCGAATTTGGCGAGGTCCAAAGAAGAACCTCCTCCCAGCGCGGCAACATAATCCACTCTCTTTTCTCTCAGAAGCCTTGCCGCCGCTTCGACTTCGCAAAGCAGCGGATTGGGCGTTATTTCACAATAGACCCCGCAAATGGAAGGCGTGTTTTTTGCAATCTGAGCCGCCGTTCCGTTTGCCTCAAACATTTTGTCGCAAATCAGAATCCCGCGCATCAGACCCGCATTTTTTGTTATTTCAAAAAGCTTTTTGCTTACACCCGCGCCGAATTCAATTTTCACGGGCATGGCATAGGCAAAATTATTGACCATATAAGGTATCCTCCAGTTCGGCAACCTTATCCGCGGCATTGCGCAGCCAGTCCTTTCTCCAATCCTCAAGTCCTTCCAAATATTGTGTTTTGAGAAACGCCTCCGCCATTTTCACGCCCATTTCGGGTGCGACAATCCAACCGCCCATACAAAGAATATTTGCGTTATTGATTGCGCGCGCCATCTTTGCAGAATAAACTCCCTCACACGCGACGGCAAAAATACCTTTGAATTTGTTGGCGACAATGCTCATGCCCGCCCCCGTGCCGCAGACAAGGATTGCCAGCCCGTATTCTCCCGATTGCACTCTTGGCGCTATGTCTGCCGCCACGCGATAATAGGGATGCACCTCGTTCAGATCCGTCGTACCCAGATCATCGAATAAAATATTTTGATCTGCAAGATAAGCTTTGATCGCTTCCTTAAGACTGTATCCCGATTTATCCGAACCGATTGCTATTTTCATATCCACCTCTTTTCCTTCCGGATTGCTTTTTGCATCCTCCTGCATGTTGTCCTCAAACGCGTTCAATAATTAATTAAAAGCTTTAATTAACATATCATATATTCAGGGCCTTGTCAATATTTTTTTGCAAAGCCAAATCCTATCATTCGGCGGGGACGTACAGAACCGGCACTTTATCGTTGACTTGTCCTTTTTTATTGGGAATCCAGTCTTTCCCTAAGGATATTTCATCCGGAGGACGGCGCAGATAAATAGCGCTCATATTGCTGTAAAGAGAAAAAAACGCATAGTCTCCGATGCTTTCGACCGAAGCGGGAATGATGACGGAGGTCAAGGTGTCGCAATACGAAAAAGCGTCTACGCCAATGGTCTTTAATGTGGAAGGCAGCGTTAATTCGGTAAGATTTTCGCATTTCATAAAGGCATAATTGCCGATGCTTTCCAGACCTTGCGGAAGCTGAATTTTATAAAGGTTTCCGCAAAGATAAAACGCAGTTTCTGCAATCGACGTCACACCCGCGGGTACGACAACCTCCGCGCCGACGGTTATTCTGCCCGCACTGTCCTTTTGAAGTTTTGTTCTGGCAGAGGGATAAATGCGAAGCTCGGTCATGCCTTTATTGTAAAGAATGCCCTCATGGGATTCAAAATAAGGATTCTCCGGGTCAACAATAATCTCTTCCAGATTGGGACAATGAGTGATCGCCCAATAATGGATGGTCCGGACGTTTTTGCCGATGGTGATTCTGGTCAGATATTCTGCGCTGGATATCGCGTAGCGCATGATTTCGACAACCGGTTTGCCTTCGTATTCGTCGGGTATTTTGAGTTCATTTACTATCGAAACGCCGGAATACCTGTAAAGGGCGCAGCCTCCGTCAACGTCTTTATAGGAAATCCTTTCTTTGACGCCCACGGTACTGCATCCGGATAAAAGCAGCACCGCCATCAAAACTGTCATAATGAGACCATAGAATATTCTTTTTCGGGATATGAACAGCATGTGTTAACCTCCGATATTCTTATTCTGCGCTGACAGTCTGCGCTTCTTGTCCCGCTTCTTTCTGCCGCTTGCGTTCTTCCAGTATTGTCATAATTTCTTTATGCTTCTTCTCTGTCAAATCATAAAAGAAAAAAGGTATCGTCCCCAAAGTATGCGCAGCGACATTGATCAGTATGGTGTAAAATAAAATTTCTGTACGGATATGAGGCACATACAGCATATTCCAATCATTGGTAAAGCCGATCATGGAATATACTGCGGGCACCAGCATACCCAACATTGTCACAACGGGACTGCCGAGTGTTCCCAATATGCCCATGCTGGATTCCATCCGCTTGCCGCTTATATACTGCTGATAGTCCCACATATCCGAATTCATCGTGTCCCGGGCAATGTAGCCCGATTGATTAAAAAGATTGCTCAACACAATGCCCGCAAGAAGTATGATAAGGCTTCCTGTCTGGATGGATATTATGGCACAAATAAAATAAGAATAATATAAAAATCTTGCCATCAGAACCATGTTGCGCTTGCCTATTTTTTTAGAAAGCCATGGGGCAAGAAAGACACCCGGAAAGCCGAAAAAGCCCGTAACCGTCAGAATAACGCCCAGCATCCAATCCTGACGCAGCATATAAATAATCACAATATTTATAATTGCGACACAACCGTTCTGTATGCTTTGAATGTTGTCCGAAATGTATAGAATCCAGAGGTATTTGTTTTTCAATACCTGTTTGAAACCTGCAAACATGCTGATATCGGTCACATGGTTTTTTTCCAGGATGATGCGGTCTTTTACCCCGAATGCCATAAAGAGCGTCAACGGCACGCCTATCCCAAAAAAAACAGGAAGCAGCACCCGGTAAGTATTATAGCTTGTCATTCCTCCTGTCATGGTAGAAAATACGGGCGTTACCACATTGATGATTCCATAAACCGGTGCTAGCAGCACCACCATAAAGGTATTGATTTTGATTCTCTCCTCAGAACTGGGCGAGATGACATTCTGGAGGTTTCCGCGCTGTCCTGTAAAAGCACCTTTATATGTATTGAACATGGAAAAAATCAGATTGAGAAGAAACAGCCGCATCGGATAGGCATAATCCATGAACGGCAGATAGACAAGAAGCAGCATAGAAATAATTCCAGGTATGCACCCGTATAGGATGGAGGTGCGGAACTTGCCGAATTTCGGGGACAGCCAACGGAAAAACAAAATATTCAGATATTGCACAACGGACCACGAAAAAGGAATCCATCCTACAATTTTACCGAAGGCAGGAAGGATATTTTCCATAAAAGAAGTCGGCGAAAAAATCATCAACGCGCCGCCAAGGACAATGGAGGGAATCATAATCATATGCAGCCACTTCATTGTTTTTTTGGGTACATGCCCTAAATTATCTGTAATAATCATGCTGATCGGCTGGAAAATCAGATTAAACGGCACATTGAGCAATCCGATGATAAAAATATCCTTAAAAGTAATCTTGTAAATTGCGCCCACCAGAAAACAGCCCGCACTGAATCCGATGCTTATCGCGTCAATGATGATGGTCCCCGTACAGCCCAATGCAAAACTGGCCAATTCTTTATTGGGCACGAATTCGCCCTCGCGGGGCTTATTCCAATAAACAAAAACGTTTTTAATAAACGTTGACACTTTCCCAAACAGCTTTTTCACACATGTTCCTCGATCGCCAACGCAGCAATTATATCAAAATAAAATCCCTGTGTATATAGAGTTTTATAAAAAAGTTTCCTTAATGTAACAAAATCATTTCCTGCACAGAATTCATGCGTTGGTTTATTGCCGATAAAGCAATTTGACATGAAATATCAGGCATGCTACAATGGCTGCATGGGACTTAAGCCAATGATCTGCCTTCATTCTCAATCCGTTTCTGACCTGCTCGACGACAAGACAACAGAGGTTGTCTGCCTCGGCGAAATCGATTCCACCAACAATGAAGCAAAGAGAAGAATAGCGGAAGGACAGAAGAACCGATTGCTGATTACAGCGGAGCGCCAAAGTGCGGGTCGCGGCAGAATGGGCAGGTCCTTTTATTCTTATCTGGACGGCTCTGTCTATATGACCCTTGCAATGCCCGCGAAAGCAGAAGACCCCGCAGAAATTACGATTGCGGCAGCCGTTGCAACCGCAGAAGCGATAGAATGCTGCACGGGCATACACCTTGGTATCAAATGGGTGAACGATTTGTATCTCAAGGGGAAAAAAGTTTGCGGTATCCTGTGCGAAAATATTGCCAACGATACAACAAATTATATTATCATAGGTATAGGTATCAATATTGGGCACAAAAGAATCCCAAAAGAATTAAAATCAATTGCAGCGTCCATCGATATCGGAGGATTTCCGCGTGAAAATCTGATTGCAGAAATCGTCAACCGCTATGATTCATCAAAAAATTGCTCTTTTGAAAATATTCTCGCAAGATATCGCGCGCGCTCTGTCCTTATTGGCAGAACCGTGGAATTCGAACGGGAAGGAACAAGAATGCAAGCCGCCGTACTTGGAATTGATGAGAAGGGCAGACTGCAAGTTCAAACAAAAGAAGGCTGTGTCCTGAATTTATATTCCGGCGAAGTAAGCCTGGCCGTTAAAAATGAATGATGCCCAGATGCTGCAGCAAAATCTTCAAACCGATCAGTATCAGCACCGTACCGCCCGCAAACTGGGCTTTCTTCTTGTATTTTGCCCCGAACCTGTTGCCCAACAGTACACCCGCAAAGCATATCGCAAAGGTAATCAGACCGATTACGGCGACGGACATCCAGATGGAAGCGCCCAAAAAGGCAAAGGTGATGCCGACAGCGAGCGCGTCGATGCTTGTCGCCAGAGACATCAGCAGAAGCTCTTTATAGTTCATTTTCTCAAAAACAGGCTTCGAAATTTCTTTCTCTTTTTCAAAGACATCAAAAATCATTTTCCCGCCGATGATGAGAAGAAGACCGAATGCCACCCAATGGTCAAAGCTGACGATATAACGTTCAAACTGCTTGCCCAAAAACCATCCGAGAAGCGGCATCAGTGCCTGAAAGATGCCAAAGAAGCCGGCAATGATTACGGCATATCTGTAATTGATCTTGCGCATGCAAAGACCCTTGCAAAGCGAAACGGCAAAAGCATCCATCGACAGGCTGACACCAATCAACAATATTTCTGCAAATGACAACTGTTCTCTCCCTATAATAAAAGGTTATTCCGCGATTCCGATGCACAGGACCAGTATAACATTGTAAAAATTTCTTTTCAAATAAAAATGAAGGATTATTGATACCGTCTAGGAGAAAAAAGTAATGGCGACAAGATATGCGGCAAGTCCAAGCATGATCAATCCCAGAACGATTTTTGCTGCAGAAGAAATTACGGACAGCTTTTTTGAAGAATTCAGAGTTTCGACAAATCCGATGGAGGTGCCTGCAGCCACAAGAAGAATGCTGTGCCCCAAAGAATAGCTTAACAGAAGCAGCCCGCCGGATAAAAGCCCCGAGCCGTTTGCCGATACATAGGCCAGCATTGCGGTCAATACGGGAGTCGAACAAGGCGTAGAAAACAATGCACCCGCCATACCCACCAACAGCGCACCGAAAATCCCTTTTTGGGTAACCTTAGAAACCGCTCCGGTACCTCTTGATAAGAGATTTGTAATCCCAAACATTTCCAGCGACATCCATATCATAAGAACAATCAAAATGCTGTTCCAAATCTTGCCGAAACCGCCGATGCCCATAAGCCTGCCGAAAGAAGCTGCAATAAGACCTAACGTGACAAAGACAATCGTTTGCCCGAGACAAATAAACACAGAATATAAAAATGCTTTTTTTTTCTGTTCTTTGAAACTCTGAACGGTGTCATAAGCCGTATCAATTGTTCTGTCTTGAACAGTCCGGGCCCCGGATTGTTCTTCATCCTCTGGTTTTTGTTTCTTATTGATATTGGTGCCGCCGACATAGGCGACAATCAATGGGATGCTTGAAAGCGAACAAGGCGTAAATACCGTAAGGATGCCCGCGACAAACGCAACGACAACGCCGATGCCGAAATTGGCAGAAATAAGCTCCCCGAACTTCTGAAGAACGGCATCCATCATATCCACCCCAACGCCCGGTATTTGGCAACGATGACATCGTAACTTTGGTATCCCGTCATTCTTGCCACTTCTTTGCCGTCTGCATCAAGGAATATCAGCGTGGGAATCGTAGTTACATTGTATTTTTTTGCCATATTTGCGCCTGCTGTCGTGTTCCAGGAATCGTAGAATTTCACATCAACTTTGCTGCCGTAATCCGCTCGTAATTCCGCCAAAACAGGCTGCAACTGCTGACAGGGAAAGCAGCTCGTTGATCCGATATCTATTAATGTCGGTCTGGATGTACCTGACTGATTGCTTTCATCCCTCTTGTCGGCCACTCCGGTGGCATCGGTACCAAATACAATACCCAGGATAAGTCCGGTTATGGCAAGAACAATGACAGCAAAACCGACAAGTTTTTTGCCCGTGGTATTCCACCATCTTTGTCTTGCCCTTCTTTGCTGGGCAAGCTGTTTGTTTTGTTTTTTCTGGTCAACGCTTGCAGTTGTCCGCAGCGATGCCTCTTTAGACGTATTTTGCTCTGTGTTTCTGGTTTGTTGCGTGGGTCTCGATTCGCTTTTTTTACCGGTTCCTCTACTGCTCATGTAACAATAACTCCTAATTAATTATAAATTTATTTGCCGAAGTAAATCAATAATTCTTTTTCCTTGGGCACTCTGCCGACACATTTCATCTTGCCGTCCACCTCCAGTCCCGGCATCTGCATAATGCCTCTGGCGATAATCTTTTTGAGATCGGTTTCGTAAACAACCTCTGCGTCAATCGCATATTTTTTTACCACTTCCAATACGCTTTCGTACAGAGCGTGACAGCTTTTACATCCGGATCCGTAAACAGTAATTTTCATAAATATATCTCCTTATTAATAGATTTACGCAATCAGCATTTTCCGCCGCAACCGCAGCTTCCGCCGGAACAACCGCAACTTATCGAAGCATTTTTGTCAAAATCTCCAAAATACTCTATGGCGCCCACAGGACAAAGCCTGCCGCAGCCTGTACAATTCTGAATACAGTTGTCCGGCGCAATCACTTTCGGAATAGAAGAGGTTTTGTCATAAACGCCGTGCGTGCATTTTGCGATGCACGCGCCGCATTCTATGCATTTCTCATAATTAATCATTGGATACCAGGTTTTGCTCATAAACGTTCTCCTAAGATAGTTAAGATATGAATAAGAAATTCAGCGCATTAAAAACATAGCCGATGATAATAATCCCTGCGGTTACGATTGCGATAAACGAAACCAACAGCTTTGGCTTTATTGCCTTGGACAACATGATCATGCTCGGCAGGGATAATGCCGTTACACTCATCATAAAAGACAATATGGTGCCCACGCCCACACCTTTTGCAAAGAGCGCCTCGGCTACGGGTATGGTGCCGAAGATATCGGCGTACATGGGGACGCCCACAAATGTCGCAATAATGACGGAATACCATTTGTCCTGACCAAGAACGGCTTGTATCCAGTCTTCCGGAATGAAGTTATGAATCGTAGCTCCGATGCCCACACCAACCAATATATAAGGCCATACCTTCTTCAAAGTCTCAAGCATCCTTTCTTTTGCATACAAAGCCCTGTCTTTTTTTGTCAGCTCGGCAATATCCGTATCGATATTCGCACCCTGCGTGACAAATTCACGGACATTTTTTCCGACCCCTGTTTTTTCAATAATCGTTCCTCCGATTACGGCAAGGATCAATCCGACGACAACATAGACAATCGCAATGGGAAAACCGAAGACGCTTATCAGAATAATCAGCGCGCCCAAATCCACCAGAGGACTGGATATCAAAAAGCTGAACGTGACACCGCTTGATAAACCGGCACTTGTAAAGCCCATGAAGAGCGGTATGGATGAACAGCTGCAGAACGGGGTCACTGTCCCAAGAAGCGCGCCCATCGCGTTTGCGCCGATTCCTTTATATTTCCCCAAAATCATTTTGGTTCTTTCCGGCGGATAATAGCTTTGGATATAGGAAATAATAAAAATAAGAAGACAAAGCAAAAATATGATTTTTATCGTATCATAGACAAAAAACTGTATCGCTTTGCCCCACATGCCAGCCATAAAATTCTGTCCGAAGATGGATACAAAGGCCGAACCAATCAGTTGATTGAGCCATTTCATACCCAGGATCTGATCCGACACAAAATTCAGTACACCTTTGACGGCCTGCCAGCCCCCTATCAATCCGGTTGCGGTAAGACCAACAACTATGACAAAAACAATGCTGGAAAAAACAATCCATTTGACATGCTTCTTCTTTTTGTTTGAGCGTATATTGCTTTCAGTTCTGATTTCTGATTCGGCCATATGGTCTCCTTAATAGACATATAACAATATGTCTATATTTATATTATTTTATATGCCCGCTTATCCGGGCATATATGCTGACGCTATGATTTATTATTTATACCGCTTTTGCTTTTGAGAAATACAATCATATCATTTATTGTTTCCCAATTCAGAGAATAATGATTCCATTTTCCGTCCTTCTCACATAAAACCAGCTTGCTTTCTGTAAGCATCTTCATGTGGTAGCTCAATGACGGCTGTGTGATTCTGAAGGCGTCCAGTATTTTGCAGGCGCACATCTCTCCGGATTTTAACATGTCAAAAATATGCGCTCTCGTGGGATCTCCCAACGCCTTGCATATTTCGGCATAATCTTCATACGTCATACAGAACCTCATATAGATGATTTTCTATATATATTGTAATCGGATTATTGGTATTTGTCAACAGAAACAGCAATACCGAACAAAAAATTAATCTTTGCACTATGCGGTTTCAATTTTGCTGGCATCCTGAAGATTGAGCTTTTCCACCGCCTGCTCACGCATCTTATATTTCATAATCTTGCCTGCGGCGTTCATCGGGAAGCTTTTGACAAATTCCACATACCGCGGGGTTTTATGTTTTGCCATATGGGTTGAGACATAATGCTTGAGTTCTTCTGCCGTAAGCGTAGCACCTTCTTTAAGGATAATGCAAGCCATAATCTCTTCGCCGTACTGCTTGTCCGGCACACCGATTACCTGCACATCCGATACCGCGGGATGCGTATAGATAAAATCCTCAATCTCCTTGGGATAAATATTTTCGCCGCCCCGTATAATCATATCTTTGATCCGCCCGGTAATTTTATAATTGCCGTTCTCATCCACTCTGGCGAGGTCCCCGGTATGCAGCCAGCCGTCGGCATCAATCGCCGCCGCGGTTGCCTCAGGCATCTTATAATATCCTTTCATGATATTGTAACCCTTGACAACAAATTCACCGTCCGTATTGACAGGAAGCTCTTTATTGGTCTCGGGGTCGACGATTCTGCTCTGGATGCCGAACATTGTCCTTCCGACAGTCGAAACGCGGACTTCGATCGGGTCGGTGGTTCTGCTCATTGTACAGCCGGGAGAAGCCTCGGTCTGGCCGTAGACAATGCAGATTTCTTTCATGTTCATTTTGTCCACGACTTCCTGCATGACTTTGATGGGACACGGGCTGCCCGCCATGATGCCGGTGCGCATGTATGAAAAATCTGTTTTATCGAAATCCGGATGGGCGAGCATGGCAATGAACATTGTGGGAACACCGTGGAAGCAGGTGATCTGCTCCTTATTGATGCACTCCAATCCTTTTGCGGGAGAGAATGCGGGAATGGGGCACATCGTTGTTGCATGCGTCATGGATGCCGTCATCGCAAGCACCATGCCGAAGCAATGGAACATAGGCACTTGAATCATCATTTTATCCGCGGTGGAGAGATCCATGCAGTCGCCGATATCCTTGCCGTTGTTGACAACATTATAATGGGTCAGCATTACTCCCTTGGGAAACCCGGTGGTGCCGGAGGTATACTGCATATTGCAGACATCGTCTTTATGAACTGCGGCGGCTCTTCTGTATACTTCCTCAATGGGTACCTTTTTGGATAATGCCATTGCTTCGTCCCATGTCTTGCAACCCTTCTGCTCGGATTCGATGGTGATTATATTGCGCAAAAAGGGCAGACGTTTGAGATACAAAGGTGCGTTCTTATTGGCGGTCTCCAGTTCCGGGCAGATTTCACGTATGATGCCCACATAATCGCTGTCCTTAAAACCATCTATCATAACCAGCGTATGGGTATCCGATTGCCGCAGTAAGTATTCCGCTTCGTGAATTTTGTAGGCGGTATTGACGGTCACCAGAACCGCGCCGATCTTGACGGTCGCCCAGAAAGTGATAAACCATTGAGGAACGTTTGTCGCCCATATTGCGACATGGTCGCCCTGTTTGACGCCCATCGCAATCAGAGACCGTGCGAAGGTGTTGACTTCGTCGCGGAACTGTGAATACGTTCTTGTGTAATCCATTACGGTATAACGGAAGGCATATTGGTCAGGAAATTCGTCCGCTACACGGTCCAGGACCTCAGAGAAAGTCAGATCTATCAGTGTCTCTTTGGGCCAGATATACTTGCCTGTTCTGCGGGCATTATAATAAAGCTTACCGGACTCCTGATGGCGTCCAAGGTATCCGCTCATCACATGCGCAAACTGCGGAAAAACAATGCTGGCATCCTCCAGATCCGGCGTATATTTTTTGACCCATTCAAGAGAAATGTATCCCTCATAATTAATGGACCTGAGCGCGCGGATGACATTATCCAACGGTATGGTGCCTTCGCCCAGAAGTTTATAAACAACCTTTCCTTCCTCCGTCATCGCCGAGTCCTTAAGATGAGCGTATTTGATATAGGCACCAAGATTGGATACGGTTTTTCCGGGAGTTTCGCCCTTATAGCGGTAAGGATGGTGGATATCCCACAATGCGCCCACGTTGTCGCTCTGTATGCCGTTGAGCAGCTTGAAAAGACGGGCGGAATCCGCATAAACACCGTTTGTTTCTATAAGAAGTGTGACACCGGATATTTCTGCAAAGCTTATCACTCTTTTAATGACGCCCGCAACCACGCTGTCGTCCACTTCGCCTGTTTCGAAAGGTTTTTCGTCGCCCAGTACGCGGACATAGCGGGCACCCAGTTTTTCTGCAAGCGCAATATATTTCTTCAGGATTGCAACGTTCTCTTCTGCTTTGTCCGGATATCGGATGCAGTTCCGTGATGCGACACAGGGAATTTCCAGGCGCTTCTTTTTCAGTTCTCGGACCGTATCCTCGATATTCTCTTCGGCGAAAGGACGCCTGGGCGCATAGATATCTTCTCCTGTTCCCCACAGCTCGATGCCCTGAAATCCCAGATCCTTAGCCATCGCATAGATGTCCGGCCAGTCAAAGTTGGGACAACCTAAAGTAGAAAATGCTAATTTCATACGTTCTCTCCTTGTATCCTCTGAATCATTCTGTCAAGCATTCTTATAAACAAAAAGCTCCCGTCTCTTTTAAGAGACGAAAGCTCCGACGCTTCCGCGGTACCACTCTTATTGGTATACAAAGATACCCTCTCAGGCGTCATTCAACGCTTTTCTTGTTCGGCAGAAAATCCGTCCGGGCCTACTGAGCAACAATGCCGTTCGGGCGGCCACTCCGGGGAGAGATCGAACTGCGCCGTGCCATTTGCCTCGCACCATCCGGCAATTCTCTTTGCGCTCCGTTTCGCGGTTCTTGGGCCCCTTCATTGTGTTTGAATGAATTTTATCAAAAAACCGTCTTGTTGTCAAACGTTTTTTGTTTATCCATATTTCTTGCGCAGAAACGGTCCGAGTATGCTATAATTTTTTCATGAAAATCTCTGGCATAGAAAAATTTTCCATGGTGGACTATGGCGAAAAGATTGTCTGCACGGTCTTTACACCGGGCTGCAATTTCCGCTGTCCCTTCTGCCACAATGCAGCATTGGTTTTGGGCGGAGGCGAAGAAATCCAAGAAAACGAGGTGATGGCATACCTCAAAAAACGCAGGGGGCTTCTGGATGCAGTCTGCATCTCCGGCGGAGAGCCCACCCTGCAAAAGGATCTTGCGGAATTTTGCCACAAAGTTAAGTCGCTCGGATATCCTATCAAACTGGACACCAACGGCAGTTTCCCGGACGTCGTCAAAAAGCTTTATCAAGAAAAACTGATAGATTATGTGGCGATGGATATCAAAAACTCTCTTTCAAAATATTCTGTTACCGCGGGAGTTCTCACAGAAATTTCCGCGGTTGCAGAGACTGCGGCTTTTTTGATGAGCAGCGGCATCGGCTACGAGTTCCGCACCACGCTGGTAAACGGATATCATACGATGGCGGATATCTGGGAAATCGGCAATTGGCTTTCTGGCGCAAAGCGTTATTTTTTGCAGAAATTCACCGACAAAGGCAGCTGCCTCCAGGAAGGGCTGACAGAAATACCCAAGGATAAAGCGGAAGAATTCAGAAGACTGCTCGCCTGCTATGTCGAGCAGGTGGAATTGAGAGGCTATTAAAATCGTCTGTCAAGAACGGCTGTCTCATACCGTGTATCAAGCATTTCCTTGCTCACAGAACGAGACAGCCTCTTTGCCTTTTGTTAGAATGATTTTGAATCGATATAGGCGCATGCCGCAACCGCAGCGACCGCACCATCCGCACAGGCAGTCGTCAATTGACGGATTTTTTTGGTACGGCAATCACCCGCCGCAAAGATGCCTGGAGTGCTTGTCTGACAGGTTTCGTCCGCAATAATATAACCGTCTTTGTCCAGATTCACAAGGGAAGAAAAGATTTTGTTGTCGGGATATTGACCGATGGCAATAAAAACCGCCTTGACCGGCAGCACAAAGCCGGGATTGCCCTTCATACCGTCAAATCGGCATGCCTTCAGCTCGCCGTCGGCAATGAATTCCTTCAAACAAACATCATGGATGATATTGACATTCTCGCGTTTGCGAAGGGCATTGACCAAAGTAAGATCGCCGAAGAATTTATCGAACAGCGTACAGACGGTCACTTTTTTGCAATAGTTCGAAAGAAGAAGCGAATACTGGAGCGCAGTATTGCCGTCGCCGACCAATGCGACCTCCTCTCCGTTATAGAACGCGCCATCGCATACGGCGCAATAGGATACGCCCTTGCCGATCAACTCCTCTTCGCCCGCAATGCCGATATGCTTATGCTTGACCCCCGCAGCAATGACGGCCGCCTTGCAGTCATGCTTGCCGTACTCTGTGGTTACCGTGAAACCTGAAGATGTTTTTTCGATATTCAGTACCCTTTCAAGCTCAACTTGGGCACCCAAAGCAAGAATCTGTTCTAGCAAGTTATCGGCAAAGACACTGCCGCTGATCTCTTTGATGGAAGGAAAATTTTCGACTCTGGGAGAATAGGCAATCTGCCCTCCGAAGTTGTCCGCTTCTAAAACAAGCACAGATTTGCCGTTGCGGAGCGCATAGAGCGCCGCGGTCATGCCGGAAGCTCCGGCACCAATAATAATGATATCAACCATGTTATCCTATATATTCCTCTGCGAATTTTTTTATAAAGCTGGCATTCTCGTACCGGTCATACCCGTCAGGTGAAGGCACCAGCATGGTAGGCGCTTTTTTTACCCCGAAGCTCACCGTCTTTTCTTTTTCTTCTTCTGCGTCAATGGTCACGTATTTGATGCCTGCTTTGTCGAGAATCATTTTTGCCATCTTGCAGTTGGGACAGGTTTTTGTTGTAAAAAGAAGAATCTGTTGCTGCGGTTTTGCGGATGCCGCAGTTTGCTCCGACGAAGAAGCAGGCGCTGCAATCTTTGTTTCTTTGCGGACAAGCGTCGAGCGGCTGATGTCATAAGTCTTGCGGTTGCGGAACTCTTCTATTTTGCCATCGTTCCAGTTCTGCACAGGCCGGTAATAGCCGGTGATGCGGCTGTAAACTTCTGTTTTTCCTCCGCAGATGGGACAAATTTCACGCTCGCCCTCAAGATAGCCATGGTCTGCGCAAATCGAATAAGTTGGCGAAAGGGTATAATAAGGAAGCCTGTAATTTTCTGCAATCTTTCTCACCAGGTTTGCCGCCGCCTTCCAGCTGTCCAGCTTCTGTCCCAAGAATGCATGGAAGACTGTGCCGGAAGTATACAGCGTTTGCAATTCGTCCTGAATATCCAGCGCGGCAAAAATATCCTCCGTATAGCCGACCGGGAGGTGGGAACTGTTCGTATAATATGGCGTTTTGCCTTCTCCCATGGACGCCGTAATGATGTCGGGATATTTCTTTACATCATGCTTGGCAAGACGATAGGAGGTGGACTCTGCCGGAGTCGCTTCCAGGTTGTACAAATCTCCATATTCCTCCTGGTAATCGCTGAGCTTGTTGCGCATGAAGATGAGCGTTTTTTTGGTGAATTCCTGCGCTTCCCGGTTGGTTAAATCCTTTCTCAGCCATTTTGCATTCAAACAAGCTTCGTTCATGCCGACAAGTCCGATGGTGGAAAAATGATTGTCGAATTTTCCGAGATATCTTTTGGTATAAGGATAGAGGCCGTTGTTCAGAAGATTGGTAATGACATTTCTTTTTATCTTGAGAGAACGCGCGGCTATGTTCATCATGCGCTCAAGACGATCAAAAAATTCGTTTTCATCGGCCGAAAGATAGGCAAGTCTGGGCATATTGAGCGTTACCACGCCCACACTGCCGGTGCTTTCACCACTGCCAAAGAAACCGCCTGATTTTTTGCGCAATTCGCGGAGGTCCAGACGCAAACGACAACACATGCTGCGCACGTCGGAAGGCTCCATATCGCTGTTGATATAGTTGGAGAAATACGGCGTACCGTATTTTGCCGTCATTTCAAACAGCAAACGGTTGTTTTCGGTCTCGGACCAATCAAAATCTTTGGTAATGGAGTACGTCGGTATGGGATATTGAAAACCGCGGCCATTGGCATCACCGTCAATCATAATCTCTATGAATGCCTTATTGACCATTGCCATCTCGGCGACACAGTCCTTATATTTGAAATTCATCTCTTTTCCGCCGACAATCGCATTCAATTCCGCCATATCATTGGGAACAACCCAGTCCAGCGTAATATTGGTAAACGGCGCCTGCGTGCCCCAACGGCTGGGCGTATTCACGCCATAAATAAAGGACTGGATGCACTGTTTGGTCTCTTTGTAAGAAAGATTGTCAACCTTGACAAAAGGTGCAAGATAAGTATCGAAAGAAGAGAATGCCTGCGCGCCCGCCCATTCATTCTGCATGATGCCTAAAAAATTGACCATCTGATTGCATAAAGTTGAGAGATGGGAAGCGGGCGAAGAGGTAATCTTGCCGGGAATACCACCAAGACCCTCCTTAATAAGCTGTTTGAGAGACCAGCCTGCACAATAGCCCGTCAGCATCGAAAGGTCATGGATATGGATATCCGCATCACGGTGTGCCTGTTCGATCTCCGCGTCATACACCTCCGAAAGCCAATAATTTGCGGTCATCGCACCGGAATTGGAAAGAATCAAACCTCCGACGGAATAGGTGACAGTGGAATTCTCTTTGACGCGCCAGTCATTGATTTTAAGATAGTTGTTGACCGTATCCTTATAATCAAGGAGCGTGTGCTTCACGTTGCGAATTTTTTCGTGCTGTTTGCGGTAAAGAATGTATGCTTTGGCAACATCCACATAGCTTGTCTGAATCAGGACTACTTCTACACTGTCCTGGATATCCTCGACTGTGACAATGCCGTCTTTAATCTTGGGTTCAAAATCCGCACTGACTTTGAGCGCAAGCAAATCGATGATATCCGGCGTATAATTCTTCTGACAGGCTATGAAGGCCTTTTCGATAGCTCTCTTGATTTTATTCAGGTCGTATGGGACGATACTTTCGTCCCGTTTCTTAACTTGAAACATCGCCATTCTCCTGTTGTATAAATTTTTTTGCTTTCACATTATAACAAAGGCCTATCCCTTTGTCAATACATAAAATCATTATATGGTATACTTCTTTTTTCAATACCACTATATATTGTGGTTTTGCTTTTTGAATAAAGAATGGCTGTCCTGTATAAGCAATGCGTTTCCGGCAAAAAAATACAGGTTTTTAATACAAGAAAAATCCGTATTCCGGAATTCAAAAAAATGAACCGCGGTGCACCGTTGAATCCGCCTTTTTATCATAAACGTGATAAGGAATCCCGACCAAACGTTTTGGGAACGCAAACATCGCCGTTTTTTTGTCATGTTGTTTTTATCATTTTCAGGCTTCATATTGTCCGGATATCCGAAGCAAGGATCGGCTATATGAATATATATGGTATTCTGTACTTCCCAATAAAATATTGCGACCACAATATCTTGTGCCATGAACCCGACGCAATTCCTTTCGATCGGCTCAAAGATGGAAAGCCGTTCCGTTATACTCTATCACACATCCAAGACAAAGAAAACGCAACCGCAGGATAATTCTGAAATAAGTTCTGTTTGATTGCCTTCAGGATGCTTTGATGCTATAATAGAATCGAATATTTTTGGAGGTGCGCATGAAAAAAGTAATGTTCACAGAGACCGTCCTACGCGACGCCAACCAATCGTTGATTGCAACCCGCCTTCCCTATGCCGAATTTGAAAAAATCTTGCCCGAAATGGACAAGGCCGGATATTATTCTGTCGAGTGCTGGGGCGGAGCAGTATTTGACAGCTGTCTGAGATATCTTAATGAGGATCCGTGGGAAAGGCTGCGCAAAATCCGCAAAGCGATGCCGCACAGCAAGCTTCAGATGCTTCTGAGAGGCCAGAATCTTCTGGGTTATAAGCATTATCCGGACGAAATTGTGCGTATGTTTGTCGCAAAATCCGTAGAGAACGGCATTGATGTTATCCGTATCTTCGATGCACTCAACGATCTCCGCAATCTTGAGGTCGCAGTGTCCGAAGGAATCAAGCGCGGTGCAACAGTGTCCGGCGCGATCAGCTATACACAAAGCCCCGTGCATACCATAGAAGCATTTGCAAAACTCGCCAAATCATTGGAAAACATGGGCGTCGCTACCATTTGCATCAAGGATATGGCAGGCGTCATGAGCCCTCAAGAAGCGTTTGAACTTGTCACAGCGATTAAAAAAAGCGTCCGGCTGCCCATAATTCTTCATACCCATTGCACAACCGGTCTGGCTTTTATGACCTGTCTCAAAGCCGTCGAAGCGGGCGCCGATGTCATTGATACCGCCACTTCCTGCTTCAGCGGAGGCACCAGCCAACCCGCAACCGAAACCCTCAACTACGCGTTGAAGCAGCTGGGTTATGAAACGGGATTGAACGATGCTGTCGCAAAGAACGTCAATGATTTCTTCAAGCCTCTGCGCGACAAATATATTGCAGAAGGTCTGCTTGACCCCAAGATGATGGCCACCGATACCGACGCGCTGAATTATAAAATTCCGGGCGGCATGCTTTCGAACCTTGTTGCACAGCTCAAACAACAGAACGCAATGGACAAGTTCGAAGCCGTGCTGCTGGAAACGCCCAAAGTCCGCGAAGAACTCGGCTATCCTCCTCTTGTCACTCCGATGAGCCAGATGGTCGGCGTGCAGGCCGCATCCAACGTTCTGATGGGCGAAAGATACAAAAATATCTCCAAAGAAGTAAAAGCCTACTGCATGGGCGAATATGGCACGCCTCCAGCGCCCATCCATCCCGAAGTATTAAAGAAAGTGCTCGGCAATGACAAACCCATTGCCGGAAGATATGCGGACTCTCTTGCTCCCGTTTTTGAAGAAACCAAAAAACAGCTTTCCGGCATTGCCAAAAGCGATGAGGACATCCTTTCCTATGTCTTATTCCCTCAGGTAGCAGAAAAGTATTTTGCCGCAAGAAAAGCCAAAGAAGAAAAGATCGTCCGTTACACAATCACTCCCATAAAAGAATAAGGAGAGAACCATGTTTATGCCCGATATGCTCTGCAGCGCTGCCGATCCTCATTATATCAGAATAGGAGATGCGTTCTTTATTGCACTTCTCGGTATGGTGATTGTCTTAACGGTGCTGATTGTACTGATGCTATGCATCAGTTTCGCCGGGAAGATTATCGAAAAATCTCCTGATTTTGCAAAAAAGCATCCCGGATTCTTCAATATGGTTGCCCGCATAAAGGCCTCTGCCACAAAAAAGAAGTCCGGAACTGCTGTTTCGGCCAAAGATGCCCCTATGCAGAAGATCGCAGACATCAAGCCTGAGGCTGCTCCGGGCAGCTGCGGAAACCTGACACTGATCCGAACAGACGAGCGCGACGCCGCCATGATTATGGCGATTGTTGCCGACACTCTGGAAACGCCTCTCAACGAGCTGCGCTTCCTGTCCATCAAAAGAATAGACTGAGGAGATACAGATTATGATTTATAAAGTTACTCTCAACAACAAGATATACGAAGTGGACGTTGTCAAAGGAGAAGCGATTATCAAGGCAGAATACGAAGCTGCGCTTCCCAAAACAGAAACACCTGCGGCTGCACCTTTATCCAATGCAACTCCTGCCGCGCCTGCGGCCGCTCCCGCCGCTGCTCCCGCCGCTCCTGCTTCCGGCGCAAAGGCGCTCAGATCTCCTCTTCCCGGCAACATCAACGCGATAAAAGTATCGGAAGGACAGACCGTCAAGACCGGCGACGTTCTTTTGATTCTGGAAGCCATGAAAATGGAGAACGAAATCACGGCGGACAGAGCGGGTACAATCGGCAAAATCTTTGTCGCCAAGGGAAATACGGTGCAGACCGGAGCACCCCTCCTCGAAATTTTATAAGGGGGATGCTATGAATATCGGCGAAACATTGCGCAATTTATTGGATACCAGCGGATTTGCAAATTTTACATGGCAGGCAGGCGTGCTTATCGTTTTCTCTCTGGTCTTCCTTTATCTGGCGATCCGCAAGGGTTTTGAGCCCCTCCTGCTTGTCGGCATTGCATTTGGCATGCTGCTTACCAACTTGCCGATAACAGGAATCTTCCATCCGGAATATTGGAATGTGAACGAAATCGATTACCTTGATATATTGAGACATGGCGGACTACTGGACATGCTGTATATCGGCGTCAAAACCGGCGTGTATCCCTGTCTTATTTTCATCGGCGTAGGTGCGATGACCGACTTTGGTCCCATGATCGCAAATCCCAAATCTTTGATTCTGGGAGCAGCGGCACAGGGCGGTATTTATCTTGTCTTCATTATCGCCATTATTTTGGGCTTCTCCGGCGAACAAGCTGCGTCCATCAGCATTATAGCGGGTGCGGATGGTCCTACCGCGATCTGGCTTACCAAAACGCTTGCGCCGGAGCTCCTCGCGCCGATCGCTGTCGCAGCGTACTCGTACATGGCGCTTATTCCGCTTATTCAGCCGCCCTTTATGAAGCTGATGACCACCAAACGTGAAAAGATGATTATCATGCTGCCTGCGCGTGAAGTCAGCAAAACAGAGAAGATTATCTTCCCCATCATGGTAACCATCGTAACCTGTCTTATTCTTCCTGCCGTCGCGCCGCTCCTCGGTGCTCTGATGTTCGGCAACCTGCTCAAAGAAACAGGCGTCACGGCGCGGCTTTCTGACACCGCGCAAAACGCACTGATGAATATTGTCACACTCTTCCTTGGCATCTCGGTAGGCGCAACCGCAAGAGCAGACACCTTTTTAACCGTGCAAACTTTGATGATTGTCGGTCTTGGCCTCACCGGATTCATTCTCGCAACGATTACCGGTCTCTTGGGCGGCAAGCTGCTGTGCGGACTTACCAATGGCAAAGTCAATCCCCTTATCGGCTCCGCTGGAGTTTCGGCTGTGCCGATGGCAGCGCGCGTTTCCAACAAAATGGGACTTCAGTACCGGCCCGGCAATTATCTTCTGATGCATGCCATGGGACCCAATGTTGCCGGCGTTATCGGCTCTGCAGTTGCTGCCGGTTTCCTGATGGCACTGTTCGGTTAAAATTCTGTATATCTCAAAAGCTGTCCGCAAGGGCAGCTTTTTTAATGTTCGCAAATCTTATTTTAATATCTGATTGATTATAAAGCGGAAAATTTTTTTATTTCTCCGGTATATATCTTATAGAGTTGGGCTGTCGTGATATTTTCAATAGGATTGTCTTTGTTGACAATGATTGCGATGCCATCCAAAGCCAATTCATAAAAATCAAATTTCTGAATATCATCCGGCGCAATCATTCCGGAATACAGACCTATGGTTTCGCCCGCACAATCGTTCTCTACTGCGGTGAGCGCGCCCGCAGAGCCTTGGGTATCTTTATTAAAGCTGACGCCGCGTGTTTTTTCGCCGGTGATTTTTTTATAATCCTCAATCAGATCATCCATCAGCGGATCAACAGTGGTTGCACCACGTATGACAATCCGACCGTTGACCGCTTGTTGGGGCGGAGTATAAGCGACGGTGCTCTCCCGTTTTACCAGCTTGACGCCCACAATATCCTGCGCGTCGGAACTTCTTAAATAGTGCATGAAATCATTCGCCGCTTCTGATAAACTCTGATTTTTCCGGGTGACGATATACAAAGAACGTGTAAACATATAACTGCCGTTTCTGACGGTTTCTTGAGAAACAGGTATGCCTTCGACTGCTATTGTCTTGACATCCGAATTCAGTGCCGCAAGTGAAACATATCCGATCCCGCTGTCTGTTGTGGCAACCAAGGTCCGAACACGTTCATTCGTGCTCTGCTGATCGGCATCTTTGGTCAGTTCTGCATCTTGCAGGCTGCTCCCGAATTCGTTCTTCACAAGTGAATCAAAAATTTCACGTGTACCCGAGCCTTTTTCCCTGGAAACGACAAGAATCTCCTGCTCCTTATTGCACCCTGCTGCAAACATCATCGATGACAGCGTGGCAAGAATGACGATGACAAAAAATAGGCGTTTCATAACTCTCCCCTATTATCTTCTAAAAAAACGTATTTTTTATCACAAAAGATTTTTATATTCTTTTTGTCCGGCATACATTTCAGAAAAATAAGGATTGCCGTGCGGCAATCCTTATTCTGATGATTGAATCCATTACTTCTTGGTTGAATAAGATTCAGCTTCGCTGATTCTTGTGGGCGGAACTCTGTGTCCGGCGGGAACCTTGATTTCGCTTAAGGTATTGCCGTCTGCGTCTTTAACATAGAGAGTGACGTCGCTGTCTACCTGATTACCGGGTTTGTATGTTTTGTTTGCCATAAATATACCTCCTTTTTAAGTAGTATGTAACGGTAGGACAAGAATATTTATGTTCTTTGCAAATCTTACAAAATCACTTAATCAATCCTCTATTATTATAACTTTTCTGCTTATTTCTATACCGAGTCTGCAAATGACGATAATAAAAAAAGGGGCTGTCTTAAATATTGACTATCTGAGACAGCCACCTTTGCTAACTTACAGTACTTTGTAGCCTTCACGCTGAAGTTTCATTATCTGCAAACTCAATTGCTCGATGAACTCTTTGTTATTGGCGGTTTTTACCATCATATTGATTAGATTTTCCGTTGCTTCCTGCACATCCCCTGCAGAAAGCATTTTACGCACCGACCAAATGCCTTCCAGTTCTTTTTGCGAAAGCAGAAGTTCTTCTCTTCTTGTACCGCTGCGATTCAAATCAATGGCGGGGAAGATGCGTTTTTCAGAAAGTCTTCTGTCAAGATGGATCTCCATATTTCCCGTACCTTTGAATTCCTCATAAATGACATCATCCATACGGCTGCCGGTATCGATGAGCGCGGTTGCGATAATTGTCAGACTGCCTCCGAATTCGATGTTGCGCGCAGCGCCGAAAAATCTTTTGGGCTGATAAAGAGCACCCGGATCAATGCCACCGGAAAGCGTCTTGCCCGTCGGTGTAATGGTCATATTGTAGGCTCTGGCAAGCCTTGTCAGACTATCCATTAAAATGACGACATCTTTACCGCACTCGACAAGCCGTTTGGCACGTTCCAGCACCATTTCGGCGGCTTTGGTATGATGCTCGGCAAGCTCGTCAAAAGTACTGTATACCACTTCGCCCTTAATGCTTCTCTGCATGTCCGTCACTTCTTCAGGACGCTCATCGACGAGAAGGACAATAAGGTGCGCATCCGGATGATTGGTGGTGATGCTGTGTGCAATCTTTTTCAGAAGAGTTGTTTTGCCTGCCTTGGGCGGGCTGACAATCATTGCGCGCTGTCCTTTGCCGATCGGAGCGACCAGGTCAATAGCGCGTATGGCAAAATCATTTTTTTCGTTCGGGATTTCCAGTTTGAGACGGCTGTCCGGATAAATGGGGGTCAGGTTATCAAAGTTGGGACGGTTGAACGCTTTTTCAGGCGGCATGCCGTTGACTGAGATGATATCCTGCACATTCCAAGGTCTGTTTTCGGCCAGCTTTTTTACATTAGCAACGACATAATCTCCCTTACGAAGTCCTGCCTTACGGATTTTAGGTACCGCAATATAGGCATCTCCTTCGCCCTGTTCATAATTCTTTGCTCTCAGAAAACCATAGCCGTCCGGGCAAATCTCCAAAACACCTTCACGGATACCGGTTTCTTCAGCAAAAGAACTTTCCTTTCCGTTCGGATTATACTCTTTGTTCGGTCCGTATTCTTTGTTAAGATTGTATTCTTTTTGAACAAAATCTTTGTTGCCGTTGAAATCCTTGTTCTGCCCGTCCTTCTGGTTATAGGGATTATCCTTATTAAAAGAGTTGTTTTGATTGCCGTTTTGAGGATATTGCGTATTTCTGGCATTGTTATCAAAGCGCCTCCAGGTATCTTTGCGCTCAAAGGTATACTCCTTTTTTTCTTTGCCCTCGGAGCTCGGTTCCTGGTGCTTAACAATGTTCGGGGTCTCTGCCGACACAGGTGCTTCTGTGATTGCGGAAGATGCTTCAGGTTCCGCCACCAGAATTGTAGACGGCGTTTCTGGTATCTGATACTCCAAAATCACCTTTTTGGGAGGACGTCCGCGTCCCCGTTTTTTGGGCGCATCCGTTATTGCCGTAGGCTCTGTAGTGCCTTCGGCATATTTCTGCAAGACGAAATCGATCAACTGGTTTTTGCGTTGGGATGCGGCAGAATTATGCCCCAGCTTGCGCGCATAATCTCTCAACTGCCATATATTCATTGCATCCAGCTGTTCTTTGCTAAATTGAGAACCCATTCTTTACTCCTATTTGATTATTTACCACAACCTCTTGGGAAGAACCACTCTTGTCCTCTCTCCATCGAAGTCATTACGGTTGAATTCCAACACATTATCCGCATACTCTATATTTTCTTCATCAAACAGTCTGAGAAAATCTTCCAGATCATCCAGCAAAGTGTTGTAACCTTCTGCCATATAATGCATGGGAATCACAACATCCGGCATCAGCATATCTACGTATTCTTTGGCTTGTTTTGCGTTAATGGTATACCTGCCGCCGACGGGGATAAGAAGGATATTGATCGAGCCGATCAATTCTGCAAGCATAGGTGTAAGTTCTTCCCCGATATCCCCCAGGTGACAAACCTCGACTCCGTCCATGCGGATTTTGTATACGATATTCTTCCCGCGCAAGGCGCCTTTTTTTTGGTCATGATAACTCATGAATCCATACAGAAATACGCCTTCCAGTTCGAATGCGCCCGGGGAATCAATGACAGCCTTATAATTTTTGACGTTTGCTATGGCATCATGGTCAAAATGCTTGTGACTGATTGTCACATAATCAGCAGTGACTTCCGGATACGGAATACCGACTTTCGCGGCATCAAAAGGATCTGTCACAAGAGAAATCCCTGTACTTTCCGTCAGTTTGAAGGAGCTGTGCCCCAGCCATTCGATTTTCATAATTCTCCTCAAAGATAAATTTCTTCGAAACCTAATCCTCAGTTTTGTAAGCTTTGGCAACAAGATAAACGATTTGGGGATCGGTTTTGTGTTCTCCTAATCCGAGCATGCATTGCATCTCCGCTTCCACACAATTCTTCCCGATTTTGACTCGAAATACATCTGTCGAGAAATAGATGTCGATGGCATCGAAAGAAATTACGCCTTTTGACGGCTCATTCTTTTCGATAGACAATACAAAATACTCCTCTTCAGGATGTCCCCCTTCTTCTTCCGATTTTATAATACGCAAAATGGTGATCTTTTTGCGGTTGATGCCTAATATGAATTGATCTCCGCGCTCATGTTCTTTGTCCTGCCAAGATATCTGAGCACGACCCGAAGACACAGTCAAATCGCATAACGTATTAAAAAACAATGTGTTTTTGTCTTGGGTGTAGATGCTTAGTCTTGCCTTCATCTTCCGATTAACTCGTGGATGCGGTCGGCGGAATTAAGAAGAGGTGAAACCGATTTATTCTGATTGCAGGAAGAGATGATATAGGAGATATATTTAGAAATATCTGCGTTGACATACCATTCCCTGGTACGCAAATCTTCTCTTACATAGGTCAGATTTGTACTGATAACCGCGGTAAACAGCCCTTCCTTGTATGCCTCGTCGAATTTTTCCAGACCCTCGGTAAACAGCGCATAGGTTGCCATCAGAAAAATGTTTTTGCAGCCCTTCTCTTTGAGTTCCCGGCAGAGACGCAGGACAGAGTCTCCGGTAGCGATAATGTCATCTGCAACGAAGATATCCTTTCCCGCAACGTCGGTCCCGATATATTCGTGCGCAACAATCGGATTGCGTCCGTTCACTACATTAGTATAGTCACGACGTTTGTAAAACATTCCCAAATCGACTTCGAGAACGGATGCATAATAAATATTACGGCTCATGGCACCTTCATCCGGACTGACGACCATGAAAGTATCTTTATCCAATGAAACATCAGGAAATTTTGCCTTCAATGCTTTAAGAATCTGATACGTGGGAAAGAAGTTATCAAATCCCATCAAGGGTACAGCATTTTGCACTCTGGGATCGTGAGCATCAAAAGTAATCAGATCCTTGACGCCCATATTGAACAACTCCTGCAGCATCTGCGCGCAATCCAAGGATTCACGGCTGTTGCGGCGGTGCTGCCTTCCACCGTACAGAATGGGCATGACTACCGTGATACGCTCTGCTTTACCGCCTGCGGCACTGATAACGCGTTTGAGATCGGCATAATGATCATCCGGTGACATGCAATTTTCATTACCGAACATATTATACTTGACACTGTAATTGCCGACATCAACCAAAACATACAGATCATAGCCGCGAACGCTTTCTTCAATGATTCCTTTGCCGTCACCCGTTGTAAACCGAGGGCATTGGCTTTTGATAATAAAGGTATCTCTTTTGAATTTTGGATCTTTGAATCCTACGTCTCTGTTATACCATTGAACAAGATAGCTATCAACCTGCTTTCCGAGTTCTTCTGCGCCTTTGAGTACGATTAAGCCTAAGGGTGCAACCGGGGATGCGTCTTCAAACACAGAAGTGAAAAAAGTGGGCATAGTTCCTCCGAGAATAATAAGGAAAAATCAACGATGTATTTGTAAAGGCTTCCGCCTGTAGCCGGACATGAATAACCATCCGAACGTTACTATTATACCACATACTTTGCGGTTATACAAACAAAAAACCGTATTATTTGAGGAGAATCCTTGCAGAAAGTCTTATTTCAAGAAGAATTGCAAGATTGTATCCGAACAGCTTCTCCTTCTCAGAATTCAAAAGCCACTCAGGTTTGCCGGAATCTGGAGGTATCGTCATTTCTGTTTTCGTCGCTGACACCCGCAAACTGACTGTTGTACAGTTCATAATAAAACCCTTTCTTGGCCATCAGGGTTTCGTGATTGCCCTGTTCGACAACGTCACCGTGATTCATAACAAGAATCATGGCCGCATTCTTGATTGTTGACAAACGGTGCGCTATGACAAAACTGGTCTTGCCTTCCATCATTGCAAGCATCGCGCTTTGAACATATTTTTCTGTACGCGTGTCGACAGAGCTGGTTGCCTCGTCCAATATGATGATCTTAGGATCCTTTAGAATTGCGCGCGCGATTGTCAAAAGCTGTTTCTGACCTTGACTGATGTTGCTTGCATCTTCATTCAATACAGTATCGTACCCGTTCTCCATTGTTTCGATAAAGGAATGCGCATAGGCTTTCTTCGCCGCGGTCACAATTTCTTCTCTGGTTGCCTTTGGATTTCCGTAGGCGATATTGTCCGCTACCGTGCCGTTAAAAAGCCACGTATCCTGCAAAACCATACCATAAAGGCTTCTTAAATCGTCGCGCGTATATTCTTTCATATCGACGCCGTCAATAAGAATACGTCCTTTATCTATTTCATAGAAGCGCATCAGAAGGTTTACAAGAGTTGTTTTGCCGGCACCCGTCGGTCCCACAATGGCAATCGACTCTCCGGCATTGACATGGAGAGATAAATCAGTAATGAGCGGCTTGTTTTTATCGTATGAGAAGGCAAGATGTTCGATGTCTACTGCACCTTCTATATCGGCAACCGATTTATGTCCCGTAGCTTCGGTTGTCATCTCTTCCAAATCAAAAATCTGGAAGACACGCTCCGCTGCGGCCATTGCAGTCTGAATGGTATTTGCTATATTGCTGATATTCTCAATAGGCTGGGCGAATTGCCTGGTATATTGCAACAAAGCCTGTATGTCGCCGATGGTAATGACACCCTGCCCCGCTCTGAAGCCGCCGCCCACGCAGATGCCCACATAACAAAGGTTGTTGATGAATTTGATGGTCGGAAGCACAATGCCGGCGTAGAACTGGGACTTGCGAGTCGCCTTTTTTAACTCGTTATTAATCCTCTCATAATCCATGATGCTTGCATTTTCATGCGAGAAGAGTTTGATGATACGATGGCCATTGTACATTTCTTCGATATGTCCGTTCAGTTCTCCGATGCGCTTCTGCTGTTTGGCAAATTCTATCTGAGACTTTTTGACAATGATCCTGGAAGCGATGTAAAGCATCGGCAAGCTTACAAGAGCAATGATGGACAGCATCCAGTCAATGCGCACCATCATGATGAAGACACCTATGACTGTCATGACCCCCGTAATAATTTGATTGATGCTCTCCTGCAACGTGATGGAAACCATTTCGATATCATTGGTCACGCGGGAAAGGGTATCGCCGGTGGGTACAGAATCAAAATAGGACAGCGGCACCTTGTCCAATTTGTCTTTGATATCGCTTCTCATGCGGCGCACAACCTTCTGGCTCATGGAAGCAGCAATCATACCGCTGGTGAGCTGAAACAGCGCATTGAGAACATACAACGAAGCGCATGTCCAGAGGATGGGCGCAATGTAGGTATAGAGTTGCCCGTTGCCCTCGCCATTGCTTTGTGCGGGAAGACGGATATCAATGAAGTATTGCAGGCTGTCTGTCAGACAGTTGGTTACTTTTTTGAGAATATCGGGCACCCAGATGGCAAACCATGTGCCGATTGCGGCGATAACCATCATGGAAATCAAAGGTATGAGCTGCGGTCTGAGGTATTTCAGAAGGCGCATCGTTGTACCCTTAAAATCCTCTGCCTTGTCTATTTTTTCCGGGACTTCGGGTCCGCCCATGCCCAATGCGCTGCCGAGGTTGAAGCCTTTGCTTTCCTGAGCGGTATCCTTGCGTGTCATATCCATTTCGCTCATAGCCCTAACTCCTCCTCGCTCATCTGGGACAAGGCAATATCGCGGTACAGCTTGCAATTATGCACAAGGTAATCATGCTTGCCCTGCGCAACAATTTTACCCTCCTCAAGCACCAGAATATTGTCTGCGTCCATAATCGTGCCGATACGTTGCGCAACAATGATGGTTGCACTGTCTTTGGTAATCTTCTTGAGCGCCGCGCGCAGATTTTTGTCCGTACGAAAATCCAGAGCAGAGAAGCTGTCATCAAAAATAAGCACTTCTGGTTTGCGTATGATCGCACGGGCAATGGAAAGCCGCTGTTTTTGTCCGCCGCTGAAGTTTCCTCCGCCCTGCTCGACATGGGAGTCAAGACCGTTCTCTTTTTCGCGCACAAACGCTGCGGATTGCGCGATTTCCAGTGCCTCCCACAGCTCTTCTTCGGTTGCGTCCTCTTTGCCGTAGCACAAGTTGCTGCGGATGGTACCGGAAAACAGCATGGAGCGTTGCGGCACAAAGCCGATTTTTGCCCGCAGTTCTTCCTGCGGAATTTCACGGATGTCAACACCGTCCAGAAGAATCTTTCCTTTTTCTATATCATAGAACCTGGGTATAAGATTGATGATGGAAGATTTTCCTGCTCCGGTGCCGCCGACAATTGCAGTCACTTCGCCCTTGCGCGCTGTGAAGCTGATATTGCTCAGGATGCACTTCTCTGCGTCGCAGCTATATTTGAAAGAAACATCCTGAAATTCAATGGTGCCATAAGAGGTGTACTGCGTGTTGGGTTTTGCTGGGTCCAGTATTGTCAATCTGGTTTCCAGCACGGCATTGATACGCAAGGCGGATGCCGAAGCTCTCGGAAACATGACAAAGACTGTCGCAAGCATGACCAACGCAATCATGATCTGTGTGATATATTGCGAAACGGCCATCATATCGCCTACGTTGATATTGGCCTTGGGATCTGCTATCTGTTTGCTCGCCACCCAATAAATGCCAATGGATGTACAGTACATGCAGACCGAAATCAGCGGAGCCAGAACGGCGCACCATTTATTGACGGTGATGGCAGTCTTTGTGACGCTGTCGTTGACTTCGCCAAAACGTTTTCTTTCTCTGTTCTGCTGGTTAAAGGCGCGTACGACGCGGATGCCTGTCAATCCTTCACGCATGATAAGAGTCAGCTTGTCAACTTTCTGCTGAATTACAGTAAATAACGGGAAGACAATTTTAGATGCGGTATAAGATGCGATGATAAGAATCGGGAAGGGATACAATATGACAAGTGTCATCGGCACGCTCTTGTCTGCGGAAAGAATGAATCCTCCGACAATGGTGAAAGGCGCAATCAGCGCGGTTCTTAAAATAAGAAGGAATACCGTCTGAATCTGATTGATATCATTGGTCGAACGCGTGATAAGACTTGCGGTAGAAAATTTATCAAATTCATTCAAAGAAAAGGTTTCAACCTTTCTGAAGACCTTGCTGCGGATGATAGCGGAGAATTCGGAGGCAATCTTGGCAGAAAACGCCGCGGCGACAATCGCACAGAAACATGCGGCGATTGTCAGCATCAGCATGGTGCCGCCGCGCATCAATATGTAATTGAAGTCCCGCGTCTGAATGGTTTTGCCGTCGGCAATCATCATATCCTTTGCGCTTTTCAGCTCCAGCGCTGCGCCCCGCTGCTTGGCGGTCCCGGTCGGCGAAAGCGTCAGATAATTGCCCAGTTTAATAAAGAAAATATCCAGTCCTGAGATTTTGCCCTCATAGAATTTGTTGATTTTTTTCTCAATCGTTTTTGCCGATTTGCCGGAAGAATTCAGAAGACTGGAAAGAAGCATCAATCCGTCTTCCTCATTATTGAGGATGGCGCCCTGGGTGCCGTCCAGTTGCTGATATCTGGAGACAACCACTTTAAGCTTCGTTTTGAGTTCCTCTATTTTATCGGCGCTGAATTTCTTGCTTGAAAGCAAATTGGAAATAAGTATGTCCGCGTTATAATTATGCGCATTCTCGAGCGCCTTATCATCCTGCACGCCCAGTTTGTTATTGACCCATTTGGATCCCGAATACTTATAGGCAAAACCGAATACGTTATTGCACATGATGACCTCGTAATCCGGCATCGGATCAGGGCGCTTCGTCTCGGATTCTTTTACAGTATAAACCTCTTTGTCATTTTTGTCCGAATAGATATATATTACTTTGTTTCCTTCTATCGCATGTCCGTATTCGTCTGTAGCAAGTCTGTTGCCGTATTTATCAATGGGAATGGGCATCAGATTGCCGTTTTCGCTGTGTTTCATGCGGCTGATGCAGGCCGTGATGATTTTTCTGTTGGTCTCGTTATCCATTGCATCTTCATCCTCGTCCTCATCCGGATCGCGGTCAAGCAGACTGTTGATGGATATCTTGCCGGTTGCTACCTGAATCGACTGAGGAGTCAGATAATATTGCCAAATCTTTTTGTCGTCATATTCGAACATCTCTGCGGGGCGCTCTTCTTCCAGTACAATCAGGCTGTTGATGATGCTGATGATCTTCGCCCGGTCTTCTTCGGTATAATAGATTATCTCGCCGTTCTCGCCGGGGTACCCTGTCCTGAAATCGGCATCCGGATGCTGATAAGGCTTCAGACCATCCAAAAACGGTGTCAGCACCTCGTTAAACAGATCCTTGCTGTCTTTGATGGGAATATCCTGAAATTGAATATTGGTGTGAAGAGTGGGATCGGCTTCGTTGAGGGCATCCGTTAAATCATAAGTGGAAAATCCGTCAACCATTTCGAAAACCGGAATGGTGTCCTCTTCATATCCCTTCATTGTACGTTCGCTGTCGACACCGCTGATGCTGGAAGGCTTTTCCATTGTCAGATGCTTATAAAGAGGTTCGTAATCCAAATAAATACCGTTATCGATAATCTCGGACATCTTCTGCGGCAAATACAATTCTGCAACTGCCTGACCGCCTACCAGCACAATCACAAACAGGAGCAGGAGCGTCATCGGCTTAAGATTTCTGAATAATTTGAACATACTTCCTCTTAAGGTGTTATGGTCAGGTGCATACGGACATATTAAAAAATAATGCACTAGGTAAAAGTATATCAAATATAATCCGAAACGTCAATATCAGAAATTTGTATTCATATACAATATGTCTGATGCAATATAGTAATTTCCCAAAGTAACGTCCACAATGGCCTTTGAAATGGTATTTACCTTGGGAAATTACGATGCAAAAAAGGCGTGCTTTTACGCACGCCTTGCTTAACAGATCGAACATGAATCCGTCAATCGATAATAAGATTTCTGCCGGTCATTTCTTTGGGCGGCTCTATTCCGATAAGATGCAGCAGGGTTGGCGCGACATCGGCAAGAATACCTCCCTCTCGTAGGCCAAAACGGCCTTCCTTTACAACAATCAAAGGAACAGGATTGGTGGAGTGCGCGGTAAACACGTTGCCGTTCTCGTCGCACATTTTGTCCGCGTTGCCGTGATCCGCGATGATAATTGCATTTCCACCTACCGATTGGATGGCACCGATCAGTTTTTCCATGCAGGTATCCACTGCTGCAACCGCTTTGACGGCCGCTTCAAAGACACCCGTATGTCCAACCATATCACAGTTGGCATAATTAAGAATAACAACATCGTATTTTTGCGAAAGAATCAGCTCCACCGCCTTATCTGTCACTTCGTATGCGCTCATTTCCGGCTTCAGATCATAGGTCGCGACCTTGGGAGAGTCGATCAGGACTCTGTCCTCGCCGGGATTGGGCGTTTCGACACCTGAATTGAAAAAGAATGTCACATGCGCATACTTTTCTGTCTCTGCGATACGGAGCTGCTTCAGACCGTGCGCAGAAAGCACCTGACCCAGATTGTTATCAAGCGTCATGGGTTTAAAAGCGGTTTCAATTTCTGTAAATGTTGCGTCATAACGGGTAAATCCGACATAAAAGGGTTTCAAAAAACCTTGAACACGCGGGAATCCCGAAAAATCCTCCTTGACGAAAGCGCGGGTGATCTCCCTGGCGCGATCGGGACGGAAATTGAAAAAGATAATGCTGTCGCCCTTCTGGATGCGGCGTACCGGTTTGCCGTTCTTGACAATGATTGTGGGAAGAATAAACTCATCCGTCACCCCCCGGGCATAACTCTGCTCGGCAGCTTCTACGCCGCTTGCCGCGGTAATGCCCTCGCCATCAACAAGCGCTTTGTAAGCGGTTTCGACCCTTTCCCAACGGTTGTCGCGGTCCATTGCATAATATCTGCCCATAACGGAAGCAATTTCTCCAAAACCCATCTTATCAATGTAATTCTGCAGATCTTTAAGAAATCCGGCGCCGCTTGTCGGCGGAACATCTCTGCCGTCCATAAAGCAATGAACATAAATATTATCCAGCCCTTTACGCTTGGCAAGGTCGATAAGCGCATAAAGATGTTCAATATGGCTGTGTACGCCGCCGTCGGAAAGCAGTCCGTAGGCATGCAGCGCACCGCCGTTTCTTTTTACATGCTCAATCGCCGCAAGAAAACTCTCATTCTCAAAAAAGTCCCCGTCTTCAATCGATTTTGTGATTCTTGTGAGTTCTTGATAAACCGTCCTGCCCGCGCCGATGTTGAGATGTCCCACCTCGCTGTTGCCCATCTGCCCGCGTGGAAGACCGACATCCATGCCTGAAGCGCCCAGGGTGGAATGAGGATATTTGGCCATAAGGGACTTTAGAAAGGGTGTCCCGCTTGCCGCGATTGCATTGCATTTGTTCTCTTCCGCAATGCCGAAGCCGTCCATGATTATTAAAGCGTTTAACATTGTATCTCCGTAATCCGTAAATCGAACAGGCTTCCCGTATTTTTGCCGGAAGCCTCTGATGAAAAAGATGCGCGAAAGAGATGATATCTCTCCCGCGCATTCAGACCGAACAAATCAATAATTGACTACTTTCGCAAAATCTTCTGCTTTGAGAGAAGCTCCGCCAATCAGCCCGCCGTCAATTTCGGGCATAGCCATCAGTTCTGAAGCATTTTTGGCATTCATGCTGCCGCCATACTGAATGCGGAGCGCGCGCGCAGCAGTCTTGCCATAAAGCTTGCGTACCGCCTTGCGTATGATCGCAATGGTATCATTCGCATCTTTTGCTGTCGCGGTGCGTCCGGTGCCGATTGCCCATACGGGTTCATATGCGATGACAATTTTTTTCAGTCCGGATTTGTCGATGCCCTGCAAAGCGCCGTTCACCTGTCTGACGACAACTTCCGCTGTCTTGCCGGCCTCCCTCTCTTCTAAAAGTTCGCCCACACAGACAATCGCTTTGAGTCCGGCGTTGATAGCCGCCTTGGTTCTTGCGTTGACAGAAGCGTCGGTTTCGCCAAAATATTGTCTCCTCTCGCTGTGGCCAATAATGACGTATTCTACCTTAAGCTCTTTGAGCATTTCTGCGCTTATTTCGCCGGTATATGCTCCCTTAGGCGCCCAATGGACATTCTGCGCACCCAGCTTGATATTGGTGCCCCTGATGGCACGGCGGGCGGTATCGAGGTCGGTGAAAGGAACACAAACCACCACTTCACACTTGGCATCTTTTACAAGAGGCGCAAGCTCTTTGATAAGCTCTTTTGTTTCGGCATTGGTTTTGTTCATCTTCCAGTTTCCGGCTATGATATCTCTTTTCATCACTTTTCTCCTTATATTAGTTTTTTATGCCGCGGGGCAGTGTCTGCCCGCAGAATACCGTTTCTTTTTATTCTTTATCGTTCAGGCAGGCCACACCGGGAAGTTCGATGCCTTCGAGAAACTCAAGGGAAGCTCCGCCGCCGGTAGAAATATGTGTCATCTTGTCGGCATATCCAAGCTGTGTGACCGCAGCCGCGCTGTCGCCTCCGCCGATAATCGTGATGGCTCCGGATTCTGCAAGTGCCTTGGCGACTGCCTTGGTGCCTTGGGCAAATTTCTCCATTTCGAAAACACCCATCGGACCATTCCAGATGACGGTGCCGGCATTCTTGACGGCTTCGGCATAAAGCCTGCAGGTTTCGGGACCGATATCAAGGCCCTGCCATCCATCGGGAATTTCGCCGTGTACAATCTGTGTGTTGGCATTGGCATCAAACTTGTCGCTGCAGACATTGTCTGCCGGAAGAAGGAATTTCACACCCTTCGCCTTCGCTTTTTCTATCAGCTCTTTGGCAAGCCCGAACTTATCCGGTTCGCACAGAGAATTGCCGACCTTGCGTCCTTCTGCGGCAAAGAAGGTATACGCCATCGCTCCGCCGATAATCAGCGTGTCCACCTTTTCCAGCAGATTGTTGATGACGCCGATTTTGTCCGATACTTTTGCGCCGCCCAGAATAGCGACAAAGGGACGCTTGGGGTTCTCCAGCGCGCCGCCCATGATATCCAGTTCGCGGCCGATAAGGAATCCGGCGACGGCGACCTTGGCAAAGCCGTATTGTACGATGCCCGCCGTAGAAGCATGCGCACGGTGCGCCGTACCGAAGGCGTCGTTGACATAAATTTCACAGAATTTAGACAGAGCTTCACAAAAACCTTTGTCATTCTTCTCTTCTTCGTTGTGGAAGCGGAGGTTTTCAAGAAGAACGATTTCGCCGTTTTTGCAGGCTGCGACTTTGGCCTGGGCATCCTGTCCGATTACGTCGGTAGCAAATGTGACGGGTTTACCGAGCATTTCCGCAAGCTTGACGGCGACGGGGCGGAGAGAATATTTCATATTGAATTCGCCTTTGGGCCTGCCCATATGCGAGCAGAGGATGACCTTGGCGCCCTTATCGGACAAATACTTGATTGTGGGTATTGCGCCCTCGATTCTGTTGAGGTCGGTGATTACCCCATCCACGATGGGAACGTTGAAATCAACGCGAACAAGGCATTTTTTGCCGGCAACGTCGATGTCCTTAATAGTCTTTTTATTCATAGAAACCTCCAAAATTCAGTAATATCAGTAATATTTTCTAAGACAGAATGAATTATACCACTTTGAATATACCTAATCAAGAAATTGTACCTGAAAAAAAGAAGAATTTTACCCTTTTCTTTCTGATATTGCAGGAGCCTGTTTTGCATATTCATGCGCCATCTGTGCAATTCTCATTGTACAACAGCGCAATCATGAATTGATGGGCAGCAGAGCCTCCAGCACTTCGTTTGCGGTTTTGGCGCAGAATACCATTTCCTTGATGATTTTGTTTCCCCGTATGCCTTTAATATAGAATACAACGTGCTTTTTGATGTTGTTTACCGCAATGCGCTCGGGATACACTTTGAGAAGTTCTTCAAGATGCTCGCGGACAAGCTCAGAAATATCGTAAGATACGCTTTGTCCCAGAACTTCTGAAAAAATGGTCGGCCTTCCGAATGCGCCCCGCGCAATCGCGACGCCGTCGACGCCTGTCGATAACATCTCCAGATAGCTTTTTCTGTCCGTCACGTCACCGTTGCCGACAACGGGCACCCGCAACGCGTCCTTGACATCTTTGATGATTGTCAAATCCGCTTTCCCGGAATAAAACATGTCCCGCGTCCTGCCATGAACCGTCACCATGGCGCCGCCTGCCTCCTGAATGGCAAGCGCTGCTTCTATCGCCAGGTTTTCCCCCTTCGTAAAACCCGCACGGATCTTTCCGGTGACCGCTCTTCCTTGTGCGGCATCGACGGCCGCTTTGACAATTCTGTATATCTGCTCCGGCTCTCTGAGAAGGGCGCTGCCCTCCCCGTTCTTTACGACTTTTGGGACGGGACAACCAAAATTGATATCGATGATGCCGAATTTTGCGAGCGCCTCATGCTGCACGGCACGCGCGATAAAACTTTCTTCGCGTCCGAAAAGCTGCACGGCCCGGATGGGCTCTTCTTCCGATGTATATAAAAGTTCTCTGCTGCCCTCTCCGCCGTAAACCAATCCCTTGGCCGAAACCATTTCTGTAAAACAGAGTCCCGCGCCATAACGATAGCACAATTTGCGCATCCCCACGTCACTGTATCCCGCAACCGGAGGAAGAATCAGGCCGTTTTTAATATCAAGATTACCGATCCGCATTGCTCTCGAATAGCCTCTTATATTCCTGATACCAGCCTTCCATCTGCTCCAGCGTACAATCTTCGGGTTTTTTGCCTGTTTCGTTCGCTTTTTTCTCGACGTAAAGAAAGCGCCTTATGAATTTGTCTGTCGTCGCATTTAATGCAAGCTCCGGATCTATGCCGTACATCCGAAGAAGATTGACCACCGAAAACAGCAGATCGCCGCCTTCCTCCTCGCGGTTTTTGGCATCCCGCGACTCAACAAATTCCTGCGTTTCTTCTTTGACTTTCTCTAAAGCAGCATCCGCAGAGGGAAATTCGAAGCCTGTTTTTTTAATAATTTTTTGCACCTTGAGGGTGCGCAGCAGCGCAGGAAAAGTTTTTGGAATGCTGTCAAGTTTATCCTTGATGCTCTTTTGCCCTTTTTCTTCGGCCTTGGCTTTCTCCCAATACATCAATGCTTCGCCGGCATTGTCCGCTTTGTTTTCGCCGAATATATGGGTATGGCGGGAAACAAGCTTATAGGCAAGTCCGGACAGAACATCATTGACGTTGAAATCATGGTTATCCTCCGCAATGGAAGCATGAAACAGACCTTGTAGAATGACATCGCCGCTTTCTTCCATCAGTTTGTCTTTCTCGTTCAGATCGACTGCTTCTATAAGCTCGTAGGCTTCTTCCAACGCATTGGTGCGGATGCTCTGATAAGTCTGGGCTTTATCCCAAGGACAGCCGTCGGGATCACGAAGTCTGCGGATGATTTCGATTACGTCGCCGAAGCCGAAACGCGTTCTTTTTGTATAAGGCTGCAATCTGATTACAATGAAATCTGCGTAAGAAATTTCGCCCAGAATATGTACCGAACCATCCGGAAGCATTGTCTGCGCTTCGGCGCCGAAATAATCCAGCGCCTTATCCCACACCGGGGCAAACGTTTCGGCCGTTATGCCATGGATAATAACAGGCAAATTGTATTCAAAGCTGTTGATTTTTCTCTCCAAAAAGGTTTCGGCAGTAAAAGCAGCATAAGAGCCGCCCGCAAGTTTTTCAAAATTCATAAGATTATCCTTTATAGATTCTGTCGTTGAGCGCGACCAGCCTTTTGCCAAGCGGCAATGCCGAAAGCTCCGAGCGCGAAAACACGCGGAACACAATCAGCAGAACCAGATACAAAACACCACCCACAAGCGCGGTCAGCACAGGCACCAGCCATCCTGTCGTGAAATAGCTGATTACATAGACCGCCGCACCCATTATAACACCGCTTAAAAGGATCACGCCACTGTTTTTGAATAAATCTGCACTTTTGCCTATCAGATTGCGTACGGAAATCAGATTGAGAGCGGCGGTGACAATAAAACAGGCAAGCGAAGCGACCGCCACGCCGGCGATCCCGATAACCGGCATCAAAGCAAGATTCAAAATGATCTTGACGCCTGCGCCAATGCCCATATTTTTCACGGGGGTATAGATATATCCCAATCCCTGAAGAATGGACGTATAGATTTGCTGGGCGGAAAGGGCAATCACACAAAACGAGCTGATGCGCAGCAGCATTGCCGCTTCTGCGATTTCGGCTTCACTGAAGGCAGGATACAACAATCGTATGATGCTCCCCGACAATGCAAAATAGATAAAGGCGAACGGTACGCCGATAGTGAGCGCAAGCTTGAAGCCGGTGTCGCATTTTTGTTTTATTGCAGCAAGATTATGCTCCTCCATGTTTTTTGTCAGATGCGGGATAACCGCGATGCCCAAGGACAATCCGATGACGATAGGCAGATTGACCAGAGAATTGACCGGCCCGGTCAGCAGTCCATAGCTTGCCGTGGCGGCGGAAGAGCTTATGAACTTCGTCAGCAAATTGACAACCAGAAAGCTGTCGACAATCTGAACAAGCGGCAGGATCACATTGCCCAGAGTCATGGGAACGGTCAGTTTGGTGATTTCTTTATATTTTTCTTTGGAATTTTTTATATCAAAGGAAAGATGCAGCGGCGGATTGTTTTTTCTGTAAATGGCATAAAGCATGAAGAAGGTAACCAGCTCCGAAGATGTCACCCCAATAAGTGCACCAAAAACCGCCCATTGGATACCCAAAGGCAAAAAAATCCAGGCAAGCGCCAATCCAACGGCCAGTTTGACAATCGCTTCGCTCACCTGTGAAGCCGCCGAAGGCGCAAGGGTACCGTTGCCTTGAAACCAGCCGCGCAGCACCGCGATGCCAGAAACAAAAAATATCGCGGGCGCGATCGCGACATAGCCTAATGTGGTATCCTCCGAACCCTGCAGGCGCCCGATGGGCTTGGCCAGCGCAATGAGCGCGATGGACAGCAAAATACCCGTCATCAGCAAGGCTGACATCGCTGCCGTAATGAGCTTTCGCGCCTCTTCCTTTCCGCCCGTCGCAATCCGCGAAGAGACCAGCATGGACACCGCGATCGGCAGCGCGCCCGAGGAGGTCGAAAGCAAGAAAGAATAGATAGGAAAGATCAGCTGATAGACGCCCATACCCTCCGCGCCTATGATATTTGTCAGAGGTATGCGGTAGAGTGCACCTATAAATTTAGAAAAGAATGCGGCGAAGGCAAGCATGCCCGCGCCCTTCCAGACGGTCCGCTTCAAATCAGAGCTGTGTCGATAAGAAGTTTGCGCCGATCGCGGCAAATTTGAGCGCCATTTCTCCGAGTTCCTTGGAAGATACGATTACAAACGCACCCATGATATCGCCGGCGTTGATGATCGGCGCAATTGCCATTCCGCCGATTTCCGAAAGATCCTCTCCGCAAAGGCTGATCAATTCTCTTCCGGACAACAGCACAGGCTTTCTGTCATTCAGAATCTTTTCCAGCTTGAAACTGACAGGATTGCCGATTTTGTACGCCCTGATATCCCCGCTTGCGGCGACAAGCGTATCCATATCAAAAACCAATGCGGTATAGCCTGTCGACAGATAAACGGAGCTGGCATATTCACCCGCAAAGCTCGAAAATTCTCTCACCGCAGAATATTTCTTCAAAATGAGCGAATCGTCTTCACCGGTAAATACTTCCAGTTCTTCGCCTTCTCTGATTTTCATTGTTCTTCTGATTTCCTTGGGAATGACAACTCTTCCAAGTTCGTCAATCCGCCTTACAATACCTGTTGCACGCATAGATTCTCCTTGGAAATAGAATGAGAAAAACAACTATTATTATTCCTGAAACAAAAAAATAGATTTCCATCCGGTGATATCCCAGCATTCCTTTGCCAGACGGAAAGAGATGAAAATTAAACGCAGGATTCAGTCCAAATGATGAAGCTTCCTGAATAATTGCTCCACAATCAGATTATATTTTGCGCTGTATTTGCCTTCTTTGAAATAGAAACGATTGATAACCCCTTCGACAGTCAGATCAACTGCTTCATCGACTTTCTGCACGATTGTCGGCAGCACCTTGATCGGCACCGAAATCTCGCAGAATTTGCCGCTCTTGTCCTTTCCGCGGAAGCCTATTTCTGTCCCGTTGATATATAGTTCTCCCTCGCCTTTCTCATGATAGACATTGGTAACAGGGTCGTTGACCCGCCAGGTCACCGGGTGCGAGACAAAAAAATCCGGATTGGCAATCTCTTCCCGAACGGATTCCTTTTCAAAATCGTACCAGATATCGAGGCGCGAGTAGGCAATACCGCCGTTTTTGGCTTTAATTTCGCCATACTCATTGACTTCTGCCGTATTGCCGCAGTGCTTGCAGTGCAGTTCTCTTCCTTTGGATTCCATTTCGTATTCTGTGCCGCATTTCGGACATTTATATAAAAGATAATGGAGTCCCAGCGCCGGCTCTTTGCAGCGGACATGAAGCGCATGCTCTTTTTGATACAGGTTATCGTTGTAAGAAAACTCTTTTTTGATGCGGCAAAAGATTTCGTCCACAGACATTGAGCGTATCTGCTCTTGTGTGAACAGAAGCTTGGCATCCTGCACGACCTTGCATTTGCGTCTGGATCTGGACCAGCGCGGAGTAGCACAGTACCCTCCGTTATTGTGGCACATGACGACAGGCACATCCAGAAACTTGAACAGCTTTGCCAGACTGGGTGAAATATAATGGAGGCTGCGTCCGTCAATCGAACGTTTTCCTTCGGGAAACAACGAAAGGCTGCATCCGTTCTGCACCGCTTTTTTCATCAGGCGTATGCTGTTGAGGTCCATTTCAAACTGGCTGATGGGAATCAGTCCCGCTTTATGGAGAATGGGCTTGACAGGCTTCCAGGTAAAAACATCCCTGCCGCAAACGATATTGAGCGGACGGGGAACAAGCGCCAGCATCATAAAAGCGACATCCATCGTGCAGGAATGTGTACCGATCGCAATAAAAGGGCCTTTGATTTTGTCAATCAGTTGATCCTTATTGACGCGGAAACGATACATGATTTTTGAAATCAGCATGGCAAGCGGAATCATCAACCAATAAAGCAATCTGCTTGGCCGATTTACAATTGTCTGTTTTTCGCTTGATCTGAGGTTATTGCTCATAATCTCCTATACAAGGTTTTCCGGATTGAGTCCAAAAAGTTCCGGAATAACAAATCTGCCGTCCTTGCGGATAAGAACATCGTCAAAATAGATTTCCCCGCCGCCGTATTCCGGTGTCTGAACAAGCACAAGATCCCAATGAATGGCACTGATGTTGCCATTGCTGGTTTCGTCATAGCAGCATCCGGGTGTAAAATGGATGGAGCCTGAAATCTTCTCATCAAACAGAATATCGCCTATTGCCTTAGTAATATACGGGTTGACGCCAAACGCAAATTCGCCCACATACCTCGCACCCTCATCGGTATCAAAGATGCTGTTTGCCGCTTCTGTCAGATTGGCTGTCGCTTCGACGATTCTGCCGTTTTTGAAAGTCAAACGCACATCCCTAAATTCGATGCCTTTTTCGATAGACGGCACGTTATAATGAATATAACCGTTGACGCTGTTTTTTACAGGGGCGGTATAAATTTCTCCGTCTGGAATATTGCGCAAACCCGAGCATTTTTCGCTTCCGATATTTTTGATGCTGAAAGAAAGATCGGTATCTCTGCCGGTAATGCGCACCTTATCGGTCTTTGCGATAAGCGCCGCCATGGCATCCATTGCTTTGTCCATTCTGGCATAATCCAGAGTGCAGACATTAAAATAATAATCTTCAAAGGCATCCGTACTCATCTTTGCCTGCGCGCTCATCCCTTCCGTCGGATAACGCAAAACGACCCATTTGGTCTTTTTTACACGGAGCTCGTGATGAACCGGGTGGGAATAATATTTATCATAGTATTGCGTCCTGATGGGATCCACATCACTGGTTTCGTAGCAGTTGTTGCCCCCTCGTATGCCGATATAGGCATCCATTTCTGCCATTCTGTATGCATCATATTTTGCCATCTTTTCAGCCAGTTCCTTGGTCATCATGGAAAGCAATTTCTTCTGCACCCTGTTGTCAATATAATTGACAAAAGGAAGCCCTCCGACCGACTCCACTTCTTTAAGAATAGCGTTTATAAGAGGATAATCTATGCCACGAGCTTCAATCAGTATTTTTTCACCTTTTTTGAGAGAGCAGGAATAATGCACAAGCACTTTTGCCAATTTTTCTATTCTGGGATCAGTCATGATTGTTCTCCGTTTCGGATTTGGATTTTTTCGCTTTTTTTATCGGATAGAACAGGTTTTCTTTTTTGGGCGCGATCAGAACATTATAGTATAAGGCTGCATCTGCCTTTGCAAGCTCCAGGTCCATATCGACGCAATAGCCGCATTCTTTCGGCGTAGCGCCGGGTATCTCTCCGGCAAATTCTGAAGCATAGTCGAAGGTTCGCTCAATGAGCGGCAGAATTTCTTCCGAAGACAAATCCCCGGTCATGATAAGATAAAATCCCGTTCTGCACCCCATGGGCCCGAAATACAGGACGCGGTCGCCCCAAAGCGGATCATTACGCAGATATGTTGCGCAAATATGCTCCAAAGCATGCACGGAACCGGTGTCCATGACAGGGTCATGATAAGGTCTTTTTAGACGCAAATCAAAAGTCGTCAGTGTGATATTGCCGATGATGTCCTTGCGCGAGACAAACAGGCCGCATTTTAACTTGGTATGGTCAACGGTAAATGAGGGAATGGTATCCATTTATTTTCCTTTTTAACGTACGCTTTTATTTATTGTAATACAAAAATCTTTTTTTCGCAAGTAAGTTTTTGCCCAAAGAAACGCCCTCCCTTTTGCGGAAGAGCGCTTCTCTGAAAAAGAAGATTGAATGTTTGAAAATCATCCGATAAAAGCTCTCAGTTCTTCCTGATAATAATCAAAGAACTTCCTGAACATTTCGTGATCCGCATCGGTGCCGTACACAGCAATCGTATGCGTAATCGTGTTGCGGAAAGTCGAAAGTGCAAGCTGCATATATGGCGGATATTTGACCGAACCTGTCATATATGCTTCCGTCATTGCCGCGCCGTCAAAGGCAAACTTCTTTTCATCCAGAATCCCTATATTGCTGATGCCGATCAGCGGATTTTTGAAAAAGGTGCCAATCAAAAACCATGCAAGCGGATACGGGATAATATCCAATACTTTTTTCAGTAAAGGCAAACCATGCAGGCCGGGAAAATTCCTTTTCAGCTCATCCATGCTTTGTTTGGTTTTTGCAACGGTTTCGTGAATATCCTTGCCAATATCCTCCCCGAGATTGCTGACGACCATCGAGGTAAGATTGCATATCCCTTCGCTTTCACCATTTGCCATGTATCTGCGCAGATCCACCATATTGGGTATGCCCAGAGATTCGCCCGGTTTGATATCTATGATGCGGTACGCCGCACGGAAAAAGCAAGCAAGAATCACATCATTCAACGAAACCCCTTTTACTTTGCATTCGGATTTGAGTTTATTGAACGTTCCGGCATCCAGAATGTATTTGTTGATGCGGGGATATCTGTCTCTCCGGGCAGAACGCGCATAAGGAAAGGCAATTCTGTTTTTTTGTTTTTTGCTGTAGCTGATCAGCTTCATTGCCTTTTCATAATCCTCCGGAGAGAGGCTCTTGTAAATCTGCATCGCACTGCGCGAGCCGTTTTTGAAAGGCATGATGCCGTCGCCGCCTTTAACAAGATCATTGTAAATCCCGGCAACATAATATAAGAATACTTTGGTATCCGCACCGTCCATGCACATATGGTTTATCAGGATCGCCAGCGTGTCGGCACCTTCATGTCGGATCTGCCATATCCTGATTTGTGCACCCTTGGTTTCGTCGATGACAGAAAGAAGCTTTTCTTCTGCATAACACGCCGGATCCGTATGGATTTCCAGATACGAAAAGATATCACGAATTGAGAAATCCGGAATGACTTCCCACTTCGGTTCCGTCAATCCCCATATGAATCTGGACTTTAAGACGGGGATTTTCTCTACCGCAAGTTCAAACGCTTTTTTCAAGTACTCGGTATCCAGTTCTGCATCGAATTTTGCATAGACATGTATCATATGGTCATTGTATCTTGCCATGATATGCTGCATTTTGTCCCACATTTCAGCCGTGATTATCATAGTGTACCTCGAGATTTAGTATCTAATCATATTATATACATAAATAACTTTTATGTCAACAACTTTTATAAATAATTCTGGCTCCGTGCGATTTTTTATTTTTTGCCGCGCTGCGCTTTGCGGGTATACAGCGCTCCGAAAGAGCAGAAAGCCCCTTTGCAAAAGGCATCAGAACAATCGTCGTCAGAAGATTAAAAAGAATATGAAAATAGGCTATGGCCAAAGCGGGCGGCAGGGCTTTGGAAAGCACCGTATTGAGCGGCGACCAAACGATCAGAATGACGGGGAAGAACAGGATGACACCGGCGATATTATACAGCAGATGAACGACCGTCGTCCGCTTTGCATTCACGCTTGCGCCGATACCCGCAAGCATCGTCGTAACGCATGTTCCTACATTGCTGCCCATGATCACGACGAATGCAGACGTCATCGGCATCAGTCCGGCTTCTGCCAGAGTGATGACAACTGCGGTCGTAGCAGAACTGGACTGAGCAATCGAAGCAAACACAATGCCCGTGAAAAGCAGAAGGAAGGGATGGTTGATCGAAAGAATAAACCGTGAGAAAGCCGTTGATGTTTTTAGAAAATCCATGCTGCCGTTCATCAGGCCGAGCCCGATAAAAATCAGGCCGAATCCGGCTACAATCCATCCCGCACTGATTGTTTTTTCTTTTTTGGCGGTCATTATCATAATGACACCCGCAAGTGCAGCCAGCGAAAGGATACCGCCCACAGGAAGATATCCGAAAGCAAAAATCAGTACGGTAAAAGTCGTGCCGACGTTCGCGCCCATAATGATCAGCGTTGCCTGCATCAGATCTATCATTCCGGCATTCACCAGTCCCAATAAAAGGACTGTCGCGGCGGTAGAACTCTGCAGGGCAAACGATGCGCCAGCGCCCAGTCCTAGCGCCGCAAGTCTGTTCCCGGTCATTCTGCCGAACATCCCGGTAATTTTATGTGAAGCCAGCTTTTGCATATGGGAAGAGATCAGTCTGATCCCAAGCAAAAATACACCCAATCCGGCAAACAGTGACAAAATCGAAGCAAACAGAACCATATTTTATTATACTGAAGAATTTTATTATAAATACTTCGGACCGATTTTCAAAACAAAATTCCGTTGCGTTTGTCCTGTACAAAAAAAGTGGGGAGGAATCCTTCAATCCTCCCCACGGGCTGTTCTGGCAATCTGAACTTTATGCTTGATTCGTATTGATTTTGATCACTTTGTATCCTGCATAGAGGCAAATATCATAACTGAACTCCTCGCCATATTCGTCATTGCCGCTGAATTTCGCCGGATACTGTAAATTCTTATCGATGTACCATCCTTCAAAAACAAGTACATATGTATAAGTTACATTTCCTTCAAGCTTGGTGTAGGTTTTTACAAGCACAGGATCATCGCCGCCGTTCTTGGGGAAAATTCCTTTCCATGTTCCCGACGCTTCATCGAATCTTGCCAGTCTGATTTTTTCGTCGGAATCATAGGTCTCTTCCGTAATCTTGGATTTATCATACTGCGTAGGACGGTTTGTGAATTTCGCCATTTCGCTGGCCGAAACTGCAATCACTCCGGGGAAAGAGGATTCCAACGTGGCAGGATTGATTTCCAGCTGATTTCCGCTCGGAACAGTGCTTGTTTCGCTGATATATTCATTTTTGAGGACAAAACTTTCCAGTACCGTAGGCTCTTTGTATTCAACCTTTATCGAGCCGTACGCATAGCGGAAGACGTTTTCGTGATTGTCCGCAAGACGTGAAATCTGGACTTCTGTGTCATAGCGCTTCGTCTGATTGGGGCCGGGGTTCTCAATTATCTTGGGGAACAACGTGTCTTCAAAATATTCGTCGACATAGTTGCCGCTGGAGCCACCCATATATATCTTATGCGCTTCATGATATGCTTCAAAGTCGGTGTCTATGGTTATCTTGATGCGATCTGCAATGGCGGTTTTCCATTCGTATTCGTCCGCCTTCTGAAGCTGCGTATTGACGTTTCCTTTCTGTATGTAGAAATACACGTGGTTTTCCAGCATTGCATTGTTGCGTCCGATTTCTTCTTCTTTATCCGCATATTCTACAGTACCCGGATTGAGATGATCAAGCTCGACGTTATAAATGACATCGTCCTTGCGGTTGGCTAGTATTGTTCTGATATAATCGCCGGAGAAGGAATAAATCTGATACTTGAGCGCATTGGAGAGGTCCTTTTCTTTAATTGATTCGTGCATGATGGTATAATACTGGCTCTTGAGTTGCTGGACTTCCAGACGCACCAGCGCAATCTTTGCAGGCATATAATCTTCTCTGTCCCTTTGCGCTTTGGGTATTGAATAATATCCTTTTGCCGCATTGTTGTAGGCAATCACGTTTGCGTCTATGCCGGTGTATTCGTAGTTGACATCACCTATTTTCAGGGTACCATCCAGGCCTTGCTCGCAGCCGGTCTGCATTACTGTTGCATAACGCTTATTGCCGTAAGGGAGATCATCAATACCGTACACAGCCATATCAAACTCTTCCTGTTTGAGCTGGAAGGAGAAATGCGCCTGGTAATATTTCTTATAGAATTCAAAAGAATATCTGTATGCGCCCGCATAATGCCTTCTGTCATAATCCCTGTACTTAAGCGCGTCGGCATCGTTATCAAAATAATCCTTTAATCCGAGATCAAGATACTCATAATATTCTGTATCATTGAAGAGATCGAACTCTCTCTTCTGATATTGGTAATAATAGCCGTACAACGTCATCATAGTTTTTCTGTTGTCGCCGGTGATAGAATAATTGCCATCCAGAAGATATTTTTTTGCAGAGACCGCACCGCAGGATTGGTTGAAGGCTAAGAAATAGACCAGTGCGTCATAATCAAAGAGCATATCATACCCCTTGAAGAATTCATAAAAGCCTTCCACGGTTTTGCCTGTTTTTTCTTCATAATCGGGAATCATTTCTTCTGCGACAACCTTCTGGGCATAAGACAGCATCTCGATGACTGTTCGGCAGGCGGGAGCGGCCTGATCGCCGAAGATATCGAAGATTTCATGCATCACTTTGCGGCGCTTCTTTTGCAAATTGAGGTAATTTGCGTCGCTGTCATCTTTGTCATAGAGATCATAAAGCTCGTCCAACTCTTCATAGTCCTGAATGGCTCCGCCCGTTCCTTGAACAAAATTATAGCCGGAACCCTCCGCATCTGAACGGCAGATATAGGCAACAAGAGCCTGCATTTTATCCTGCGGCAGGTGGGCGGCGGCCATTCTGTTGACCAGTTCTGTCGGATCCGCAAACAGGAATATTTTGGTGAATGTGGAGGTATCCTGTTCTTCACCGTTCTTCATATATTTCCATTGATAAGCGCCATCCCTGAAATTGGTGTATTCTCCGGTCAATTCATCCAAGACATAATTATGCTTCTGTTTTTGTTCGTTTTGTTTCGTTGTGAGATCCTCAGCCGCTTTTGATTTGGTTGCATTATCATAAATAACTGTCCCGGTGGGCGCATAATCGGAGAGATTTACTCCCAAATTGATCAAATCCGGCAGTACCGGTACAAGATCGGTATTATCCGTTTTTGGTTTATCTGTCGGTGGATTACAGCCGTTACAGCCGGCAGCCACAATCGCTGCCATAAGCATTACTGCGAGCAGGACTACCAAATATCTGGAAAATCTGTGTTTCATGTTTTACTCCCGTTCTATTAATGTCTATCTACTTCGGCAATATCAGCCGATATAGTTGTAAATGACTGCAATGAGATCCTGATCCCATCCGGCATACCACGCTCTGGGGCCGGAAGCAAGGTACAATCTGGCATTGATGCAGCCTTCAAAGGTTGCGGCTCCGATTTCTGCAATGCTTGCCGGAAGGTAAATCTGAATGATATCCGTCCTGCCGGCAAAGAGCCCCGCCGCCAACGCGGTCACCTGATACGTGACGTTTCCTATTGTGACCGAACCGGGCACCGCAACAATGCCCGAACCGCCGTAGTAATGGGTTACCGTCACCTTGTTATCCGTTCCGAAGGAGAATCCGAAGTCGCCCCATACGTATTCGCTGCCGACGATGATTTCGCTGTAATCGCTCCAGAGATATTGTGTATAGATATCCAAGGCGATATCGGGAACAGTAATCATGTCGACGCCCTCAAAAGCGCCTTCGCAGAGTGCGATCACAGGCGTCTCGCCCGTTATGATGACTCTGGATGCATTGCTGCTCAAGAAGGCTCCCCCGACAATTTCTCTTATACCCAATGATTCATCCAACGTGACAATTTCGCCAGTACCATTATAAAGCAACAGCCTGTGATTGTCAATAATGAATCTCTCGGCATGCTCCAGCCAATATGTCCCATAAAAGGCGTTTTTACCGATATAACGAATGCTTGAAGGAATGGCAATGGATGCCAGCGATGCTTTTCCCGCAAAGGCATAATTGCCGATTGCGGTCACCGGATACCCGGAAGTGCCGATGATGATGGTCTGGGGTATGACAATGCTGGTCTGCTCCGCTCCCCCGAAATATTGTGTGATGATGATTTCTCCGTCGCACAGTATATATCTGAGAGAAGCCTGCGAATAGACTTCGCTGACGCCAAAATATACAGGCATTTCCCAGTTTTGGGCCCAGGCATAATTTCCTTGCGGCAATGCAGAATAGATGATGAATGAAGGGACACTGCGAGCATTATGGAATGCCATGGCATGAATGGAAACCGCCGATGGCACAAAGACGCTTCTTAATCCAAGAGTGCTTTCGCCGGTAAAGGAATAGGCACCGATTGCGGTTACCGGGTACGACATGCCGCCGCATGAAACGGACAACGGTACCGTATATTCTGCATGGGATCCTGTATATTTTACAAGTGTCGCCTTCCCGCCGGCCAGAATGAAGCGTGACCCGTTTTCTTCAAAGATGCTCCCTGCATTGTAATACTGTGCCAGCGCCGTGATGGAGCCGTACCCTGCGGACCTGGCAGCAACAGAATAATAGATTACGGATGTCGGGAAGCTGTTGTCCCCGATATGCGTGATGGTAGCCGGGATCCTCAATTCTCTTGCCGCTGTCAGACCTGTTTTGTCGGCATAAGCCGCAATGGTATTGATTGCGTAATTTCCGGCAAAAGCGGGTATTTCCAGAGAAGAGGCTTGCGCGTCTACGATTGCCAGCAAGACATTTTGATAAAACAGCATGCCGTTGCTTTCTGTTACAGCTTCTATTCTGTCCTTTGCAAAATCCCATTCCGCCTTATAGGAATCCACGAGGTTGGCGGGCACCAGAATCTTCTCGATTGTATCAAACGCATGAGGATGTGCCTGCGGCATTGCGCCGTTCAGGAATACAAGATAACGGACGGAAGAATTGGAGCCGAAGGCGCCGCCCAGTATTGCGTTCACTCCGGAAGAATTCGTCAGGACGACTGCCTCCTCCATGCCGGTATACAAACGCAAAGTGTCGGGAGAACCTCCGTAAACCATGCCGTCCGCAATCTTATTCTGGTACCACAGCGTCGATGTGAATGCCTTTTCGCCGATTCGGGTAATCTGATCCGTAAACCCGAATTCATACATATTTATACAATTATAAAAAGCATACGCGCCGATTTCCGAAATCCGGCTGCCTTCTTCCAATCTAACGCTTCCCAGATTCATAAAATTACAGAAAGCATATTCTGCAATCTTGGTAACCGTATAGTTGTTGGAGTAATAGGTAATCACAGAAGGAATCGTCAGCGAAACCGCATAAATATCTTCATAACCGGTCACCATCGCCTCCGTGGTACTCAGAAGATAAGTGAATCCTCCTATACTGCATACGCGCGAAGCGTTGATGTTTACGGAAATCACATCGCCCTGCCAGCCTTCTCCCCAATCGGGCATCGTATTCATCATCAAATCAAGCACGGCATTGGACGTTCCCAGAAAAGCATCGGGACCTGCCGACACGATGCTGTCGTTAATGATAATTTTTGTGATATCCGTCCGGAATGCGAATGCATAAATGCCAATGGTTCTGACGGTATAATCATTCGGGCCGATCGAGAAGTTGTACGGTATTTCTACTTCGGAATCCGAACTGAGGCATTCGACGAGACACGCTTCGTTGCCGTCCAACTGATACAGGAAGCCATCATGAGCCGTTAACGATCCGCTGTCATAATAGACACCTTTGAAATCCGCGGGATTATGGAGCCATGCGGATGCCTGTGCCTGATTATCCTCTGTATAAAGCAAAATCTTGCCGCAATTATAGAAAGCGTTTTCGGCAGCCGTATTGACAGAAGCCGGCAGATATAATCTATATATATTGTCGCTGCCGGAAAATGCATAAGACGCAATACCGCGCACATCATAGGTGATGCCGCCTGATACTATCTGCGCGGGAATATGGACGGATGCATCCTTTCCTTCATACCGGATGAAATTCAGAACACCGTTTTCACGCAGCAAAATCAAATTGTTGTAATTTATTTTTGCGGACGATAAAATGATGTTTCCGTTCAGCGACCAGCTGGAAGGAACGGTTGCCAGCGCAAGCGAAAATGTCGCATGATCCGATTGATAGATTATTCTGTTTCTTACAGTGGTGATGCTGTTGGGAATATAGATATGGGCATAATCGTCGATATTTTCAAAAGCATAGGAAGCAATCTTGGTGACACTTCTTGCAATGCCGTTGATCATAACGGTTTTTTCTATTACCTTGACATTGCTGATGCCCGAATAGCCGATTACGGCAGCATGATCCCCGTCTGCAAGATAGACAATCCCATACAAGTCGACTGTGTCCCCTTCCGTACGGAAAAAGGTATCCGAAAAATATCTGTTCCATCCTGCAACAAAGCCCGCGTTGTCCGGACACCATAAATGAACGTTCATTTCGTGGGATTCCGCACCAATGAACGCATTCTTCCCGATGAAAACCACCGAAGAAGGTATGACGATGTTTTGCTTCAGAACTGTAAAGGAATCGAATGCGCCGCTCGCTATGCCTTTGACTTCAAGTTGAAGCACGCCGACAGGAAGCCGCTCCGGAATGGTGAGGAAGACTTCTTCTGCGGCATCGCAAGTATATTTTACTATCAGAACGCCATCTTTATATAAGGTATAAGTATAACCTTCATAAGTGTACTCCTGAGACCGGGTGTGCGCTTCAAAAATTCCCGAAGCCCAGGCGTATTCCGAAAGATTGGCGTCGCCGAGGTAATATACCACAGTATCGGCGCCTGTTTTCATGAACGCGGCATCGGAAATGTTGCCGGCGGGAATAGTCCCTTCCACCATAACGGTTTTTAATCCCGAATTCAGCAATGCGTATCCTGCAATTCCCGTGATGGTGATGCCCGAAATCACACCGTATATTTCTGCATAAGAATCCGTGCCGTTATAACCCATGTAAATTCCCTGTCCGCCATTGACATAGATTTCAAAATCACCGTAGGTTCGGATATGCGAGGCTTCATAGACTTCCCCGACCATATCAAGAGCTTCTTTATTCAGCAAATCCGTATAAGCAATCAGAACAAGATTCTGAGCGCCGTCAAAGGCATGCGCATCGATTGCAATGGGAAGATTGGGCAACAGGATTTTTACCGCACTGCTGTCAAGATATGCCCAGGGCGCGATTGCTGCCGGAATTCCGCCGCACACAGTTGCCGGAACCTCGGTTTTCTCGCTTCCCGCAAGGAAATTGAGAATCATGAGATCCGTTCCGTTTTCCTGAGTACCATACCGTACTCCGTTTTCTTCAAATATCGAACGATAGGCGTAAAGAGAATACACACCGTCAAAACAACCCGCTCCCTGTGCATGGTAAGTTTCGTAATATACCTGCACAAACAGCCGGCTGCAGCCGGCAAATACATTCTTGCCGATCACAGCAATACCCTGACCGATCCAAAGCGTCTTCAGATCCGAATGCCCGGCAAACGCCCCGTCCATGATTTCGGTGACAGCATATCCGCCTACCGAAACGGGAACCTCAAAATTGTCTCCGCCGCCGATGTAGCTGAGCAGAGCACCATGATAATACAGAGCACCCGCGTATTCTGTATAGCTGTCGATTTTTGAGGCGTAATCGGACCAGACTGCCGCTGTTCTGTATGCCGACAGATATGCCGCGGGAACCAGCACCTTTTCCAGACCGTCAAATAACGAAGCGCCTATTGAAACGGGAACTGCCGCTGTAAACACGGCATACCGGATATCGCCGGAGGACAATGCACCGCTGATGATTGAAGTCATTCCGCTTGGTACAAATACGATATTGGAAGATCCGGCATAGAGGTATCCCTTGCTGCCGGAACTCACCCAGCCTGTACGCGAAGCAAGCCAAGGCGTACCCGCAAACGCTCCTGTGCCGATGTAATTGATATTATTCGACCAGACAACGGCAGCAAGATTCTGGCAACCGTAGAAAGCATAGGCTCCGATACGGTTCATCTGTGTCGGGAACGTTACCGAAGCGATCGAGGTGTTATTATAAAAAGCATAGGCGGCAATGGTCGTCACCATATAATTGTTGCCCAGATACGCCACACTTCCGGGCACGGTAAGAGCGGTCTGCGTGCCTTCGTAAGCAAGCAGGATAGCCGCGCTGCCGTTGATTACATAACGGTAACCGCCGGAAACAAACACTTTGCCGTAATTGGTAAAATATTCCAGAATGTCCGCGGTCCATCCGCTTAAGAAACCGGACGGCACAGCCTCGCCGCTCAGATAAACGACCGCGCCGGAGCAACCGTCAAAAGATTTGGAATTCACATTGACAACGTCGGAAGACAGATAGATTTTTTTGATTGCGGGCGACTGCGAAAAAGCGTTTGCCGCAATGCCGGCTATTTTGTATCCGCCGGCATAGCTCAGAGAGATTGACGTAAGGCCCGCGGCCGCTTCAAGAAGCGTTGCGTTTCCGTTCACGACAATATATTTGCTGTTTTCATACGTAATTATAGAATAATTGACGTAGGTAAAAAAGGCTCCTGCGTTCCAATCTGCTGCAAACCCTGCGGGAACGTTTTCTGCTGCCACAAGCAGAACGGCATTCTCGCATCCTGCAAAGGCGTCTTTCTGAATCGATACTACCGTTGTGGGAATTTCAAGCCTGAACAATTCTTTATGGCCGGCAAATGCCTGCGCGGCAATTCCCGTCACAGAAGACGGTAAAGAATAATTCTTGACTTTACCCAGATACCGGATGACCGTTCCTCCGCTCATTGCAAGTTCCGATGCATCGGCGTACGGCACGGACATGTGGAGTGCAAGAACATTATCCGCAAAATGCTCATCCATATTGACAACAGTCCCCGCCGCGGCGACAACGGCATTCTGCAGCCCGTAATGCGCATGTTTGGCAACGGAGACTACGCTTGACGGGAAGTGCAGATACTCGATATTGGTTCCCAAAGAGAACGCATACCCTGCAATTGCCGTGACTCCGGAAGGCACTTCCACCCATGCCGAAGAGCCGAGATACTGATACAGAACGTTGTTGACGATATAAAAACCGTTGTTTACGGCATAACCGTGAAGATTGCCCGCATAATCGCTCCAGAGGCTCTGATATGTGGCAAGCGCTTGCAGCGGAACATAAATGTCGGATACCTTGTTCAGGCTTCCGCTTTCCTTTGCGGGCGGTGCAGTCTGCGTGAATACCATTGTCAGATTGTTCCTGGCATCGGTGAACGGCGACGCCGGGAGGAAGGTAAGACCGGAGCGGTCTGTAAAGAAGATTGTATCCGAAGCAGGATTGACATATATCAGCGTTCCTTCGGGATTGACAAACGTGCCGTCTGATACTCTGGCAGCGTGCAATCTGGACGCATAGGCCGACCACTGCGTGGTATACATGTTATACATTTCGGCAGGGACATACACATCTGCAAGTGAGTCGAGCGCGCCGGGCATGAGCGTAGGCACCGAGGTCATGTCAATATAAAGGGAACGGACATCGCAAGAGCCGAAAGCCGCGCCGGAAATCATATTGAGCTCAAATCCGGACGGAATGTCGTTGTCCGAAAGCATCAGCGATTCGGCGCCGGTATGCACAAGAAGCAGCTTTTTGTTGCCGAACAGATAACTGCCGAGACCGGAATACCATGGTGTGCCGGCAAAAGCATTCTCTCCGATGCTGTCAATAAACTGCAACGGGAAGATTGTCCGGACCTTGTTGTCGTTGCTCGCTTTGGAATCCATCCAGATCATCTCAAGATTGGTGCAGTCCCTGAACGCATCGCTGCCGATACTCACAAGCAGACTGCCGGAGGGGATAATCAGATTCTGAATGGCCGTGTTTTGCCTGAAAGCGCCGGAGTTGATAACCGTTATGCCGGCAGGCAACGTATAATCTGCCTCGGAACCGGTATATTTGATAAGAATATCACCTTTGTCGCCGGTGGTGATCAACGCATCTCCGACCTGCGAGATGCCGGATTCTCTGAAGGCGTCGCTTGCAATATAGCTGAGAGAAGCGGGAGCATCGAACTTGACTAGAAGAGCGCATTTGTAAAATGCTTCGGACAGAATGGCGCCCGCCACGCTTCCGCCGGCGAATTTTACCGATTTCATGTACAAATTGCCCTGCCATTCGCCTCCCGCCGTGCGCTGCGAAAAAGCTCTCACCCCGACGGTTCGGACCGAAGCCGGAATGGTAACATTGGATTCGGTGCCCTTGTATTTATAAAGATATCCGTTGACGATTATGACAAAACTGGATTGGGCCGCATACCATGCCGTTTCTTCAAAAGCGTAATATCCTACCGTCTTTAATGTGGACGGCAGAATAATGTTTTTGATATTGGGGCAATCGTCAAGCAAATTGTCCACGATTGCTTCTGAACCGGAAAGAATCTCGATTGTCTTAAGCGAGGCAGGCGGCATTTGCCCGTTAAGAAGATAAACCAGCGTACAATCGCCGTTGTAAGAAAGCTTATTGAGCGAAGGATTGCTTGTCAGCAGCTCATAGAGATATTGGCGGTTGAAGAGAACCGTACCGGTATTGTAAATAGTTACCGAAGCAAGGCTCTTCAGGTTTCTGAAAGCGTTTGCATCCAGCGTCACCGGTGCGGAAAAGGCCGGACTGCCGGGCTGATTGGTGACATTGGAATAGAAAGTCAGACTCGTTGCGGTAGAATAAAAAGCATTGGCGCCGATGGATACAATATAATGGTTTCCGATCTTCGAAGGCATTTCTGCAGCACCGCCCGATCTGAGAGACTGGACCAATTTTGCTGTTTCGGGCGTTATTTCTTCAATAAGATATCCGTCGGAGGCAATGAGATTATTGGGGCATACCGTAACGCCTGCCGTCGCAGACGGATGATAGAATCCGACCTTGTCGGCATCCACATACAAGAGAGCGCCGCTCATCAATCCCGAAAACACTCCGCTGCCGAATTCCGGCGCATCACCGGTCATGAAAATTTTATTGAGCCGCGTTGCATTCTTGAACGCTTCATCATGGATGACCGATACATCCGCGAGTTCCAGAATTTCTATGCTCGTATTGCCTTCAAACAATTTGCGGTTGATTTCTCTGACATCAGAAGGGAGTACGACGTACTGCGCGTTGCCTTTGTAGCCGACAAGAAGTCCCCTGCCGTCCAAATCCCGCAGAATGATGACAAAATCACCGTTGTAATTTCTTTCCCATCCGCTGTTGGCAAAAGCACGTTCTCCCACGTAGGTGATTGTGGAAGGAAGATTGATATTTACGATATTCACGCAGTCCTTGAACATTTCTGCCGCGAGAACCGTTTCTTCTTCAAAAATATTGACTGTCGTCAGTGTCGAAGGAGGCAATGCTCCCAATAGATTCCGGATGCTTACCTGGCCGCCGACATTGACAACGGCAAGAGATTTGTTGACGCTCAGCATGCCATAGAGATATTCGTGGACATAATGATTCGGATCGGGATGAAGGGGATCGGGATTATAGGAGGGCATATCCGGCGTGACATTTCTTAATGTGATTTCTGTCAGGCTGCTTAACCCTCCGAATACCTTGGGATCGGCCATAAGCGATGCGTCAATGCTGATGGTACGGGTATCCCGCGGGAAAACATAATTATTTAGTTTGATGACCGGGGATATCTGTCCCGTCCCGCTGTCAAGGAAGTCGGGAACAACGATATCTTCGCTGTCGCCATAATACTGAATCAGCGTGGTGCCCAATACGCTGTTGTAATCAAAAAGCCAATCCCCGTAATAGGACAGACCCGCGCCTCTCAACCCGGACCAGCTTGACAATCCCAACTGGGAGGCAACAATCACTTCCCAATTGTTGTTTTCTTGAATATAATTTTCTTTTTCTGAGCTTGGCACGTACACTTCAAGCGAAGACATTGTATTGCGGAATACATCGGTGGTGTTTGCGATGGAAATGCTGGCACCGCCCGTGCCTACGTAAAAGAAAACAACTTTGGAAAGCTTTTTATCGTTATAGAATGCACCTTCTCCAAGTTGACTCATTGCCAGCGGGAAGGCGGCATGTTCGAGATTGACGCATTCTGCAAACGCGTACGGGCCAACGCTTGTGAGTTCGGAGCCCGTTTCGAACATAAAGCTCCTGAGCGAAGCCCCATAAAAAGCGTATTCGTTGATTTTTTTGATTTCTTTGGGAAGGATGACAATTTTTGCGTCTGCGTTGTACTTATAAAGAATTCCGTCTCCCAGCACGACATAATCCTCTTCCGAGTTCTCGACAAAAGGAGTTGATTTGAACGCATTGCTGTCAATTTGCGTGACCGTGGCGGGAAGCGCGATATATTCCAGACCGACACAGTTTTCAAATGCGCCGCTTCCTATATGCGCCAGCGTGCTGCCCGGTTCAAACGAAACCTGCCGCAGATCAAAACACGAATAAAAGGCCCGGTCTCCGATTGAGGTGATTGTTGCCGGAATGAAAACTTCTTGAATGCTGTGGCAATTGTAAAACATCTCTGCCGGAAGCGTCGACAAGTCGGGAAGTATGATGACTTTTTTTAGATTTGCGGGCGGCATCACATTGCCGAAAAGGCTTTTCAGAGAGCGTATGGCGGACACGCTGAACTCGCTGAGCGTACCGATTGTTTCATAGGCGGTACGGATAATCGTCATATTGGAATTGAGAAGTTCTCTCTGCTGGCCGTTGCTGTCGATGATGCTCATTTCCAGACGGACAAGCCCGGCCGCAGATCCGAAGGTGGCCGAAGACAGCGGCATATCGGAGTTCATTTTGAAAACGGTCACCTTGCCGTCAAAAAGATTGTCTCCAAAAGAGTAAACCTGCCGTACCACACCCGCAATATTGAGAGATTCCGGCACTGTCAAAACGGTATCGCTGCCGAGATAATGCAGAAGTCTCAGTTTGCCGGCGTGCGCGCCCGTCTTGAGAATTTCGTAATACCAATCCGAAGCGATCTGGGAAGAAGGACAAATTTTGCTTGCGAGTGATTGCCAGGCGGCGGAAACACCTGTGGTATAAGCAAGAACATCCGGCACATAAATACGGAAGCTTCCGCTCAAGCCGGAAAATGCGCTTGCACCCAAGGCACACGGCGACGTCCTCTCGAATTTGGCATATTTGAGGCCGACGCAGTTCTCAAACGCATTTGCGCCGATAGACGATACGCTGCGCGGCACTTCAAGATCATACAGCAATGCGCAATTATAGAAAGCGCCCGCGCCGATTGTCGTAAGGGTCTGCGGCAAAAGAAGTCCGGTCAGTGCGGATGCGCCGGAGAAGGCATAGGCGCCGATGCTCCGGAGCTGCGCATTCTCCGGGAATGTGACCGTCTTGAGAGCGGTGCATCCGGAAAAAGCATTATCGCCGATCGTGGTTACCGTTTCCGGGATATCCGCCTTGCGCAAATTGACGCAGCCCGAAAACGCATTGGCGCCAATGGAAATCAGCGTGTTGGGAAGCACGACAATCTGCAGCCTGTGATTATCGGCGAAGGCGCCGCTGCCGATGGAGAGAACCGGCTTGTTTTGATAGAAATTATCAATCTTTACGGCAATCGCATCGGGATTGACGCTTACCACAGTATAGCCGGTTTGCTGGCTGTTGAGGCTGAACGTAATCCCGCCGAAACCGCTGACATATGGCGACCATTTTGCATACAGGGTGATATCCTGCGTCAGAGGCTGGTCAAAGCGATACAGCGTATTGAGCATTTCGTCCGTGTACCAGCCCAAAAATGCCATACCCTCATAATAAGGCTCCTGCGGCTGTACCGGATAGGTATTGTATACCCCCACATACGGGTCGATCGGGGAACCTCCGTTTGTGTTGTAGGTAATCGTGTATGAATTGATTGAAAAAACGGCATATATGGTTTTGTTGGAGGTTATCGGAGTCGAGAAATTGAAATCCCACCGCACAAACGTATATCCCGTATAAGAAGGCGTCGGGGATGAAGAGGGATAAGTGGCATACGAACCATGGTCCACATTAATTGTGGCCCATACCTGGTTGTCCTCCAAGCTTTTGAAGGTAACCCGATAGGTTTTGATTCTGTACAAAGCATAAACGATGGTGTCTCCGACAATTGATTTATAATCGTTTGGCGTCGGAAGCAGCGAGTTTTTATCGCATGACCAGCCGATGAAATCCATTCCTTCTTTTGAGGGATTTGCAGGCGGATACGCCTGGGCCTCATATACTATTGTGCGGACAGCCAATACGGTGCCGGTCTGGTCATAATCGCTGTCAACAAACAATACCTGAAACGTCCTTCTGGAATAATCTGCAATGAAAGTGGTATCCTGGCGGATGACGTACGAAGCAAAATTCACGTATCCGCTGACGCCCCCGACCGTCCACCCTTCAAAAGTATAGCCGACCGCAGGCGTACCGTCATCAGGTTCTCTTTGTGAAGGATCGGCCGGACTGGAAGGCGGAATAATCTTGGAATTATACAGGACATTGGCAAGAAGATAATAGGTATCGTAATTTCCGTTTTTGAAAGTTACAGTAAAAGTTTTGTCCGTATAGGAGGCGCTGATGACCATATTGCGTTGTATATTGACAAAATTGGGTATTGCGCCGTCCTCTCTCCATTCTCCGTTTTTACCCACAATCTCCGGCACCGCGGGAATGTTGGTGAGAGTCGCACCCTTACGTACGGTTCGCGTTGCAAGCACAAGAGGCGCCACGGTGTTGTCGTCCGTAAAAGTCACCGTAAAAATTTCTACCCATTTTGCATAGATGCTGAGGTTTCCGAAGACTTTGTCGCTGCTTGACCAGACGGATTCCGGCAGATAATCGGGCGTGGTATACCATCCGTCAAAGTCGTATCCCTGCCGGACAGGGGTCACCAGCAAGAGCGTGGTATCGTAGGGCGCTTCGCGTATTTCAAGCGAACCCGGAACCGTTTCTATGGTAACCCTATATGTCTTTGGCGTGAAAACGGCGGATACCGTCTTGTTTTCTGTCACATAAAGATAATCCTGAGAATCCCAGCCGACAAAATTGTAGCCTTTTCTGGATGTACTGAGATAATCCTCAAAAGCCGCCTTTTGTTCCATATTGCTATCCGAAGGATCATCCGGTGCAACCGCCGCACCTTTGTAAGGGACGATCTGGGTTGCTCCGATCTGGGTCGCGCCATCCACAAAACGGATGTTGAACGTCATGATGGTATAGATGGCGTATATTTCGCGGTCGGATGTGATGTTGGAAAAAGAAGTGCTGCTCCATCTCGCTGTATAACCTGTCAGGGCAACATTGCTGCTTGAAACACTTGGCAGATTGCGTGCGGTTTCTCCGCTTCTTACTGTAAGAGTTGTAATTGAAATGCGGGTATAGGCATTGCCCTCCGGCCCGACAAGATAATTATAGCAGTAGCCGCCGGGAACATACTGCTGCGTTTCTCCCAAAGAAAATGCACTCAGATCCCTGCCGTTCGTATCCGTCCATATGCCGGAAGTTGTGTACCGGTCAACACTGCCCGCATCCATTGCAGGCTCCCTGTCGGACTGGCCCACGGAATCTCCATAAAAAAGCGCATAAAAACGGATGGTATATAATTTTGTCCATTTTGCATACAGAATGCGGTCGCCGGTCAGCTTTTCGGTGTTGAAATTCCATGGACGAAGGCACTCAGGTTCTTTATACCAGCCGTCAAAGTCATAGCCCTCCCTTGAAACGCTGACATTGACAATCGGCGTATTGTAATTTACCGTTTGCGACGGGGGATTGGTGCCGCCGGCATAATTGATATTGAATGTGGCGGTGAAGGTTTCGATCCTGTAGTGGGCATACAGCTGCATATCCTGTCTGACGTTGGTCAGAGGATTGTTTGCGCCGGGATTGCTGACAGAATAAACATTGTTTTTATATTCCCACTCGCCTGTAAAAACGTAATGCTCTTTGTTGTTGGGCGAAAGTGCGGCAATGTCGGCAAGCGTATGTACGGAGGATTGCGTTCCCGTCAGCACCGTGGCAGGATCAAGCAGATTGGTGCCGTATGGAACATCATTGATGCGGTAAAGCTCCTGCGATACATTGTTGATAAAATCGCAGAAAACGACGCTGTATGTTTTAAGAACAGGTATTTTTGTCCGTATTGTCGTATCCTGCGTGATAAAATTGCTGCTGAAATCCCATTCAAAGGTGTATTTTTCTTCACCGGCAGCAATGGGAATGGAGGGATAATCCGAAAGCGAATCCCCTTTTTTGACAAGTTTGGAGGCTATAAAGGATTCTGTTCCGTTTGCGTCTACCTTGATAAACGTAACAGTGCAGTAAGGCGTCCATTTTGCGTAAATATAAACTGTCCTGTCCGTGTTGTCGGCAGTCAGCACAACTTGATCCACCATGAAGTTCCAGGGATTCGTAAGAGCGGCGTCCTTGTACCAGCCGTCAAACGCATACAGCGTGGCTTCCTGAACATAATGCTGTCTTACGGGTGCGGATGCGGGCGCGTCAATTCTGGCAAGCTGAAGCACCTTCCGGTTTTCATAAATACGCTGCTGCGCGGTCAGCGAAGGGATATTGAGGTCAAAGACAACATTGACTTTATTTTCGTCAGCGTCCTGCTGCACGACATCTATTGTGAACGTCGTCCTTTGTTTTTTATATTCGACGGTAATCAATGCCTTGTTGGCTACCCTGTCGGTATCTACGCCGAGAAATTTCACTTCATCTCTGATGTCGGCGACCCGCACAGTCTGCTTTGTACCGTCGCTTTTGGTGACGACAAGATTCATACCGTTCAGATCAAGGTCTTCACCGACAACATATACATTGCGATAATCGCCCGTCAATTCTATTGCCGTTATTTCCCCGCTGCCGGAAGAACAGGCAGCCGCAGAAAATATCAGCAGAACGGATAGGAGCATCAGCAGCAAAACTTTGGTAATCTTTGTCATAACACACCTCTGAAGGACAAGCGCGCGCAAGCCCTAAATAGACAGTTTTTATTATAACAGAGCAGGACGGTTTTGCAACTGCCAAAACGCTATATTTACTATATTATTACTTATAAAGTTTAATAATTCAGCGCGCGCTCACATACGGAACACGTAAAAATCATGGATCCCGGAAGGAGATTGCCAAAGAAAGCGGCGGCAGCTCCGCAATCATCGCTCCGGTAAGGATATCCTTCGTCCGGGGAACAGGCACAGACTCTTCCGAAGGATTGACATATAAGGCAAGCTTGTCGCGAATGACGCATACCGCGCTTCCGAAAACATGCAGGAAAGCACGGGAAACAAAACAATCCCTGTTTTTTTTGCGCAGATTGCCTAAAAAACGATAAAAATCCAAAACCTGATTGTCTTCTTTTCCCCAAGGATATGTCCTGCGGTTGAGAGGATCCGCATATCCCTGAAGCGCCGTTTCATCCCCATAGTAAAGGGAGGGCACTCCGGGCAAAAAATACTGAAGGGAAGCGGCAAGCATCAATCTTTTTCTTGCGGCAGAAAGCATGCGCGGGGATAAAAAGAAGTGTTTCTTGCCCTCTTCGTCATGGGGTGGCACCGCATCGGAAAGGGCATTGATCGCCCGCACGGTGTCATGAGATCCGATCATGGAAAAACTGCAATCCAGCGCCTGTTTGGGATAATTTTCTATGATATTGCCGATTTCTGCGGCAAAGGTGTAGGCATCACAGTTTTTGATATAATTCAGGATCGAGGTGCGGAAGGGATAGTTCATCACACCATCCAGTTCCTTGCCAAAAAGATAACTCCTGCTTTGCGAATAGCTGACTTTGGTGCTGGCATCTTCCCAGACCTCACCAATCAGCACCCGTTCCGGATTGCCCCTTTTTACGGCAATTCTGATTTTTTCGATAAAATCCGAAGACAGTTCGTCGGCGACATCCAACCGCCAGCCGCTTATTCCGCATGCATTCCAGCGGTCAATGATTCCGCCGGGCGCAGCAATAAAATCCTGAAATGACGTGCAATCTCTTTTTACCGTAGGGACCGATTTCACCCCCCACCAGCACATATAATCCTCTCTGTCCGCCCCAAAGGTAAACCAGTCAAAATAAGGACTCTCCTTGCCTTGATAAGCGCCGGCGCCCGGATATCTGCTGAATTTATTGAAATAAAGACTGTCCGCCCCTGTATGATTGAAGACACCGTCCAGAATGATTCCGATCCCCTTTGCCCCGCACGCAGCAACCATCTCCTTGAACTCTTCTTCTGTGCCGAACAACGAGTCAATTTTAGTATAATCACCCGTATCATAACGATGATTGGAAGAAGACTCAAAGACAGGGGATAAATAAATGGCTGTGACTCCCAAGCTTTCCAGGTAGTCCAGTCTGGAAAGAATCCCGCGGGCATTGCCGCCAAAGAAATCATCCGCGGCATAGCTTCCATCCGAGTTGTGCACTTCGACATCCTCATACCATGGTTTAAGATACCCATAACGTGGTTTTCTGTCATTTTCTTCGCGCGCAAAACGGTCAGCGAAGATATGGTAGACCACTCCGCCCTTCAACCAATCTGGAGTAACGTAGTCTTGTTGAAAGACGGTAAGCTGCCATTCCGGAAGCCAATCGCGGATCCGCGCTTTGCCTTCTTCATCCCTGCCGACAAACAAAAAACCTGCGGCAGTTTTGATTTCGAAGCGGTAATAAACGATACCCGGGACGGGCGGCGAAAAACGACAAGAAAAAAAGAGATGCCCCTCATCTTCTTCTGCAATTTCCAGAGGTATCCGAGCATTCAGCACTCCTCTGGCCACAAGAAAAACACCCTCGGGCAAACGGGTTTTCTCTACAGGAAAAAGGATGCGCACCTCTTCCCCTGCGGCGACTGCGCCGAAGGGAGTTTTGTAGCGTGTATCTCTGGAGTCATAGACCGCCATATTCAGTCTACCTTATCGAGATGCCAGATTCTTCGCGCGTATTCCTCTACGCTTCTGTCCGAAGCAAAGAAGCCTGCTTCGGCAATATTGACCAGCGACATTGCATTGAATCGCGCGGAATCTCTGTAAATTCTATCCACCTTCGCCTGCGCTTCCGCATAAGAGGCAAAATCCGCGAGCACCATATAAGGGTCGGCACAGCCGCCGCGTCCGACGACGAGGCTGTCCGCTATCTCTTTGAATTCCGCGCCGTTTATGCCCGCGCGCAGCATGCCGATGATCTTCTGGATTCTTGGATCATGCGAATAATATTCCGAAGGCAAATAGACAGGACGCAGTTTTTCTACCGCATCCGCAGTCAGGCCGAACAAAAAGATATTGTCATCTCCCACTCTTTCGTGTATTTCTACGTTTGCCCCATCCAGCGTGCCGACAGTAATTGCGCCGTTGATCATGAACTTCATATTGCCGGTGCCGCTCGCTTCCGTACCGGCGACGCTGATCTGTTCGGAAATTTCGGTAGCAGGTATTATCAGCTCCGCCAGACTGACGCGGTAATTCTCCAAAAACACTACCTTCAGCTTATCGTGTATGCTTTTATCCTTATTGATTGTTTCGCCCAGCATATAAATCAGACGTATGATGAGCTTTGCCATATAATATGAACTTGCCGCCTTGGCGCCGAAGATAAAGGTGCGGGGAACGATATCCAGATCGGGATTTTCTTTCAGCCGGTTGTACAAATCCATAATATGAAAAGCGTTCAGGAGCTGCCGTTTGTATTCGTGAAGACGTTTTACCTGCACGTCAAAAATGCTTGCGGGATTGACCGCCGTCCCTGTCGTCTTATAGATATAATCGCTCAGCCGTACCTTATTCTGGTTCTTGATTTCCGCAAGCCTTCCGTATACCTCTTTATTGCCATAATATTCTTTAAGCTTCTGCAACTCCTGCGCGTCGGAAAGGTATCCTTCGCCGATAAGGTCTTTAAGAAGCTCGGCAAGAAGAGGATTGGCCTCGGCAATCCACCTTCTGTGCGTGATTCCGTTGGTGACATTGGTGAATTTCTGCGGTGCAACTTTATAATATTCTGCAAAAACAAGCTTCTTGAGAATATTGCTGTGTAGCTCCGATACACCGTTGATGGTATGCGACGCGGCAAGACAAAGGTTTGCCATGCGGATTTCTCCGTCGCCGGCAATCGCATTGCGCGAGATTTTGTCCCAATCCGAAGGATATACCGACCATAATTCGGCACAGTATCTGCGGTTGATTTCTTTGATAATCTGCGTAATGCGGGGAAGAAGCATTTCAAAAAGGTCCTGCGGCCAGCGCTCCAGCGCTTCCTGCATGACGGTGTGATTGGTATAGGATACCGTCGAAGTGACAATTTTCCATGCGTCATCCCAGCTGTAGCCATAAATGTCCAGCAGAATGCGCATCAGCTCGGGTATGCAGAGAGCAGGATGAGTATCGTTGATATGGATTGCCACCTTCTCCGGAAGATTGTTCAGATTGCGGTAATTCATCAGATGCTTTTTGACGATGCTCTGCATGCTGGCCGAAACAAAAAAATACTGCTGTTTGAGACGCAGCGACTTTCCTTCTATATGGTTGTCGGCGGGATACAGAACCTTGGAGATGGCCTCCGCCATCGCCTTGGCTTCAATCGCTTTGACATATTCCCCGCGGGAAAAAAGCGCCATATCCAGCTCGACAGGCGCTTTTGCGCTCCAAAGTCTGAGTACGTTGACCGCTTCGCTCCGGTATCCGCTGATATTCATGTCATAAGGGATGGCCAGAATGGTCGTGGCGTTTCTGACATCGGTAAAAAGTCTGTCCCCTTCCCAACGCTCTTCCAGAACTCCCCCGAATTTGACCTCAAAAACATCACTCCGCTGATTTTGCCATACGTCGCCGTTCTGCAGCCAGTCATCCGGCATCTCCATCTGCCAACCGTCAACAATCTTCTGTTTGAATATGCCGTAATCATACCGGATGCTGAATCCGCCCGCAGCATATCCTCTGGAAGTCAGGCTGTCCATGTATGCGGCGGCAAGCCGTCCCAACCCTCCGTTGCCAAGACCGGCATCCGGTTCTACATCAATCAATTTCTCAATATCGTAGCCCAGTTGGGATACCGCACCGGTTGCGGCATCCAGCAATCCGAGATTGTACAGATGATTCTTTAAGGAACGTCCGAGCAAAAACTCCATGGACATATAATAAACCTGCTTGGCGCCCTGCTCTTTGACTCTGTTTTTGAATTCCAGCCGCTTCTCTGTCAGCAAATCTTTGGTTACCAATGACAGGGCGCGGAACATAATCTGGTCCCCCGCCTCGTCGTATCTGACCCCGAAGACCTCGGCAAGTTTCTGTTCAATCAGCTTCTTCAGTTCATTTTGCGATAGTAATTGCATTTGTTCTTTATTCGGCTCCTTCCGTCTAGATACTTTGATAAAGCTTTATATATTCCCTCGCGGATTTGTCCCAAGAGGGGTCGACTGACATGGCGTTTGAAATCAGACGCTTCCACTGAACCTTGTCCTCATAAAGAGCAACCGCTCTTCTGATTGCGTCCAGCATATCGAAAGCATTGTAAGTTTTGAAAGTGATGCCGGTCCCGGTACCCTCTGCCGCATTATAGGGAAGAACGGTGTCCTTGAGACCGCCGGTTTCGCGGACGATGGGAATGCTCCCGTAACGCATTGCGATCAGCTGGGAAAGTCCGCAAGGCTCATATTTGCTGGGCATCAAAAACATATCGCTTCCCGCATAAATCTTTGAAGCAAGGTCCGAACTGAAACTTACCAGCACCGCAAACTTATTGGGATAACGCTTTGCCATTTCCTGCAAGGCATTTTCGTATTTCCAGTCCCCCGTACCCAGTATCACCATCTGAAGATCCATCACAAGGATGTCCTCCATCACATGAAGAATCAAATCGATGCCTTTTTGGGAAGTAAGGCGCGTCACCATTCCGATAAGCGGCTTCCCGGCTGCCTCAGGCAGGCCGATCAGCGCCTGAAGTCCGGTTTTGTTGGCAGCTCTTCTTCCGATGCTCTTCACGGAATAATTCTTGAAGAGCGCCTTGTCGCTAAGCGGATCATACCGTTCCGTATCAATGCCGTTGATGATGCCCGAGAGCTTATATTTTCTGGCTTCGAGAATCCCCTCCAGTCCGTAAGAATAATACGGGTCGAGTATCTCTTTGGCGTAGGTCGGCGAAACGGTGACCACACGATCGGAAGACTCGATGCCTGCCTTCAGCATATTTGCGTCACCTTTGTATTCGGCAACCCGTTCATGGCTTGGCGGGAGCCCGAAAACATCTCCTATGACAAATTTGTCCATCGCCCCCTGGAATTCTATATTGTGGATGGTCAGGAGTGTCCTGATGTTTTTGTACTCTTCCCTTCCGCGGTAAAAGACATCGAGCATGAGCGGTGCAAGCGCCGTCTGCCAATCGTTGACATGCAGCACATCGGGAAAGAAGTCCATCAGCGGCATCAATTCCAGCATCGCTTTTGAAAAATACGCAAAACGTTCTCCGTCATCATAATATCCGTACGCGCCGCGCCTTTTGAAATAATATTCGTTGTCGATAAAATACCATACCACACCGTCCAATCGGAGCATAAACAAACCCGCATACTGCTGGCGCCAGCCCAGCCAGACCATGGTGGAACCCAAAAAGGTCATAATCGGGCGGAATTCCGGACGGATATCTTCATACAACGGCAGGACAACCCGGACATCCTGCCCTTCTTTTGCCAAAGCAATGGGAAGAGCGGAAGCGACATCGCCCAATCCGCCTGTTCTGATAAACGGATGCGCCTCTGACGCGGCAAAAAGTATTTTCATAAATTCCTCCTATAAAATCTTTCTTGCATATGTGGTTTTTTATACAACCTTATTTTTCACAATGACGATTGGATAGGTCAGAAAGCCCGATATCTGTCTGTTTTCGCGGATAATGACATGTTTATCCGTAATAGCATAAGCAAGCGTGCTTTTTTCCATTACGACACCGTCTTCCATTATAATGCTGTTGCGCACAACCGCGCCTTCTTTTATGCGGACATTGCGAAAGAGAATGGAGTTCTCAACGGTGCCGTTAATCACGCAGCCGTCCGCAATAAGAGAATTGATTACCTTGCAGGAACTGCCGTATACGGTAGGCACGCTGTCTTTGACCTTTGTATAGATTTTGTTTTCGCCGTCAAAAAGCTGTTCGCGTACACCCCGCTCCAGAAGCTTCATGCTTTCTGCATAATAGGTCTTGACATCGTCGACAATGGCGGCATATCCCTGAAGTTCATACGCATACAGCCTACCGTTCTCCACTTCCTTGAAAAGGATATCCTTTTCGAAGTCGACAAGTCCCCTGGAATATGCATTTTCTACATATTCCACAAGAAGATCCTTTTTTATGATGTAGATGTTTAAGGAAATCAGATAGTCCTGATCGCTCGGGGTTTCTTCAAAATGAAGATCCTTTATAAAGCCCGACTCGTCTTTCTTGATAATGACTCTGCGGGAAGAATTGATTCTGGCAGTATGGCAAAGAACGGTGACATCCGCCTTCTTCTCCAGATGCGTTGCCAGAACTTTTACAAAATCGATATTCGCAGCGATGTTGCAGTTGCTGACGACAACATAATCCTCGGGCGATTTTTTGATATAATCCAGAATGGTATAAATCGCTTCGATTTTGCCTTTGTAGACTTCCCGGGAGGTATTCAGGACAAAAGGAGGAAATACCGCTATGCCGCTGTTTTTTCTGTTCAGGTCCCAGTCTCTGCCCATACGGATATGGTCCATCAGAGAACTGTAATTGTTGCGGGTAATGATACCGATACGCGTGATATTGGAATTGACGAGGTTGGACAGCGCAAAATCCACCAAACGGTATCTGCCGCCGAAGGGCAGCGAGGCTGTCGTCCTATGAATGGTCAGTTCGTTTAACTTGCTTTCGTTGCCTGATGCAAACAACACACTCATCATTTTGGTATTCATTATTTTTTACCTCCGACCATTTCTCCGGCTTTTATTTTCATCGGCGCTTCAAGCTCGACGCCCGGTCCGACGACCGCTATCTGCCATTCTCCGTTTACCGGCTTCTTCTGAGGCTCGCCGACAACAACATTTTTACCTATTCTCGCTCCCCATCCGATAATCGCATGATCAATGATTGCGCCGGATTCGATATGGGTGTCCGGCATTACAATGCTGTTTCTTACAATGGCACCCCAATCGACCGTCACGCCGGTAAAAATGACGGACTTTTCTATATGGCCGTCGATGTTGCCGCCTTCGCTGATGATGGCATTGTCGATGACCGCCTGATTGCCGATGTAATGCGGCGGCTCAGCAGCGTTTCTGGCATAAATCTTCCATTCTTTATTAGCAAGGTTAATGTCTGATTGGGGATCCAACAGGTCCATATTGGCTTCCCAAAGCGAGCTGATTGTACCTACATCCTTCCAGTAGCCAGAAAACTCGTAAGCGTACATGCGTTCTCCGGCGCGGAGCATGCCGGGAATGATGTTTTTGCCGAAGTCATTCTGGCTGTTGTGGTCTTCTTCATCCATGATGAGATATTTTTTTAGCTTTTCCCATGTGAAAATATAGATTCCCATGCTTGCTTTGGTGGATTTGGGAATTCTGGGTTTCTCTTCGAATTCATATATCCTGCCGTCGGCATTGGTATTCATGATGCCGAAGCGCGATGCTTCTTCTATCGGCACATCAATGACTGCAATCGTGCAATCGGCCTCCATCAGCTTATGGAAATCAAGCATCTTTGAATAATCCATTTTGTAGATATGGTCGCCGGACAGGATGAGAACGTACTCCGGCTGATATTTGTCGACAAAATCGATATTCTGATAGATTGCATTTGCCGTACCCTTATACCATTCTCCGGATTTTGCCTTTTGATAAGGGGGAAGGATAAAAGCGCCTCCGTTCAATCTGTCCAGATCCCATGGCTGGCCGTTTCCGATATACTGGTTGAGTTCAAACGGCTGATATTGTGTAAGGACACCGATGGTATCGATGCCGGAATTGATGGTATTGGACAGCGTAAAATCAATGATCCGGTATTTGCCGCCAAAAGGCATGGCGGGTTTGGCAACGTTTTGGGTAAGCACTCCCAGACGGGTACCCTGACCGCCCGCGAGCAGCATGGCGACACACTCTTTACGTAACATAATCACTCCTCCTTGATAAGCTTGAAAATCAGTGCGGAATTGCCTTCCAGATGAATGTTGAGGGATTGCTGAAATCCATGAGAAGGTATTTCTTCCGAAGCATAGACGTCTGAAATGGCGGTATCCCCGCCGAACTCTTTTTTGTTTGTATTAAGGATCACTTTATAGTTCCCTTTGTCGGGAACGCCGAAACGGTAGTTCCTTCTTAAAACATCCGAAAAACTGATAATGACAATAATCTTGTTCCGGTTTGCGTCGATACGGCAATAGGCAATCACATTCTGGATTCTGTCGTCAACGACAATCCACCGGAAGCCTTCGGGACTGCTGTCCAGCATATACATAGGCGGCTCGGTACGGTAAAGATGATTGAGTGCGCGGCAAAAATCCTTGAGTTTCGCATGGCTTTCGTATGCCAACAGCATCCAGTCCAGTTCTTTTTTATAATCCCACTCAATGAACTGGCCGAATTCGTTGCCCATGTAATTCAATTTTTTGCCGGGATGCGTGAACTGATAGACATAAAGAGCCTTGAGCGCACTGAATTTTTCTGCATAATTTCCCTTCATTTTTGAAATCATGGAAGCCTTCCCGTGGACAACCTCGTCATGAGAAAACGGCAGAATGTAATTTTCTGAAAATGCGTATGTTATAGAGAATGTCAGTTTGTCATGCGAACCCTTGCGGAAAAAAGGATCGATTGACTCATAGGTGAGGATATCGTTCATCCATCCCATGTTCCATTTGAAATTGAATCCCAATCCCCCGACCGCAGGCGGCATTGTCACCAAGGGGAAAGCGGTGGACTCCTCCGCTATCATCATTGCGGAAGGATACTTTGTGAGCACTGTCTGATTCAGTTTTTTGATAAATTCGATAGCTTCCAGATTATAAATGCTGCCGTACTCATTCGGCCTCCATTCGCCCTCGCCACGGTCATAATTGAGATAAAGCATAGAAGCAACAGCATCCAGCCGCATCCCGTCGATATGGTAATAATCGAACCAGAACGTTGCCGCCGACATCAGAAAAGACTGTACTTCTTTCCTGCCGAAATCAAAGGATCTCGTTCCCCAGCCTTTGTGTTCGCGTTTCAGGGGGTCCTCATATTCATAGAGAGGTGCGCCGTCGAATTCATACAATCCGAATGCGTCCTTGGGAAAATGCGAAAGCACAAAATCCATGATGACACCGATTCCTTCTTTATGGCAGGCATTGATGAACGCCATAAAGTCATGCGGCGTGCCGTACCTTGAAGTGGGCGCATACAAGGAGCTTACCTGATAACCCCAACTGCCTTCGTATGGGTGTTCGGTAACAGGTAATAGCTCGATATGGGTGTATCCCATTTCTTTCACATAGGGAATCAGCGTGTCAATAAGATCCAGATAACTCAGATAATTGCCGTCGGCATGTCTTTTCCAGCTTCCCAGATGCACTTCATAAATATTAAGGGGAGACTGATACATGTTTTTGCGGGCATTATTAGCAAGATACTCTTTATCCGTCCAATTGAACCCATTAAGATCATAAACTTTGCTTGCTGTCGCGGGAGGTGTTTCTGTATGAAGCGCATAGGGATCTGCTTTTTGGCGGATGACTCCGTCTACGCCTTCGATACTGAATTTATACAAATCATATTTTTTTAATCCGGCAATGCAACATTCCCATATTCCGCCACCAATCGGCGTCATCGGATTTTTGTTGTGCGTCCATTTATTGAAATCCCCTACAACCGATACCGATTTTGCTCTGGGTGCCCAGCAGCGGAATCGCCAGTTTTTTCTGCCTCCTCTCGCCACATAACTCAGTTTGAACAGCTTGTATGCTTCGCAATTGGTGCCTTCGTTGAACAAGTATATGGGATAGTCCAGTTTGCTTTTTGCCATAGTTTCTCCGTTTTTTATTGATCCGTCGTAATATGGTACTGTCCTATCGTGATCTCTTCCCGAAATCTTCCGAGAGCCCCGATAGCCTTATCGAATTGATTTTTGTCTTCCGTATACCCAATCCACCCGCTGCCGCTTCCTGTCATGACAACATGACGGATGCCGGTTTTTTTTAGCATATCCCGCAGATTTCCCATCCGGGGGGCAATGGCAAGCGCCGCACGCTCAAGCGCGTTCTTGGGCGCACTTCCGCCGGCAAGAAATTCGTCTATATCCACCGCATCGCCGCCAATCCTGTCATAGAGAGCATAAGCTTCTGCAGTGTTGACCGTATCGTTCCCGGCAAGAAGGAGGATATGCAGGGATTTTAAGTGGATTTTCTCTACCTTTTCGCCGATTCCGCGTACGCGTACCGGACAGTCGGCATACATTGCAGGCACATCACTTCCGATTTTTATCAGGAGCTCAGATGGAATGTCACATATTCCGTAAAGCTTCTGCATCGCCCGCGCGACACCCGCCGCATCTGCAGAAGAGCCGCCCAGGCCTTTGCCTTCCGGGATCCTCTTGTCAATTTCTGCTCTTACAGGAGGCGTCCCGAATTGTTCTGAAATCAGCTTGGCAGCCTTGAGGGCAATGTCTTTGTCATATGTCCTGCCATCCATATATGCAACAGAAAAAGCATCCGATTGGCTTACCGTGACGGTATCCTCGAGTCCGATGGGTACAATTACGGTATCAATAAGATGCATTTCTCCCCGTTTGCCCGTGATATTTAGAGCCAGATTCACTTTCGCCCTCGCCTTGACGGCTACAGCAAAGTTTCCAAAACCGAACATGTTTTAATTATATATTATTCCTTATCATAAATCAATAGTAAAAAAAGTAAAGAGAACGTAATTTTCCATTTTAATCCTGCCGTGAAGCGCGGAACCTGAAACAAATGCGGGCAGGACAATCTTAGATCGCCCAAATCTCCATAACACATTGAACAAAATATGAAAGAATGCTATACTTTGTTCGTTCCCATTGTTCATGGAGGAGCCAATGAAAGGTCGTTGCAGAAATTTTCAGGCGGCAGTCATTATTCTTTTAGCTTTATCCGTTATCGCATCGGTCATTGCCGCCGCTGTTGTAAGCAAAAAAGAGAAACCGGACCTCACCATCATGGTGATTACGGACATCCATGTTTTTTCCGAAGCTCAGGTCGGAGACTATCAAAGCGAAGCCTATCAGTCCTTTGACGCGGCCAGAAACGGTAAGATGGTCCATCTTTCAGAATGTATTTTCAAGTCTGCCGTTGATAAAATTCTTCAAAACAAGCCTGATGTACTGTTTGTCGCGGGGGATATGTCCGATATTCACTCCATCGAAACTCATTATCTCGTCGCCGATCAATTCAGAAAACTTGAATCGGCGGGAATCAGAGTATATGTCGTTCCCGGAAATCACGATACGGCAAATGACAATTCCGTTGCTTTTACCAGCGGAACAGAAACAGAAATTCCCGGTACGAAATCTGCGGACATGAAGGCCATTTACGGCGAATTCGGTTATAATGACGCAAAAGTCAAAGACAGCCGGACGATGTCCTATGTCGCCGATCTTAACAGCCGTTACAGTCTGATATCGATTGATGCTTACGACAGCAACCGCAGCGATGATTCGACACGCAGATTGATCCATTGGACGGCGGAACAATCCGATGCGCTTGTCGCGCAAGGCAGAGTGCCTCTTGGATTGATTCACTTTCCCATTCTCGGCCATTACGGCAATTTTGTAGATAATTTATCCATGCTTCAATCAAGGACTGTTCATCTGGCCGATGAATACCGCGACGCGATGATCGCATCGGGTATGCACTATGTATTCACCGGACATCTTCACAGCAACGATATCAGTGTTTATGAGAATGAATACGGAACACTCTATGATATCGAAACCGCTGCACTGGCAAACACGCCGTCCACCATTCGTACGATAGCGTGTTACGGCGACAAACTGGTCATTTCTACAGAAAATCTTGACAAAATAAATCCCGATTATATACCATCCTATATTCCGGCAGAGGAACGCGCAAAAATTCTTTCGGATTATCAGGCATTTGCGCGGGAGTATTTCTGCATTGATATGGCAGGATTTTTCTTTGAAGGGATGTTTCCGGATTCCATCCTGAATGTACTGAATATGTTCGGACTGGAGAAAACGGACGCCGGCACCTTTTCTCTTCGCGACCGGATTATGGTTCTGCTGCATGATTATGCATATTTACCTATCTATATTTCGGATGAGAAGGATGGCAGCAGCTCCTTGCAGCGAATATGCGCACAATATGGCATCACGCTTCCGGCAAGCGGTTACAAAAATATCTTTGATTTGTTGCTCAACGGTGTTGCGGGAGCCAATTTCAGAGGTGACGAAAACATCACCAAAGATTCAAAAGAAGGCATCCTGGCACGATACAGCATCTATGCCGCGTTTTATTTTCTTGCAGATTCTGAGATATTCCGTGCGCTGCACGCCCTGAACCCCGATATTGAAGAGATCGATCTGATGCCGGCCATGCCGGATTTGTTCACAAAAGGCGAACTCGATCTCGTCCGGAACAATTTGATAGCAGGCATTGCGGAATCTTCTGATCTGATCCGAAATCATGAGCTGCTGTCCGGACTGATCGGCCTGACTTCTCAAGAATGGCTGGATGCCATTACGGTGTTTGCGGAATTAGAAATCTTCGGACTCAAGCCGCTCAAATATCTTTCGGCCGAAAACGGTACCCTGCTTTTAGGCTCATTGCTGGACAATATCCTATTCAGCAAAGTAGGAAAAGGCATACTCACAGACGATAATCCGCCCGATAACAATATTGTGTTGGATACTATCGGGGGAACGTGGTATGTCCAGGACTGAAGCACCGATCCGCATGGATTGCGTATCCCATTCAGAAAATACGCCGATGCTTGAAAAAGACTTCATTACCCCTCCGGAACATATCCGTTTTCGGGCAAAGAAATTTTACAGCGGTGAAGGCAAGGTCCTGGATTGCGCCGTCGCACATATGGAAAAGGATGGCGGAGGACCGCTTTCGCTGCATACGCACAACCATGACCATTTGTTTTTTGTAGTGGCGGGCGAAGCAAAAGTCTGTTTCGCAGATTCCGCTTTGATTATCAGAAAAAATGAAAGCTGTCTTGTGGAGGGGCGAAAGCCTCATTCCGTATGGAATAATCTGGATACCGAAACCGTCATAATTGGGATGTCGATCATAAAATAGACGGTCGGTGCGTATTCCGTTTATCCAAGCGGACTTCACGTCGGGAGTTCATCAGATTCATAATCCGCAAAGAATCATTTATCCGATTGCATCGGCATTTCATACTAAATTCCGGGCAAATTGATGTTTGTGACAACCTCGAAATCACGCTTCGGATTGTTTTGGCTGCATCAATTTTGCCTGTGAACCGTTATGATGACCTTATTTTGTTGATAGACACCCGGCATATGTGCTATAATCCATAATAAACATCGTCATCGGAGAACCTCTATGAGAAAAGAAAACCCCTCGCCGGATTTTATCGCACTGGAAAAGGACATCCTCAAGTTCTGGGAAGAAGAAAAGTGCTTTGAAAAGCTGGTTGAGAAAAATAAGAACGGCGAACGCTTTAAGTTTCTGGACGGGCCGATTACCGCCAACAACCCGATGGGCATCCATCATGCCTGGGGCCGCACATTAAAAGACATCAATATCCGTTATAATGCCATGCTGGGACGCTCCTGCCAATACCAGAACGGCTTTGACAGCCAAGGCCTATGGGTAGAGGTCGAAACAGAGAAGGAGATCGGGATCAAGGACAAAAGCGAAATTATCCGGTACGGCATGGATAAATTCACAGAAAAATGCATGGAACGGGTAAGAAAGTACTCTGCCATCATTACCGAGCAGTCCAAGCGTCTCGGACAGTGGATGGACTGGGAAAACTCTTATTATACCAATACCGACTTGAATATTACCTCAATATGGCATTTTCTGAAGGTCTGCCATGAGAAGGGCTGGCTTGTCAAAGCACACCGCCCGATGCCGTGGTGCCCCAGATGTGGTACCAGCCTCTCAGAACACGAGATGAGCGGTTCCTATGCCGACATGGAGCATTTGTCGATTTACGCAAAGCTTCCGATTATAGGTACAAACGATAAAATTGTCCTGTGGACAACGACGCCATGGACGCTTTCTTCCAACGTCGCCCTCGCCGTCAATCCAGAACTGGACTATGTACGCATTAAAGTAAAGTCCGACAGTGCAATGCTTATCGTCAACAAAAACGCCATCGGCAAACTGAAGGGCGACATATTGGAAATCAGTGAACCTTTCAAGGGCTCCGAGCTTGTGGGACTTCGCTACAAGACCTGCTTTGAGGATTTTGAGGTACAGCAGTTTGATCATAAAATCGTGCCGTGGGAAGAGGTTGACGCTCTGGAAGGTACCGGCGTTGTCCATATCGCTCCCGGATGCGGCGCAGAGGACTTTGATCTGGGCAAAAAACTCAATCTTCCGATCATCTGTCCCATCAATGACGAAGGTGTTATGCTGGAGGGCTTCGGCATTCTGTCCGGCAAAAAAACGACGGATATCGTTGATGCGGTAGTCGACAGCCTGAAGGCTCAGAACAAGCTTTACAAAACAGAAATGCATACGCACAGTTATCCCAGATGCTGGCGCTGCAAAACTCCTGTCGTCTTCAAATTGGTGGATGAGTGGAACATCGCAACAGAAGAAATCCGTCCGCTGATGCTCGCTGCAGCCGAAACCGTCAAGTGGGAACCGGACTTTGCAGGCAAACGCATGGCCGACTGGCTTAACAATATGGGCGACTGGAACATTTCACGCAAGCGCTTTTATGGGTTGCCCCTTCCCTTTTATCCCTGCAAGCAGTGCGGACATCTTAACATCATCGGGAGCAAAGAGGAGCTGATTGCCCGCAGCGAGCACGGCAATCTGGATGGTGTGCCTCATCTCCACAGACCCTATATTGATAAAATCCGAATCCGTTGTGAAAAATGCGGCGCTTTGGTCGAACGCATTCCCGAGGTGGGCGACTGCTGGCTGGACGCAGGCATCACGCCCTTCTCTACCAAAAAATACTTTGAGGATAAAGAATATTTTGCAAAGAACTTCCCCTCCGATCTCGTCATTGAGATGAAGGAGCAGATCCGCCTTTGGTTCTATTCGCTTCTCTTCATGTCGGTCACGCTGACAGGCAAAGCGCCTTATAAGCAAGTGGTCGCGCACTCCAGCGTAATCAACGAAGAAGGCGGCAAATTCAGCAAAAGCGGCTATATGATCCGTTTTGACGAAGTTGCCGAAAAAATGGGCGCGGATTCTGCACGTTACCTTTATGCCGGGGCGCCCGTCGCAACGGATGTGCGATTCGGGTTCAAGCTTACCGACGAAGCCAGACGCAAGATGCTGGGATTCTGGAATATCTATATCTTCTTCAATCTTTACGCCGCCATCGATAATCCCGACGTAGAAAACTTCAGACCCGACTACGCCACGCTGACGCACAGCGACAGATGGCTTCTGACACGAACCAATCAATTTATTGCCGCAGCCCGCTCAAGCATGGACGGATTCCGGACTTCCGCCCTCATCAAGGAATTTGAAAACTATGTCGATGAGGTTTCGAACTGGTATATCCGCATCAATCGCAAACGCTTCTGGAAAACCATTGATAAAATAGACCAAAGCAATGCATATTGGTGCCTGTATCAGGCAATCAAAGCCACACTCGGCATCATGGCACCCATCATTCCATTTATGACGGAACATATCTATCAGAATACCGTACGCGCCTTAGAGAAAAACGCGCCGGTTTCTGTCCATCTGACAAACTATCCTGTTGCTCTGGATATCCCGGAAGAAAAAACCGTCATCCGCGAAACGGAGACGGCACGCGACATAATCGCAACCGTACAGAGAATGCGCAACGAAGCACAAATCAAAGTCAAACAACCCTTGCCTCTCCTTTATATTTCCGCAGACAAGGCGGATGAAGAAGCAGCAATTCCCTTGTTGAATATCATCCGCGACGAACTCAATATCAAAGAGGTTCTGTTCACATCCGATTCTTCCCTCTATAACGATATTTATTATTCGGTCAACTTCCGTATCGCGGGCGCGGCGCTCAAAAGCGACGCGCAAAAGCTCAAAAAGCTTGTGGACGGTCTCGATAACAACGGCTATAAAGCCCTTGACGAACAAATCGCTTCCGGTTCTGTAACCATCGGCGAATTTACCGCACTCAAACCCGAGTTGTTTGAAAAACATGCGCGCCCCAAGCCGAACTTTATTATGACGACAGAAAACAAGAAAACATTCGCTTTGAATACCGAAATCAACAAAGACCTGATGTATGAAGGACTTGTACGCGAATTGATTCGTCAGATTCAAATCCTCCGCAAGGAAGCGGGTTTTGCTGTTGAACAGCGCATTACGGCGGAAATCATATCAACAGAAGAAACCGCTGCAGAGGCCATCGCCCTCTACAGCGAAAAAATCAGACAGGATATCTTAGCCTCCGCGCTTGCACCCATCGCAGTGCCGGCAATCGAAAAAACCATCACCGTACAGGACTCCGATATTACCGTCAGACTGGCTTTGGTCTGATCGCCAAAATCGTCATATCCTCAGAATACCGCTCCACAAGAGCGGTTTTTTGATTGAGCAGTGTACTTCTTCTTTCCTCATAAAAAGACGGTCTGTTCTTGTCGAGGATACCATCGAGCGGGAAAAAAGCCGAGGTGATCCGCTGGGGGTATTTCTGCATGGTGAAGCCGTCAAAATTGAGACGCTCGGAAATAAGACAACGGCCATAGAGCATGACATTCATTGTTTTCGAAACCGGGCAGAAAATATTATACCCTTTGAACACAAGATAAGCGAGCCTTTCGTCCTTACCGGAAAAACTGATGCCGAAGGGAGAAATATAAATATTGGTTGTGCCGGTTACCGGAGCGATTTTCTCTATCCATTTCTCCGTATCCAGGGCCAGCCGCGCAAGGGTAATGCTTCCGTCCCTGAAATCCCTTGTATGGCTGTAGCTGTGGCAGGCGATTTTCCAGCCGGATTTTTTGAGCGCGGAAGCAACTTGTTCCGCTTCGTTCTGTGCCTCGGTCAATGCGTTGTCTTTAAGAGTTGTTATCCGGTAGCCGAATACCCCCTGGAAGCCGGTCACTGCGACAATCCCTTTGGCGCCGTCCAAAGAAAAATCGGCGTGTTTCTCAACAAAATTGTCCACAATGGGCATTACATCCCCTTCATAATCGATGACGGTATCCCCCGAGGGCGTTATAACCGCGGCTGCAATCCTGCCATTTTTGTCGGCAACCAATCTGTCCGCGAAGCCATCTCCGCGCATGTAGTCATAATAATTGACATCGTCGACAGAAAGAATAAGCGGTTTCTTGCCTTCTGGCAGTACAAGCGGTTTGTTTGCAAGTTTTGCCGCACGCACTTCATCAATATCAACAAGAATGAAATCATTTTCATAGAGTTTCTGTAAGATTTTTTTGAATTCCGCCCGGGTTGTCATCCAGTCATTATACCCTTCTGCCGTATCGCTTTGAAAAGCAAGCTCCGGATACAGTATCAGGCTGTGAAAAAAAATATGATAGACCTTGCCGCTGTATTCCGTCCTTGAAATAACTGAAGAACTTTCTTTGATCGGGAGCGCGCTCAGGTTGATTCCGAACAAACCAAACAGAAAAACAAGAAGTGATGTCAGAAGCTTCATACACCTTTATTTTGCGCCGTTGATAAAATATCGAATTAGTAAACTATTGTAAAAAAGCGGCAAGCCGTTTTTTCGAATCGGCCTGCCGCCGGAGAGGAGGATAAAAGATTGATTCCGTTTTCAAAATGAACCGATCAAAGTCATGCCGGACATTCCTGAAATGCAAAGCATGACAATATTTATGTATTACAGAATGAGCGAAGCCGGCGTATATTCTATGTTATAAAGCTCGGCAACGGGTCTGCATGTCAGCTTGCCCAGATGGCAGTTGAGGCCCAAAGCAAGTCCCGCATCCTCTTTGAGCGCAGTTCGATATCCTTTGTTGGCAATAGAAAGACCGTAAGAAAGCGTTGCGTTATTCAGTGCAAGAGTTGAGGAGAACGGTACCGCACCCGGCATATTGCCCACGCAATAATGAACGATATCCTCATAGGTATAGACAGGATTGTCATGATAGGTGACGTGCGAAGTCTCGCAGCAGCCGCCTTGGTCAATCGCAACATCCACAATCACCGAGCCCTTTTTCATGTATTTCAAATACTCTTTCTTTATGATATGCGGGGTTGCCGCGCCCGGCACCAATGCCGCACCTATTACGAGATCCGCCTTGGAAATCGCTTCGATTACGGCACCCTCCGTATTAAAAAGCGTTTTGACTCTGCCTTTATATTCATTATCGATATTGGTAAGCGCAGCAATGGAAATGTCCGCAATGGTCACATCGGCATGCAGTCCCGCCGCCATTGCACAGGCATTTTGTCCAACCACACCGGCACCCAGGATAAGAACGTTTGCCGGCAGTACGCCGGGCACACCGCCAAGCAGCACACCGCGACCGCCAAAAGGCTTCTCCAGATATTTTGCGCCCTCCTGAATGGCCAGCCTGCCCGCGATTTCACTCATCGGCTTCAGACACGGCAACCGTCCGTCTTTCCCGACAATCGTCTCGTAGGCGACAGCAATGATTTTCTTTTTCAGACAGACTTCGGTCAGCGTTCTGTCTGCCGCAAGGTGAAAATAGGTGTATAAAATTTGTCCTTCCCGCATCAGAGCGTATTCCGGCTCCAAAGGCTCTTTGACCTTGATAATCATCTGGGCCGCATCATAAACCGCTTCCGCATCAGGAAGAATGCGGCAACCTGCTGCCTCATAGTCTGCATCCGCATAACCCGATCCCTCGCCTGCCTTCGTCTGGATAAAAACGGTATGGCCGCAGGCGACGTAGCTCTTTGCATGGTAGGGGGTAAGACCTACTCTGTACTCATGTTTTTTGATCTCTTTTGGTACACCGATAATCATACAAACCTCCGTTCATGTGTGATTGAACTACGTATCGGTGAACGGGGACAAGACTTATTTTTTTGATTTTAGGGGAACCGAATAATCGTTTTTGGTAGTCGAAAATACAATGCTTGTCTTTGTTTTCGAGACGCCCGGGACAGACTTGATATCGTTTAATACCCTCTCCAAAGATTTGGTGTTGTCGGTGATGACCTTGAGAAGATAATCGAAATCTCCGGCAATATAATGGCATTCCGTAATATGCGGTTCTGCAAGAACCGCTGCTTCGAAGGCATCGTTATACTTGGGATGCTCAATGCTGACGGACATCATGGCGACAACGTCCTTGCCAATCATTGCATTGTCCAGGATGACGGTGTAGCCGAGGATGACGCCGGCGTTCTCAAGTTTTTTGATGCGTTCGATGACAGCAGACACCGACAGCTTTATCTTTTCGGCAATCTCTGAGGCGCCCACGCGCGAATTCTTACGAAGAAGATTGATGATTTTGACATCCGTATTGTCCAAAATAACCTCCGGTAGTTCATATTCTATTATACTCTTCCACATGAAAAAGTAAATATTTATTTTTATAATTCCAAATAATTTTCGGAATATTTATTTTATAGCGAAAATATTTTTGTCGGTTATCATTCCGATCGCCTCTGGGATATGCCGGCAGGTATCCCCCGCAAGCATGGATACTGCACCTTTCTCTTTTTCTGCGAGTTCTCCGGCTGCGCCGTTGATATAGGCAGCTGCCGCAGCAGCCATCACGGGATCCTCACAATACCCTGCTACTCCGGCAAGGATGCCGGAGAGAACATCTCCGCTCCCTGCCGTCGCCATGCCGGGGCAGCCTTTATCCGTCAGAACTACCCTCTTGCCATCCGTGATGACGGTTGACGGACCTTTGAGAAGCAGAGTAACGCCATATGCCTGTGCAAAATCCTTTGCCGTTTGAATCGGATCAAGGAGAATTTCTGGTACCGGGAGTCCCGATAAGCGGGAAAACTCTTTAAGATGAGGTGTCAGAATCACCTTGCATGTTGCTTTGGAAAGAAGTTCCGCATTGCCATCCGCCAGTACATTCAGCCCATCCGCATCGATAATCAGTGTCCCTGTATACCATTTGAGCAGATGGGAAATCAGTTTTTCTGTTTCAACCGACCTGCCGATTCCCATCCCTACCGCGGCGGCTTTGGTATGCAGAAGGAGATCCTCTATCTGATTCCTGTCAAAAATCAGATGTCCTTCTCTATTGTCTTTGAGCGAAAACAAGGTGCTTTCTAACAGATATGGCATGACCGCATAGGCAATCGAAGCAGGTACCGCCAGCCGCACGACGCCCGCGCCGGAACGCATGGAAGCGCAGGCAATATTCGCAAGCTTGGCAGCGCCGCTGTATTCGATTGAGCCCCCTATTAATGCAATATAACCGTAATCGCCTTTGTTGGCAAAATGATTGCGCCGAAAGAAAGGGGCAATATCCTCTTTTTCTATAAGAAAATAAGGGTCTTCGGCAATGCCGATGCCGATATCAATATTGATTTTATCTTTAATCAGATCTTTTGCCCTGTTGAGAAAGTGTCCGGGCTTATAGCTGCCTATCGATACCGTCAGATCCGATTGTACACATATGCCGCCCATGCCTGAGTCCCCGTTCAAGCCGCTGTTGATGTCTGCCGACACAATATACGCACCGCTCTTATTGATTTTCTCTATGATTGTTTTGGCAAGTCCTCTTGTTTCGCCGTAGAATCCGGTTCCGAACAGGCAGTCCAATATGGTTCTGAATTCTGAAAAATCCGTTTCATTCCCGCAGAGCCGAATTTCGATGCCTTTTTGTTTGCAGATATCATAAAAATATTTGCCGTCTTCAGAAAACCTCTCTTCCAGAAGATACACTGCGCATGGTATCCCGGCATCCTTAAGAAGCAACGCGGTTGCATAACCGTCGCCTCCGTTATTGCCCGTTCCGCATACAATCGCAACCGGAGAAAGCCATCGAACAGCATGAAAGATGCCTTCTGCGGCGCGCCGCATAAGCTCTCTGCCCGGAATGCCGTTCTTTATCGTTTGCGCGTCGGATTCGCGCATGGTTTTAACCGATACAACCCGAATCATAATTTCTGCATTATCATTGTACATCAAAAAAATGAAAAATAGTATAAATTCTTTGTCATGGAATTCAAAAATGTTATACTTTGATTATGAAAAAAGAGTTTGCTTTCATCATCCTGTTATTCTTTTTCTTTTCCGTCATGGGTATGCCCGGCTGCAAGCCCAAAAATGGTGGATCCGAAATTTATGATTCCCTTCCCGAAGCGCCGGGATATCTCACGGCAATCGATGAGGATCTGTATACCGCAAAGGAAAACGGAACAAAGCTTCTTTTGAAGGGAGTCAACGCGGGCGGATGGCTTATCACGGAGGATTGGATGTGCCCTACGGGAGAAGACAGCATGTATGAATTATGGGACGGACTCGCTGCCGAGCTTGGAGAAGAAAAGGCCGAAGAACTGCTGAATTTCTATCGCGATAACTGGTGGACGGAAGAGGATTTTGACAATTGCAAGGCGGCAGGCTGCAATGTCATCCGCCTGCCGTTCGGATGGCGCGATCTGGAATATAATGATTGCACCCCACGCGAAAACGGGTTTTCAAGACTGGATTGGTTCATCGCAGAGTGCGCCAAACGGCAGATATACGTGATACTTGATCTGCATGCCGCGCACGGCTCCCAGAACGGGCAGCATCATTCGGGAGATTGCCGTACCGGCGGAGACCTGTATGGCAATGAAGAAAATATGGCGCGTACAGAGGCTCTTTGGATAAGAATCGCCGAGCATTATAAAGAGAACAAATGGGTGGCAGGGTATGATCTTCTTAACGAGCCCGAAGGCAAAATCGGAGGCAGCATGAATCTGTTCACCCCGCATTGGAGCTATTATGACAGATTGTATGACGCCATACGCAAAATCGATCCCGACCATTTGATATTCATGGAAGCGGTTTGGGAAAAAAACAATCTGCCTCCGCCGGATTTGTTCGGATGGAAGAATGTTTGCTACGAAATGCATTTTTATCTCTGGGGCGACAACAGTCAGAATCTTGAGGCGCAAAAAACGTTTCTGGATCAGAAGCTGATATTTGATTCTCTCATTACCCATGTCCCCGTGCTCATCGGTGAATTCACCTTTTTCAATAATCCGGACAGTTGGCGTTACGGACTCAATTTTTTTAACGAGCAGGGTTGGAGCTGGACAATGTGGACATATAAAGTGTACGGAACCGGAAGCTCATGGGGATTGTATACCGGACCAAATCCCGATGCGGATACACAAGTGAAGGCATACGATCCAGAAGAGACCATCATCGCAAAATGGGGCGCGCTTAAAACAAGCAAAACATTTATTCCCAATACATGGCTGATCGAGATAATAAAGGAAGCATGCGCTGTATGAAAACAATCACCATAACAAAAACAAAATCTCTTGTATTGATAGCGCTTTTTGCAGGATTGACTGCTGCCGGCGCGTTTATCAGAATCCCCGTTCCTCCTGTACCCATCACTTTGCAAGGCGCCTTTGTCATCATGGCTGGACTGACATTGGGACCTTGGATGGGAGCGGCATCCGTGCTGATATATTTAGCATTGGGACTTGCTGGACTGCCTGTTTTTACGGCTGGCGGCGGTTTTGATTATGTTCTCAAACCCACCTTCGGTTATCTTCTGGGTTTTGTTCTTTCTGCATGGATCACCGGATATCTGTTTGAAAGATCAAAAAAGAAAAATCTTCTTTCTGCATTTCTCGCAGGTGTTGCAGGTGTGTTTGCTGTATATCTCCTGGGCGTTCCATATTTCTATATCATCAAATGCATTTATCTGGGCACATCGGTATCGGCTTATACGCTGTTTGTGCTCTGCTTTTTGATTTTTGTCCCCGGGGATATTATTACAATGACTGCGGGCGCATACCTTGTCCTGCGGCTGAAAAAAATCAAGGGATTGCTGCCATAAATGAATATGCCTGCTGTTTCTTCCGACGTATCATTCATTCTCCTTCATGATAAATCATTTTCAGACATGAAAATAATTTCATATTAAGAAAAGTTTTACTGCACCATGAAATTTTTTTGTTTTAAACTGCTGGACAAATCGTCCTTTTTGGTGTACTATTAATAAGCAGCGGACAATTAACTCAGCTGGTAGAGTGTCTTCTTGACGTGGAGAAAGTCAGGGGTTCGAGTCCCTTATTGTCCACCACCAAGACACACGAAAAAGGAGCGTATAGACTCGCTCCCATCGTGTGTCTTTTTTGTTGTTTTTCGCTTCATTTTGCCTGTTTTCAGCTACCCTCTCAAAACATTTCGTGAATTATTACTTATCGTTCGTTGCCCCTACCCTCTGTTAGGGACTTGTTCCCCCTCCCAAGCTAACGAACAATATCGCTTTTTAGGGTACC
>LVAO01000023.1 GCA_001604065.1 Clostridiales bacterium Firm_09
CCGATCCTGCGCTTACATACACCACGGATGTAGCCCTTGTTGACGGCGACTCCTTTACCGGCGAGCTTGAGAGAGAAGAGGGCGAAGATGTAGGCGGCTACGATATCACCCAAGGCACGCTTGCGCTGTCCGACAACTACGATGTAACCTTTGTCAAAGGCGTACTGACGATTTCTGCTAAAGTTATCACACTCCAGGTTGTTGACAAGCTGACAGGTTCCTTTACCTATGACGGCAATGTCCATACAACCACAGTAATTTACAATGACCTTGTTGGCGGCGACACGCTGGATTACACCTTGTCATACAGCGAGGGCAATATCAATGCCGGTATACACACGGTTACTATTGCCGACGCTTGGATTTCTTCGGGCAATCCCGAAAACTATACGCTTGTGTTCACGGATGAGGGCATCTTAGTGATTGATCGCAAGCCGATTACAATCAACATCATCGATGTTGCAGCCGGCACGTACACCTATGACGGGAACGCAAAGACAACAGCAGCGGTATATACCGACCTTGTTGGATCGGATACCCTGATTTATACGCTTGCGTACAGCGACAATATCAACGCGGGCACCTGCAATGTATCTGTCAGCGCAGCATCAATCGCAACAGGTATTGCAAACAATTACACTATCGATAAGTCCGATCTCGGCACTCTGGTAATTGATCCCAAGGTAATTACGCTTACAGTTGCGGATCTGGGCGCAGGCATCCATTTCTATGATGGTACGGCGCATACAACATTTGCTACCTACAATCCGCTTATCGGTACAGACACATTGTCTTATGTCCTTGCGTACAGCGATAACATCAACGCAGGCACATGCGAAGTGACCATCAGCAGCGCCGAAATCACCTCCGGCATCGATACCAACTATGTGATTGACATTTCGGATACCGGCATCATCGAAATCGGAAAAGCTACGGTTACGTTCAGTGTTGTCGATATTCTGACAGGTCTTGTCTTTGACGGCACAGAAAAGACGACGGAAGCAACATATGTCGGACTCATTGAAGGCGACAGCTTAGAGTACACGCTTTCCTATACCGACAATGTCAATGCAGGAATCTGCACAGTGACCATCTCTTTTGCAGAAATCGTAGCGGGTCGCGACGCCAACTACACACTCAACTATACCGATGAAGGCACGATAATCATCGCACCCAAGACGATTACATTTGAAATCATCGATATCCTTACAGGCTGCAGCTATACCGGCTTTGCCAAGACAACGACAGCAATTTATACCGAATTGGTCGGCGAGGATGAGCTTATCTATGAGCTTGCCTACAGCAACAATGTCAACGCGGGCACCTGCAATGTCTGGATCCGTTCGGCTTCCGTCACATCAGGACTAGCTTCCAATTATGAGCTTGACATCACGGACGAAGGTACGATTATAATCGCGCAGGCAAACAATGCCTGGACTTTCCCCGCACCTTATATTGTGGGTTGGGTCTATGGACAAGATGCGCAGTCACCTTACATTCTTTCGACCTTCGGCACGCCGGTTTATCTCTATGCCGCGCAAGGCACCAATGATTATTCGACGGCAGTACCCACCCTTGCAGGCAATTATAAGGTCAAAGCCATAGTTGAAGAAACCACTGATTTTGCCGGTCTTGCCGACAGTCAGGAGACCAGCTTCACCATCGCCAAGGCACAGATTGCAATGCCCAGACTGACGGGAACATACATCTATGATATGCAGGTACAGACGGCATCTTTGGACGGATTCTTCAGCGAATTGATGACAGTCAGCGGAAATGTTCAGACCAATGCCGGTTCCTATACGATAACTGTGACGCTTAAGGATGCAGACAATTATCAATGGAAGAGCGGCGACGGCACCATCGCATGGACTATCGGGCTTGGACAGGCAGAAATTATCCTTAACCAGACGCCCATTGTTGTGACCTACGGCACTGTTTTCGCTTTGCCGGCGGCAAACTCCAACCTTGGAACAGTGGTATGTGATACCGCAATAACCAGTATAGTCAACGTCGGCACCTATACCGTTACCTACACGGTTGAGTCAACCGAAAACTATCTGGGAGACACCAAAACTGTGGGCATAACAATCAATCCGATGCCGATTACCGTGCATGCTGACAATAAGACAGTCGTAGAAGGCGGTGCATCAGCGGTACTGACCTATACGATAATAGAAGGCTATCTTGTCGGAACGGATAAGTTTACCGGCAGTCTGGCAAGAGAAAGCGGCACCGCTCCCGGTGAATATGCAATCACAATCGGAACCCTGAGCGCGGGAAGCAATTATGAGTTGACTTTTATCGGCGCAACATATACCATCAAAGCGGTCAATGTCAGCACAGGTTCTGGCTCCGTAAGCGGCGACATCAGATTGGGAGATGGACTGAGCATAGATCCAGAAGCATTCCTTATGATTACAGTTATCAATAAAAACGTTTTTGATGGTCTCTATACTGCGCCCAGAGGCAAGGAAATCAAACAGGCCTACCATGCGGCTCTTTACATCGGCACACAAATAGTGATTATCAGTGGGCAGAAAACCGTAACGGTCGCTGCACCCGAAGGCATTAAGAACGGGGATGTCTGCCAGATCATTACGGTTGAGAATGGAGAGGTCAAAGTTCAGGATGTTACGGCAACAGACGGCAAGCTTACCTTTGTTACTTCAGAACTCGGAAACTTTGCGGTTGTCGGCAACAAGCCGCCAGTGTCCCAGAATATGAAGATGGCATTGATTGCCGGCGGTGCAACATTAGTTGCCATTCTTGCAACGTTTCTTATTCTGCTTGCAATCCCCAAAAAGAAATCCGTATCATCAAGTAAGCACAATTAAAAATAACAAATCATAAAAAGGGGCTGTCTCAAATAGGTAATATTTGAGGCAGCCTCTTCTTTTTTTCTAATAAAAATCTTCCATTCATACCGAATTAGCGTTTTTTGGCTCTTCTGTATTTATTTTTATGTGAATAACTCAAAATTTTTATATAAACGTTCTAAGGTTTAATGTAAACCTGCAGATAATTGCTGTTTTTTCTCGCCTATTCCAGCGGGTAAATATGTGTTTGTTGTCGGCAAGTTTGGATTTTTATATGCAATTTCGAAAATATTGTATGCCAATGACAGTAAATTGATCTCGGTTGTAATATTTTTCATCCCGCGCAGCATGAATCTGCGGAAGCCGTAATCTTCTTTGATTACCGCAAACGCGCCTTCCGATTGGATCGAGCGGTTCATTCTTAATTCTGTGCCTTTTGGGGAAGTGATATTAAGATACGAATTTTCACGTAACGCTTCAAATTTCTTTGATACCTCAAGGGTCTTTTCTCCCTTCGCTTTTGTGCATTTGTTCTTCATCGGACAATTCAAACAGCTTTCGCACCGATATATCGTTATGGTCTGTTCGTATCCGCTTGTACTCTTTCTCGTACTTTGACCTACCGGGGATAACTTGCGTCCGTTATGGCAAATGTAAACGTTGTTTTCTGCGTCAAAGGTCATATTTTCGCGTTTTCCGATTTGGCGTTTATATGCTTTGGTTTTTTCTTGTTTCGTAGTTTTGCGGTTTAATGTAGGCGGAATATCCGTTTTCTTGAAGAAAAGCATATACTTCTTCGCTTTCATATCCCGCGTCGGCTACGATATTAAAGAACTTTTTGCGTAGACTTCTGGAAAGAGTTTTCAGAAAGGGAATCAGTGCGCCGGCATCGTTTCGTTCCGGGCAAGTCATATTTCCGACAATGTATCCGCTGTTGACTGCGAGTTGAACATTGTAGGCGGGTTTCAACTGACCGTTTTTCATAGGATCTTCTTTCATCCGCATGAACGTCGCGTCTTTGTCCGTTTTGGAAAAGCTTCTGCGGTTTCCGAAAGTGGCGTCATAAATATTATATTTCTTTTGTTTTTCGAGCAAATCGCGGCAAAATTCATAATCTTTCTGCAACGCTGTTTTATGCTTTCCTTTCCCAAAAACCAATTTGAGACGGTTCATCGCGATTAATCCTTCAAGAAAAGATTGGATACTCGTGAGAAGCGCGGTCGCTTGCGGTCTTTCGAATACAAGCTTCATACAGTATGCCGAATTCATATGGTTTAAAAAGCTTTCAATTTTTGCAAACTGCTTTTCAATCAGCTTATCATTGGTACCTTTCCAAACGAAAGAATACCGATTCGCGTTGGCTTCGATTTTTGTTCCGTCAATGAAAACGTTTTCAAAATCGATTTCGCCGTTTTCCGCCAATCCATTCATTATTTGATTAAAAACATCTGCAATTTCCGTTGAAAATTTCTGTCTGAAACGCGCTATTGTATTGTGATCAGGTGCTTTTTCTCCATTCAGCAACCACATAAAATTAATATCCCTTTTGCAAAGGGTTTCAATCTGTCTGGAAGAGTATAGCCGTATACCAAAAGTTTTAGTAATGTTCTTGCAGACCGCCTTGTATTTTGCCCGACAACAAACCTTTTAACACTAATGTTGTCGATGATATGGCTAAGCAGTCTGACAGAATCATCGTCCGGGATTACCAAACCTAAATTCAATGGTAAACCACTTGCACAGATTCTAGAAAGCTATTATACTTTTGTTGTGTTAAGTTTATCATTGCAAGAAAATTTTAACACAAAAGCGAGTTGTTTGTTCAACTCGCTTTTCTTTTTTACAAAAAATTTAGGGGCTGCCATTTGAGACAGCCCCTTTTTGTGTTGTAACTTGCAATAAGTAGTTGACATAATCTGTAAGTAGTGATAATATGTTAGTGCAATCTAACAATGTAAGTAATAACAAACATATAGGAGGTTATAATATGCCGCTTTCCATTGCACCCAAAGGAGTCAAACTGCGGATAAAAAAAATTCTGACAGAAGAAAAGATCAAAAGACATCTTGAAAATCTGGGTATAACTGTTGAAACTGAACTTACGGTATTATCAAATACTGGCGGTAACAGCGTGTGCATTGTCAAGGGTGTCCGATTGGCGTTGGACTTTGAGATTTCAAAAAAAATATTTGTGGCATAGGAGAGTACAATGGTTAAGAATCTGGATCAATTTGTAATCGGAGAATGCGGAATTATCAAAAACGTAGGCGGAGAGGGTCGGATGCGAAGACGTCTTTTTGATATGGGTGCAACACCCGGAGCATATGTGACGCTGCGCAAAAGAGCGCCGTTAGGAGACCCGATTGAAATCAATATACGGGGATACGAATTAACGCTTCGCAAAAATGAGGCGGCTATTATTGCAATGGAGGTAAAAGACAATGCTTAAGTTCGCTTTGGCAGGTAACCCAAACTGCGGCAAGACAACACTTTTTAACGGACTGACCGGTTCTACCGCGCATGTAGGCAATTGGCCGGGTGTGACAGTAGACAAAAAAGAGGGAGTATATAAAAAAATGGGTAAGGAGGCAATTGCTGTTGTCGATCTTCCAGGTATCTACAGTCTATCGCCGTATACGCCGGAAGAACTGATTACGCGCCAATATATTCTCAAAGAGCGACCCGATTGTGTGATCAATGTTGTTGATGCAATGAATCTTGAAAGGAATCTTTATTTAACCACGCAGCTAATGGAAATGGATGTACCTTTGGTGGTTGCTCTGAATAGGATGGATGAAGTTGAAAAAAGCGATGCAAGAATTGATGCCGCAAAATTGGAAGAAAAATTCGGTATTCCGGTGATAGAAATATCCGCACTCAGAAACGAGGGTACAGACATTCTGATGAGGCGGGCTTATGCCGCTTGCAAAAAACCCCGCAAGGGAACAACAGTTCTTAAGGACTCTGCGTTTGCGCAACTTATTCATGACACAAAAACCGCTTTGGAAGGTGTTGTGGATAATCCGCTGTTTCATGCAATGAAATTAATAGAAATGGATCCGCTTGAAGTGGAGTTGCATCCGCAATGCATCAGAATGATAGAAGCTTTTAAGGCGACGTTCTCTGATGACACTTTTGGATCGGATTTTGAGGCGTTGATAGCGGACAGCAGATACAAATATATCGCAAAGGATATCTCGTCTATTTTTATTCGTTCCGAAAAAAACAAGGAAGTTTATATTACCAAGTCCGATAAGGCTGATAAGGTGTTGACACATAAAATCTGGGGGATTCCGATTTTTTTATTGATTTTGTTTACAGTCTTTCATATGACGTTCAGCGAAGATTTGCTGTATCTTGGCGCACTAGGAGCAATTAAAGAGGATTTTGTCACGCTGGAAGGTACATTTTACCAAGGTTTGTTTGGCTCCGGCGGTATCAATTCGCCGGGTGTTATTCTATTCAATTTTTTGGATATGAGCATGGGAGGAATTTCTGATGCAGTTGCGTCCGCTATGGAAGGTGTTGCATCGGAATGGATAATCGGATTTGTTGTGCAGGGTGTTTTGGGAGGATTGTTTGCCGTTTTGTCTTTTCTTCCCCAGATTCTGTTGTTGTTTTTATTTTTTTCGATATTGGAAGACAGCGGATATATGGCGCGTGCCGCATTTCTTCTTGACCGAATCTTCCGCAGATTCGGCCTGTCCGGCAGAGCATTCATGCCGATGATAATGGGTTTTGGTTGTTCCATTCCGGCGATGGTCAATACTCGCACGCTTGCTGATGCAAACGAGAGAACGGCAACCATACGTGTGATTCCCTTCTTCAGCTGCGGTGCGAAGCTTCCGATTTTGACCGCTATTGCGGGCGGCATCGTCATGCAGTCCGGAACAGGCAATGCCGATGTCATTACATACAGCATGTATCTTCTGGGTATTGCAACTGCGATTCTCTCCGTACTGCTGATGCGCAATACAACGATGAAGGGCGAAGTAGCGCCGTTCATTATGGAACTTCCCGCTTATCATACGCCTCAAGTTAAAGGGCTGCTGCTTCACCTTTGGGATAAGGCAAAACACTTTGTGAAGAAGGCATTCACCATTATTCTCTTATCTACTGTAATCATATGGTTTATCAGTCATTTCAGCTGGGACTGGGTCTACTTACCAGATGAAAAGATTCATTTGAGCATTCTTGCCAGTATCGGACAATTTATCCAGCCTCTGTTTACACCCATGGGCTTCGGAAGCCAACTGAATCATCTGGGTTGGATATTTGTGGTCGCAGCGGCTACCGGTCTGATTGCCAAAGAAAATGTCATAGCTACGTTCGGCACATTGGCAGCAACCATTGGTATGGGATTTGTCGGAGACGAAGAGGGAATTCAGGCGGTTGTGCATATGATTGCCGCAACGGGTATTACTGTGCCGGCGCTCCTCGCTTTTATTGCATTCAACATGACGACAATTCCCTGTTTTGCCGCGGTTGCCGCGGCAAAAGCCGAACTGGAGGATAAGAAAAAATTCAGGATGACGCTTCTGTTCTGGTTCGCGACCTCTTATCTGGTTGCAACAATGATATACCTCATCGGCAGTTGGTGGTGGACAAGCTTTGTTTTTGCGGCTGCTGCGGCGGCTGTGGCGGGTGTTGTTGCGTACATGAATAAGAAAAAAATCGTGATACGATTCAAATCCCATAAAAAATTTGTAACATCTCAAAAAAACCTGTTCGGTTGCGCAAGGTCCTGTGCAGATTGCCCCGGATGCAACGTATCGTCGCAGTATGAAAAAAGCATAAAATAAACATGTGTCCATTTTCTGCCGCGAATTTTTTCTAACAAAAAATATAATAAATTCCTTGCTGCATAAAAGAAGCCGGCCTAAAGGGAGTAAGTCATAGGGATTTATGAAAACAAGTAAATTTTTTACTGACTCTCTTCAAGCAGGTACTTTGCAGCAAAGACTGCACCAATGGATAAAACCTTTAGTGCAGTCTTTCTTGTTCAAAATAATAAAAATAATATATTAATCGTGCTTACAGTATTGCTAATAAGTAAAAGTTTATTAAAACTTCAAAAATCCCTGCATAAAAGCATCCGGGAATATGAATGTTTTTTCTCCAGCTGCAAACTTCACACGAATATGCTTACCAGCCTTATCGAGCTTAGTTACTATACCATCACCGAAACTCTTATGTTTAACCACATCACCTTCTGAAATCTCTGGTATAACAAATTCTTCTGTTTTCTCATCAGCTTGAGAGCTAGCGTAATAAGGGTTCTTATGCTCGGCAACTTTCGACAGCGGAGGTTTAATTCCAAACTCCCCGGTAACAAATGTTGTAGCAACCGGTTTTGGTTCAGGCATTGGTGCAACTGACGCAGGCTTAACATCTTCCTCAATTGCTTCCTCGAAGATCGAGTTGATGGATTTCATTGTGGCTTGTTGATTATAAAACAGTCTATCGTATTCTTCACGTTTGATTACGGTATCCCAACCACCGATATCCTTACCTTCGTGTTTGTCGATACCGGTATATGAAAGACTGCTGTCTTCGTAACGCTTGAACTTAAAAATGGCATCATTCATAAGGCTTGCATTAAATACCCCAAGGCTGCAAAGAAGTTCGAAGTCCTTAACGTTTAAGCCCGTTACCTTTTTGAACAATCCCGGTTCAAGTTGTGTTATAACATCTCGAAGCGACCTCTCACGATAATCGGTGAGGTACATAAATATAGGAATGCGGGTAGCAAACTTGATGAGCTTTTCCTGAATCTGTTTCCGAAGGGATTTATATTCCTTTTCTTCTTCTGAAATTTCCTTTTTCTCTTTTGGAGTCAACTTTTCGGCTTCTTTCTTGGCTTTCTTTACAGCTTCTGACTTGTTGATGATAGTCTGAATATCCTGATTCAACGAGCGGAAACCTTCAATGCTCATAAGAGCGTCAAGAGCTTCTTTGTTATTCATTAGGCGTTGCAGGGTGTCATTATCAACGTTAACCAGTAGCGCAGATTCCCAGCGCTTTGCAAGCAGAGTAGCAGAAGTTCCAGCCATTGCGA
>LVAO01000032.1 GCA_001604065.1 Clostridiales bacterium Firm_09
AATTTTATCGTTTTCTATTGCGTAAAAAATAGTTAATCCGGCATTTTCATAAAAATGCATCGCTAACACAATACATCCTTTTTTGCCTACAAATAATGACTGAGAAAGAATTACTTTTGTAGTATCGATCTTTTCTTTATCGCTTGGAATAGGGTAGTTCTCTGCATAAAAATTTTCGACAATTAGTATCGCATTTGATATATCTGATGGATTATCGGTGATGGCTTGAAACGCATTACTTATCTTCTGCGAATCATACACACCTTCTATGCTTATTGCAGATATGACCAATTTATATGGATCCGTCATATTCTCTTCAGGATATGAATCTATATGCTGCTTGGTCACCCTTGTTCCGTACGATAATTCTATGGTTACATCTTCGCCGATAGAGAACTCTTTATCTATTGTGTAAGATAAATAATTAGCCATTTGGGGCTTATCACTGTTCGCATTTAATTCGGTACTACCATGTAATTTGTCATCTTGATCACAGCTACTCATTATTGATAGGCTCAAGAGCAGTATTACAACTATCCATATCGCTTTTTTCATTACAAAATAAACTCCTTACATCTAACATCATAAAGTTACATCCCATACATTGAACTGATTTAGTTATAAAATCTTCATAATATTAAACCTCCTATTGTGGGCTTCTATTAATTAGATGCTTTTACCTGTAGGTTTTGTTGGTGGTTTATGATTTTTTTTATAAATTACGATAAATAATACTACGACTGTAAGCGCTAATAATATAAAATATAATAAAAGGTAATCAATATAGAAATTTTGTTTCCCCCCTGGTTTCCCACTTGATTTAAAAATATCTTGAATATATCGAATGCACTCAATCACTGATGCCCCGAAAAGCATGATAATTACTCCCATAAGCGAAGATAAAATAGTCCGTAATTTTTTAATTGACGTATTATACAGCCATTGGATTGTGCCGATAGGTTTACCAAGTATTTGGGCGATTTCCTTATGCGAATAATCACCAAGTATTTTGAGAGTAACAATCTTTTGCCGCTCTTCGTTTAAAGGTTTTATGATTGAGTAAAAAGCCTCCATATCCACATATTCATTTATGCTTTTATCTTCGATTAATACCTCATCAATCAATTCGAGGCTTATTGTTTTGCTCTCTTTTCGCAATAACATTAATGCTTCATTTTTAATAACTTTATATAACCATGTCGTTTCGTTCGTAGAAGGAAATAGATTAGTATCCATTGTTAAAAGCTTATACATTACATTATGTATGATATCTTCACTCATTTGTTCATTTTTAACGAATAAAAAAGCTATTCCATACATCTTATTATAATAAATATTATATAGTTTTTTCAACCCGTTTTGATCGTTTTGCCTCAAAAGCACAAATATCTCATTCATTTTCCTCTCCTTTTTCATAATCAAATTATATCTTATTCTTGTTTTTCCTGCAACATGAATTTTTAAAATCAATAATTTGACAAATTCATATTTAATTTATTATTTAATCTGTTCTTTTACGGTTAACCCGCAGTTGAAGCTTATTTCTATCTCTTTGGGTGCGGTGACCTTTATTTCTCTTAC
>LVAO01000024.1 GCA_001604065.1 Clostridiales bacterium Firm_09
AAATGATTTCAGATTAAAAACACTCTTGAATTCCGTTTGTCTTCAAGCTATAATAAATAGCATAGGAGCAGATATGAAAGAGATTGTCTTTTATTTCAGCGGCACAGGGAATTCGCTTTCTGTCGCGAAAGCACTTGCAGACGGCATGCCCGTCAATATGGCAGCGGCAAAGCCATCGGAGTTTACGGCAGACAGCATCGGATTTGTGTATCCTTCTTATTGCGGTGAGCCGCCCGCGCCGGTAACAAAATTCATCAAAGAAAGCACATTTGTGTGTCCTTACCTTTGGGCGGTCGTGACATGCGGTGGCGCCCAGGCAAATGCACTGGGACGGGTTTCCCGTTTATTGAAGGAGAAGGGACAAACGCTGTCTTATGGGCAGGATATCTTGCTTCCCGACAGTGTCATAATTTTTAGAACGCCGGAAGCGCTGCAAAAAGAGTGGCTGTCGGCACAGGCTCAAAAGGTTGCCGAAATCAAAGCGCGGATTGCCGAGCGCGCCGTCAATGAGGTGCCCTACTATAAGGGATATAAACTTATAACCAATTTGACATGGTTCGGAATGAAGGTTCTGCTGGGAATGGGCAATAAGCGCTCTACAAAAAAATGCATTCGCTGCACCCAGTGCGTGAAACTCTGTCCCACCGGCAATATAAAAATCAAAGATGGCAGGGCGGTTTTCGGACAAGACTGCTGCTATTGTTTTTCCTGCATCCAGCATTGTCCCAACAATGCGATACGCTTCGGCTTTGTAAAACGTTCGGATAAATCTCGGTATACCCATCCCGACATATTGGCAAAAGAGCTAATTCGGATGAACAAAAAAGAAATCTGATAAAATTTGCTAAAAATCTTTTTAATTCTGTCTTCCTGCCTTCAAATCTTCCTGTCTTACTCTTCATGCACCATCCACAGAGTTTTCATCCGTCCCGGGAATCTGCATATTGCAAAAGATGCGCAAATAGGATATAATAATATCGGATAAACTAGTAACTATTCGACGTGCGAGGTGATTTATGATTGGTTATACTAGAGATGTCCAAAAGATTATGGATATCGCCAAGGAATATGCTTCCTTATACGGCGGGACGCTCGGCACCGAGCACATTCTCGCAGCGATGCTGACGCTAGAAGATTGTTATGCCTATGAGATTCTGACCCGATTGGGACTCAATAAAGATACCGTTTTAAGCTATCTCACCAGAACAGCCGCAACACCGTATGTATATGTTTCATCCATGACAAAACGCGCTCTGGAATTGAGCCGCGTTTTTGCGGAGAAGTACAATTATACCTATGCGGACAGTCAGCATTTGCTGCTTGCCATGGCATCCGATGCCAATAACGGGGCAACCAGGATTCTCGCTTTGCACAAAATCGGATTCAATGATTTGAAATCGATTGTGGACTCCATGACCAGCAACGGTGTCGGCAAGGAGGACGATGACGACGAGTTTCTTTCGGACGGTCTCCGCAAGGCGCTGGAATCGATGCTTGGCGCGCCGGTGGAATTTGCAAAGCGCACAGAATCGCAGGATGACGACGAAAGAAACGACGAAATCCTCTATTCCATTGGCATCGATCTGACGGAGAAAGCAGGAAAGGGAAAGGTCGATCCGGTCATCGGCAGAAGCAAGGAGATCGAACGAATCATCCAGATTCTCTCCCGCCGCACAAAGAATAACCCTGTTCTGATAGGTGAACCGGGCGTCGGCAAAACCGCGATTGTTGAGGGACTTGCCGTTGCGATTGTGCAGGGAGATGTGCCCGAGATCCTTAAAGGAAAAAGAATTTTCAGCCTTGACATCGGCGGGCTTCTTGCAGGCACCAAATACAGAGGCGATTTTGAAGAAAGGCTTAAAAAAGCCCTGGAGGCTTTAAAAGACGGCAAAACCATCCTGTTTATTGACGAAATGCATCTTATTGTCTCTGCAGGAGACAAGGAGGGCGGCGTAACGGTATCCAATCTCATCAAGCCGGTGTTGTCCAGAGGAGAAATACCCACCATAGGCGCCACAACGTTGGACGAATACCGCAAGTATATAGAAAAGGATACCGCGCTGGAGCGGAGATTCCAGCCGATCATTGTAGAGCCGCCGAGTGTGGAGGATACGATATCCATTCTTAAAGGCTTGCGCGAGCGCTACGAAATTCACCATAAGGTAAAAATCACGGATGAAGCAATCGAAGCCGCGGCGAAGCTTTCGGACAGGTACATCACAGACCGGTTTTTGCCGGACAAGGCGATTGACCTTATTGATGAAGCGGCAAGCAAGATGCGGGTTTCCAATATGATTGCGCCGCCGGATATAAAAAGTCTTGAAGAACAGCTCTCTGTGATTGACAATTCCATTCAGCAGGCGGTTGCCCGCAAGGAGTACGAAAAGGCATACAAACTTCAGAATGAGAGCAAGGAAATCAATAAGAACCTCATAGAAATCAAAAAGAAGTGGGGACAGGACAAAAAAAGCGAGGTGTTGTCCATCGGTGCGAATGAAATTGCCCAGATCATTTCGGATTGGACGCATATACCGCTTGTCAACTTGACCGAAGCCGAGAGCGAACGGCTGATGCGGCTGGAAGACAGCCTCAAAAAGCGGGTCATCGGACAGGATGAGGCGGTATCTGCGGTGGCGCGCGCGGTCAGGAGAGCGCGCGCCGGGCTCAAGGATCCCAAGCGCCCGATAGGCACCTTTATTTTCCTGGGACCCACGGGTGTGGGAAAGACCGAGCTTTGCAAGGCGCTTGCGGAAGCAATGTTCGGAGATGAGAATTTGATGCTTCGCTTTGATATGAGCGAATATATGGAAAAATTCAATGTCAGCCGCCTGATCGGTTCAGCGCCCGGATATGTCGGTTACGAGGAGGGCGGACAACTGACAGAGAAGGTGAGAAGAAAGCCCTATTCTGTTGTGCTGTTTGATGAGATTGAGAAGGCGCATCCGGACGTATTCAATCTGTTGCTTCAGGTATTGGATGACGGCAGGCTGACCGACTCGCAAGGCAGGGTGGTGTCTTTCAAGAATACCATTATCATTATGACCTCAAACGTAGGCGCGCAGGACATCGCCAATATGCGGCGCGTAGGTTTTGCTGAGGAAGGCGAGGATCAGAGTTATGAACGCATGAAAGAAAAGCAGATGGATGCGCTCAAGAATGTCATGCGCCCGGAGTTTATCAATCGTATCGACGATATTGTCATATTCAGGCCGTTGGATGCGGAATCTATGAAAAAAATCTGCGGGCTTCTTCTGGAAAATCTGAATACAAGGCTGAAGGAGAAGGGCATCGGCATACGGTTCAGCGACGAAGCATTAAAGCTGTTATTGCAAAAAGGTACAGACAAAGCGTATGGCGCAAGACCGCTGAAACGTGCCATCCAGCACCTTGTAGAAGATAAGCTCAGCGAAAAAATCATATCAGGAGAATTAAAGGAGGGCAACCAGGTCAGCACGGAAGCAAAAAATGAAGAACTTGTTTTTACCATCAACGGATAATAAGCCTCTTGCAAGTTTCTTGCAAAATTTAAGAAAAGGAGAATAATTATGCGTACCGAAATCATTTACCGTAACTACAAAGAAGAAAACTCCGACACCAGACAGAAGCTTGCCGAAATCCTGGATAAAAAGCTTAAAAAACTCGGCAAATACTTCGATGCAGAGGCCATAGCCAAAGTAAAACTTAGCACCATTGGTAACGGAAAGTTCGTCATGGAAATTACCATTGTCGTCGACAACAAGCAGATTGTGCGTACAGAAACCATGTCCGACAATATGTTCGGCAATATTGATATTCTGATTCCCAAATTGGAGAAACAGCTTTCGAAATATAATACCAGACTGGTGACAAAAATGCGCAAAGCCGCGCAGACTTCGGTGTCGGACGAAAAAACGGATACCGAACCCGCCGAAACCTACGGGAAGATCGTCAAGGTAAAAAACTTTGCCATCTCGATTCTCACCGTACAGCAGGCAATTGCAGAACTGGAGCTTCTTGACCACAATTTTTATGTTTTTGTAAATGCCGAGGATAATCTTGTATCGGTTGTTTACAGAAGAAACGATGGCGATTACGGGTTGATATCTCCAAAATATTGAGCCTTGCCGGCTTTTCATAAGGACAAACGTTTTTGATTGCCTTGCCGCAAGCCGGCAAGGCAATTTTGTTTTGAATTTTATTGTGCACGCTTTTGTCGCGTGCCGACTCCGCATTAAAAAGTATGAAAACCGGGAGGCTGCCGATAATATTCTGAGAGGTGTTGATGACTTATTATATTATCGGCATACTGGCGGGGCTGCTGCTGCTGACAGCCTTGTCCGCGCCCCGCAAAAAACCGCTCAGACAAGAACTGAAAACCTTATCCGATGAGGATTTTGCAGAAGGGATACGCAACCTTGCGCGTGAGAACAGAATTATAGAGCGCGGAGAGGGTCTGAATATCCGTTCCGCCATACCCGAACTTGAACGAACCAACCGTATGATATCAAAAAAGGTTCGCCGTGAGCAAGCCCTGACCGAAGGTGAAAAATGGTATTATGACAATATCAATTATGTCAAACGTTTTGCATTCCATTACGGAGGAAGGGTGTTTTCCAGATTGCCCCGCTCCGAGGGCGGCGTCCGCATACTTACATTGGCACGGTACATCGTCTGCAATTCTTTTGAAAGGTTGGATTATGAACGTATCCGGCTCGCCATAGATACCGCCAATAAAGAAGCCGCGCTGACATTTTCGGAAATTATCACATTGAAATCGGCAATCGGATATGCGCTGGTGGAATGGATTCAGGCGCTGTCTGCACGCCTCAGGCATTTTGATCGTATGGAAAAATGCGGGCAAGCCGGATATTTATGCAAGAAATACTTAAAAAGTGATATTTACCTCCATTTTGCATTGAAAAGCAAGATACGCGGGAGCTTATCAGCAATGCTTGACAAAATGGGTGTGCAGACAGAAAGCATCAGCTTTCATTATGCAAAATCTATCGTTGAAACCACACGCATGGCACGCTTTTTGTTTGACGGCATCCGCAATCTGGACAGCCTGATGAGCGGAGAAGAAACTTTGTCTCTGCTTCTGGTCAACAAGCTTCTTTCCATGCGCGGAGCATATAAAGACATGTCTTATGAGACGCGTTCGGATGTACTCTCGGCAATCTCCGACATCAGTGAAAAAAACAACATCAGCGAACCGCTTGTCGCAAGAAAACTGATGACTTTTGCCGCCTACAACGAACTGGATATCTGTACGATATTGTTTCAGTACAGAAAGAACCTTTTGCGGTATATCCGCGACAATTATTACCTGAAGAAAGTAAAAGAAAAAAAAGGAACGCTGCGTCAGAGCCTGTATATTGCGGCATGTGTTCTTGCCGCCGCGGGGCTCTCTGTCGGAAGCTATTTTATTTTTTACAATATCGCCGCGTCCGTTCTGCTGTTTGTGCCGTTCCTGATACTTTCTACGGGAATCCTAAACAGCCTTCTTGAAGTCGCATTGCCGGGAAGGGTGCTGCCCAGAATGGATTATAAATCCGTACCTTCCGAGCACGCGACACTGGTCGCCGTATCGGAGTATATCACCGGCCCGGAGCAGATGAAACGGGCAATAAGAAATCTGAAGGTGATACGTGCCGGAAACCCGGATAAAAATATATGGGTCAGCTTGCTTGCGGACTTCCGGTCGTCGGATTCGCCGGAAGATGCCTCGGACGGTGCGCTGATGGCGATCGCGCAGGAAGCCGAGTGCGAAGAGAATATCATCGTGTTTATCCGCAAAAGGAGCAAAATCGGCAAACGCTATAAAGCATACGAAAGAAAACGCGGTGCGATCATGGCGCTTGCGCGCATGCTTGTCACGGGCAACAAAGAAGATTTTGCATATATATCTGCGCCGAATATTCCTGATTTTGAATATGTGGTTGCATTGGATGCAGACAACGTGGTACAAGTGGGCGGCATCCGCGATATGATCAATATTATCGCACATCCCGCCAACAAGAAATATGATCTTATTGCCGCGCGCGGGCGATACAATCTTTTCAGTCTCCGTACGCCGTACGCCAGACAGTTCCTGCGGGAAAGCGCCTTGGTGAATTACCCGAGCTACGGCTCATTATACTATAATGCTTTTGGCGTCGATATCTTTTGCGGGAAAGGTATCTTCCGTCTGAAAACATTTTACAATAAGCTGGAAGGCATTTTCCCGGACAACAGACTGCTTTCACACGATATTCTTGAAGGCGCCGTCCTGTCAACCGCATCCGGCTATGTCGTTTATGAGGATGCGCCGATAAATTTCGTTGCAGAACGCGAACGGCGCAAACGCTGGCAGCGCGGAGACATCCAGTTCCTGCCTTTTCTTGGCCGATACTGGAAAAACCGTGAAGGCGAAAAATATGCCTCGGATATCAATCCGATCTATAAATATCTCATGCTGACCAATGTTTTAGCGATTCTTTCGCCCGTTCTGCTGTTTGCAGCGGGAGTTCTGGCCGCGTTTGTTCCAAAAATATGGCCGCTTTTCGGATTTGCTGCGCTGGCACCGCTGGCGCTGGATATCCTTTCTTGTATCCGCACATCGATATCCCGCAAATATCGTCTGAGATATTTTTTATCCGATTTGCGTAGGACATTGTGCTCATGGCTACTGGAAACGGGATTGTTGCCGTATTATGTCTTTTCCAATCTGAAAACAGCCGCTTCCACTTTCTGGCGTATGGCGCTCGGAAAAGATCTTTTGGAGTGGAAAACCTTTTTTCAGAGTCAGACAGGTGCAGGCAAATTCGCCTCGGAAATCGCTCCGTCCATGACGCTGTTTCCCATTCTGTGCGGCGTGCTGCTTTTGACGGGCGGTCAAGCGCTGCCGGTGCTGTTGTTTGCAGTATTCTCCTATCTGATCAACCTTGCGGAATATCGGATGGGCTTCAGAAAAGAAGAAAAACCCGAACATGCGGATATCCTGATGAATTATGCCGAGAAGACATACGGTTATTTCCGATACATGCGCAAGGAAGGATTTCTTATTGCGGACAATCTGCAGATCCGGCCTTATAAAGGAATGTCTCCCACGACATCGCCGACAAATATAGGGATGCAGATTCTGGCTGAAATTTCGGCGCATCTTCTTGGCTTTAGCGCAGAGCAGGATACCTTGAAAACGCTTGAAGCAATCGTATCGGATATTGAGAATCTGCGCAAATGGAAGGGCAATCTGTATAATTGGTACCGTACGGGCGATAAAGCAGTTTCGGTAGCTTTTGTATCAAGCGTCGACAGCGGCAATCTTATGGCTTCTCTTATAGTCGCATATGGATTCCTGAGCGAAAAAAAAGAGCGGTCCGCTCTGGCCGCAAGAGTGAAGCGGCTGATTGACAATACCGATCTCGCCGCGCTGTATGATCCGGCAAAAAAGATGTTTTTTATCGGGTACAATGAGAAAACACGGTGCTACGAAGGTCATTATGATTTGCTTGCTTCAGAATCCAGGCTCCTTAGCCTTTTGACATCTCCCGAAAACGGCGGCGAAAACTGGCGCGCCCTCCATCGCGACTGCACACCCGAATACGGCAATACCCTGTATTCCTGGAGCGGGACCGCCTTTGAATACCTGATGACGGATCTGTTCATACTCCCTCCCCGCCAATCAATGCTTTATCAGTCTTCAAAAAATGCCGTTCGCTTGCAGAAAAGGCATAAATTCATGGGAATGTTCGGACTCTCCGAAAGCGGATATTATGCCTTTGACGACGGATTGCGTTACCAGTACCGTGCCTTCGGCATCGAAGCGATTGCTTTGGGAAGAGACAAACAAAAAGGTGTCATTTCTCCGTACAGCAGCTTTTTGGCACTGCATTATCAACCCGGGGCTGCGGTGGGAAACCTCTGGAGACTGCAGCAGAACGGCGTGCTTTCGGAATACGGTTTCTATGAAGCGATCGACCTTCAAGGAAAGCCCAGAATACTTCATTCCTATATGACCCATCATCAGGGGATGTCGCTCGCTTCCATTTGCAATTATCTGACAGGGGGCAAGCTAAGGCAGTATTTTATGAAGCATCCGTTGGTTGAGGCTTCATCGATATTGCTCACAGAGGAGCCGGAAAAGCGCTATTACAGTTACAAAACCATTGAAAAAACAATAAAATCTTACGACAGCAAACTTGAATATTACGAAAATACGGATAAAATCGAATATTCTGCTCTCGCAGCCGGTCTTACGGACGGGGCGATTTGTTCCTATTGCGATGCGCGCGGCAGCGGGTACACGATGTGGAACGGCAGGCTTCTGAACAGGTTCACAAACGGGCCGTACGAGCCCGGCGCACGGCATTTCTATGTTAGGAAGGGCGACGTGATCTGTTCACCGACATTCATCACATCGGGCGGCGATGCGGAGGATTTCTCTTTTTGTTATACACCGCTCAATGCAAGCTATTTCAATGTACGGCACAATGTGAAACTTGATATCGCCGTAGAAGCCAACCTCGGCGCAGAGATTTGCAAACTGACCTTTGAAAAAAGCGAAGGGACAGAAATCGCTTTTTATGAGCCTCTGGCGCTTGCTGCTTACGAAAGCTTTCAGGCCCATCCGGTCTTCAGCAGTTTTTTTGTGGAAGCCGAATATGTTCCCGAACTTGCGGCCGTGATTGCGAAACGCCGGATAAGACAGGGCGAAGAACCTTTGTTTGTCGCCTATGTCGCACGCGGTTTCATGACATTGCAGGGCTGCTGCGACAGGTTTTCATTCATAGGCCGGTGTCGTTCCGAAAGAAATCCCATCCTGTTCACCGACATGCGGACGGGCGGCTGTGAGCGCTCCACAGAGCCATGTGCGGGCTTTATCGGGATTCCCGAAGGCAATTCCATAGAAATTGTCAAGCTTGCGGCAGGAAGCAAAGAAGGGCTTCTCAAAAAATTGTCCGACCTTCCGCAAAATTATTATGATTTCGCTATCGAAATTGCCGGCAATGTGAGGCTTTCACAGCTTACCAACCGATTCTTGTTTCCGCTTCTGTCTCTTCCATATCCTAATGACGCGCTTGCGGATGCGGATTTGTCCGGCGGAGCAGAAGCATTTCTGCAGCGGACGCGGGGCAGGAAACTGATTGTCTATGAATACGAGGATAATTCGTCTTATGAAAATCTTCTGCACGTCATCCGTGCGGTGAACGAACTGAAATATTTCGGCATAAAACCCTCTTTTGCCGTAGCCATTGCGGAGGATGCGGGCGGTGTTTTTGCAAAAAACGCTGAGCGAGCACTCAGAGAACATCTGCCCGACGGCTTTGTCATTTCAAAATCAGTCATGGGAAATGTGCTTTCGGACCGAAGCTTTCTTGTGTTGGACAAGCGCCTGACGCTTCCCGGCTATTTTTCTATGGTGCCGGTGCCGCGCAGCTTTCTTGTGCCGGACAAAAAGACACCCATCGAAGAAGATTATTATCTTAAAACAGGCAATGGCGGGTTTTCTGACAAAAACGGCGCTTTTGTCTATGATTTGCCGCTTGCTGGGATGCCCGCATTGCCGTATTCCAATGTCGTCTGCGGCGAAAGGGGAGGCTTCGTCGCAACGGAACATGGCGGAGGATTTATCTATTTTGACAATTCTCACGAGTGCCGCGCCCTGCGTTTTGATAACGATCCGGTCAAGGATGTTCCGCGCGAAAGAGTATGTATCGCAACCGATAAAGGACTTTACCGCATCAACGGCTGTCCCGGTACGACCGACAAGGTGCGCATGGAGCCCGGAAGAAGCCTATATTATTCTTCGTTCGAGGGCATCCGCGCGGTTTCGGAGGTTTATATCCTTGACAGCGGCGACGTCCGAATGACGGAGGTTTCCGTCTGTTGCGATGAGGCGCAGCGGCGGCTGCGGTTTGTCTATTCCTTTGAAGGCGAACTGGGCACGGAAAAATGTCCGCCCTTTGTGTTTTGCGATATTCTGAGCCGGACAATGCTCAGGATGAAAAACCTTGCGAACGGTCAGGAAATCTGCATTTCACTCCTATGCAATCAATCGGAATGCACTGAGACAGACATCCGAGCCGCGGGAAACGCAGCGGTAATCTCCTGCACATTCTATCCCGGCGTGGCGCCGCTTTATGTTGCGGTTGGCAAAAAGGATGCCGTGCTTGCGCTGACCCTCGAAAACATTGCAAGAAAAAAGAAGATTTCTTTAAAGTATTTTCATAATCTCAACAATATCCGTATCGATACCGCAGACAAAGCTTTGGACATGCTTTTTAATCATTCGCTGATGTATCAGGTTGTTTCCAGCCGAATGAACGGCAAATGCGGCTATTACCAGGCGGGAGGCGCGACAGGCTTCCGGGACCAGCTTCAGGATGCTCTGGCGCTCATTCCGGTTGACCCGATGCGGGCACGTGAACAGATATTGTACCATGCGGCAAGGCAATACAAAGAAGGGGATGTGATGCATTGGTGGCACCATCCTTTCTTTGGACTGCGCTCAAAAATCAGCGACGACAAGCTGTTTCTGCCTTACGTTACTGCGGAATATGTGGAAACGACAGGGGATGCGGGAATACTGGATGAGATGATACCGTTTCTTGAAAGTCCTCCTCTTGCTCCGGAAGAGCGCGCACGGTATGAGGCCGCGACGGTGTCGGAGGAGCGCGGTTCGCTGCTGCAGCACTGCCTGCGCGCGATAAAGCATGCTCTTAAGTACGGTGAGCATAACCTTCTTCTTCTGGGTTCCGGCGACTGGAACGACGGTTTGGACTATATTGGCGAACAGGGAAAGGCAGAGAGCGTCATGGTATCCATGTTTGCATACGACACCATGCGCAAATTTGCCGTACTCTGTGAGACTTCTGTAAAAAACGAACTTCTGTCGATTGCGGAGCGTCTGCGCGGCGCGGTGGAGAATTTCGCATACGACGGCAGGCAATATATGCGCCTTTGCGGCGACGACGGCAAATGGTACGGCACCGAAAATACGCCCTGCTTCACAATCGATCTTGTCAGTCAGGCAATGGCGGTCAACAGCGGAATTGCAGACGCAGACAGAGCAGAAAAAGCGTTGGAATCGGCCAAGAAACTGGTGGATGAAGAGAACGGCATAATTAAGCTTCTGATGCCTCCTTTGGATGAGAAAAATTATCTGGGCTATATTTCTGCTTATCCTCCGGGCATTCGAGAAAACGGCGGGCAGTATACGCATGCGGCAATCTGGTATATCATGGCGCTGCTGCGGACAAACAAAAATGCAGAGGCATACAGGCTCCTTAATATGATAAATCCGGTATCCAAATGCCGGGACCGCATGATGAACGCAAGATACAAGGGTGAACCTTATGTCCTCTCCGGCGATATATACGGCGGCGCATTGGCGGGGCGCATGGGCTGGAGCTGGTATACCGGCAGCGCGGCATGGCTTTACAAAGTCATTCTGGAAGAGCTGTTCGGGATAAAAAAGAGGGGAGAAAGATTATATATTGAGCCAAGGCTGCCCGACGTTCTCAATCTGTCCAGACTCACCTTGCCATGGGGAGACAGAACACTGTCTGTTTTCTATAAAAAAACAGGGGAGTACAGGCTAATAGCGGACGGGCTTCCCCTTCATGAAAGAAACTACCTGCTGCGGGACGAGCGGGTGGCAAACATTGTGGTTGAATTTTGACAAAGCTTCCGATTTTCCGGCTTAAGAAAAAAGCGGCGCAACAGGAGACGGCAATACCGCGAAACGCCGTCTCCTTTTCACCATTTACGTTTCTTTAATAGAACCGTCTGGTCCGCTTCTTTTCCGGCCAGACATTGACTTTTATAAATAATATATGGTAATATTTGTCATATGGATTTGTTTGATGCGACAAGAAAATCAATGGCGCCGCTTTCAGAAAGGATGAGATGCACCAGACTGGAAGATTTTCTCGGGCAGGAGCATCTGCTTTCGCCCGGTTCGCTTCTGACAAGGGCAATCAAGGCGGACCGGCTGGGCAGTTGTATCTTTTATGGCCCGCCGGGCACCGGCAAGACGACGCTTGCCAACGTGATCGCCTCGACGACAAATTGCGGCTATGCTTCGCTGAACGCCGTTTCTTCGGGCGTTGCCGACGCAAAAAAAGTGATCGAGGACGCAAAAAACCTTCTGGCGCTCCATGGCAAAAAAACGTATCTTCTTCTGGATGAGTGCCATCGCTGGAGCAAGGCGCAGTCGGACTGCGTACTTCCGGCGATCGAAAAGGGTGAAATCGTCTTTATAGGCAGTACAACGGAGAATCCTTTTGTCAGCATGACCAGAGCGATTCTCAGCCGATGCAGGGTGTTCGAATTCAAACCCCTGTCCCCCGAAAACATCCGCATCGGGTTATTGAGGGCGATTTCGGATAAAGAAAAAGGGCTCGGAAATTATAATTTGGAAGTTCTTCCCGAGGCTCTGGAGCACTTTGTCTATATTTCCAATGGCGACATGCGCACCGCCTTAAACGCTCTGGAGCTTGCCGTTCTGACAACCGATCCGGACAAAAACGGAAAGATTGTTATTACCGCCCAAATTGCAGAGCAGTCCTCGCAGAACAGGGTTCTGTCCGTAGACGAGACAACTTATTACGACATTCTGTCAGCGTTCTGCAAGAGTCTCAGGGGAAGCGATGCCGACGCCGCGCTCTACTATGCGATGCGTCTTATCAACGCCGGCTGTGATCCTTTGCTGATTGCAAGAAGAATGATTGCGCACGCGGCGGAGGATGTGGGCCTGGCGGATCCCAATGCGCTCCCGATTGCCGTCAGCGCGATGCTTGCCTATGAGCGGATGGGGCTTCCCGAAGGGCGGTTGCCGTTGTGTGAAGCGATCATCTATATCTGTCAGGCAGAGAAGTCCAACTCCGTCGTCAAGGCATTGTACGCTGCGGACGAAGCATCCAAAAGGGCGGAGGATGCCGGCATCCCCGATTACCTCCGGGAGAACAGCTATAAGCAGTCGCCGGATAAATCTTATAAATATCCTCACGAGTACGGCGGATGGGTGGAGCAGCAGTATTTGCCCGACAGCCTGAAAAACGAACGGTTCTATTTTCCCTCGGATAACGGTGCAGAGAAAGGAGCGGTTATCAGAAAACTCAGAAAGGATTGAAACAAAAATCAAAATCATATCATAAAGGAGAAAGCATATGAAAGCACTCAAAGGCACACAAACCGAGAAAAACCTGATGACCGCATTTGCCGGCGAGAGTCAGGCGCGCAACAAATACGATTATTTTGCTTCCAAAGCAAAAAAGGACGGTTATGAGCAGATAGCGCAGATTTTTGCAGATACCGCGCTCAACGAGAAAGAGCATGCCAAGCTGTGGTTCAAGCTGTTTGAGGGTATCGGCACGACGTACGACAATCTGCTGGCAGCGGCCGCGGGCGAGAATCACGAATGGACCAATATGTACGCCGAATTTGCCAAAGTCGCGAGAGCCGAAGGCTTTCCCGAGATTGCAGACCAGATGCTGGGCGTTGCAAAGGTAGAAAAATCGCACGAAGAAAGATACAGAAAGCTTGCGGAGAATATCAAAGCGGACGCTGTATTCAAAAAAGGCGAAGTCGTCGCATGGAGATGCCGGAACTGCGGGAATATCGAGTATGCAAAGGAGGCACCGGAGGAATGCTCCGTATGCAGGCACCCCATGGCCTATTTTGAGCTTCTTTGCGAAAACTATTGATTTTCCCTTACGCATCTGCGAGAATCAGTACTTATAAGAGAAGGAATGCAACATGATACAGATTTCCAATTTTTCAAAAACCTATGCCGGAAGCGGCGTCAAAGCCGTTGATGACGTAAGCTTTACCGTTGCCGACGGCGAAATCTTCGGCTTCTTGGGCCCCAACGGCGCCGGAAAGTCAACCACCATCAAATGCATGACGGGCATATTGGCATTCAATGATGGGCACATTACCATCAACGGTGCGGACATCCGCGAAAATCCCGTCGAGGCAAAAAAGAAAATAGGCTTTGTGCCGGACGAGCATGTCATTTATGAAGGGCTGACGGGCATGCAGTATATTGATTTTATTGCCGATGTTTTCGGCGTCGAAACCCCAAGGCGCAAGGAATTGATGGACAAATATCTTCTTCGTCTGGGGATGAAAGATAAGATAAATGATAAAATATCTTCTTATTCGCACGGAATGAAGCAAAAAATCAGTCTTCTTGCCGCGCTTGTCCATGAGCCCGAAGTATTCATCCTGGACGAACCGATGACAGGACTGGATCCGCAGTCTTCTTTCGAACTTAAAAATATCATGGCGGAGTATGCCGCACAGGGGAAAACCGTATTCTTCAGCTCCCATGTCCTGGAAGTCGTAGAAAAAATATGCACACGCGTTGCCATCATTGACAAAGGCAAGCTTATAGCCATCTGCGATATGAAGGAACTCAAGGAAAAACGGAGCGATCTGTCGCTTGAAGAGTTGTTCCTCAATCTGACACGTACATCCGAGAGGAAAATATGATGCAAAAGGATTTTGCAGTGTATAAAAGTTTGATTAAAGTCCTTATCCTCAATACGTTCCGTTCCGGACGTACCTCCGGCAATCGCAAAAAAAGAAACATACTGAGCGGAAAAGCAGGCATGCTGATCGGATGTGCGGCGTTCGGACTGTACGCGGCGCTCATGTCCGGTGCGGTCACCGCAACAGCCGTCACGCAAGGGATGGAGCAGGAAGTTCTTTATACGCTGATTGCGATGGCGCAATTGATTGTGCTGTTCTTTGGCGCGATTGCCGTATTGGGCTATATTTATTTTTCCAACGACAATAATCTTTTATCTTCTCTTCCCATACATCCGACGGTGATATTTGCGGCGCGTTTCTCGATGGCGTATCTTTCGGAATTGGCGTTTTCTTTGTTGCTTTCCGTGCCGATGCTGACGACGTACGGCATTATCTGCATGAACATGGGCGTTGATCTTGCGTGGCATTTTTTCTTGGTCATGCTGCTTGCGGTGCCGCTTCTGCCTATGATACCGCTTTTTTTCATCACTCTTTTGTCGTTGCCAGTGATGTCTGTCGTTTCCAGAATCAAAAAAAGCACATTGGGCAGCAGCATAGCGATAGGATTTCTGTACGCCGTCGGAATGGGACTCTATTTCGGATTTATTTTCGGCTCCCAGGCGTTGATGCAGACGAGCGGAGATATCACCGTGATCAGTGCGGGCGGCATGAAGGTCTTTTCAAGTGTCAAAAACATTACGTTTTTCAATTATAATCTGATTCAAGCGCTCAGCAACAACAATGTTTTGCTGAATACATTCATCTATTTGGCAAGCAATTTCCTTCTCTTCGGTATTGTAATCTTGCTGTCTTCCATTTTCTATAAACGTGTGATCGCAAGTCTTGCCGAAGGCGTCGGCATCGGCAAAAAAAAGAAAAATGCTCCGGATGCCGCAGTCTCTTATGTAAAGATGTCGGTTTATAAGAGTTTCTTCATCAAAGAGGTGCGCACGCTTCTCAATACTCCCATGCTTCTTATCTCTACGCTGATGGGAATGATCATGCCGCCTGTCTTGATGGCGCTCATAGCATTTTCGATGGGCGCGGCGATAGGGGGTGAAGAAGCATACATGGACCAAGGCTTGTTCATGACAGGTTTCAGCCTGTATATCGGGTTTTTGATGATCGGCTCCACCAATGTCATTTCGACCGTGGGAATTTCGCGCGAAGGAAGGCAGCTTTATATCCTCAAGACCTTGCCGCTTCCTGTGCGGACCATTATTCGATGCAAACTGATGTTTGCCAGCATCATCACATGTATTTCGACAATCATCCTATCGGTAAGCTATCCCTTCATTTTCGGCATCACCAATCCTGTGGCTATTATTCTCTTTCCTGCGGCGCTGTTGACGGGCGGCATCGGTGTAAATTGCCTGGCACTGCATTCTGACCTCAAAAAACCGAAACTGGACTGGAGCAATGTCAGTGAGCTGACGCGCAACAACAAAAATACGTTGCGTTTCATGCTTCCGGTGCTTCTGATAGGTTTTATGTACCTCATATTGGGCATTATTCTGGGTATTCAGACGACGGTAAGCTCGTATTGGGCGTATGTGATTCTGTTCGGTTTCGCGATGGTACCGTCCTCATTGCTGCTTCTGATTTCGTGGACAAGACTATTCAAGAATCCCGAAGCACTCTTTGACAAAATAGGAGACTGACATGAGAAAAGCCGCGCTGGACATCGGCGACGTACGAATCGGGATCGCAACCAGCGATATGCTGGGCATTATCGCATCGGGTTATGAGACCTATACAAGAAAGGGCGGGGAGCAGGACCTCATGTATATCACCCGGTTTTGCAAGGAACGCCAGGTGGATACGCTGATTGTGGGGCTTCCCATCAATATGGACGGCACGGAGGGCGACAGAGCCGTAAAAACACGCGCTTTTGCAGAGGCGCTTTCTGCATACGCCGGAATAAAAATCGTCTATCAGGACGAAAGGCTGACGACAGTGCAGGCGGAACGCATGCTTATTGAAGGCGGCGTCCGCCGTGACAAGCGAAAGCAAGTCATCGATAAGGTCGCAGCAACCATTATTTTGCAAAGCTATCTGGACAGACACTGAGAAATCTGGTATCATCTATCCGAAATGCTGAATAAATTCAAGGAGTATATTATTATGGACAACAAAAAGAACGGATGCGGCTGCGGTTGCGGCGACAACAAGAAAGGCTGCGGCTGCGGCGACGAATTTCTGAGAGAGGGCTGCGGTTGCGAAGAAACGGAAGATTGCGATTGCGGCTGTGATTATGAAGACGACGAAATTGTCACGCTGGTTTCAGAAGATGGCAAAGAGCAGGAGTTCTTCACTCTTGCAACCTTTGATATGGAGGAAAAATGGTATATCGTGCTGGAGCCGGCGACACCTATAGAGGGTTTTGAAGAAGGCGATGTCCTCATCTTCCGTCTGGAAGAGGGCGAAGACGGAGAAGACAACTATCTTCCCATCGAGAGCGAAGAAGAACTGAACAAGGCTTTTGACGAATTTGAAAAACTGCTGGAAGAGGATGCCAGGGATCATGGCAGCCATTAACTTGTTGCCGGCCGTCCGAGGGATTGCAACGGACAGCGGGAAGCGTCGTCAGATTCATTCAGTTATGGCGGCACAGGAATCTGAATTCATCGTCTGATTGTTTCCGGTTGCCGTAATACGGCATTGCGTCAACCGGAAACCTTTGTCGGACATGTTTTATACAAACGGAGGGTGAGAGGATGCGAAAGCTTACAGGATATATAGTTGCCGTGCTTATGATTGCGTTCTGCGTGGCGGCAGCGGCTTCGACTGCGGCAAACGCGGCGGAATCCAATGAAAGAACGCTTTCCTCCGGCGATGTCGCCGTGACAGGTGCTTTTGAAGAGGACGCTGTATTGACGGTAAGCAAATTCCCCTATACTGCATCCGCACTTGACCAGCTTGTAAAACGGAAGCAGGTTGCAAACGAAAAAAGCATTGTCGGAGTCTATCATATCCAAATCAGCGGCGAAGAGGCGCAGGAGCCTTCTTATCGCATTGTCATCAAGAATGTCCGGTTGAGCCAGTTTGTAAAGAACAAGATATCCGTTATCGATGAGAACGGTGTTTATCATGCCGTTTCGAATTTTTCTTATGTCAATCAGGCTGTTTCTTTCCGTTCTCCTGCGCTGGGAGAAATTGTTATATACAAAGACGCAACCGTGCTTTATATCGTGATTTCTTCGGCCGGATTTGTGTTGGTTTTTATCCTGATTGCAAAACTGATTGAAGCACAGCACTATAAAGATCTTAAAACGGGAAAACTTGTCAGAAAACAAGTCAGGGAACACGACAGAAAATATTGGTGATACGTGGAGGCAGCATGATCCGGACGATCCCGCTCAGACAGTTCGACTTCAGACTGCTTTATTCCACGGAAGGCGATTTTGAGTATGACAATCAACAGTCTGAAGCGCAGATAACCCAATCTGTTGTTGTACCGCACACCTGGAACACCTCGGTGCAGCGCAATTATATCGGCAAGGCTTCTTATACAACGGTTTTCGAGATGGAAAAGGTTTATTATAAAACCGAAATCCGTTTCGGCGCTGTCAACCGCTTTGCAGAAATCTATTTGAACAAAACTCTTGTGGCAAAGCACAACAGCGGCTATACACCTTTTGTCGTCGATGTTACCTCTTTCGTCGGGCTAGGGAGCAATACCCTGGAAGTGATATGTTCCAACGAATATTCCGAAGAAACGCTTCCGTACAGGAGTTTTTTTGATTGGCCCAACGACGGCGGCATTCTCAGGGATGTCGTACTGATCAATTATGAATCCAATTTTGTAAAAAGGTGCGCCGTAATTCCCGAAATTGCAGAATATCTGGGCAATGGCCGGTGCAAAGCAAGAATCGCAGCGGAAATCGAACTGGATAAGAAAGATAATATTCTTATAAAAGCCGAGCTTTTGCGATTGCCGGAGAGGGAGAGAGTCGGCTATTTTTTTGGTTATATCGATATTTTTAACGGCTTTGAACTCGATGATGCGATGTTGTGGAGTCCTTCGTCTCCTCATTTATATCTTTTGAAAATCTATGTCGAAGGCAACGAACAGGAGTTTCGTTTTGGCATTCGGCGTGTGGATACGCGCGGTGGAAGCGTTTTTCTCAATGGTGAACCCATTCGTCTGATAGGCGTGCAATGGATGCCCGGCAGCAGCCTTGCCAATGGAATGGCAGAAAGAAAAGAAGAAATATTTTTTAAGCTGTCACGTCTGAAAGATCTGGGATGCAATTTTGCCCGTTTCTTCTTTCAGCAGGATGATCCGGTGCTCGACTGGTGCGATGAACACGGTATTCTGGTTCAGGAAGAGATACCCTTCTGCCGGTTTCCCAAATCTGCAGGAGACGTGCAGTATGAGGTTGCCAAACAGCAGGCAGAAGAAATGATTTTTCATCACAGGAACCATCCTTCCATTGTCTTCTGGGGTGTCGGGAGCGCATTGAACGGATTTTCTAAAAAAACCTTGCTTTATGTGGAGCATATGGTGCGCTTTTTCAAAAGCCGCGACAAAATAAGGCTGGTCAATTATGTGTCGGACACCATGGTGCCGGGACTTTTTTTGCGTACGATCTTTTCCCGCCGCCCGTCGGCAACGCTGTCGGGCGATGTCTGCATGTGGAACGATTATTCCCAAAAAAGATTTCTGATGTTTTCTTCCGGCGCGGCACTTAAGCGCGTTGTCAGGCTTTGCCGCGGACGCGCGCTTGTCATTGCGGGATTCGGACTGCCGGATACTGCGACAGACAACAAAAAAATTATTTTTTACAGAAAAAAACTTGCTTTGTACAGAAAGTACCGGTTGGCGGGCTGGATTTATTTTTGCCTGAACGATTATCGAACCCATGAAGGCGACGGCATCAAAGGTCTGGAGCGGCAGAAACTTTGCGGCGCGCTCGATATTAAAGATAAAGAAAGGCCTTCCTATTTCTTTATCAAAAAAGAAAACGAAAAAGAGATCATCA